>NZ_JAUOEO010000001.1:3793181-4411363 GCF_030540825.1 Flavivirga spongiicola
GCACGTACAGTTACGGCGTGGTTTAAAACAACAACAGCAGGCTCAAGAAAAACAATCGTTTCATGGGGGCAAAATTCAGAAGGTAAAATGTTTAATGTCATGATTCATGAGGGTAGAGTTAGAATTGAAGCAGGATCTTGTTCTTTAAGATCTACGACTACAGGGTTAGACGATGATGCATGGCACCATGTAGCAGTTACATACAATTCAGCCGATGGTGACAAGTTGAAAGATGTTAAAGTATATATAGACGGAGCCTTAGATACTAATACTCCTGATGGAACAGGAAATTCATACCGTTCAGAAATCGTTGTTATAAATACAGACATTTCAACAAATAATATACGTATAGGATCGGCAGAATATAATGATAGTTATTTCTGGCAGGGGGCTATTGATGATGTTCGGATTTACTCTGAAACTCTTACCGAATCACAGATTTTAGATATTAAAAATAATTAGTAAAAGTTAAAAACTAGTATTGAATGAAGTGATTTAAACTTTTTGTGTTTCAGTGAAAATTAGACATTTTTTGTTCATTTGAAGGCTTTTTTAAGTTGCATAGTAGAGCTACGGAAGTGAAAAAAGACAAAAAAGGAGCGAAAAAGAGCAATTTTTTAGCAAATGGAAAAAGTTTAAATCACTTCAATATCATTAATGCAATTAAATAATACATTATGAATAGATTCTTGTTAAAAATAACTACTCTTTTTTTAACTCTATGCCCAATAATATACCAAGCTCAAGAGTATAAAAAAATGATGGATGACCCGCAGTATAATGTTTACGATGTTATAAAAAAGGGTCATGCATACTTTAAAGATAAAGACAAAGGCAAAGGATCCGGGTATAAACAATTTCAAAGATGGATTATAGCCAATGAAGATGTTTACTTTCCATCAGGAGATAGAACACAAGCCGATCCCAGATTGATTTATTATTTAGGAAAATCTAAACATGATTTAGAAGCCAGTTTAAAATCATCTAAAAGCAAAATACTAATAGACCCTATTCAAGAAAGTGAATGGGTAGAAATAGGTCCCTTTGTTGAATTAAAAGAACCATTTAGTGAAAAACGAAATGGTAATGGTAGAGTTGATGCCATTTGGGTTGACCCTAGCAATGAAAATCGTATTTATATAGGTTGTCGCGGAGGTGGATTATGGGTGACTACCAACGGTGGTCAAAACTGGACGCCAAAAACAGATGATCTGGGAATTACAGGTATATGGAGTATGGCTGTGAATCCTAATGATTTTAATAATATATATATATCTACAAATGTTGGAGGAAGTGGTAATTATAGTATAGGTATTTTTAAAACTTCTGATGGAGGAAATACCTGGTTGCCAACGGGGTATGCTTTAGATATTACATCTACTTATACCCGAGTTCACAAATTAATTATCAATCCAAATAATACAGATGTGCTGTTTGCAGGAACATCAACAGGGCTTTTAAAATCTACTGATGGATTTCAAACTTATACAACCGTACTTACAGGGAATATAACAGACATTGAATTTAAACCGGGAGACCCTAGTATTGTTTATGCTACAAACAAATCAAATAATACACTGTATAGATCTACAGATGGCGGAGAAACATTTTCTACGACAACGGCTGTAGGGTCTGATCCGCAGGTAGCGGTATCTGCTAATGCACCTAATAATGTATACTTTGCTGGAGATAATACAACTTATAAATCTACAGATAATGGCGTTTCTTTTGTACAAGGCGGTATACCTGACGAAGGAAAAGGCCAATATGGTGGTTTTGCTGTGTCTGACACGAATTCTAACTTAATAATTAATGGAAGTTTAGATACCTATAGATCTACCAATGGAGGTACAAGTTTTACAAAAGTCACCAATTGGATATATAACCAATCAACTGGAGTGGGAGGTAATTTTGTACATGCAGATAACAGGGAAATAGAAGTTGTTAATGGTAACATTTATATGGGAACCGATGGCTGGTTGGTAAAAAGCACCGATGGCGGACTTAACTATGAAATTTTAACCTATGGAGTAGGCAACCATGAAATTTATCAACATGGTATGGGGGTTTCGCAATCTGATGATAACACCCTTGTAATTGGTGTTCAAGACAATGGAACTAGCATTTGGTATGATGGGAAATGGAACCATTGGAAAGGTGGAGATGGTGGTACCAGTATGATTGACCATTCAGATAAAAACATCATTTATGGTTCTTTATTTAATGGTGATTTTAAACGTACTGATACGGGAGGATTAACAAGCGGAAGAGTTGACTTGGGTGATACAAAGCCAGGGACATTACCACCTTTAATTCAGCATCCAACCGAATCTGAAACCATTTTTCTGGGAGAAGGTAGTGGTCAAATCTGGAAATCTATAAATAAAGGCGGAACATGGGACGTTATTGGAGATCTTGGAGTGTCTGATGTTATTGACGAAATGGCTATCTCGCCGTCAGACCCAAATTATATCTACACATCTGTAAAAAACAGAATTTGGAGAACGACCGATGGTGGCACTAATTGGTCTGAAATAACTGGTACATTGCCTAGTTTTGTCATTAAGGGTATTGCCATTGATTATGATGATCCAAACCATGTATCGGTTTGCTTTACAGGGTATGGTGCTAATACAAAATCTTATGAAACGACAGATGGAGGAACAACATGGTCTAACAATTCAACAGGACTTCCAAACCTAACAACATCTGATATTGTTTATGGGAATTCTTCAAACAATGCCCTTTATATTGCTACGGATATTGGGGTTTATTACACCGATGATTCTTTATCCGAATGGAAAGCATTTGGGTTAGGTTTACCAAACGTCGTTGTAAATGATCTTGAAATACAGCATAGTAGCCAGCGTCTATATGCCGCTACATGGGGACGTGGCGTATGGAGTGCAGAACTTGTAGGGGAAGAAGAACCGCCAACAAGTCGTTTTGGAGTTGATTTTCAAGACGTTTACGAGGGAGATACTTTAAATTTTATAGATAAATCCATTGGGTTTCCATCCTCTTGGAGCTGGACCTTCGAAGGTGGTACTCCAAATACGAGTACAGAACAAAATCCAAGTATTGTATACAATACTGCCGGAGTATATAAAGTAACATTAACGGTTACTAATGATTATGGTACAGATACCAAAGAAGAAGTGGGGTATATAACGGTTAATGAAAAACTTCCGCCTGTGGCCGATTTTACCTCTGATGTACAAACCGTTTTCGATGGCAATTTTATAAACTTTAGTGATACATCTCAAAATATCCCTACGTCTTGGAGTTGGACTTTTGAGGGCGGTACTCCCAGTACTAGTACAGAACAAAACCCGATAGTTAACTATAGTACTATTGGAACTTATAAAGTTAGTTTAACAGCCACCAATCAGTTTGGTTCTAATACCAAAGAAGTTGTTGACTATGTTACAGTAACAGAAAATCAAGGTTCCGGACCATTGCAAGCACATTTTAATTTCCAAAGTGATTTAAAAGATGCTTCAACCTATAAGAGAGATTTAATTGTTCAAGGGACCAATGGGATCACTTACGTTGATGATCATTTCGGAAACCCAGAAAGTGCTTATCAAATACTAAGTGGACAATATCTTGAAAATTCATATACAGGTATTGGAGGTACCGGAGCACGTACCATAACAGCATGGATTAAAACAACAACAGCAGGAAGTAGAAAAACAGTAGTGTCTTGGGGAGAAAATCAACCAGGGCAAATGTGGAATGTCATGGTTGAAAATGGAAATATTCGTATGGAAGGGGGAGGCTGTAATGTTCAAAATGATGATTCTACAGTAGAACGTCTTGATAATAATACTTGGAGACACATAGCAGTGACATACGATTCATCTGATGGCACGATAATGAACACCATAAAATTATATATTGATGGTCAATTTTATGCTAATCAACCAGATAGTGGAGATTCATTCAATTCAGAAAATACAACTATAAACACTAGTACAGCTACAACTATTAGAATTGGTAGTGCTGCATATAATGCAAATTATGATTGGTTAGGAGAATTAGACGATGTCAGGATTTATTCAACGGCACTCTCGCAAGAACAGATTAACACAGTTATGAATGAAGCTCCTAATACGCCTCCTATAGCTGACTTTACAACAAATAAAACGGCCGTTTTTATAGGTGAAGATGTTTTATTTAATGATATATCATCAGGATCACCAACAAGCTGGTCATGGGTATTTACAGGAGCCATTCCTGCTGTTTCTATTGAGCAATCTCCAACGGTTACATATGATACTGAAGGTACTTATGAGGTATCATTATCTGTAACTAATGCCTTTGGAAATGATACTAAAACGATAACAGATTATATCACCGTAACGATACCACCACCACCTACAGCTAATTTTACTGCAGATGTCACTGAGATCTGGGAAGGCGCTCAGGTCAATTTTACAGATCAGTCTACGGATAACCCTACAGAATGGGATTGGACTTTTGAAGGAGGAACACCATCTACAAGTACAGAACAAAACCCGGTTATAACGTACAGTACAGAAGGGCTTTATAAAGTGACTTTAACAGCTATAAATGCACAAGGCTCTAACACTAAGGAAACTGTAGATTATATCTTAGTTAAAAAACCAATAGAAGTTAATGTAAGCCAAGATAATTATACTGTAGCCGTAACAAGTGAGACCTGTAGAAGTAGTAATAATGGAAAAATTAATATAACACCAATAGCCGACTATCCATATACTGCAAACATAACTGGGAATAGTGTAAATAGCTCTCAAGAATTCAGCATAAGCTTGCCTTTATCAATAGACAATTTAGCTGCTGGAGTTTACACTATTTGTATAACTATTGCTGACGCTCCAAATTATGAACAATGTTTTACTATACAAGTGAGCGAACCAGAAAATTTGAGTGTCTACTCTAAAGTATCAGATACAAAAGATTCTGTATCATTAGATTTGTCTGGGGCCAAATCATATAATATTTATTTAAACGGTAAAATAACATCTACTAAACAAAGTAACATTAGCTTAGATTTAGAAGTGGGTAAATTCAATGTTTTAAAGGTATTCACAGACAAAACTTGCCAAGGGATTCATGAAGAAATATTTGATTTTAGAGGAGAAACTTACTTTTTTCCAAACCCTACGAAGCATAAAGTAAATATTATTTTAAGTGAAGCTTTTCAAAAAAGTAAATCATTAGATATTTCAATTTCTACCATTACAGGTAAAATAGTTTATAAAGAGGAAATTAAAGAACAATCTAAATTATTAGAAATTCCATTAGATGAACTGTCTAAGGGCGCTTATTTTATTAATGTTTCAAGTAAGGGTCTATCTAAAATTCATAAAATGATTAAGTTATGAGAAAGTATTTATTATATATATATTTAGGAGCCATAGTATTTAACTGCGGTGGTGGTTCTGATGATCCAGAACCAACTCCAACTCCAAAGAACCCAGAAGCTGCAAGTTTAGTATACCCTGAGCAAAATTCTGAATGTACAACGGGAACAAACGTTACTGCTACAAATAGCACAGTAGAGTTTGAATGGGATACAAGTACGAATACAGACACTTACGAGCTAACACTTAAAAACTTAGTAACAACAGACGAAACAAAACATACGTCTTCTACAAATAAAATAAGTCTTGAATTATTAAAAGCGACCCCTTATTCCTGGTATATAATTTCTAAATCGAACAGTGTAACCAATACTGCACAAAGCCAAACATGGAAATTTTATAATGCCGGTGATGGCGTTATTTCTTATGCTCCCTTTCCTGCAGAGGTTATTGCTCCTGTTAATGATGCCAATATCGCAACTACAGATAAAGTGACTTTAGATTGGAACGGAAGCGATGTTGATAATGATATTGCTGCTTATGATGTTTATTTTGGAACCACAGCATCTCCGCCATCTTTTAAAACAAATCAGTTGGAGAGTTTGTTAGAAGATGTCTCGGTAACGTCGGCAACTACGTATTATTGGTATATAATTACTAAAGACGAACAAGGAAATAACTCGCAATCTGAAACTTTTAAATTCACAATAAATTAAAAAGAACACGCCCATTTCTCTTTGAAAAGTATATGTATAAACACAAACCCTTACTTATAAATAGTGGCTATTAATAATCAATTAAAAATATAAAACTATGATTTTAAAAACTACTTTTTTTAAACAGACACTTACATTGACCATAATGTTTGCTCTTATAAGTACTGGGGTATTTTCCCAAACTTTAGAAGCACATTACAACTTTTCGAATAATTTAGATGATTCCTCAATAAATGGTAGAAATTTAACAAAGACAGGTAGTGCTTTAAAAACATTTACTACCGATAACTACGCAAATACTATAAGTGCTTTTGATGCTTATGATGCCACCGGAGAATATTTAGTAGCAACGGGTTACAAAGGCATCTCTGGAAATGGAGAAAGAACAGTTACGGCTTGGATTAAATTAAGAGCAGGAGGAAATAGAAGAACCATTGTTTCTTGGGGGCAAAACTCAGGAGGACAAATGTTTAATGTCATGATACATAGCGGAAGAATTCGAGTTGAAGGAGGAAGTTCAAGTATTTTAAGTGAAGGAATTGTTCCTAATGGAAGTTGGCATCATGTAGCCGTAACTTTTAACCCAACTACAGATGGGGCTAAATTATCGTCTTGTAAAATGTATATTGATGGTGCGTTACAAACAATTAACTCATCTTTTAACCCTGGAACTGTTTTAAATACAGATGCTGCTACGAATGATGTTCGAATAGGAGAAGCGGTTTATAGTACGACACATTTTTTTAGAGGAGAACTAAACGATGTTCGTGTTTATTCTGGTGAACTCACGATTGCTCAAGTAGCTACAGTGATGTCTGGAAGTACACTGAATATATCAGATAATAGAGTAACAAAAACATTTAAAGCATACCCTAATGCTGTCACTGATGTGTTAACTATTAAATCATCTTTAACAAATAAATTGAATGTTTCTGTTTATAATATGTTAGGAGCTTTAGTTAAGGTAACGGTTTCAGATAATAATAATGGTCAAGCGAAGGTAGACATGAATCATTTATCGTCTGGATTATATCATATTATTGTTGAAGCTGAAGGGAATCGTTCAGGTTTAAAAATTGTAAAAAATTAGATGGGTTCAATACCAAATAATCCGGGTTAAAGAGAAGAATTCTTTTTGTATGATTTTAAAAGAATGCTTAAATGTCAAAATTAATTAAATATATTGCTGAGGTATAAATAACAAATTAATACATAAATGAATTTAAAACATAGTATTATAGTTGGGATAAAGAAAATGACATGGTTACTAGTGGTTAGTACGCTTTTAACGGTTTCATGCTCAAAGGATAATGATGTGACAGATCCGGTTGTTGAAGAACCTGACCCTACACCAGAAGTCGATGTATGGACAGTAAATAAAACAAATCAGTACGCTTTAAATGTCGTGTTTTTTAAACCAGCAGATTTTAATGCCGATGCAACGCTAATAAACCAAGTAAGTGATGTGATGCTCTTTATTCAAAAATGGTATGAAAAGCAGATGGAACTACAAGGTTTTGGTAAAAAAACATTTGGATTAATAACAAACCAACATGATAAAGTAAGAGTTCACTTAGTAGAAGGAAAACAACCAAGTAGTTTTTATGATGGACATTCTGAAATTGTAAATGAAATAGACCAATATTTTGTCAGTAATCCAGGCTATAAGTCAGGTAAACATATCTTTGTTTTAGGACAAAGAGATAGTGGTGTTCCTTTTTATGGTATAGGGAAAACAGCTTTTGCAACATCAGAAAATTTTAGTCTTACTACTACTGGAAAATCTGTAGGCGATCTTGAATTAAAAAATTGCCACCTCCTTGGAGGCATCATGCATGAGTTGGGGCATGGTCTTAATTTACCACATTGTGCACATAAAGCATCAGATTTGCCAAAAGTGTCATTAATGTCATTTGGAAACCACACTTATCAAGAAGGTAAGGAAGACTTGGTTTTTTTAACAAAATCAGATTGTGCCATTTTAAATGTTAGCGAAGTTTTTAACACAAAAGACAAGCAATATTATAATACAGAACCCACCGTAACCATGGAAGAATATTCAGTTAAAAAAGATGCTACAAAACAAGCCACTATTGTACAGGGATTGTTTACTTCTGATGTAAAAGCAAATCACATATATGTAGGTCACAATGGATACCCTCTTGAAGGAGGTTATGATAATATTACTTTTACAACAACAGTAGCAGAAACAAGTAACACAAATGAATACTCTTTTTATTTAGAAATGCCTTATTCCGATATTTTTAATGGATATCAAGCTAAAGACCTTTTAGAATTATCTATGGTTGTCGTTACAGAAAATGGTAATAAAAATATTCCTGTAAAATATGATTACACTATAGATGTTTTATCTCCAGAGCCTAATGATGATATTCTTAAGGATTACACACCATTTGTTTTTTCAAATAGATCTAGTTGGACAATATCGGCGAATTCAACAGGACCAAATAGAGCAGCTATAGATATGATTGATGGACAATATTCAACATATTGGCACTCATCATGGCAGTACGTCATAGGTACCAATGGCAATCATCAAGTAAATATAGACATAAATACACCAAAAGATATTAATGGAATTTATCTTCATTCAGATAGACCCGGAACCCAATATAGGCCAAAGCATATAATTGTAGAAACGAGTAGCGATAAAATTAACTGGGTTGTTACAAAGGAAATGGATATAGCAACAATCGGTTCTGCAAGAGAAGTCTTTATAAATTTTGACAATCAAGTTAATGCACGGTATATTAAACTAATTGTAAGCGAAGTTCATGCTGGTAATGCAGAAGAAAATTTAATATTTAGTGAGGTTGATATATTTTAATATTAAAATAAAATACAGAATATGATTTACAAAAATTTAAGGATAAAATATATATTTATTATAAGCATTGGCATTAGTTTGGTTTCTTGTAACCTTTTTCATAACCGTCAATCAAAAATAGAGAATAAGCCAAACATCATATTTGTTTTGGTTGATGATTTAGGTTGGAGCGATTTAAGCTTTATGGGTAACCCGGTTTATGAAACGCCTAATTTAGATAAATTATCGAATGAAGGTGTCATGTTTACAAATGCGTATGCTCCTGCGGCAAATTGTGCGCCTAGCAGAGCTTGTATTATGTCTGGAAAAAACACACCAAGGCACGGTATTTATACGGTCGGTTCTTCCAAAAGAGGTAAGTCAAAAGATAGAAAGATAGTTCCGACACCAAATATAAAAACGTTAAGAGATAATTTTATAACACTTGCGGAAGTCTTAAAAAACAGTGGATATACAAATGCGTCCATGGGAAAATGGCATTTAAGTGAAGACCCAAAAACTCAAGGATTCGATATTAATATTGGCGGATCGCATGCAGGGCATCCAAAGTCCTATTTTAGTCCATATAGAAATAAGAATTTAGAGGACGGCATAAAAGGGGAGTATTTAACAGATAGATTGACTAATGAAGCTATTGGTTTTATAAAAAAGAACAAGAAAAAACCATTTTTCCTTTACTTACCATATTTTACGGTACATACGCCTTTACAAGGAAAGCAAAATTTAGTTGAGAAATATAAAACTAAAATTAATGGAGACAAAAGGTTTAGCGCTAGGTATGGTGCTATGGTCGAGAGTATGGATGAAAACGTTGGCAGATTAATGCATGCGTTAAAAGAATTTAAAATAGAAGAAAACACCATGGTTATTTTTATGTCTGATAATGGGGGACTGGCTTCGGTTTCTTCCCAATTTCCTTTAAGAGGTGGTAAAGGTTCTTATTATGAAGGCGGGATACGGGTGCCTTGTATTATTAAATGGCCAAATAAAATTAAAGAAGCAAAAAAAACAGACACCCCAATAACGGGTTTAGATATTTTTCCAACATTAAGAGATATTGTTGGTGATTCAACAGATAATAGTTTGGACGGGATGTCATTATTACCACTTTTGGCTGAAAATAAAAGTATAGAAGAACGCTCTTTGTTTTGGCATTTTCCAATCTATTTAGAAAGTGTTAACCCAAAGGAAGAAGAAGCCAGAGATTCATTGTTTAGAACACGTCCTGGTAGTGTTATTAGAAAAGGAAAATGGAAACTTCATGAATACTTTGAAGATGGTGATATGGAACTTTATAATTTGGAAACAGATATAGGAGAAAGAACAAACCTGTTTGAAGAAAATCCAGATAAGGCAAAAGCACTATATGATGAATTAGAAGCATGGCGAATAAAAACTAATGCACCTATACCAACTGAATTAAATCCAGCTTATCAACCTAAATAAGGTATTACTCTAACCTAAAATGACGCATCTAATTCGTTTCTTTAAAAAGTAATTCAAATTATTTATGCGTCATTTTGAAATTTAAATGATGTAACTTAAAAAAAACAGAAACTTTGTTTGAATAAAAGAGATGTAAATCATGAATCGTAGAAATTATATTAAAACATTTTTAATTGGATCTGTATTGCCCATAACATCTGGTTATGGATTTCCTAAAATTACAGGCAACTATTTTACAAATTCTAAACCTGTAAAGTTTAAGAGTGAGTGGCATTTATGGAATGACATGAAATGGGTTGGACCACAATATTGGGGTAATAGGTTGCAAGATTGGGTTTTAAAAAACGGACAAGTTAGATGCGCACTTCAAGGAAAAAATAGAAACTTACATTTACTAACAACACAAAACCTTAACGGAGAGGCGCAATTTGAGACCAAAGTAACCATATCAATAATTGATGCTAAAATAGTCAACCATAAAAAGGGGTGCTTTGGTATTAGGCTTGGCGCTAAAGGACGTTATGATGATTATCGATCTGCTGCTGTTTTTGGAAAAGGACTTGACATAGGGCTTGATTTAAATGGTGATTTAATATTTGGTGATCAAGTTTTTAAAACTGGGTTTGTTGAATTGCCAAAACATTTTACACTTCAAGTTATCGTTGAAAATAAAGACAATAAAAACCAAAAAATAAAAGTAAATGTATTAAATCCAATTTCTGACGCAGTACTTTATACAGTTAAAAATTTAGAAGTACCTCACGTTAATCTCAAAGGAAATTTTGCCTTGTTATCTCATATTGATAGTAACAACAAAAACAAGCATGAACCATTTATTGGTTTTGAAAATTGGAGCATAAATTCAGAATCACTGTATTTTAATGAAAACAATATTTTCGGGCCTATTTGTTTTGCACAATATACGCTGCACAGAAACAAATTGAAAATTACAGCACAATTAGCTCCTGTAGAGGAAATTAAAGGACATAAAGTGCTTTTACAATTTAAAAAAGGAAATGACTGGGTTACTCAAGAAGAAAAAGAAATAACAAATGCTGGTCGAGCAGTTAATTTTTCGATTACTAACTGGAACGAAGATGATAACGTTACATACAGAATTCGTTTAAAACTTCCCTTAAAAGAAGGTTGGCATCATTATGATTTTGAAGGAACTATTCAAGTAGAACCAACGCATGTTGATATTGTAAAGGCTGCAGTTTTTAGTTGTAATTGTGATTATGGTTTTCCAGATGCAGATGTAAATACTAGTATTTCAAAGTTAAACCCAGATATTTGTTTGTTTCTTGGTGATCAGTTTTATGAAGGATCTGGAGGGTTTGGTGCACAGTTTACAGGTGATTCCGATAAAATTTGTCTAGATTATTTAAGAAAATGGATGATGTTCGGTTGGTCTTACCGTGAGATATTTAGACATAGGCCTTGCGCGATCATTCCAGATGATCATGATGTATATCATGGAAATATTTGGGGGGAATCTGGTAAATTAGCCGATAATAGTAAAGGCTTTGGAGCTTCCTCACAAGATAGTGGAGGTTATAAAATGAGTCCAGAATGGGTGAATATGGTACAGTTTACACAAACGAGTCATTTACCAGATCCTTATGATGCAACGCCAGTTAAAAATAGTATAGGTGTTTATTATACGCATTGGAACTATGGAGGCATCAGTTTTGCAATTTTAGAAGACAGAAAATTTAAATCGGCCCCAGCTCATGTTTTACCAGAAGAAGCAAAAGTGAATAATGGTTGGATCATGGCTGATGATTTTGATATCAAGCAATATAGAGATTTAGATGCAGAATTATTAGGAAAAAGACAAGAAGACTTTTTAGAAAATTGGGTACAGGATTGGTCTAATAAGGCACAAATGAAAGTTGTTTTATCTCAAACTAATTTTGCAACAGTAGCAACACTTCCTAAGGAAGCAAAAACAGGTGCTGTGATACCTAAATTATATGTGCCAGAGATTAACGAATATATAAAAGGCGATAAGGCTACTGTGGATATGGATTCAAATGGGTGGCCCTCTAATAAAAGAGATAAAGCAGTAGAAATTATTCGTAAAGCTTTTGCTTTTCATATTGCTGGCGATCAACATTTGGCGTCATTTATTCAATATGGATTAGACGAATTTGGCGATAGTGGTTATGCATTTGCAGGGCCAGCTTTAAATAATATATGGCCTCGTAGGTTTTGGCCGCCTGTAGATAGTTCTAAACATACTTATGAAAACCCAGCATATACCGGAAATCATTTGGATGGTTTTGGTAATAAAATGACTGTAAAAGCGGTAGCTAATCCGCATAATATGCATAAAGAACCAAAAATATTGCATAATAGAGCTGTTGGTTATGGCATAGTGACTTTTAATAAAAAGGAAAGAACAATTAAAACAGAATGTTTTCAAAGATTTAAAGATCCTGAAGAAGAAAAAGCACTATATCCTGGATGGCCACAAACTATTTCTCAAGAAGCTAATTATGGACGTAAAGCCATTGCATATTTACCAGAAATAAAGATTAAAGGGTTAAAAAATCCAGTGATTCAAATTATTGAAGAATCGAACAATGAAATTCTTTATTCTTTAAGATTAAATAAGAATGTTTACAAGCCTAAAATATTTAACACCTCTTTTAAATATACAATTAAAGTAGGAGAACCAGATTTAAATATATGGCAAGAAAAAAACAGTATGACAACAGAAAGTGATTCTGCAATTTTTAATTTTTAATCGCAAAGAATTCTCCGTAGGCTTGCCTCGGGGTTTCCATTGAAATTGTCATTCTCGCGAAATCGAAGATTCATGAATACAAAAATTTGAAATTAGTATCTATGAATAAAATGGGAAATGCAAAGCATTCACGATTTCCTGTTTAATGAAATAAAATGCATGAGTAATCTAAATAAAAGAATTTCGGTTTTTGACTTAATGGTCAAAAACCGAAATTCTTTTATTACTTTTTTAGAGCAAAGGTTTTTTTATCTTTTGTATTTAGATTTCATTTTTGTTATTTTGAGTATTCTACTTATTGGCAGGTCGGAAACAGACTGATTTTATAAAAAGAAACTTTTTTAATTTTGCTATGTTTCAATCAGACACTACTTAGGTAAATATTATTACTACTAATTTATTAAATAGTTAAATGAAAATGAATACCAAGATATACCATGTAAATTGTGTTGAGACAAATCGTATTATTATAAATGGACAAGGAAATAATGCTACATGGGATAAAGCTGTTACATTAACAGACTTTGTATCACCTTGGGAAACAAAACCAATTGACAAAATTGAATTTAAAGCAGTTCATGATAACGTGAATTTGTTTTTTTTATTTAAAGTTTATGACCCTCAAGTTCATATCAATAAAAATGATGATAGTATTAATAGTATTAATAATTCTGATAGGGTAGAGCTTTTTTTTAGAACAGATGCGTCATTAACCCCTTATTATTGTTTAGAGATAGACCCTACACCAAGACTTATGGATTTTAAAGCGCATCCAAACAAACAATTTGATTTTAACTGGGATTGGCCGGTTAAAGACATTCAAATTAAATCATCTATAAATGAAAAAGGTTTTACTGTTGAGGGTGCCATTAGTCTTAGATCACTGACTGATTATGGCTTATTAAAAGATGGGAAGATTGAAACTGGAGTATATCGTGCAAAATACCACCAACAACAGGACGGAAGTTATGAACCTACATGGATAACCTGGGTAAACCCAAATACAGAAACCCCCAATTTTCATATAGCATCTTCTTTTGGACTATTTAAATTAACCTGAGTTTTGATTTAATAGCGAGTAATTTATTTAGCATAAGTTTATCTTGAGCATTATCGAAATATAAAATGCTTTTTATATTGAAGATACCTAGCGAAGCTTAACGAAAGATTCATGTTTTGCTCTCTGCCAGCGCTGGGGTCTCCGTAGCATTTTCAGCAGAACTCTGGTAAGCCTAGACCTTTTTGATCCTTTTTGCGGCAATGGCAAAAAGAACATCATATAATTTTTAATGTCGTTAATTTGGGATACACCTTAGTTGGCCGATAAACAGGTTTTTATATGATAAAATACTGTTTATCAGTGATATAAATGCAGTTATTTATTGGATTTTATATCAAACTCACGTTATTTATACTTACTCACGTTAAAATTAGAAGGCTATTAGTCCCTCATAAAAGGCTTAACATTTTCAGAATTAATAATGTCAATTGGTAAAAGAATTTCATTAGGCAGTTCTTTTTCAAAAAGTAAATGTTCTGCCAAGGATTTTAATCCAAGATATGCTTGTTGCTTAGGGTTCTGATGAATTAAAAAATCAATAACACCGTTTTTTAAGTGCGTAACATTTTCATTAACAAGATCATACCCAATAAGAGATACTTTGGCAGCGTTTATTTTACTCAAAACATCTGCAACCTGATAGCCTTTTGATGTTGTTACACATAAGCCAGCAAGATTTTCATGTTCGTTTAAGAAATTAATGAGAGAAATTTCAAAATCAGTACGTTTTAACTTTAGTGTAATAATGGTGTTCTCAAAATGGTTAAACTGCTTATAATACTCCCTAAACCCTCTTTCCTTTTCTTGCATATGTATCGCATTTTTATACTTTTCATCAATATGAATAATGACGATATCTCCTTTTTTCTGTGTGGTACTTTGCATTAATTTAGCTGCTACTCGTCCACTTTGATGTAAGTCTTGACCAACAAACCCTTTAACAACTTCCGATTCAATACGGTTATTAATAGTAGAAACAATAATACCTAGTTTATGATAATCTTCTAATGCGATTAGAGTTTCTTTATAAAAAAATGGCACCATTAAAACAGCATCAGGAGATAACTTTTGAACATTTTCGTTTGCATTTAAAAACGATTTGGTACTTTTTGAATTGAATAGTACAGTTTCTATATGTATTCCAAAGGCATTTAATTCATTAATAACACTATTAATACCATGGATGCAAGGGCTCCAATAGTCATCAACTTCTGGGTCTGGAATCAAAATACAAATACGATAGACCTTATTGTTTTTTAAATTTCTTGCAATAAGATTAGGTTGGTAATTTATTTCTTCAAGTAATTTTGTTACACTTTCAAGAGCTTTTTTAGATACCTTACCTCGTTTATGAATAACTCTGTCTACAGTCCCTTTCGATACTCCGGCCAAATCAGCAATATCTTTAATAGTATATTTCTTCATGTATACAAATATATAAAACATTAAATTAAGATCTAAAAATGTGCACGATAACATTATTTTTGTGTGTTCGAGCACATTTTTAATTTTTTTTACTTATTTTTGACAAAATATTCTAAATGTTAACTAAAAAAGAATCGTAAAAATTAACCTAGTTTAAGAACATTTAAAAGAAAAAAAAGAGATGGGGAAACCAGCACTTGTCATTTTAGCAGCAGGAATGGGTAGCAGATATGGCGGTTTAAAGCAAATGGATGCATTTACTCCAGAAGGAGATACAATCATTGACTTTTCAATTTATGATGCACTTCAGGCAGGATTTGGAAAGTTTGTATTCATTATTCGAAAAAGTTTTGAAAAAGAATTTAAAGAAATTTTCAATAAAAAATTAGAAGGAAAAGCAGAAGTAGTTTATGTATATCAGGAATTAGATTATGTTCCTAAAAAATATATAAACCCAGAAAGGAAGAAGCCTTGGGGGACAGGGCATGCCCTTTTAATGGCAAAAGATGTGGTTCAGGAAAATTTTGCAGTTATAAATGCTGATGATTTTTATGGTAAGGAAGCTTTTGAAGTCATGGCAAAATCTTTAACGACAAAAAATAAAGAGTCCTATGATTTTAATATGATCGCCTATTTGTTAAAAAATACAGTGTCTGATTATGGATTTGTTTCCAGAGGTGAATGCCAGGTAAATGAAGAAGGATATTTAACAGATGTTACAGAGCGTACTCATATAGAAAGAATTAATGAACAGCTCATGCGTAAAGATGATGATGGTCTATTTATTCCTATAAAAGAAGATACGGTAGTTTCTATGAATTTTTGGGGGTTTACACCAAAATACTTTGAGTTTGGAGATAAATTGTTCAATGACTTTTTAGAAGCAAATAAAGAAAATTTAAAAGCAGAGTTTTTTATTCCGTCAGTTGTAAATGCCATATTAAAATCGGATGTAGCTACAGTAGAGGTATTAAAATCTGATGCAAAATGGTTTGGTGTTACCTATAAGGAAGATAAAGAAATTGTGCAAGAAGCTATAGGGAAGTTGAAAGAAAAAAACATTTATCCGACAAAACTTTGGTAACATGACACAAGAACAAATAATATTCAAGTTTAATCAATTCAATCATACATCTGAGTTTGTTTCTTATAAAGAGTTGGTTTCAGGTCATATAAATGACACCTATTTAATTGAAACAAAAGAACAACCTTATTATATTCTTCAACGTGTTAATCATTTGGTTTTTAAAGATGTGCCAGGATTAATTAGAAACAAAGTAAGTGTAAGCAAGCATATCCAGAAGAAGTTATCGCATTTACCAGAAGATGAATTAAAGCGAAGAGTACTTATCTTTGTACAAGCAAAAAATGGTGATTATTATTACAAAGATGAAGATGGGAATTTTTGGAATGTTATGGTTTACATAAACGAAAGTGTTACTCACGACATTGTAAAAAATAAAGAAATTGCTTTCGAAGGAGGAAAACTGTTTGGGGATTTTTTGAATTTAACCAGCGATTTTGATGCGTCAAAACTAATAGAGGTGATTCCTAAATTTCATGATATGTCTTTTCGTTATATGCAATTTGAAGATTCTCTGAAATCGCCTTCAAAAGAACGATTAGAATTAGCTGAAGAATCTATAAAATTTGTTGAAGATTCTAGGGAAGAGATGCATATCCTTCAAAAACTAAAAGATACAGGAGGGATTAAGTTACGTGTTACACATAACGATACAAAAATTTCGAATGCATTGTTTGATTTGAATAATAAGGGGCTTTGTGTTATTGATACGGATACCGTAATGCCTGGAATTGTACACTACGATTTTGGAGATGCTATAAGAACCATTTGTAATACGGCTTCTGAAGACGAAAAAGATTTAAATCTTGTAAACTTTAATTTTGATTTTTATAAAGCTTACGAAAAAGGGTTTTTAGAGACTGTTGGTGATTCGTTAAGCCCCATTGAGCTAAAATATCTGCCATTAGGAGCCAAATCAATTATATTCATTATGGGAATACGTTTTCTAACAGATTTTTTAAATGGAGATGTTTATTATAAAACAAAATACTCAGAGCATAATTTAGATCGCGCTAAAAACCAATTTAAATTAGCTAGAAGTCTTTCAGAAAAGTTTAAAGAAAAACAGATTAATATAATATAAACACTAATTAAAATCATGAAATTATGACACAAACAAAAAATAGTAACACTAAAGCCATAGCTATTATAGCAGGTTTGTTTGCTATATTCGGATTTGTAACTTGGATAAATGGAACCTTAATTCCATTTATGAAAACCATAAACGAATTAACCGAAGCACAATCTTATTTAGTAGCTTCAGCATCCTATATTTCTTTTGTTGTGATGGCATTGCCAGCATCTTATCTTTTAAATAAAGTAGGGTATAAAAAAGGAATGTCTATAGGTTTAATAATTATGGCTATAGGAGCATTGGTTTTTATTCCTGCAGCAGAAGCAAGAACGTATTGGATCTTTTTAACAGGTATCTTTATTCAAGGTATAGGGATGACAATTTTACAAACTGCTGCAAATCCATATATTACTATTTTGGGACCTATAGAGAGTGGTGCAAAGCGTATAGCTATTATGGGTATTTGTAATAAAGGAGCAGGAGTTATAGCAAATATAATTTTTGGCGCTTTATTACTGAAAGGAATAGATGAGGTTCAAGATAAATTAGCTACAGCTACTGATGCAGAAAAAGAAACGATGCTGAATTCTATGGCAGATAGTGTATTTATGCCTTATGTAATTATGGCCATAGTGTTATTTATTTTTGGTTTGTTAATTAGAAAAGCACCTTTACCTCAAGTTGATGCTGATGAAACTGAGGAAGTAAAAGAAGGTTCTAATACAAAAACAAGTATCTTTCAATTTCCACATTTATGGTTAGGAGTGCTTACGTTATTCGTTTATGTAGGAGCTGAGGTTATAGCTGGAGATTCTATTATAGCTTACGGGCTATCATTAGGTTTCCCTGCAGAATATGCAAAATTTTTCACACCATTTACATTAATAGCCATGATTTCAATGTATATATTAGGTGTCATCTTAATACCTAAATATTTAAAGCAAGGTACAGCATTGAAAATTAGTGCAGCTTTAGGTATTATATTCAGTATTTGTATACTATCTACAACAGGGTTTACATCTGTAGTATTTGTGGCAGCTTTAGGGATTGCAAATGCACTTGTATGGCCGGCAGTATGGCCATTGACGCTAGATGGTTTAGGTAAATTTACAAAAACAGCTTCAGCACTATTAATTATGGCAATCTCTGGAGGAGCAATAATACCGCCCTTATACGGAAGACTGGTTGATTCTGGAAAGGAAGAACTTATAGCAAGTGGTGTAGAGCAAGCAGAAGCATTAGCAACAGCTTCAACAAGTAGTTATTGGATATTGATTCCATGTTATGCTATTATTTTACTTTTTGCAGTTTGGGGGCATAAAATGAAAAGTTGGACAAAAAATTAAACACTTACAATTAAAATAAATTACATTAAAAATGTTAAAGAGTCATATAGATAAATCAACAGGCTTTGAAAAAAGATTTGAAAATGCCGGAACTGTAGTCTATGAAAATTCAACAGAAGCATCAAAAGCTGTCGCCAAAGAGATAGCAGACCTTATTAAAGTTAAAGAAGCTCAAAAGCAACCTTGTATCTTAGGGCTAGCAACAGGGTCTTCACCTAAAGGGCTGTATGCAGAATTAGTACGTCTGCATAAAGAAGAAGGCTTAAGTTTTAAGAATGTCGTGTCATTTAACTTGGATGAGTATTATCCAATGGAACCAGATTCTATAAATAGTTATGTACGGTTTATGAAGGAGTTGTTGTTTGATCAAGTCGATATTCTTCCCGAGAATTGTCATATTCCAGATGGCACCTTATCAAAAGAAGGCATTGCGGATTATTGTAGTCAATATGAAGCAAAGATAAAGGCATTAGGAGGTATCGATTTACAAATTTTAGGTATTGGTGGTAATGGACATATAGGATTTAATGAATCTGGGTCTTTGCAAAATTCAAAAACCCGCTTAGTAGCCTTAGATCATATTACAAGAGTAGCTGCCAGTAACGATTTTTCAGGTTTAGATAACACCCCAAGAACGGCTATAACACTAGGTGTAAAAGCAATAATGGAAGCCAAACGCGTTATATTAATGGCTTGGGGAGAAAGAAAATCTAATATTATAAAAGCTTCTATTGAAGGTGAGGTAACCAATCGGGTTCCGGCTTCTTATTTACAAGAGCATAATAATGCAACTTTTGTTTTAGATAAGGCTGCAGCATCAAAATTAACCCGTATCAATACACCTTGGTTAGTAGAAAAAATTGATTGGACCGATAAACTTATTAGAAAAGCTGTTTTAGGTTTGGCCTTACATTTAAAGAAACCCATACTCATGCTTACAGATGCCGACTATATAGAAAATGGGATGAGTGATTTGTTGGCAGATTCTGGACCTGCTTATGATATAAATATTAAAATATTCAATAAAATACAAAACACCATTACAGGTTGGCCAGGGGGAAAACCCAACGCAGATGATAGTAAACGACCAGAAAGAGCAGAGCCAGCAAAAAAACGTGTACTCATTTTTAGTCCACACCCAGACGATGATATCATAAGTATGGGAGGCACCTTTAAACGTTTGCAAGAACAAGGACATGAAGTTCATGTAGGGTATCAAACTTCAGGGAATATTGCCGTAGCAGACGATGAGGCGTTACGTTTTGCCAGTTTTGTATGCGACTATAACGATAAATTCGGAATAGAGAGTAAAGAAGCCGAAAACATCTATAAAAAAGCTGTAGCCTTTCTTAAGAATAAAAAAACAAGTGAAATTGATATAGAAGAAGTAAGATACATTAAAGGTTTGATACGAAAAGGAGAAGCACAGTCTACTTGTTACTTTGTAGGTGTACCAGATGATCAAATTCATTTCATGGAATTACCCTTTTATGAAACTGGTGCTATAGAGAAAAAACCATTGGGAGAGGAAGATATTCAAATTACGATGGATTTGATAGAGAAGATTAAACCGCATCAAATATATGCAGCAGGAGATTTGGCAGACCCACATGGTACTCATAAAGTATGTCTGGATGCTATTTTTGAAGCTGTAAAACGATTAAAGCCCAAAAAATTCATGAAAGATTGTTGGGTTTGGTTATACAGAGGAGCCTGGCAAGAGTGGGGTATTGATGAGATTGAAATGGCAGTACCTATGGGACCCGATCAGGTCCTGGAAAAGCGAAGAGGGATCTTCAAGCACCAATCACAAAAAGATGGTGTCGTATTTCAAGGAGCAGATAGTAGAGAGTTTTGGCAACGTGCTGAAGACAGAAATAGTGAAACAGCACAACTTTATGACCAGTTGGGCTTATCGCATTATGCCGCTATGGAAGCTTTTGTGAGATGGAAGTATTAAGATATTAAAATGATCATTATTATTAACAGATTCTAATAATATTTATATTACTAATAACGATAATTATAAAATACATAAAACCACTCCGAATGTAGGAGTATCTACTCTAACTAGTAATTAATTATAGCCTTTGTTAAAATACAAAGGCTATAATCTTTTTTGATTGATTTTGTATACATTTGTTATAGACCTTAATGCCTTTTTAAGATTTATGACAAATGTTTTTTCATATATAAGAGATTGTAAATTATTTAGAAAATTTATAATAGATGACCTGCTATTTGTAGAGTTTAAATGTCTTGTTGAAGAAATTCGTTTTGGTATGTGGTCCGATGCTAATTACTTTGTATTTGTTACCAATGGCAAGAAAATGTGGAAAACCCATCGTAATGATTACATGGTAAAAGCTGGAGATGCTTTATTTGTGAAAAAAGGCGCCAATATTGCTCATCAATTTCATAGTGAAGATTATTGCGCATTAATGATATTTATGCCAGATGATTTTATTAAAAAATTCATGCTAAAATTTAGCGATACCATTGTGTATAAAAAAAATGATGAACTCATAGACTCAGATGGTGTTTTACGATTACATGTAGACGATTTTCTATTATCTTATATGAAATCGTTAGAGGTCTATTTTGAAGCGCACGATCACCCAAATGTTAATGTCATTAGATTAAAGTTTGAAGAATTATTGCTTAATATTTTTACTTCAAACAAACATCAAGATATTTCATCATATTTATGTAGCTTACAAGCTTCAAATAGTGTACAGCTTAAACAAATTATGACGGATAATTACCCATATAATTTAAAATTAGAGGAGTATGCTACACTTGCTAATATGAGTTTAAGTACATTTAAAAGAAGTTTTAAATCTGTTTTTAATGAAAGTCCAGGACGTTGGATTACTAATAAAAAAATGGCATTGGCAACTCAATTCTTAAAAACTTCAGATAAGACGATTAATGAAATAGCTTACGATTGTGGTTTCGAAGATCCTTCTCATTTTATCAAGGTTTTTAAAAAGCATGAAAATGTAACACCGCTGGCTTATAGAAATACAATTAATATTTAGATGATAAGAAAGCTTAATCATAAGAAAGAACAAGTATCTAAAGATATATATCATGTTTTTCAAGCATCTTATAAAATTGAAGCAAAATTACTTCAAGTTAAATTTCAAGATTTTCCACCTTTAAAAAGAACAGTAAATGAGTTTCAGGACAGTACCACAAATTTTTATGGTTTTTGGAAAGCATCAAAATTAGCAGCTGTTATTGAAATTGATAAGGTAAATAATATAACAGATATCTGTAGTCTTGTTGTTCACCCTTTATTTTTCAGGCAAGGCATCGCCAAAAAACTTTTAGAGTTTGCGGTAGAATTGTATAATTCAGAAATAATTATTGTTGAAACAGGGTTGGCAAATAAACCGGCAATTATTTTGTATGAGAAGTTTGGCTTTGTGTTGCAAGGAAAATATATGACCTCAATAGGTATTGAAAAAGTAAAATTCTCATTTCATAAAACGCATTGAGACTTAATTAGTAATACAGCCTTAAACAGAAACTTCCCATTTGATTTTTACAGCAGATATTTTTTTGTTTTCTAATCGGTCATTAGTTACTTTAAACCCTAACTTTTTATAAAATTTAATAGGTGATTTGTATTTTTCACCGTTTTGTTTAACATAATTATCCGTATCAATAACCCAACCATAGAGTTCAGTTGTATGTTGTGTTACCATTTCAATTAATTGACTAGCTATTCCTTTTCGTTGATGCTCAGACTTAATTATTATAACAAACCATTTTTTCGAATCTTTTATATACGTTGACAACCAACCAGAAATTTGATGATCTAATTTAATTACAAAATGCTCGAGGTTACCTAATCCATCTAAATAAGCTTCGAAGTCTTTAATTGTTTTGTGGACCAAAGAGTTAGGATACTCATGATTCCAAATTTTTAAAATTTCCTTCTTTTGAAAAGTATTTAGTTGGTTTGTTTTTTCAATAACCATTTTTTTAGATAAAAATAGAAATACAAATGTAATTATTATCCTATTATAATATGTTGACTTGTAGTTTGGTGCCAAATTCAAACTAATGAACCGATTATACCATTCATAGAACTTATTACACTATCCTAACGTAATGATGCTCAATACATTTGTAATGTAAATGTTCAATAAAACAAATTGAACGCATATTAACTACTAAATGTATCATTCTTATGAAGTCAAAAAACTTTTCACGACGCGATTTTATTCAAAAAGGAACACTAGCAAGTATTGCTGCGACAACCATAGTTGGCAGTAGTTTTGGTCAATCTCCCGTTGTATCAAAAATAACGGATAAGAAACAAACAAAATTTAATTATCCATCCAGCGCAACTAAAAAGCTAACTAAACTGTTAAACATTGAATACCCTATAATTCAAGCACCAACAGCGGGCGTTATTAATAGTTCATTTACATCAGCAGTTTCAAACAATGGCGGTTTAGGTGCATTACCATTAAGTTGGTCAGAACCAGATTATGCCATAAAACAAATTGAGGCAGTTAAAGGAAAAACTAAAAATTCATTTTTTGCAAATTTCGTATTGAATTTTGAACCTAAAGCTTTTGATATAGCCATAGAAAATGGGGTACCTATTATACAATTCTCTTGGGGAATGCCAACTAAAAAAATGGCCACCAAAATGAAAGCAGCAAAAGTCGTTTTAGGAATTCAAGTGACTAGTGAAGCGAGTGCAAAAGCAGCTTTGGATTTAGGTGCAGATTATTTAGTTTGCCAAGGTACAGAAGCTGGAGGTCATGTGCATGCATCAAGACCATTAGCAGAAGCATTAGAACGTGTTTTAAAAATAGCGGGAGATGTGCCGGTGGTTGCTTCAGGCGGCATTGCTACAGGGCATAAAATGCGTGAATATATGCAGATGGGAGCTTCCGGTGTTGTTATGGGGTCAAGATTTGTCGCTACAGTAGAAAGCCGAGGACATGATATTTATAAAAAATCCTTGGTAAAAGCAAAAGCAGAAGACACCGTTTTTACCACCTGTATGAATAAAGGGTTTGAAAACACAACACATAGAATACTGCGTAATTCAACATTCGAAATGTGGGAATCTGCAGGTTGTCCTGCCATCGGAAATAGGCCAGGAGAGACAGATACCATTGTTAAATATGGAGAAGACATCCATGTAGAACGCTATAGCATTAACTCCCCTGGATCATTTTATACAGGAAATATAGAAGCCATGGCAAACTATGCAGGAACTAGTATTAATGATATTAACGATATACCAACAGTAGCAGAATTAATTAAGAGAATTTGGAAAGAATTCCTAGATAAGTAGTAATACCAATTTGAGTGTAAACATTAAAACAAAAAATGATGACTACAGTAAACACAACATTAAATGGTTTCGATTTAGAAGCCATAGAAAACACAGTAGGAGCTTTAAAGAGCAATCCTAAAATTGCAGAATTCAAATTTAAAGCAACAAACAAATGGGAATCTGGTCCACGAAACACAAGTCAAATACAAGGATTTTACGGTGCTTGTCAAGACGATACCACAAGAGTAACCCCTTTTGAATGCAGTACAGATATGCCAATAGTTTTAGATGGTACAGATGTGGCACCAAGTCCGCCAGAATTTTTGCTACATACATTAGCGAGTTGCATGACAACATCTATGATGTTGTTAGCATCTGCAAATGGCATTAAAGTAGCTGACGTGACCATACGTGTTGAAGGTGATTTAAACCTAAATGGATTCCTTGGTTTAGATGCTTGTATCTTAAAGGAGTATGAGCAAATAAAAGTATCTATTGATGTTGAAGGGGATTTATCTGAAACCGAAAAACAAGAATTACTAACATTTGCCAAAAAATCACCCATTTATAACACCATATTAAATCCAGGAGCCATCAATGTATCATTGCATGCTTAATCTAAAAACTATATTAAATTTAATAACATCATGGAAAATTTAAAATTCGAAACGCTACAATTACATGCAGGTCAGCAACCAGACCCAACTACAGGGGCTAGCGCTGTGCCAATTTACCAATCAACCGCATTTACATTTAAAGATTCAGAGCATGGAGCTAACCTTTTTTCATTAAAAGAGTTTGGAAATATCTACTCAAGAATTACCAATCCAACTGTCGATGTTTTTGAAAAGAGGATTGCAGCTTTAGAAGGAGGCGTAGCAGCTATGGCTGTGTCGTCAGGACAAACAGCACAGTTTATAGCATTAAGTAATATTCTTGAAACAGGCGATAACTTTGTGTCTACTTGTCATCTATATGGTGGTGCTTATAATCAATTTAAAGTACAATTTAAAAGATTAGGTATTGAAGCTCGTTTTGTAGATAAAGAAACACCAGAAGCTTTTGAAGCTTTAATTGATAGTAAAACAAAAGCATTGTATTTAGATACCATCGGAAATCCAGAGCTAAACATTCCAGATTTCGAGAAATTTGCAGCTTTAGCCAAAAAATATGATATCCCATTAGTAGTGGATAATACCTTTGGTGCTGCAGGTTATATTGCAAGTCCAATTAAGCATGGCGCAAATGTTTTGGTAGCTTCTGCAACAAAATGGATTGGTGGCCATGGTACGAGCATGGGTGGTGTTATTGTTGATGGCGGAAATTTTAACTGGGGAAATGGTAAATTCAAACAATTTTCAGAACCATCAGAAGGTTATCATGGGCTAAATTTTTGGGAAACCTTTGGAGAAGGGAATGCCATGGACATGCCAAACATCGCTTATATCATCAGAGCACGTGTGGAAGGCTTACGAGATTATGGCTCGTGTATGAGTCCGTTTAATGCGTTCTTGTTTTTACAAGGATTAGAAACCCTATCATTACGTCTGGAGCGTACTATGAAAAATGCACACGACTTGGCATTATGGTTGGAATCTAACCCATTAGTCGAAAATGTAAATTATCCAGGACTAAGCTCTAGTAAATATCACAATAGAGCAAACAAATATTTAAATAATGGTTACGGTGGTGTGCTAACATTTACGCTAAAGGGAGACAGACAAGATGCAGCTAATTTTGCTGATGCACTACAATTGATTTCACATTTAGCTAATGTTGGGGATGCCAGAACCCTTATCATTCATCCAGCATCTACAACACATCAACAATTAAGTGATGCTGAACAATTAGCATCAGGTGTGCATCCAACACAACTGCGTATTTCTGCGGGTATTGAGCATATAGACGATATTAAAAACGATATCAAACAAGCAATAGAGAAGGCTTTAGCTAGTAATGCTGAATTAGTTTAAAATATCAATGATTAAAAAACAAAACTAACTTATGACAACAATTAAAGAATACGACAAAAAATTTATGTTAAGGTGTATAGAACTATCTCAAATTGCAGTTAATAACGGTGACGCTGCTTTTGGAAGTTTAGTAGCCCTAGATGATAAGTTGATCGCAGAAGGGGTAAATAATCTTAAAGGGAGGGTGTCAGACCATGCCGAAATTTTAGCACTGCACAACGCACATGTAAAATTAGGAACCCCAGATTTATCAGACTGCACATTATATACGAGTTGTGAGCCTTGTCCAATGTGTTCCTTCATGATTAGAGAATATAAAATCAAAAGAGTTGTATATGCATTGCCATCGTTGTATGTAGGTGGCTATTCAAGGTGGCCAATTCTACAAGACAAAAAACTAGAAGAATTGAAGCCTATTTTTTCAAATGCTCCAGAAATTATAGGCGGATATATGGAAGAAGAAGCAAATGTTGTCATGAAGCAAACACCACTTTGGATGTTTGGTAGCAGTACAAGATAAAATTGATTTTTAAATAAAATATAAAAACCGAAAGAAGCCAGTATAAGAGTAATCATATTGCTATAACTTTACTTTGGTAAAAAGTTTAAGCACTACTATTCGTTGATTTTTTTCTCTCTAACTGGTTTCTTATTATTTTTTAACTTTGAATAATAAAGGTTAGCTAAATGGAATCTGCCACTATATTTTATGATAAAAAGCATTATTTCCCAATGCATTTACATCCGAATCGTTATACATTTTCCTATATTTTAAATGGAAACGCTCATCTAATATGTAATGGTTCTAGATTTATTTTGAAAGCTGGTGACTTGGTTATAATTCCTCCCTATGTAGCACATCAAACACGCATTGAGGATTTTTTCCATTACAAGGTCATTAGAGTCCCTAAATTAGATGCTTTCAGTAATAGATCTAATGCGCAATTAGGTTTAACAATTGTTCGAAATAGCTATTCTTATAAGAATGATTTTAATCATTGGTTTGAATCGATTATAATTAATAAAGGTCATAATCTCAATATGGGGGAGCGTGCAGAAACTCAGGTGCCGGATGTATTTAAACGTTTTTTGATTAGTAACCATTCTAATTTAATTAAAAAGAATAGTTTAACAAAAGCATTGGTACATATAGAAACTAACTACAACCGATCCATACTTGTTGAAGAGTTGTCGGACTTAACACATCTAAGTGAGAGTCATTTTCAACGTCTTTTCAAAATTAATATTGGAATTTCCCCTATGCGTTATTTACAAAACTTACGCATTGAAAAAGCCAAAGAGTATATAAAGACCAGAGACAATTTCACTGATATTGCATATGATACAGGTTTTTTTGACCAAAGTCACTTTAACAAATATTTCAAAATAAATGTAGGTATGATTCCCAAACGATATGCTGATTTAATTAGAAATGATTGAATTTTACAATTTTAAAGTTTAAGGTTTATAGAACTTGCAATCAAAAGTTTCAGTCATGCAAAGTTCAAACCTTAAAGAAGTAGAAGACGCTCAAAAAACACTAATCCGATATTGTGGTGAGTTTTCAAATTTTATTGCAGAAAAAGCTTTTGGGAGTTATATCTATGATAAAGAAGGACATGCCATTCTAGATTTTACTTCTGGTCAAATGTGTTCCGTATTTGGGCACAATCATCCAAAATTTATAGAAATATTAGAAAAATCAGGTGATAGGGCTATTCATTTACTAAGCTCTATTCTATCTCCTTCAGTAATAAATCTTTCAAAAAGACTAGCCAGTGAACTGCCCGATAGTTTGTCTAAATGTATATTTTTAAATACCGGGTCTGAGTCTAACGAAGTAGCTATACGAATGGCCAAATTGGTTACTGGTGGTTTTGAAGTCATTGGGTTTTCAGGTTCATGGCATGGTATGACGGCTGGTGCACAATCTTGTACTTATTCTAAAACCAGAAAGGGTTACGGACCGGCAATACCAGGGAGTTTAATGATACCGGCACCTTATGAATATCGTTGCCCCATAGCACATTGTAAAGGTAGCTGCGATCATACTTGTTTAGAGGTAGGCATGAAAATGTGCGATCAGCAATCAACAGGCGCATATGCAGCATTAATAGCAGAACCTTTATTGAGTGCAGCAGGGATGATTGAATTAAAACCTGACTATATTAAGAGGTTAAAAGCGTTATGCGACGAACGCGGATTATTATTAATATTTGACGAAGCTCAAACGGCATTAGGACGACTTGGAAAAACCTTCGCTTTTCAACAATACGACATCGTTCCTGATTTCTTAACCTTGTCAAAAACATTAGGTGGGGGATTACCTTTGGCAGCCATGGTTACCACAAAAGAAATAGAAGAGGCATGTCATAAGAAAGGGTTTATCTATGTAACTTCACATGTATCCGATCCTTTTTGTGCCACTTTTGGTTTGGCCGCTTTTGAAATACTTTATGAGGAGAAACTAGCTCAAAAAGCTTTAGAACTAGGGAAGTATTTAAAGGAACAATTAATAAAACTACAAGAGGAACACGAGTGTATAGGAGATGTAAGAGGTAAGGGGCTTTTATTGGGGGTTGAAATTGTAAAAAATAGAGAAACAAAAATACCTGACGATACATTAGGTCAAAATATATGCAATAGATGTCTTGAGTTAGGCCTAAATATGAATATAGTTAGAATGAAAGGCTATGGTAGTATTTTTAGGATTGCTCCACCATTGACTATAAGTAAAAAGGAAATTGATTTAGGGGTTACTATATTAAATCAAGCTATACGAGATTGTATTAAATAATGTTTTAAGTAAATATTTAATTCGTATAGTTGCAGAATTTGAGCAGATGTATAGAAATTATCTCGTAGTGACGATAGGAAAGTGGTGGCGTGCGTGCAATGTCTAAATACCTAAAAATAACCCAAAACGGCTTTAACTTCTTCTTTATATTTTCGTCCAATAGGTATGGGGGTTCCTTTCAATATTAATTTACTTGGTGAAAAGGAATCAATAAAATCGAGGCCTACAATAAAAGAACGATGGACTCTTAAAAACTTTTTGTTAGTCAACATGTCTTCAATTGACGAAATGCTTTTATAAGCAATAATTTCTCTATGAGTAGTTTTTACTTTGACATAATTTTTTAGGCTTTCAATAAAAATAATGTCTTTCAAAAAAATTTTCTGCAATGATTTTTCAACTTTTAAATAAATAAATTTCTCGTCTTTTACAGAATTCAATTTTTGACTTTCAAGTTCAATGGTTTTTTGATTTGTTATTTGCCAATTCTTAAAAAAGACATATCCTAAAGGAATAATGGCAGCGATATTTACATCCAAAAGAGTGTTCATTATTTCAGTAATAGCAAAGAAATTAGACGTTTCAAAATTTTGTAAATAGTTTGGTTGAACAACGTAAAAAAACAAGACCCTTTGAATAAAAACAGTAACAAAAATCAGTAAAAGGATATAGAGAAAGACAAATGTTACATATTTCTTTTTAAGAAAAAATTTAGGAAATAAGAAGTACAACGCTACATAAACTAAGGCAAGTCTAGCAGGAAGACTTAATATTTGGATCATGAAATTTCTTAGATAATCATTATCATAAGTTCCCCAAACCAAAGTGAAAAAGCTCACAAATGCCAACCAATAGCCAAGGTGTTTTATGGCTCTATTGAAATTCTTATTTATGCCAAAAAATGAAAACTTCATATTGTTTAATTAAAAAGAATTTTCCGAGGCTTGCCTCAGGGATTTCCGTTGAAATTGTCATTCTCGCGAAAGCGGGAATCTAAATAACAGAATTTCGGTTTTTGACCATTGGGTCAAAACCTTGTGCTTAACTTAATCGGGTATGAAACGAGCGAAATGCCCTATAAATTACCTCGAGGATAGTTCGTTTCAAGAAATTCTTTATTTTTTTTGCTAAAATCTAAAAATTTATCTGAATAACCATTAGTTATATACAGACAACTAGCAATTTTATATTAAAAACAAGTAAACAACCGTAATCCGTATGTCCTTAGAATTGATTTCTGCCTGTACTAAAATTGATAAATACTGGTCGTTTGATGTATTGAAGTGGTTGTCTATATAATGGGGTTGGAAGTAGGCATTTTCAATAGTAATATTGAGAAATCTAATTTTTAACTTTACTAAAATGAAAACTGTATTTAGAACTTTTATCCCTTTTTTATTCCTTTTTATTTCAATTCAAATATGCGCTCAAAACGTAAGCTTAAACAGAGTAGAACCACCAAATTGGTGGGTCGGAATGGAAAATACTGAATTGCAACTTTTGGTATATGGTGAAAATATTAGTCAAACAAAACCAAGTATCCATTATGAAGGGATTTCAATAAAAAGTATGTCTATGTTAGAAAATGAAAACTATCTTTTTATAAATCTGTCCATAGCAAAAACGACTAAAGCAGGTGCCTTTGATATTGTTTTTAAAACGAAAACGGGCAAAGAATTACGCTATAACTATGAATTAAAAACAAAAAGGAATAGACACAATCCCATTCAGACGATTGATGGTTCTGATGTCATGTATTTGATAACTCCTGACCGCTTTGCGAATGGAAATCCAAAAAATGATTCTACCGAAGATACCCTTGAAAAAGTAAATCGTTCAAACCAAGATGGAAGACATGGCGGCGATATAGATGGCGTTATAAACCATTTAGATTATATAAAAGAATTGGGTGTTACTACATTATGGTTAAATCCATTTTTAGAAAATGATCAACCAAAATACTCATATCACGGTTACGGCATCTCTGATTTTTATAAAACAGATAGTCGTTTTGGAACAAATGCTGATTTTATAAATTTGGTTGATGTATGTCATCAAAAAGAGATGAAAGTCATTATGGATCAGGTATTCAATCATTGTGGTTCTGGACATTGGTGGATGAATGATTTGCCCTCTAAAGATTGGTTGAATCAATGGGATACATATACGCGGAGTAATTTTACCAATATTGCGGCTTCAGATCCACACGCTTCAAAAAGTGATTACGATTTATTTACAAAAGGTTGGTTTGATACTAATTTACCTGATTTAAATTTAGAAAACCCGTTTTTAGCAACCTATATGATTCAAAATTCAATTTGGTGGATTGAATATGCTCAATTAGATGGTATTAGAATGGATACCTATCCCTATCCTGAAAAAAATGTCATGGCTAAATGGGTAGAAGAAATCAATACCGAATATCCAAACTTCTATATCGTTGCAGAGACGTGGGAAGCTAAAGCGTCATCATTATCTTATTGGAATAACAATGGCGTTAATAATGATGGTTACAAATCTCCTGTAAATAGTGTTTGTGATTACCCCTTGTATTATGCCATGTTGAAAGCATTTGGAAATGAAAATAACATTTATAAAATATATGAAACCTTGGCAGAAGATTTTGTGTATGGAGATGCTTATAACAATAAAATATTTAACGGAAACCATGACGTAGGGCGCTTATTTACCTTATTAAATGATGATATTGACAAACTTAAATTGAGTATGGCATTCACTTTAACGTCAAGGGGAATCCCTCAATTATATTATGGAGATGAGATATTATTAGAAGGCGATAAACCTGATGGGCAACTGCGGAAAGATTTTCCAGGAGGTTGGAAATCTGATAAAAGAAATGCCTTTACAGAAAAAGGAAGAACCCCTCAAGAAAATGGGGTTTATAATTATGTAAGTACTATTTTAAATTGGAGAAAAAATGCTATAGAAATCCATTCTGGAAAATTAACGCATTATCAACCAATAGACAATATCTATGTATACTTTAGGAGCAAAAACGAAGAAAAGACAATGGTTATCATTAATAACAATAGTAAAACCATTAATAAGTTTAGTTTGGAACGTTTTAAGGAATCTATTCAAGGATATTCTAACGGAACGGATATCATTACAAATACCTATTTTTCTTCCCTTAAATCCATTGATTTAAAGGCAAATTCGGCATGCATTATAAAACTTAGTAACTAATGGAAAACATATTTGTTATTGGAGGCGCATCATACAATTCAGTAATTACATTAGACGATTTCCCGGAAGCCATGCCGCAAACGATTCATAACTGTCATTTTAATGAAACTATTGGAAATACGGGGGCAGGAAAAGCCTTGACACTTTCTAAATTGGGGTTTCCCACGACATTTCATTCCTTGATAGGCAATGATTCCTTTGGAGAAAAAGTAACTTCTTATTTACAGGAGCCTAACTTAAACTTTATCAATGATATAGATCCCAAAGGCACCGAAAGGCATTTAAACATCATGAATGATAAGGGAGAGCGGATTTCTATTTTTATGAATCCTAGTTCTGATATCCCTGATATAGATTATTCTAAGTTTGAAAAAGAGGTCGCAAATGCAAATTATATGGTTGTGAATATTGCCAATTATTGCCGTTATATTTTACCTGTCTGTAAACAATTAAAAAAAGAAATCTGGACCGATTTACACGATTATGATGGCAAAAATAAATACCACCAAGACTTTATTGACGCTGCTGCTTATTTGTTTTTAAGTTCTGACAATTTACCTGATTACAAATCTTTTATGGAAACACAAATTGCCAATGGAAAGGAATTGGTGGTGTGTACACACGGAAAAGATGGTTCAACAGCCTATACCAAAGAAGGCAAATGGATTGAAGTTCCAATTATTAAAGATTATACTTTAAACAATTCAAATGGTGCTGGAGATGCTTTCTTTTCAGGTTTTTTATATGGATATTCGAAAGGTTACGAAATAATGAAATGTATGCAGTTTGGTACAATTACTTCAGGCTTATGTATAGAATCAGAGATGATTACTAGTAATAAATTGAGTAAAAGGTATATTGAAAAAGAGTTTCTTGAATATTATGCTAAGTAGTGTACTTGTGTATTTAAAATAAATTGACAGAGCATTTTGATTTTATAAAACAATCGAGCGCCTGCCTGCTGAATGCTACAGTGTACCCACAAATATTGAAGAATAGCATATAATAGTTTTAAAAAGCTGGCCACGAATACAGAAAACTGCCTACTGGCAACTGATCTCACTAATTTTCCTATCTATAGACAGGATTGGCAGACAGAAAGTCTGATTTGTGTACATATTGAGTATAATACACGACAACCATAAGAGATTCAATTCGTACTTATTTGTGTATTCGTGGCTAAGTATCGCTAGATCCTCAAGGTTTAATGAATAATTATGGTTTATATTAATTAAACCAGCGGGAATAATAGCTTAAAAAAGGATATGGGTACAATGTAGCTGCTGATCGGAAGGTTTTGTAGCGGATATTTTACATACGGGTTTATAAAATTGATTGAGTATCAATTTTCATGAATCAGAGAGATGGTGTACGGATAAATCATAGCTATTATCTTTTTTATAAATAGAGTGATTGTTGTAAATATCATAATTTTGCCAACGTATCATCTGTTTATGAATAGCTTCATATATGGAATGAGTTTTTAATTTTTAATTAAATTTGTTAGAGTAATTTTAAATTATTTTGCGTCTTTTTTTTACTATTACGTCTATAATAAATAAAAGATTTGTTTTACAATTATGAGTAATGAGATTATAAATGTTTGGAACGATATGAATGGTCGATTAACAAATTTTGTTAATGGAAAAGTCAAAGACTCCGAACTTGCAAAAGATATTGTTCAAGATGTATTTTTAAAAGCGTTTTCTAAAATTGATACCTTAAAGAATAAAGAAAAACTGGTGCCCTGGATATATCAAATTACAAGAAATGAAATTACTTCACATTTCAGAAAAATTAAGTTTAACACCTCTTCAAAAGAGGTAGAGGCGGAAGAACTTTCTAATGAAACACTTACTTCAGAACTTACACATTGCTTAAATCCTTTTATAAATTCGCTTCCAGAAAAATATAAGGAGGCTATAATTTTAGCTGATATTAAAAACATTCCACAAAAAGAAATAGCAAAACGATTAAGCATTTCGTATTCAGGTGTTAAATCTCGAGTACAAAGAGGAAGAGAAATGTTGAAATCTAACTACGAAGAATGCTGTGCTATATCCACAGATGTCTATGGAGATGTTCTAGATTATAAGGTTAAAAAGTGAGACACAGGTGGTAATTAATTGTTTTTTGCGTCTTTTTTTTGATGTGACGTCTATAGTGTGAAAATAAATCAATAACACTTTAAAATAGATATATTATGTCAAAACAAATTAAGGACGTTGTAAAAAAAGCTTATACAGATGTTATAAGTGCAGGTTCAGGATGTGGTTGTGGGCCTACATGTGGCACACCAGATTTAGATTGGACACTAAGCGAAAGCTATGATTCGGTAAATGGATACGAAGCTGAAGCTGATTATGGATTGGGCTGTGGAATCCCAACAGAATACGCAAACATAAATGAAGGAGATACTGTTCTTGACTTAGGTTCTGGAGCTGGCAATGATGTTTTTATTGCAAGACGTATAGTTGGAGAAAAAGGTCATGTTATAGGTGTAGATATGACAGAAGCCATGATAGAAAAAGCCAATGAAAATAAACAAAAATTAGGTTATGATAACGTGGATTTTGTATTAGGTGAAATAGAAAATATTCCTCTCAAGGATAATTCTATCGATATTTCAATAAGTAACTGTGTGCTAAATTTAGTTCCAGATAAAAAGAAAGCCTATCAAGAAGTACATCGTGTTTTAAAACCTGGTGGCCATTTTAGTATGTCTGACATTGTACTAAGAGGTGATTTACCAAAAGGTATTATGCAAGCAGCCGAAATGTATGCAGGTTGTATATCTGGTGCTTTACAAAAAGAGGAATATTTAGAAGCAATAAAAAGTGCAGGTTTTAAAAATGTTACTATTACTAAAGAACGTGAAGTTAATTTGCCAGACGATATTTTACTACAATTCGTTTGTTGTCCTGAAGAATTAGAGAAATTTAAAGCAAGCAATAATGCTATTTTTAGCCTAGGTGTTTATGCTGAAAAGTAAACCTTATAAATAATGATTAATAGCGATTTAGCCTTACAAGTTTGTAAGGCTATTTTTTTTTGCGTCTTTTTTTTACTAGTACGTCTATAAAGGGAAATAAACTAGATACTATGAGTCAATTTGATATATTACATACAGTAGAAAATAATTTTGCAAAAAGCAATCCAAACTATTTAAAATCTATGTTTGGCACTACAGATGTTATGCCTTTATGGATAGCAGATATGGATTTTGAAATAGCAAAACCTATACAAGAAGCTTTGCAGAAATTGGTAACTAGAAATATATATGCTTATGAATTTAATACTGGAGATGTTTTTAAAGCCATTTCGGATTGGAATTATAAACGTCATCAGTTACAATTAAATCCTAAATCATTTGTGCAAGTTTCTGGAGTACTTACTGGAATAGGTGTATTAATTAGAGACCTATCTGAAAAAGGAGATGGTATTATGGTACAAACACCCGTTTATCATCAGTTTTTTAAAGTTATTGAATCAGCAGGAAGAAAAGTAGTTAGTAATAAATTAAAAGTTGTTGATGGTTACTATCAAATGGATTTTGAAGATATGGAACGAAAGCTTAAAACTTTGAATATTAAAGTAATCTTACTTTGTAATCCACACAATCCTGTTGGTCGTGTATGGACAAAAGAAGAATTACAAAAACTAGTCGCTATTGCTAATACATACAATGTAACAATTATTAGTGATGAAATTCATTCAGATATTGTGTATTCTAAATCACAATTTAATAGTATAGCTTCACTAGAGAATAGTGAAAATCATATTGCTGTTATTGGCTCGCCTGCTAAAACATTTGGTATGCAAAGTATTTCCAATGGGTATTTATACATACAAAATGAAAAAATTCATAAGCAAGTTAAAAGCACAGTTGGGTCCTTGTATTTAGATCATGGTAGTATACATTCTGCTAATGCTACGATAGCGGCTTATACAAAAGGAGAAGAATGGCTGAACGATTTATTAGCTTATTTAGAAAAAACAATAAATTGGATAACCGATTTCGTTGAAAGAGAAATACCTCAAATTATATTATATAAGCCAGAAGGAACGTATCAAATCTGGTTAGATTTTAGCAAATTGAATTTATCTGATGATGCTCTAAAGCATTTAGTTGTTAATCAAGCTAAATTAGCCTTAACTCCTGGAGACTGGTTTGAAGGAAGTCATACTCAGTTTATGCGACTGAATTTTGCTTCTCCGTTAGAAAAAATTCAGCAAGCATTTTATCAACTAAAAAAAGCAGTAGATGATGGTGTGGATTGTTCTTTTAATGAAGGAGAACAAGCAAACAACTGTTGTTCTTGTTAAACCATATATTAAAAACAATCTCATGAAGTTTTGGCTAGAATAATAGGAGAGAGGAACGTGATATTTTATAGGAGTGGTACATAATCTTAATAGTTTCAATCTCGAAAAGAATTTCAAAGCATTAGTGATTATTTAAAATTTAGAGGCCTTTCGGCTAAGTTTCACTAGCTAGCTACAATACATAATATATTCTGTTTTTTGATAATGCTCAAGGTGATACCCAATTGACTTAGGAGTATAAGTGATTTAATTTCAAGTTGTTATTAATCGAATACAGATTATAAGTCTAAAAGATATTCCGAGTCCCTGTAAAATTCTGTCTAAACTCAGAAGGCGTACAATTTTGTCTTTTTTTAAACATCCTATTGAAATTAGAAATGTTATTAAACCCACATTTATAGCAAATTTCAGAAATACTATCGTTTGTTTCGATTAGTTTTCTGGTAGCAAAGCCTAAACGTAAATCGTTTACAAAATCTATAAATGTTTTCCCAGTGCGTTGTTTAATAAGCCTGCTAAAAGATATGGTGGTCATATTTATGATAGAAGCAGCGTCTTGTACTTTAATTTTTGTATGATAATTTTCTTTAACGTAGTTGTAAACCTTTTCTATACGTTTACTATTATGAAAGTCATTCTGATCTTCAAAGGAGATATTGGTCAACATTTTCTTGTTTCGGGAAATAGCCAGATCATAAAGTAATGACTGAAAATCTAAAAAATTATCAAAACCATTTTTCTTGCTAATTAGAGTCAGCTTCTTTTCAATATTTCTGGCAGTTTCATCAGAAAATAAAATCCCATGATTAGCAGATTTGAATAATTCTCTAATAGGTTTGAAAACATTTTTCATGAGCATGTCGTCATCAAATAAATACCTGGGGAACTGAATCGTGATTTCGTGCAATTCTTTAGTCGTGTCATTTTTATAATTTTCCCAACCATGGTATATATTAGGACCAATCATAACGAGCTCATAATCTTCTATTTCACCTATATGATCACCAACAACTCTTTTTCCGCCTTTAGCATTGCGAATAAAGTTAATTTCAAATTCAGGATGGAAATGAATCGGGAAGTCAAAATCATGTCGCTTTCTATCAAATATTAAAAAGCAATCAGTTTCTTTAAGTGGGGTAATTTCTCTATGGATGTCCATGAATAAGTTATAAATGCTCTAAAACATAAGATTAAATGTTGTAATAGTATTATGTTTTAATTATTAAATGATGTTTTTTTATTTAATTATTAATATGCTTACTTTTGCATATAATAGTTTTTAAATCAGTTACTTATAATGTTTGTTGAATGTTTTTGATGTTCAAATATAATAAATAATGTTTATAAATTACTACATGAATGATTAAAAAGTATCATTTATTGATAAAAAAGCATTTGTTATAGGTCGAGTCTTGTTATAGTTTTGGATAATGTTTTTTCACTAAACGATTATAAACAAATTATTAACTAATTTTTATTAAAATGAGGGTTCATTTTATTTATTTAAAGTAAATCTGAAAAACTAAACTAAGAACTAATTATGAAAAAAAATCTCCGATCAATTTTAATGATTTTATTTCTTGTCTCCTGTTGGACAACTTATGGACAGGACAAGACAATTAACGGTATAGTTACCGACAAGTATGATCAACCTTTACCAGGAGCGAGTGTTCTTGTGAAAGGGACCACAAATGGAGCGCAGACTGATTTTGATGGCAAATTTACATTAACAACTAACGGCAATACAATCTTGATTGTTTCTTACCTTGGATTTGTAACTAAAGAGGTTAGTGTTGACAGACAAACTCAAATTACTATTAAATTAGAAGAAGATATTTCTAATTTAGATCAAGTGGTCGTTGTAGGTTACGGGGCTGTAAAGAAAAGTGATCTAACGGGGTCTGTGTCCTCAGTAAAGGCAGAAGATATCAATGCTGTACCAGTAAGTTCACTAGATCAGGCACTTCAAGGGAGAGCAAGTGGTGTTAGTGTGGTGCAAAACAGTGGTATTCCAGGAGCACCTACTACGATTCGTATTAGAGGAACAAACTCTATACAAGGTGGTAATAAGCCTTTAGTTATTGTAGATGGATTCCCTGTTGTTGGCGGTTTAGATGGTATAAACCCAGCCGATGTTGAAAATATTGAAATCTTAAAAGATGCATCTTCAACGGCCATATATGGTGCCAGAGGTACTAATGGTGTTATTATAGTAACGACTAAGAAAGGAAAAGAAGGAAAATTTAGTGTTGATTTCGATTCTTATTATGGTATTCAGGAACAGTCAGAAAAAATAGACCTGTTAAATGCACAACAGTTTATAGAAATAGCAAATAAAAGAGCAGTAAATGATGGTGAGGCTACATTGTTTTTTCCAGACCCTTCAGCTATTACAGCAGATACGGATTGGATAGGTGAATTATTTGATGCATCACCAGTTCAAAGTCATACTGTAACATTTACAGCGGGAAATGATCGTGTTAAAACATCACAATCGTTTAATTATTTTAACCAGGATGGTATTCTTAAGAATAGTGGTTTTGAAAGAGCGACATTACGAAATAATACAGAAGCTAAAATGAATGATTGGTTGACAATCTCAAATAGTTTGATTTTATCACGTTCAGATAGACAGTTTAGTGGTGACGGTGGAAATCGTGCAGTTATTGAAGCGCATTTAGCGCCTCCAACAGTACCTGTTTATGATGAAAATGGTGATTATAGTGTGGTTAACGCGTATCCGTTTTCACCTGGAGCTTTAGATAACCCAATGAAATGGATTAACGAATATGATGATGAAATTCTTAGTACAAGAATTTTCGATAACTTTTATGGTTTATTTACTATAACACCACATTTAACGTTTAAATCTTCCATAGGTGTTGATTATACGACTAGACATACTAGCAGGTATTTATCGAGACTTCTTTTAGATGGTGCGCCCGGAGGTAAAGCGTTTAGAGGGGCTTCAGAGAGCTATTCTCTTTTGAATGAAAATATATTAAATTATAATAAAGAATTTGGAGACCATAAAGTGGATGCGATTCTTGGTTATAACTGGCAAACTTTTAAAAGTACATTTATATCTGCTGCTTCATATGATTTTGTTACAGACTTATTAGGCTCAGAGGTTTTACAAGACGGTTCTAGTCCGCAACCATCAAGTTCTGGCGGTAGTGAATGGGGTATTGCATCCGTATTAGGGCGAATTAATTATTCCTATAAAGACAAGTATTTATTCACCGTTACAGCACGTTCAGATTGGTCGTCTCGTTTTGCTAAAGGTAATCAGAGAGCAACCTTTCCTTCTGCGGCTTTTGCCTGGAAAGTTTCTAAAGAAGACTTTATGGATAATGCAGACTGGGTCTCTAATTTAAAGTTTAGAGCAAGTTGGGGTAAAACAGGTAACCAAGCCGTAAGTCCATTCCAAACGTGGGCCAAAGTAGGGTCTACTTTAGCTGTATTAGGTGGAGAACTTGGTGTAGGTTTTGTACCGGGAACACCAGCAAATCCAAATTTAAAATGGGAAACGACAGACCAGTTTGATATTGGAGTAGATTTTGGAATCTTAAAAAACCGTGTTCGATTTACGTTTGATTATTACTATAAGAAAACGACAGATTTGTTAGCACGCGTAGATCTACCTTCATCGGTTGGGTTTAATTCTATTACTCAGAATATTGGAGAAATGGAAAATAAAGGTATCGAGTTTAATGTGGATGCTAATATTGCAAATAATGAAGATTTTAGCTGGGATACAACATTTCAGATCTCAAGAAATAGAAATGAAATCACAAAGTTGGCCAGAGGTGCAGATGTTTTCCCTCCAAGGGTAAACAATTTAATATCTTCTTTTCATATTTTAAGAGAAGGGTTGCCGATTTCTATGTTTTACGGTTTTGTTAATGATGGTTATGATGCTAATGGTCAAAATCAATATTTAGATTTTGCAAGCACAGATAGTAATGGAGATATCGTTATGGAGCCAGACGGTCAAATTACTGATGCTGATCAACGCGTTATTGGTAACCCGCATCCAGATTATACGTTTGGATTTGGTAATACTTTTAAATACAAGAACTTTACTTTAAACGTATTTTTAGAAGGTGCGCAAGGTTTTGATCTTGTTTGGGGTACTAAATTTCAATTGAGAAATTCATTTTTCAGAGGAGGAAATCAGTTGACAGACGTTTTAAACCATTGGACACCAACAAACACAAACCCATCAAGTCCAGTGATATCATCTAATAATTTATTTAGAGGATCTACTGAATTTATTGAAGATGGCTCTTATATTAAAATAAGAACGATTAATCTGGCATATAATATTCCAACAGATAAAGTGTCTTGGTTAAATAATGCACAAGTTTACGTTAATGCACAAAATATGTTCACGTTTACAAAATATTCAGGATATGATCCTGAGGTTAGTGGCTATGCAGATGGTGATTTGCGTTTGGGTGTAGATAATAACGTGTACCCAAGTACCAAAGTTATTTCAATGGGGTTAAGATTGGGCATATAATTTTAAAAAAAAAGAGAAATGAAAACAAAATATATATTAATACTACTTGGTTTCTCCTTAGTGTTGTCGTCTTGTGAAGATGTATATACCGAAGAACCAAACACATTTTTATCTCCTGATGATTTAAATTCAGAGGAGGGCGCTTTAGCTTTACTAAAAGGCGCTTACGCAGGGTTACAATTACGTAGCTACTACCAACAAGATTTCGTTATGCAAGCAGAGATGCGAAGCGAATATATGAATGGTAGAGGAAGTTATTTACCAGTGGGGCGTTATGATCTTGATTCAAGGAATATTGGAAGAATTAACGATGCCTGGGATGCGATGTTCAATGCGGTTAATAGAGCCAATACGGTCATTGCATCAGTACCAAATTTAGATATTAACGAATCGATTAAAGCACAGTTTTTAGCTGAAGCAAAAGCACTAAGAGGTTTACATTATTTTAATATTGTCCGGTCCTGGGGAGGTGTACCTATGCGCTTAGAACCGATATCTGGTTTAGATGGTATTGGAAAAGCAAAATCTAGCGTTAGCGAAATTTACACACAAATAGAGCAGGATCTAAACGATGCTATAAACTCTAATGCACTACCAGATAGCTATTCAAGTTCAGACAGAGGTAGAATAAGTATTTATGCAACAAGAACTATTTTGGCGCATGTATATTTAACACAAGGTAAATATGCTGAAAGTGCAGCACTTACAAAAGGAATTATCGATTCTGGTAACTTTCAACTAGAGCCAAATTTAGAGACTGTGTTTTCTCCAGAACCTGGCGCTACACATTCAGGCGAAATATTATCCATTACCTGGATTAGAAATGGAGCTGAAGGTATGAGGCTATTGAGCTTTATGCATAACATTGCATTAGGCTATTCATCTGCCGGTTGGAGAGTCTGTTTAAGAAATTTAGATGCTCCAATTATTAATGAAGATTGGGATGTTGCAGATACCAGAAAGAACTTTAATTTATATAACACACCAGAAGAAGTGGCTGTATTATCAGCTGCGGTACCTGGATTGTTTAAAAAGTATATTGATAGAAATGGAGCAGGACAGAATGCACATGGTAACGACCAGCCAATTTATCGTTATGCAGATGTGTTAACCATGTTTGCCTGGGCTGATGCTATGGCTAATGGAGGACCAACGGCTGATGCTTACGAAGCATTAAACCAAGTACGCCGTAGAGGCTATGGCGTAGCTATTACAACACCAGACGCAGGCGTTGATTATGCAGGATTAAATGAAGAAGAGTTTGTAGATGCTGTTTGGAATGAAAGAGCCTGGGAGTTTGTTATGGAAGGCAAGCGTTGGTATGATTTAAAATTAATGCCAAAAGAAAAAGCAGTAGGAATAATTACTGCTGCCGGAGAAGATGAGTTTTTCAATGATACAGATTGGTTATATCCTATACCAAGACAAGAAATTGATAACAATGATGAGTTAACTAATGCAGACCAAAATCCTGGATATTAAAATTTATAAAAGTAGAATTCTTTATTTGAGTTAGTTTTGAGATTAGTCAGAAAAAATAACCCAGTATAAAAACTGGGTTGTTTTTCTTCTAATCGCAGTTATGAGTTCTAAATTTTGTTACTCTAAAATCAAAAAATAGTAACTTGTTATTTCAAAAATATTAGAAAGTTTAGGTATGGGAAAAATGAAAAAAGATATTCTGTTAATAGTTGTATTATACGTTGGCATATTTAATTTTCTGTATAGCCAGAGCCAGCATACCGAAAAGCCTAATATTATTTTTATTATGTCTGATGATCATGCGTCACATGCTATAAGTGCGTATAATGGCATTTATAAAGATGTCGCACCAACACCAAATATAGATAGATTAGCAAAAGAAGGCATGCTCATGTCTAATACCTTTTGCACCAATAGTATCTGTGGCCCAAGTAGAGCCTCCATATTAACGGGAAAATATAGTCACCAAAATGGGTTCTATAAAAATGTTGGAGGCGATCCATTTGATGGAAGCCAGCAAACATTTCCTAAAGAACTTCAAAAGAATGGGTATACAACAGCCGTCGTTGGGAAATGGCATTTATGGAGCGAGCCTACAGGGTTCGATTATTATAAGTACCATGTCCTTAATGAAGAGCAAGGTAGTTATTGGGATCCTGTTTACAACGAAAATGGTAAAGAAATTCAAGAAAAGGGCTATGCTACAAACCTGACAGGAAAATATGCCATAGAGTGGTTAGAAAAGAAGAGAGATACCTCAAAACCCTTTATGCTTATGTTTCAATTTAAAGCACCACACAGGCCTTGGTACCCTGATGAAAAATACAAAAACTTATTTGATGGTGTAGACATGCCCTATCCGGAAACTTTTGATGATGATTATAAAACTAGAGAGCTTACAGCGGGCAAATCTATGATGTCTATTGAAAATCATTTAACTAATAAAGATTTAAAAATAACACCACCAGAAGGACTTTCATCTGAAGCATATGCCAAATGGTTGAGATTAGGTGATAAAGGAGAATATGTGTCACCTTCAGATACATTAACCGGAGCAGCATTAAAAAAATGGAAATACCAAACGTACATAAAAGATTATCTGGCATGCATAAGATCGGTTGACGATAATATCGGTAAACTTTTAGAGTATTTAGATAAAAACGATTTAACAAAGAATACCATCGTTATCTACACAGCAGACCAAGGGTTCTATTTAGGAGATCATGGTTGGTATGATAAACGATTTATGTATGAGGAATCTTTAAGAATGCCTTTTATAATTAGATATCCGGGAGAAATTGAAGCAGGGAAGCAAAATGACCAAATTAATTTGAATATTGATTTTGGGCCTACCATTCTGGATTTAGCAAATGTAGATACGCCAAAAGCCATGCAAGGCAAAAGTTTTGCTAAAAGCCTAACAAGTAAGAATCCAAAATGTGGGAGGAAAGACATGTACTATCACTATTATGAATATCCTAAGTGGCATAACGTACAACCTCATTATGGCATTAGAACAGAAAGATATAAATTAATTCATTTTTATTATAACATAGATGTTTGGGAACTATATGATTTGCAAGAAGATCCTAATGAGCTTACAAATTTATATGGAAATAAAGATAAAAGAGAACTTATAAAGAAGCTTAAAAGAAAACTTTATAAGCTTCAAAAAGAATACGGAGATGATGTTTCGCTTGAAGAAATGCGAACCGCTACCAAAAAAGGCATGGTAGAATATTAGTCATCCAATATAGTATTTACAAATAAAATTTTCACAAATGAAACCAGCATGATAAAAATAATCTTTAAATATACAGAGCAACGATTATTTTAATCATCAAAGGTTACATATGACTATTGAAAAACAATAAAAATAAACAAATGAAAAAACTCTGCATAGTACTCGTTTTAGCAGCTGTCATTGGTTGCGCAGAATCAAAGAAAAAGAATAGCACAGAACAGCCAAAACAGCAAACCGAAAGTAATGCTTCAATATCTGGTACTAATGAAAGTGCAAATGAAAAAATAGATGTAGCAGCTATGGATCATATTGTTACCTATTGGGATTTTGGTAAAGAAAACCCTTTTGTTAGTAAAGGAGCAGTAAACTATACGTTACAAAAAGCTAATGATTCAGTAAGTATTACGGAAATGCGTGGTATTAAATGCCTCAATTTAGAAGAAGGCGGTTATTTATACATTCCAAGAGAAGCGTGTCCGGCATTAAATTTTCATAGTGAAAATTCTTCATTTACTATAGTAGCTAAAGTAAATCGATTAAAAAAATCTTATGAGCAATGTGAAGCTATTGCCGGTATGTGGAATGAAACTCAAAAGAAACGTCAATATTATTTGTTTCTAAACCTCTTACAAAAAGAAAGCGGCGATCAGGTTTGCGGTCATGTATCCGATGTTGGAGGCCCCACGCCCGGCCATAGATGGGCTAGAGACGCTTCCATAGGTAAAACACCTATAGCATATGGCGATTGGGTGACTATTGCCTTTACATTTGATGGTGCTTATGCAAAGTCTTATTTAAATGGTAAACTAGATTCCAGAGAAGGTTTAAACCCTTATGAATTTAAACGACCACTTTTTGATGGAGGAGAAGCAGGTTCCGATTTTACAGTTGGAGCCGTTGATAGATTGGGCGAAATGGGGAACTATTTTGTTGGAGGGATCTCATATCTAGCGGTATTCAATAAAGCATTATCAGAAGCTGAATTAAAAGCTTTTAACTAAAATTTATTCATTTATGATTAATATAGGACATTTTGTTACAAAAAGTTATTGTTCGGTCATTGTGTTATGCATTTTTATAATTTTTTCTTCTTGTCAAGAAGGAGAAAAACAAAAAAGCAACACGACTGTAAACGATAAGTATAATGTGCTTTTTGTATCTATAGATGACCTTCGTCCACAGTTAGGATGCTATGGAGATCCCACTGTAGTGACACCTAGTATTGATCAATTTGCAAAAGAAGCTACTTTATTCAAAAGAGCTTATTGCCAGCAAGCATTATGCTCGGCGTCACGAGCGTCCATGCTTACAGGTTTAAGACCCGAAACTACTGGTATAACAGGAATGTATCAAAAAGGAATGCCTTTAGATGAACAATTTCCAATGGTTTACACCCTGCCGGAAAATTTTAAAGACAACGGTTATTTTAGTTATAGCATAGGCAAGGTATTTCATCAGATGGGAGGGACAGATGTGGGGTCAGACAATGTAGCCGATGCCTGGAGTAAACCAGCTTGGAATCCTCATGATGTAGGACCATACGGTCCAAAAGGTATGGAAAGGTATAAGGTGAAATACGATTCTTTAGCAAGTACTGGCTCAGATATGAGGAGTTTAAAAGATATTCCCAAAGTATTTTATGCTGAAGACCCAGACATACCGGACAACCAATTACCAGACGGAGCTATGGCAGATAAAGCCATAGAAATGATTAAAAAGTTTAAAGCCGATGATACAAATTTCTTTTTAGCTGTTGGCTTTGTAAAACCTCATTTACCATTTGTTGCTCCTAAAAAATATTGGGATTTATATGATCGCAACAAAATCGAATTAGCACCAAATGACTTTCACCCAGTCGGAGCACCAGAATATACCATGCTTCAAAATATAGGTATTTATAAATACGAAGACGCGCCGGCAAAAAATCAAAACCCGACTAGAGAACAAGCGTTGGACGCTGTACATGGCTATTTGGCTTGTATCAGTTATGTAGATGCACAATTTAAAAAGTTAATCGATGCGCTTAAAACTCAAAACCTTTATAATAACACCATTATTGTGGTTTATGGAGATCATGGTTATCAGGTAGGAGAACATAACGGTTGGGGAACGAAGCATTCAAATTATGAGTCATCCACCCATGCACCATTAATAATTAGAATACCTAATGCTACCACTTCGGGAAAATCTATTAATAAATTAGTTGAATTCACTGATGTATATCCAACACTTAAAGATTATTGTGGCTTATCAGAACCTGAAAATTATGAATTGGAAGGCACAAGTTTACGTCCATTAATAGAGGAGACTGCTACTACATGGAAAGATGTCGCATTCAGTACTTACCCAAGAAACATTAAGGGTGTAGGTAGAGCGCTAGGTACAGGTATGGTAACAGATAGATACCGTTTGGTGACATGGCATGTCCCTGAAAAGGCGTTTACAGAATACGAACTTTACGATCATAAAATAGATCCTCAAGAGAATTTTAATTTAATAAACCATCCTCATTACCAAGAGATCATTGAGGAGTTAAAGACAAAAATGATTATTCACAGTAAATAACATGTAACTGTGAATATTGATTAACATAAAGAATACACATATTATAAAATGAACAACCAACTTGCAGAACATAGACTCAACAAACTAAAGAAAGCCTTTAAGGATTTAAGCGAAAAAGCGAATGAAAAGGAAAAACTTTCTAACGGCGTTTTTGAGCGTTATAACAACCCCATTTTAACTAAAGACCATATTCCATTGCCATGGCGTTATGATTTTGATACACAATCAAATCCATTTATGATGGAACGTATAGGCGTTAATGCAGTTTTTAATTCCGGTGCCATAAAATGGAACCATAAATATATATTGGCTGTTAGGGTTGAAGGCTATGATAGGAAATCTTATTTTTCCATTGCAGAGAGTGATAATGGTATAGATCATTTCAAGTTTTGGGATCAACCAATAACATTACCTCAAACTGAAAACCCAGATATTAATGTATACGATATGCGTTTAACGCTGCATGAAGATGGGTGGATTTATGGCATTTTTTGTACTGAAAGAAAAGACCCAACAGCCCCTGCAGGAGATACAAGTTCTGCCATTGCAGGAGCAGGTATTGTAAGAACAAAAGATCTTTTAAGCTGGGAACGGTTACCGGATTTAATTTCAAATGCTGGTCAGCAACGTAACGTAGTCATGCATCCAGAGTTTGTAAAAGGCAAGTATGCGCTTTATACAAGACCACAAGATGGATTCATTAATGTTGGTCAAGGTGGCGGTATCGGACTTGGATATGTCACATCTATGGAAAACCCAATTATTGAAAACGAAAGAATCATTAACAATAAACATTATCACACCGTATATGAGCTAAAAAATGGTTTAGGGCCGGCTCCCATTAAAACCAAAGACGGGTGGTTGCATTTAGCACATGGTGTGCGTAACACGGCTGCCGGATTACGCTATACATTATACATGTTTATGACCAGCTTAGATGATATTTCTAAAGTGACGCATGTACCGGGAGGATATTTTATGGCACCGGAAAATGAAGAAAGAGTAGGAGATGTATCTAATGTATTGTTCTCTAACGGTTGGATTCAAGATGATGATGGTGCAGTATATATTTATTATGCATCTTCAGATACACGGATGCATGTTGCGACTTCAAGTATTGATCGTTTGGTAGATTATGTAAAAAACACGCCTGCAGATAATTTTAAATCAGGAGCATCTGTCAAAGTAATCAATCAGTTAATATTAAAAAATTCGAAAGTAACCAGTGACTTATAATTTTAAATCATTAAGGGAGGAGCTAGATGCTACCGTTCAAAAGAATATATTAGACTATTGGGTTAATAATGCAGTTGATGTTAACAACGGCGGTTTTATAGGACAAGTTAGTCATGACAATATAAAAGATATAAACGCTAACAAAGGTATTGTATTAAACTCACGTATTCTTTGGACATTCTCTATAGCCTATAGAGAACTAAATGATGCTATTTTTAAATCATTAGCAGATAGGGCCTATAATTATATTAAAACGTTCTTTTTAGATAAAAAATACGGTGGTGTTTATTGGGAGCTTGATAGTTTGGGGCATCCGGTTCAAAAAAAGAAACAAATTTATGCTCAGGCATTTACCATATACGCATTAACGGAATATTATAAAATATCTAAAAACAGTGAAGCGCTAGATTGGGCAAAAGAGCTTTTTGACATAATAGAACAACATAGTTACGATGAAAAAAATCAAGGTTATATAGAAGCGTTTGCAGAAGATTGGTCAGTTTTAGAAGACATGAGATTAAGCGATAAAGATGCGAATCAAGAAAAGACAATGAACACGCATCTTCATATTCTGGAAGCCTATACAAATCTATATAAAGTATGGCCAAATGGAACATTAAAAAGGCAGCAAGAATCACTTATAAAACTGTTTTTAAGTAAGTTCATTGATACAAATGATCATCTTAATCTTTTCTTCACCAACGCTTGGGAAAATAGGAGTAGAGTCATATCCTTTGGGCATGATATTGAATGCGCGTGGTTGTTAACTGAAGCAGCTGAGGTAATAGATAACGAGGCGTTAATATTAAAAACGAGGGAGGCTTCTATACGAATTTCTAAAAAGTTTATTTCAGAAGCGTTAGATACCGATGGAGGTATTATTAACGAACGAAATTCAGAGAATGGACACGTAGATTATGAAAAGCATTGGTGGCAGCATGCAGAGGCACTTGTTGGTTTAATGAATGCTTATACCATTTCAAACGACGAGAAATTTATTTCCCCAATATTTACGATATGGGAATTCATTAAAAAAAATCTAATCGATCATCAAAACGGAGAATGGTTCTGGAAAGTAGATAAAGAAGGCGTACCAGATAAAAGTCAGGAAAAAATTGGCTTTTGGAAATGCCCTTACCATAACTCAAGAGCTTGTTTTGAAATGATTAATAGAATAAATTCCATAAGCAATATAAATGCATAAAAAAGTAAAAGCCTTAAAAGTTAAAAAAGAGTTAGACATGAAAAAATTAGTACAAATAATTCTTATAATCTGTTTTTCGTTACATGGTGTAAATGCACAAAATGGGATTAAAAATTTTATTACAGTAGATGGCCACAGATTAATGAATGGGGATCAGGAATTTAGATTTGTTTCATTCAATGTGCCTACATTAAATTATAACGAAGATGTTTTCGATTTCAATAGAATGTACCCATATTCGTTGCCTACAGAATATGAAATCAGAGATGTTTTTGAAACAGTAAAGCAGGTTGGTGGTCAAGTTATTAGAATGTACACTATACCAGTGCGGTTAGAAAATGAATCACCTGAAGCCCCTACTTATGTTGAAGGCCCGGGTGAGTTTGTAGAAGAGTCATTCAAAACCATGGATTTGGTTTTAAAGTTAGCAAACGAGTATAATATTCGCATTATATTTTCTACATTAAATAACTTTCGCTGGATGGGAGGAAGACCACAATATGCTGGTTTTAGAGGAAAAACACCAGAAGAATTCTATACTGATAAACAACTAATCAAAGATTATAAAAAAACATTAAAACATGTTGTTACACGTGTAAATACACTAACAGGCGTTGCTTATAAAGATGATAAGTCTATTCTGTGTTGGGAAACTGGAAATGAACTAACAAGCACGCCAGAGTGGACTGCCAATATAGCTAAGTACATTAAAAAGCTAGATAAAAATCACCTGATTATGGATGGTTATTTTGCATTTGATGACGACCCGGTTAGACAATCTTCTATTGACGATCCAAATATCGATATTATAAGCTCTCATCACTACGAATTAAATGCTAGGGATTTTTATAGAAACGTACAGAGTAACATTAAAATTGTTAACAAACAAAAACCTTACGTCATTGGTGAATATGGTTTTGTAAGTACGACGGCCATGGGAAAATGTATAGATGATGTTATCGATTCCAGTGTGTGCGGTATTTTAATTTGGGGCTTACGTGGACATCGTGAAGGAGGTGGATTTTATTGGCATTCAGAACCTTTAGGCTATGGTCGTTATAAATCATACCATTGGCCTGGGTTTAATAGTGGATATGAGTACGACGAAGAAAACTTTTTTAGTTTAATGCGTAAAAAAGCAGCACGTATTTCTAACACGACACCACCTCAATTATCGCAACCCAAAGCACCTGAACTATTACCAATTGAGCATACTTCAAGAATATCATGGAATGGTTCTACTGGAGCATCAGGATATAATATATATCGTTCTCAAATGGAAGAAGGGGAGTATAAATTAGTGGGATATAATGTATCTGACGCTAAAAATCAATATGTTCCATTATTTCAAGATGTAAATGTTGAATTGGGAAAATCATATTATTACAAGATATCTGCTCTAAACAAGTACGGTGAATCTAATTTTTCAAATATTATTGGACCAGTTGAGGTTAATTCTTATGCCTTAATTGATAACATGAATAATTTTGGAAAAGTATTTTATTCAACTGAAGGCATCACTTTAGAAACCAAAAATGATCGCATTTTTAAAGAAGATATGCATCGTTTTAAAGGAGATAAAAAAGAAGAAGTTGTCTACTATGTTCCAGGAAATTTAAAAAGAATCAAGATTTATTCTTTCTGTAAAGAAGATATAGAAAACTTAAAATTGTCACTTTCAGGTAATAATGAAACGTATAAAGAACAAAACATAAAACCAGAAAGCTATAATACAGGAAAAGGCGATTATGGATATTGGATTCCTATTTTACACGATTTTGAAGTGACTGAAATAGAAAACTCAAGCTATTTAAAAATTAATTTTAATAGTGAAACCCAGATGAGTAGAATAGAATTGTATTATGAATAAAATGGATCAAGTTTTTTTAAAGCTTGCATCTTAAAACTCCTATTGGAGCAGTAATTACTAAAAGTATCGAATTGATGAGTCAAAAAATTAGACTAAAAGAAAAAATAGGTTACGGATTTGGAGATTTTGCATCCTCCATGTTTTGGAAGTTGTTTTCCATGTTTTTAATGATCTATTATACCGATGTTTTTGGGCTTACACCAGCATCTGTGGGAGTTATGTTTTTACTAACTCGTATTTGGGATAGTATTAACGATCCTTTAATGGGGGTTTTATGTGACCGTACAAATACCAAACATGGGAAATTCAGACCCTATTTACTTTGGATGGCCATTCCATTTGGAGCCATAGGGATTTTAACATTCTTAGGACCAGATTTTGGTATGACAGGAAAACTGATATATGCCTATATTACCTATACCTTGATGATGATGGTGTATACAGCTGTAAATGTACCATATTCTTCTTTGTTGGGAGTGATGTCATCAGAACCAAAAGAACGAAACTCACTAGCGACATTCCGCTTTATTGGTGCATTCGCAGGAGGTATTTTTGTGACATCCACAGCCGCTTATTTTATCGGATTATTCAAAGAGGCTGGCGCTAATGAAGCGCAGGGATATCAGTATACCATATCTATATATGCCGCTCTAGCCTCTATTTTATTTATACTGACCTACAAATGGACAAAAGAGCGTGTAAAACCAACTCAAAAAGAACCATCATCGCTTAGAGATGATTTAAAAGACCTTTCTAAAAACGCCTCTTGGTTTATTATGATCGGTGCTGGTGTCGCAACGCTAATATTCAACTCGCTAAGAGATGGCTCTATGATGTATTATTTTAAGTATTATGTGAAGAGCCAAGAGGTATCTGGTTTTGGTGAAGTAGGTTGGGAAAAATTAGCAGCCACCTATATGACTATGTGGTTGGTATCTAATATTATAGGCGTTTTGTTGGCAACACCTGTGGCTAATAAAATTGGTAAAAAGCAAACATTTATGGGGGCTATGTTTTTAGCAGCAGCCATGAGCATTTGTTTTGGGTAACTCCAGATCAAGTATTGTTACTTTACGGATTAAACATTTTTATTGGAATTTCTGCTGGTATTGTATTGCCACTAATTTGGTCTATGTATGCAGATATTTCTGATTACTCAGAATGGAAAAATGGAAGAAGAGCGACGGGACTTATCTTTTCGTCATCATCAATGTCTCAAAAAATGGGATGGACTGTTGGTGGCGCTATTGCAGGATGGATACTTTCAGCCTATGGGTTCGAGGCAAATGTAGATCAATCTACTGAATCAATTTCAGGTATTCGTTTAATGCTTAGCGTATTTCCTGCGATAGGCGCATTATTATCAGCCCTTTTTATGTATTTCTATAAGTTGGATGATAAATTCATGAAAAAAGTGAATGCAGAATTGGCTATAAAAAGAGAAGATGCCCAAGACAAATGAGAACTAATATCTATGTGCTTTTAGGAGTACCTAAAAACGGCCATAAAATATAAACCTTTAAGCTATGATTTCATTTATAGTATCTATTGCCATATTAATAATCGGATATTTTGTTTATGGCAAATTTGTAGAGAAGGTCTTTGGTGTTGACAAAAAAGCAGTTACACCAGCGATTCGATTGCGCGATGATGTTGATTTTGTACCATTACCAACATGGCGTATTTTTTTAATTCAATTTTTAAACATTGCTGGGCTGGGCCCCATATTTGGAGCTATAGCAGGTGCTATGTTTGGGCCATCTGCATTTTTATGGATTGTACTGGGAAGTATTTTTGCAGGTGCTACACACGATTATTTTTCAGGCATGCTTTCAGTGCGTTATGATGGACTAAGTATAAGCGAAATCGTTGGTATTTATCTGGGTCTCAAATTTAAAAAATTCATGCGCTTTTTTACGGTGATTCTATTAATTTTTGTAGGCACCGTATTTTTAGTAGGACCTGCCAAGATTATTGATGGCATGACAGGAAATACTTGGAATGTTTGGGGTTGGGTACTGGTTATTCTGGTATATTATATTTTATCAACACTATTACCAATAGATAAACTCATTAGTAAACTCTATCCCATTTTTGGGCTGGCCATGCTTATTATGGCTCTAGGTTTGGGGGTTGCCCTATTATCAGGAACCTATGATATCCCGGAAATAATACCGGAAAATTTGGTTAATATGAAAACCAATCCAGACGAAAACCCATTATTTCCTATCCTATTTATAACCATTGCGTGCGGCGCCATTTCAGGGTTTCATGCGACGCAATCACCTTTAATGGCGCGTTGTATAAAGAATGAATCCCTGGGAAGAAAAGTGTTTTATGGTGCTATGATCACCGAAGGTATTGTAGCTTTAATTTGGGCAGCCGCAGCTATGGTTGTATTTGATAATGTAGAAGGCTTGAATGGAGCCATGGCGAACAATGGTAATAATGCGGCTTGGGCGGCTAATGAAATTTCATTGAGTATGCTTGGCAAAACTGGCGGTATTCTAGCGTTGCTAGGTATTGTAGCAGCTCCGATTACTTCAGGAGATACAGCGTTTCGTTCTGCCAGGATTATTCTGGCCGACAGTTTTAATTTCGAGCAAAAAAAATTGTTAAACCGGCTTTATCTCAGTATCCCACTTTTTGTTATTGCCTTTGTACTAACCCAAATTGATTTTGCTATCATTTGGCGTTATTTTGCATGGAGTAATCAAACGCTAGCGACTATCGTTCTTTGGACGATAACGGTTTATCTGGTTAAAGAAAACAAAAACCGTTGGATAACATTAGTTCCGGCTTTATTCATGACCATGGTATGCAGTACCTATATTTTAATTGCTAAAGAAGGCTTTGAATTAGGTTCTAAGTTAGCCTATGGTTTAGGAGCTTTGGTAACTATTTTAAGCTATGCCTTATTCAGAAGGTATATATCTAATTTACAGCTAAGTATATTTAATACCAATTAAACCACAAAATGACACACATAACTCATTCCTTTTTTACTTATATTTATTCAGGAAATAGAACCATAACCCCTGCTATACTTATATCTATTGACTTATCTAAGAAAAAAACATGTGCTCAGCTTGACTGCGTATAATTCAAATTGTTTAGGTATCATTTTGAAATTCAATTGGTATAATTTAAAGCTAGGGAAACTTTAATAAAGTTAATAGTATTAAGATAAAATCAATTTATAAAAACCAAATTTTCTGATGAAATATCCTTATTGTTTTGTTGTAATCATCTCACTAATTATTTGCTCTTGTACAAGTAAATACGAAGATGTTGTATTTAAAGAAAAAGCACCTCAAGATTGGGAAAACCCCGCAGTATTTCAAATTAATAAAGAAGCCCCTCGAGCATACTTTATACCATTTGCATCCATAGATGAAGCCAATACCGAGGATTTGTGGTCTTCATCATTTATAAGATCATTGAATGGTGTTTGGGACTTTCATTTGGCACAAAACCCTTCAGAAAGACCGGCTTGGTTTTTTAAAGATGATTATGATATCAGTGATTGGGGCACTATAAACGTACCAGCCAACTGGGAACTGGAAGGCTATGATTATCCCATATACACAAATGCTAAATACCCACATGAAAAAACCCCGCCAACTATTCAAGATCATTACAACCCAGTCGGTTCATATAAGCGAGCATTTAAAATACCAGCCAACTGGAAAAACAAGGAAATATTTCTTCATTTCGGTGCAGCAGGTTCTGCTGTAAATATATGGGTTAATGAGCAATTTGTTGGTTATAGTGAAGATAGTAAACTACCTGCCGAATTTAATATTACTAAATATTTAAAAGGAGGAGACAATACACTAGCTGTTGAAATCTATAGATGGAGTGATGCATCATACCTAGAAGATCAGGATTTTTGGAGAATGAGTGGGATAACACGTGATGTGTTTTTAATGGCGCGAAACAAACAACATATTCGGGATTTTAAAATAAAATCAGGCTTAGATGAAAGTTATGTAAATGGCGAATTTTCTTTAGATGTTATATTGATTAACCCACGAAGAGAAACAAAAGAATTAATTGTTGAAGCGGTACTATTTGATAACGATCAGCTACTCAAAAAATTTGAAGAAAAGATAAAACTAACAGAAGAACAATCAAAGTTAAGTTTTAATGAAACATTTCAGGAAGTTAAACAATGGTCGGCGGAACAGCCTAATCTCTATGAATTAGTAATGACCCTAAAAGATGCATCAGAGCATGTTATAGAGGTCATTAGGCAGGAAGTTGGTTTTCGGACCGTAGAAATTAAAGACGGTGTGCTTTTAGTAAATGGTAAATACATCTATCTTAAAGGAACAAACATGCACGAACATCATGATGTAACTGGACATTATGTAGATAGAGAAACCATGCTTAATGATATTAAAATTATGAAAGAACATAATATTAATGCTGTTCGTACATCACACTATCCGCAACCTGAATTTTGGTACACATTATGCAATAAATATGGCCTTTATGTAGTAGATGAAGCTAATATTGAATCTCATGGTATGGGCTATGGTGAAGCATCTTTAGCAAAAGATTCTACTTGGATGGATGCGCACTTGTATCGTACAAAAAACATGTATGAACGCGACAAAAATCAGCCGTCAGTTATTAGTTGGTCATTAGGCAATGAAGCCGGTAATGGTGTCAATTTTTTTGCAACTTATAAGTATTTAAAAGAAGAAGATAATACAAGACCTATACAACACGAAAGAGCAGAAAATAAAGACTGGAATACCGACCTTTACAGTAGTATGTATTTGCCTACTGACAGAATGATTAAATATGCCGAATCCGATTATGATAAACCCTTAATACTATGTGAATATGCGCATGCTATGGGGAATAGTTTGGGTAACTTTCAAGATTATTGGGATGTTATTGAAAAATACAGAGCCCTACAAGGTGGTTTTATATGGGATTGGGTTGATCAGGGGCTACTTACCGAAAATGAAGATGGCGAAAAATATTGGGCTTATGGGGGTGACTTTGGGCCAAAAGATGTACCTTCAAATGGTAATTTTTGTAACAATGGTTTAGTCAATCCAGATAGGGCTGTAAAACCGCATTTGCTTGAAGCTAAAAAAGTATATCAATATATTGGCTTTAGCCCTGTTAACTTAGAAAATGGAGTGTTTAATATCCAAAACAAATATGGGTTCACGAATTTATCTGAATTTGATATTGATTGGGCCATTATTGGAGATGGAAAAGTCATAGACAGTGGCAACGTTGAATCGTTAAATATTGAACCGGATGAGACAGCTGCTATTCATTTGGATTATACTATTGTACCAGAACCGGGAACACGTTATTTTTTAAATTTTTCAGCAAAAACAAATCAAGATAAAGGAATTCTTAGCAAAGGACATGAAGTTGCCAGAGAACAATTTGAATTGCCTTTTTACGAAGAAACTCCTAAAGGGGATATTAAAGAATTACCATCTCTTTCCTTTACCCAAAATGAAACTGAGGCTACGATAACCGGAAAATCATTTACTATTGTTTTTGATTTAAAGAATGGCGTCATGAAAAGTTTAAAAACCGATGGTATTGAATTCCTGAGTAAGGGACCAATCCCTAACTTTTGGCGTGCGCCTATAGATAATGATTTTGGCAATAACTTACATAAACGTTCTAAAATTTGGCGTAAAGCTGGAGAAAACAGGAAAGTACGTAGTGTAGGATTGACACAAAAAACAGATCATATGGTTCAACTCTCTTACGAATTTGATTTAGTTAATGATACCACAGGGCAGAACATTGGTAATTATACTTCAGTATATTCTATTTATGGTAATGGGCAAGTGAAAGTTGAAAATGATTTTCAGATGAGTAAAGATGATTTACCTGAAATAGTTAGAATGGGAATGAATTTGGTAATGCCTGGAAACTTTAATCAAATGTCATGGCAGGGTAGAGGCCCGCATGAATCATATTGGGATAGGAAAACAAGCGCATTTGTTGGTTTATATGAAGGCTCTGTTGCCGAACAGTATTGGGCATATTTACGTCCCCAGGAGAATGGAAACAAAACAGATGTAGATTGGTTGTCAATAACCAATAAAGAAGGAGTCGGCTTACTATTTGTTGGAAATGAATTACTCTCAGTAAGCGCACATCATAATATTATGGAAGATTTTGAGTCACTGGAAAGAACAGATGGAAGAGCAGGTATAACACCTAATAATCGACACACAACTGATGTAAAACCACGCGATCTTACTTCCGTAAATATAGACTATAAACAAATGGGCGTTGGCGGAGATGATAGCTGGGGTGCTTTTACGCATCCAGAATACAGGCTAACGAGTAAGCAGTATCAGTATACATTTTCATTCAAGCCTATAGCAAAAACAGATAACGTCATTGAAAGCTCAAAAAGAATGAAAAGTATCATGATTCACAAATAATGAAATGAGGCGTATATTAATATAATAATGTTCTTTTTTAACGATTGCTTGTCATTCCTGCGAAAGCAGGAATTCATATGCAAAAAGAGTGGATTCCGCATCAAGTGCTGAATGACAAAACTATCTTTAAAAGTTTATAGAAACTAAAGTAACTGCAATGAAATTGCAGAGTTTTAATCTTTAACTTGAAAACAAAACTTATTTAATCTAATAAAACCAATTAAATCTCAAAATTCAATTGGTATAAAACACTTTTAATTAATGAACTTTTTTTGCAAAAACTTCTTTTTCATAGTATTAGTACTGAACGCCTCTTTAAGTGCCCAGACTAAAAAAATCTACCATAAGGACTGGATAGATTTCAACAAAAATGGTACAAAAGATATCTATGAAGACCAAACAAAAGATGTAGAAGAGCGTATAAACAATCTGGTATCGTTAATGACCATGGAAGAAAAAACCATGCAGTTAGTGACTTTATATGGTTATGGACGTGTAGCTACCGATGAACTTCCTACTAGATCATGGAAAAATGAATTATGGAAAGATGGTTTAGCGAATATTGATGAAGCATCTAATGGTGTTTCAAAAAAAGCAAAGTATACATTTCCATATAGCAAACATGTGTGGGCATTAAACAAAATTCAAACCTTTTTTGTTGAAGAAACCAGATTAGGTATCCCAGTTGAATTTACAAATGAAGGTATTCGCGGATTAAACCATGTAAAAGCAACATCGTTTCCTGCTCAAATCGGTATGGGGTCTACCTGGAACCCAGAACTGCTTTACAAAGTTGGGCAGGTTATAGGTAAAGAAGCTTATGCTTTAGGCTATAATAATATTTATTCACCTGTTTTAGATGTTGCTCGGGATCAGCGTTGGGGGCGTATTGTAGAAAGTTTTGGTGAAGACCCCTTTTTAGTTTCCGAATATGGTGTGCAAATCAGTAAAGGTATACAAGAACAAGGTGTCGTAAATACGTTAAAGCACTATGCGGTGTACTCAGCACCAAAAGGTGGACGTGATGGAAATGTACGTGTAGATCCGCATATTACTTGGCGCGATATGCATTTAATGTATCTGTATCCGTTTAAACGTGCTATCCAAGAAACCAATATTATGGGCGTTATGAGTTCGTATAATGATTACGATGGAGACCCCATAACTGGGAGTCATTATTTCCTCACAGAACTATTACGAGACACTTATGGTTTTAAGGGCTATGTCGTGTCAGATAGTGAAGCATTAGCCTATTTGCATTATCAGCATCATGTAGTAGACTCTTATAAACAGGCCGTTTTAAAAGCTATAACAGCAGGGTTAAATGTACGCACGACGTTTAATCCACCTAATAAATTTATAGAACCTCTGCGAGAATTAGTTTATGAAGGTACCATTCCTATGGCATTACTAGACCAACGTGTAAAAGAAGTTTTGCATGTTAAGTTTAAAGAAGGGCTTTTTGATAAGCCTTATAAAGAAGCTGCTTTAGCAGATAAAGTTGTAAAAACAGATGCTCATAAAGCACTATCCTTACAAGCCTCCAGAGAATCTATTATTCTTTTAAAGAATGCAAATAATACCTTACCTCTAGATAAAAACAAGTTGAAAAATGTTTTAGTTTGCGGACCAACAGCCAAAGATACTATAAGCTCTGTAAGTCGTTATGGTGCGTTAAGAACGCATACTGTTTCTGGGTATGAAGGTATTGTTAATCATTTAAAAGATAAAGTTGAAGTTACTTTTGCTGAAGGGATTGATATAAAAGACGAAAACTGGCCAGATTCTGAGGTGTTTGATATTCCTTTAAATGATGAGGAAAAGACCATGATAGCTGATGCTGTTACAAAAGCAGAAAAAACAGATGCTATTATTTTATTTGTGGGAGAAGAAAAAGAGATGGTAGGCGAAAATTTAAGTAGAACAAGTTTAGATTTACCTGGACATCAGCAAAAATTAATTACAGCGCTTTCTAAAACAGGTAAACCATTAATTGTTGTTTTGATAAACGGACATCCACTATCTGTAAATTATGCAGACAGACAAGCAGATGCCATTCTTCAAGGGTGGTTTCCTGGAGAGTTTGGAGGACAGGCGATTGCAGAAATTATTTTTGGAAACTATAACCCAGGGGGGCACCTTCCTGTTACCATGCTAAAAACTGTAGGTCAGATTCCTTTTAATTTCCCGTACAAACCAAATGCCCATGCGGGACAAGCTAAAGAAGGACCTAATGGTACTGGTAAAAGCAGAATAGTGACTGAATTATACCCTTTTGGTCATGGTTTAAGCTATACTACTTTTGGGTATAGCAACTTAAAAATAAACAATAAACTAACTACCAAATCAGGCACATTAACGGTTAATTTTGAGGTAGAGAACACAGGAGATAGGGCAGGTGATGTCGTACCGCAATTCTATATAAACGATGAAGTAAGTTCTCTCACTGTTTACAAGTGGCAACTAAGAGGATTTAAAAGAATTCATCTAAAACCTAATGAAAAGAGAACCGTTTCATTCACTATAACGCCAAAAGCATTAGAATTTATAAACTTGGATCGTGAATTTGTAGTTGAAAAGGGTGTTTTTAATATAGCCATAGGTAATTCTTCAACAGACTTTCAATTAAAAGGTAGTTTTAATATTGATGAATAGCGTGAATATAAAAACTGAAGACTAAAATTTAAAATAGTACTCTTTTTTGAAAAAGACACGAATGTCACGAATTTTCACTAATTAACCTTTCTATCGACAGATTTCAAACCTACATGGGCTAAGGGATTCTTGTGAATTCGTGACATTCGTGTCTAACTTTTATTTATTTCATTTTTCTTTCTAACGGAAATTCAGGATGAGGCGTTCGAGCTTTTAACATAAGCGCTTTCAAAGCATCTCCTTTCTCTAAATTTTGAGAATAGATATTTTTAGCTTCTTCAGGATCTTCTTTTAGATTATATAATTCGTAATCACGTCCAACAAAATAAATAAGTTTCCAATCTCCTTGTATAATTGCTTGAATAGGACCTCTACTTTCATTGAATTCCCAATATAAATAATCATGTTTTTGCTGGGCTGTACTGTTTATTAATGTAGGTAAGAAAGATTTTCCATCAATTTGCGAGGAAGGTACTATACCTGCAATATCACAGGCAGTGGGTAAAAAATCCCAAAAAGCCGAAACATAGTCTGTTTTACTTCCAGCTTTTATCTTATTCGGCCAACGAGCAACAAAAGGCATTCGGATACCTCCTTCATATAAATCCCGTTTCCTTCCTCTAAAGACGCCATTACTATTAAAAAACTCATTATCGGTATTATCATACTCATGTCCGTTGTCACTGGTGAATATGACCAATGTATTGTCATCTACTCCAAGCTCCTTAAGTTTTTTCATAACCAACCCCACATCTTTATCCATTCTGCTAACCATGGAAGCATAAGTAACATGCCCGTTTTTATCGTTACGGTAATGCCCCATTTTCATTTCCCTTAATGGCCAATCTTGATCTTGATATTGTTTCTTTTCAACTTCTGGAATTGTTAACTCGTAATGAGGAATGGTGTAAGCCAGGTATAAAAAGAAAGGTTGATCTGAAGATTGGTTATCTAAGAATTCTAATGCATTATTTGTAAAAAGGTTTTGAGAATACGTGCCTTTTTTATCCATCATGACATTACCTTCTATAGTAATCTGTTTATCATTTTTCCATATTTTTTCCGGGTAATAATGATGGGCATTAAGATGTTGATTAAACCCATAAAAATAATCGAACCCTTGTAGATTTGGTATACCCTCAGTAAGATTTTCTGCAAGACCCCATTTGCCAATGATGGCTGTATTATAGTTAGCTCGTTTAAGTTCTTCAGCCACTGTAATATCACTACTGGAAATATCTACAGGATTTCCTGACTTAGTCCATCTGGGATTTCCTCGTACCGTTGCATGTCCCGTGTGCATACCGGTCATGAGGCTTGCTCGTGATGGCCCACAAACGGTTGAACCGGCATAATGTCGTGTAAAAACAATCCCTTCTTCTGCCATCTGATCGAGAACTGGTGTTTTAATTTTTTGCTGTCCATTAAAACCGACATCCCCATAACCTAAGTCATCTGCCAAAATAAAAATGATATTGGGTTTAGAAATTTCTTTCTTCTTTATTCCAGACTCTTTCTTATTAGATTGGCATCCTACAATGAGTATTGAAAGTGACACCAACCTTATTAAAGTATATAGCTTCATAGGGATTTATGCTCCAGTTATTAAATTGATTTGGTTATATTTATTAATGAGTAAATATATTCATTAATCTTATAATATCCCTATGGCTATGTTGTTGGTATTAGTTAATGCTTTTAATTTCTATTAATGGCAGATGATGTTATGAGAGATTTTCTAACATTACTATTTTTTAAGACATATCGCATTCTTGTTACTTGATTTTTAGTGAACATATTCATACAGGCATCATCGGTATAATCCATGTAATTTTGAGTGAGTACAGATTCTCCATTACAAGATAAATTTGCCAAACCATCACAATTTTCAGTTCTTCTAGATACAGGTGGAGTATCTTCACAATAATCATCAAAGTCTAAACAATTGGCATTTTCTATCTTCCCCCAAAGGTGTTTTAAACCTAAAAAATGTCCCATTTCATGAGTAAACGTTCGACCAAGATTTGAACCACCTACTAAATCTGAAGTGCCAAAATGAGGAGTAGCAATCATTATTCCGGTAGTGCCGTCAGGGTTTGCATCTATAAGACCTGGTAAATTTGCCTTTGGGACAGAAGATTGACCTAAAGCTGTATTTGGTTCAAAAGGAAATACCCAAACATTAATATAATCCTGTTTATTCCAATATCCATAATAAGGGAGATCATCAAAAAACCAATCATTTTCTGTGTCAATAAAGATATCATTTAAGTTCACTCTATTAATGCCATCGGTTTGGTCTCCATTAGGATCTATTTCTGCTAATTTAAATTCTATTTTAGTATCTGCTCCTAAAGGATGTATATTGTAACCTAGAGTCCCTTCTTTTTTTCTGAAATCATCGTTTAGTGTTTTAATTTGACCAATAATACGTTCATTTGATAGGTTATAGCCAGTTCCAACTTCTTGTCCTGTATGTACAATATGAATAACAACGGGAAGTGTGTAAACGGTTTCTGTTGTTTCTTCTGGATGTTCAACTCCATCACCTTTAGAACAGCTGAATAGTATTATGCTTGATAATGCTATTAGAATAGAATTTCTTATCATTTTTTGGTTATATTATTTTTTTAAAATTTTTCTGGAAATTGTAATATTATCGGCTTCAAAGATTATTGCATGTAACCCTTGATTTAAATTGGATAAATCAAGTTGTTCAAAATTTACTTTTTCTTCCATGGCTAACTTTCCAAGAGTGTTATAAACTTTGATTCTGTTTAGTTTAATAGCATCAGGTGTTTTTATTCTTAACATGTTGCTTACAGGATTTGGATAGCATACTATTTCCATATCATTTTCAATAGTATCTACCCCTAAAAGGCCACAATTTTCACTATAGCTAGTAGTGTCATTTTTAGACCAAGAGACAACATTGTTAGAAAAACCTACATCGTCAACTTGTATACATGATAAATTGATGTTGTCTTGTGCAAACATGGTGAGTAATAAGTTGTTATTTCCGTTTTTAAGATTAAGGCTGGTCAACTGATTTGTATAACACCAAAAGTTAATAAGGTTGTGGTTATTAGAAACATCTAAATCGGTTAATTGATTAAATGCACAGTACAAAGTTATGAGCTTAGAGTTATTAGAAACATCTAAAGTTGTTAAGTTGTTAACCAAACAATTTAGAATTTCAAGATTATGATTTTTAGAAACATCTAAAGTTGTTAATTGATTGAAATCACAATATAACTCTATAAGGTTTGTGAATTGCTCTATTCCTTCTAATGAAGCAATATTTTGAGATGAAACATTCAATTTTAATATGGCTTCAGCCTCGGCAATTTGTATTTCGTTATCATTGTTGGTGTCAACATCGTCATTGTAAATGCCATCTCCATTTGTGTCTACACACATCGTGTTTATTAATGCATTCTTAAAATTGGCATTGGGAATGGTTATAATTTGAGCCTGAATTTGTTGATTAAAGACCAATAATGTAAGAGATAAATAAATGTTTTTCATTTTTTGATGCTTATTGTAATTGAATGTTAAAGGATTGATTTTTTCGCTTGATATCACGAATACTTATGATTTTGAATTGGCTTGCAAGGTAATTTCTAATCTTCATTTAAAACATAGGGGATATACTCCATTTTTTGTGCATTTAGGACATTATATAGTCTATGAAAAGCTTACCAATTTTGAATATTGAACAGCTTGAGGAAGCTGAATCTTTATCTGATTTTTATTGTAATAACTTAGGTTTGCATTTAAAAAAGAATAAATCAATCGGAAAATCCGTAGGGTTTTCCGAGTACACACAGAACAAGCAATTTACTATACACGTCTTAAGTTCGTACTTCAATTGGTAAGTTTAATTCTATTTACAACTAGAGCTGCTACAAACAGCCCAATACCATATATACAATGGATAATAAGACTCATTAATCTAGCTTTATTCGGGTCGGGTAAATTTGAACCTGCAACACCAAACCCAAATGCAGGTTGCATTATAAAAAATGATGCAACCATTGTTAGCAAGCCAATAACCAAAGCAGGGAAAAGAGAGGGATTATCAAGCCATTTTTTTCCAAACAGTATTACCAATAAAAAAGTGAAAGCAATCCCTATAGAATAATGAGCTGTCTGTCCGATAATTTGTTCATACTTAATGGCTGCTGAATCAAAGATTTTATTATGATTAAATTTTCCGTTAAACATATGTCCAATCCAGCGACCTAGAAATTTATAGTCAAGGCCTTTAATCCCGAACAGTTTTAAAACAAAGGCGTAGATATCCATTGTAATAGTAGCTCCAATTCCTATTACTATGATTTTAAGTATTGTATTCATCTTTTATTAATTTGTTAAATTCTTCGCAAAGGTGACTTGGAATTCAACTATCTTAATAGGATAAATTTCAAAAAGAATGGTACTTATTTAAAATTCTGCCGAAATACTTGAGGCGTGTAACCCGTATACCTTTTAAAAAACCGAATAAAGTAAGCCGGGTCTTCGTAGCATAATTTAAAAGCAATTTCATTTATTTGATTAGATGTTGCCAACAACAATCTTTTTGCCTCAAGAATAATTTGTTCATTTATTAATTGAGAACTTGTCTTACCTAACAAGTTTTTGGTAATGGCATTTAGTTTGTATGGAGTAATGTGGAGCATTTCTGAATATTCGGTTACTTGTTTATTTGTACATATTTGACTTTCCAATAGTTGTACAAATTTGTCTAAGAGTTCCTGCTCATATGGGTCGTTCTGTTCTTTTAGCGTATTGTTTTCCAGAACATCTCGCATCAATTCTATAAATAGTATGTCCAAATTAGCTTTAATCACTTCTTCATATCCTGCTTTCTTTTGAATAAATTCGTCGAAAATATATTTGGAAACAGATAAAATCTTACCAAATTTTTGATTGCCCAAATTGTAGTAATTATGCTGAACCACCTTCCAGAATATTTCTTTTTTATAGTTATAGATAGACGAGTAAAAGTTAAAATCAAATGTAATTAGGTAGCCTTTGCTTCCTTTTTCAAGAATTAATTCATGAACTTGCCCAGGACGGATTAAGGAAATTGTATTTGGGACTACGGGATAATCATTAAAATCAATATGGTGTTTACCGCTTGCTTCTTCTAAGACCATAAGAAAAAAGAAATCATGACGATGCAAACCCTCTTCCATATTTTTGTCTACAAGTAAATCTCCAAGATTAATAATCTCGAAATTTCCCGAAAAAAGAGGTTCTTTTGTTTTTCGAATGGTGATTTCTTGCATTTAGTAAGATGATGTTTGTGGTGTTTTTAGTAATTATTGCCGACGGTTTGTATATGGTGCGTATCCCAAAGAGTATGTATTATATAGCATGTTATGCAAATTTTATTATCCTTTTATTTCTAGGGTTTCTAAAAATAAATCAATGATTCCTTTATCATCTTTATGATCTTCGCTCAACAGCATTGTTACTACAATTATCCCCTCATCTTTTGCTCCGTAAGTAGCCACTGTGTAAATCTCCTTTTCTCCTTTGTAAGTTAAAGTAGTTTGAATACCTACTATTGTTTGGCCACTTTTTAGTTTTCTCTTAAATGGCTTTTCAGTTTTAGTGTAACCGTAATTGACACTTTCTTTAGTAATTTCATTCATCATTAATTGTGTCAAACTACTTGGATCAAGTGTTTTATATTTTTGAACCATAAAACCATTTCCCGTAGATTTCATAATCATACATTGCTCAATACCTTCTTCAATTTTAGAATCCGATACACTAAGTGATTTGTCATGACTAAAAGAAATCATATCATCTGAATAAGTTAATATCTCGGGCTGTGTGATTTTAATTGTCAATTTTTCCCCTGAAGATATTTTATACTGAATATTTTTATTGAGGTCAACTAGAATTGAGTCGTTATTGATAATTATGATATAATTCCCTTTGTTTTGAGAATAACTTATTAGGCTAATTAGTAATGCTCCTATGGCGAAAATGTTTTTTATCATTTTTTCTATTTTTATGTTCGTTAAGGGACATGTTTTACACAAGTTAAAAGCTTTGATTTTAGCATTATCTCGCCTATTTTTTATACATTGTTAGCACCTTTTTATTTTTTACTGTTTTTCTTAGCTACTATAAAGTAACTAGATGCACCTTTGTAGATCTTTTCCGAATCAACAGTCTGAAAGTTTTTATTTATGATTAAATCATCTAAATCAGAACTTTTAAGTCTTCTTATAGGAACCGGAATTATTCCAATTCGACACATTATTTGAACAAGTCGAATTTGCAAACCAACTAAAAATGACAATTTACCTCCTAAACAAGGTGTTACAGAAATAAACAAACCATTAGGCTTTAATAATTCATCTATTCTTTGTACAACATCTTTGGGATTAGGAATAGTGTGCAACATATTGAAAGCTAGTATTCTATCATAAGATTCTTTTTTGTGTTTTTCATCAAAAATATCCGTTTGAGAGAAAGTTACATTTTCAATTTTTTTATCGACTGCCTTTTCTTTAGCAATTTCAATCATCTTTGATGATATGTCAATTGCGTGTATTTCTTTAACATAGCCGGCAATTTCACAAGATACTGTACCTGTTCCACATCCGTAATCTAAAACAACATTACTATTCTCTAAATACTTTTTAGCGTTTTTTCGAGACTTACTATGAATATATTCAAAACGTTCTTCTGTTTTGTCGTAGTTTTTTGAAGCACTATCCCAAAATTTTTTTGATTTATTCATTCGTTGTAATTTCTTGTTGTTTGTAATTGGTGCTAACGTAGGTATATACACCAGCATACATACCCTTACTATATATACACCAAATATACATAAATAGACAAGAGCGTAAAGACGTTTTGTAGAACTTAAAAACTATTATTTAAAGCCTCACCTTTATATTAAAATAAACGATACTCTAATGTTGCATTTTAATTAAATACCTTCCGGCTTTAGAAAGGTTTGTCTTTGTTTCCATATTTTTAATAACCTCCTTTATTGTGGGTATAGATGCTTTTATGATATCTGGATCCATAGTTCTTAAACTATTCATAACATGGAGAGACACCCTTTTGTTTTTACTTTGTAAGGCCTCAATTAAAACAGGCAAAACAGATGAAGATTCGCCTAGACCATATAACGCTTCGGCAGCAGTAATACGTACATCAGGACTTGTATCTTTTAGCAGTTTCATTAGATCTTTTTTACCAGTGACAGCATCTTTGCCTAAAATTAAACAACCCAAAGTCCCCCAATATCTTATAACAGGATTTTCATCATGCGTAAAACTAATAAGTTCCTTTAGTTTGTTTTTATCTTGTAATGCAGCTACATCTGCAGCTTGTTTAATTTTTTTGTAATCATAGGCATCAGAATGTACATAATCATATATAAGTTGATGGTCGTTTATAGACCATAATTGACCTTCCGGAATGAAGCCAGAGTCTTTAATTGAGTACATCCAATCATTTGTTTCTTCTCGCATTTTATCAAGCACATCTTTATATTCAGGATTATTAACTAAATTGTTAACTTCCCAAGGATCTTTGGTCGTATCATAAAGTTCTTCGGTAGGTTTTTTATTCCAAAAGATACTTTGTGTTTCGTTGCATTTACCCAGTTTATATACTTCTTCCCAAGATTTGCTTGATGGTGCTCTCCATTGATATTCTAAAAAATCACCATACATTCGGTGAGGCATATAATTTTTTATATATCGATATTGTTTATTTCTTACAGCTCTTACTTTATCAAATCGTTCGTCCATTCTATCACTAAATAAATGCACGTATTCACGAGGTTTTGCTTGCTGATTTCCTAAAAAGGCTTGTCCTTGCATATAATCTGGAACTTTAACATCGGTAAGACTTAATATGCTTGGTGCTAAATCAACAAAACTTACCAATCTGTCTAATTGCGTGTTAGGCTTTGCAGGAGCAAGATGTTTATACTTTTCAGGAAATCGCCAAATCATAGGGACATGGGTTCCGGTTTCATAAACAAATCGTTTGCTTCTGGCTAAAATTCCACCGTGATCACTATAATAAGCCACTATGGTATTTTCCGCTAAACCGGCATCGTCAAGTTCTTTCAGCACATCTGCAACTTGACTATCCATATCTTCAATCTTATCATAAAATTGTGCCCAGTCATGCCTTATTTCAGGCGTATCTGGATGATAAGGTGGTAATTTTACCTTGGCAGGATCATGTCTTAACAGACTATCATGTTTTGTTTTATGTAGCGAGCTTTCATGACTAACACCAATATTAAATATGGCAAAAAAGGGTTGCTCTTCTTTTCTGTTTTTATAATGCGCTTTTGTTGAAGATTCATCCCAGACTCCTTTAGGTATGCTTGTATTGTAATCTGTTTTACTATTGTTAGTAGTATAATATCCTTCCTTTTTAAGGTATTCGGGAAAGAACTTTATAAACTCAGGAATGTTATATTTACTACGCATATTCTGTGTTCCCATGGTTGTGGGATACATCCCAGAAATAATGGTTGATCGGGCTGCGGCGCATACTGGTGCATTTGCAAAAGCATTTGTGTACAGAATACCCTCTGAAGCCAATTTATCTAAGTTTGGGGTTGTTGCGTTAGCATCACCATAGCATCCTAAATATGGACTATTATCTTCGCTAACAATCCATAATATGTTTGGTCTATCTTCAGCTTTATTTTCAGATTTTTCTTGTTTACAGGAATTGATAGTAAGTAATAGTAGAGTTGCAACCATTGAGGCATTAAAGCCAAAAAATATTCTTTTCATTTGAAGTGAATTTGAATGGAATTTGAACATAAAATGATGTTATTAAGATGTTTGGAGCAACATATCATAGATAAAACTCAAACATCTTAAATTAATGAATAAAAATATAATATTCGGACTATTGTTTTTAATACTATTTAAGCATAATCATAACTTTTTTACTCATAAGAGTCTGTTTATAGGTCACATTTCATGATAGAAATGGTATTTGGTCTTATTTCTTTGGCTATTGGTTTAATTGGTTGTTATATTTACACGTTATACGATGAAGTAATATGAAATTTCTCTCTTTAATTATTTGTTTTATATTATCAAATAATATTTTTTCACAAGAAGTGTCTATTCCTACAGAATTTCTTGAGGACGGTAGTCTATTTAAAAGTTTTAATGAATTGTCTCAACCTTTAGCTCAATTTAAAGAGAATGAAAAGTGTATTGTTACGGGCTATATGGGTAAGAATATATATAAAGTCATATATAAAGAGTGGGTGGGGTTTGTAGATTCTGATTTTTTATCAGTTAACGAGGAAATGATGGATTTATATTATGCTAATGAAGAAAAAGAATTAAAGAAGGCTATTGAAGAAGATGAAAAGAGAAAGGAAAAAATAAGAGAGGTCATAAGAAAAAGAGAAGAAAAAGAAAGAGCTCAGGATTCTATCATTAAAGCGAGGAAACAAGAAGCTGAATTGAAAGAAAAACAGAGGATTCAGGACTCCATTAGTAAAGTTAATGAAGAAGCGAAACGCCAGCAAGAGTTATTATTAGCAAAAGCCAGAAGACAAGAGGCAGCATTAAAAGAAAGACAACGGATTCAGGACTCCATTAGTAAGGCTGAGGAAGCCGCGAAACGCCAGCAAGAATTATTAGCAAAAGCCAAAAGGCAAGAAGCAGCATTAAAAGAAAGGCAACGGATTCAGGACTCCATTAGTAAGGCTGAGGAAGCCGCGAAACGCCAGCAAGAGGAGTTATTGGCAAAAGCCAGAAGGCAAGAGGCTGCATTAAAAGAAAGGCAACGGATTCAGGATTCTATTAGTAAGGCTGAGGAAGCCGCGAAACGCCAGCAAGAGGAGTTATTGGCAAAAGCCAGAAGGCAAGAGGCTGCATTAAAAGAAAGACAGCGGATTCAAGATTCCATTAGCAAAGCTAAAGAAGCAGCGAAACGCCAGCAAGAAGAGTTATTGGCAAAAGCCAGAAAGCAAGAGGCCGCATTAAAAGAAAGACAACGGATTCAGGACTCCATTAATAAGGTTGAGGAAGCCGCGAAACGCCAGCAAGAGGAGTTATTGGCAAAAGCCAGAAGGCAAGAGGCTGCATTAAAAGAAAGACAACGGATTCAGGACTCCATTAGTAAGGTTGAGGAAGCCGCGAAACGCCAGCAAGAGGAGTTATTGGCAAAAGCCAGAAGGCAAGAGGCTGCATTAAAAGAAAGACAACGGATTCAGGATTCTATTAGTAAGGTTGAGGAGGCAGCGAAACGTAAGCAAGAGGAGTTATTGGCAAAAGCCAGAAGAGAAGAGGCTGCATTAAAAGAAAGACAACGGATTCAGGACTCCATTAATAAGGCTGAGGAAGCAGCAAAACGCCAGCAAGAGGAGTTATTGGCAAAAGCCAGAAGGCAAGAGGCCGCATTAAAAGAAAGACAAAGGGTTCAGGATTCCATTAGTAAGGCTGAGGAAGTAGCAAAACGCCAACAAGAGGAGTTATTGGCAAAAGCCAGAAGGCAAGAGGCTGCATTAAAAGAAAGACAAAGGGTTCAGGATTCCATTAGTAAGGCTGAGGAAGCCGCAAAACGCCAACAAGAGGAGTTATTGGCAAAAGCCAGAAGGCAAGAGGCTGCATTAAAAGAAAGACAAAGGGTTCAGGATTCCATTAGTAAGGCTGAGGAAGCAGCGAAACGCCAGCAAGAAGAATTATTGGCAAAAGCCAGAAGGCAAGAGGCTGCATTAAAAGATAGGCAACGGATTCAGGATTCGATTAGTAAGGCTAGAGAGGCAGCTGAGTTAATAGAAAAACAAAGAGTTCAGAGTTTAGTTAGTAAGGCTAGGAAAGAAGCAAAACGTCAACAAGAGTTATTAGCAGCAGAAAAAAACAAAAAAGTAGAAGTAAACGAAAGTACTAATATAGAAAGGATTAAATTTCGAAGCACATGTCATTATGCCATAAATAGATATGATGAATTTGACAGAAAAGTATATATCCGAACGGATCCTTATTCAATAAGTGATGATTTAACCGTCGAGTTATATAAATATGGACAAAAAGAAAGTATATTTTTTAACTCTCCAAAAGATTTAGGTTGCGTTAGTTATTTTTCTAATAATCGGTCATCTGTAAGAGTTACACTTGAAAATAACCAGACGGTAACGTTTTATCATACTTGGGACATGGAATGTGGTGAATTTTTGTTTAGAGGAAATCTTTCTAAATCGAAGATAATACATTTAAAAAAGTCTCCAATTAAATCAATATTATTAAAAGGAACCAAGGGCACTCTTAATATTACAGATATAGATTATAAAGAGTTTTTTATTGATAAGTTAAAATGTATTGAATAAAATAGCAATTTTAAAAGCTTAAATGAGTTCATTGTTACCTGCTGATCTTTTTTCCGATAACGTATAAATAATCTCCAAAATTATTTTCATAAGACTTCATAATATCATTGATTTTTCCACTATCAATATCTTTTCTTAATTTGATTAACCCTTGTTCAACCTCTGTTCGATTTGCCAATGAAGAAAACGAAGAAATTCCATGCCTAATTTGATCGTCAAAATACAATTCGGGGTTTTGCTTACCACAATATAGAAACTGATCTTGTAAATCAGGTTTGACAAAATATGTATCTGTTCCTAAAAACTCAACTTGGCTACTTTTCATAGCTGTTTTGACATGTTTCAAAGTAGGCATTTGAATGATTGAATCAGATAACATTTTTGGGAAGTAGTGATTGAGCCAATAGCCTTTCATTTGTTTTGGCGTAGATGTGAAAATCACAATTCTACCATTTGGTTTTAAGACTTTATTGAGTTCTGAAAATCCGATTTTCAAATCAGTCCAATGATGTATAGTCAAAGAAGCAATTATTCCGTCTACAAAATTTTCTGGAAGCCCCATATTTTCTACTGAACCCATTTTCCAATCAATCTCGTTGTTTTTGAGTCTTGCTTCTTCTAACATCTGTTTAGATGGATCAATACCAATAAATTGAAACCCATTTTTCTGAAGTTCGTTGGTATAGTTTCCTGTCCCACAACCAATGTCTAAATATGTTCCACTTTTGATTGGTTTTAAATGATAAAGTAATTGCTCGGTTAGATATTTATCCGGTTTTCTAGTCAGATTGTAGTCAACTCCTATTTTGTCATATTTCACATCCATTTGAGTGATTTTTCAGCTTGTAACTAACGTGTTTATAAGGTTAGTTGCATGTTTTAAGCAACTAATTTAGTAAATACAAACGGAATAAAAACCCCAATCTCCAACAGGAAGGTTTCGTGTACTATCAATTAATTTTTATGTGGCTTGTTGTCATTCGTTTTTTTCATCTTCTCTATAAATATATTAATCGCTTTCAGATTACTATTCTTAAGCTTATAGGAATAAAATAGTTTTTGCTCTGTTGTTTTGGAGAACTTAATAGGAGCTTTAATCAAACTATTGTTTAATGCTTCCTCACACAGATGTTTGGGAACTATACTAAATCCACAATTATTCTTTAAAGCTTCTATTATATCTATATACGAAGGTAAAATATATCTTGGAACCATTTTGAAATTAGTATTAAAATTGGTCTCCCAAAATTTTTTGATACCCTCTTGGTCGTTGTTAAGAACGAACCAATTTTGTCTTTGTAACCATTGCTTGAACTGACCTTCATTTTGTTCTATATTTTTTGGAGTATCAATATTATTGGAACTAATTAATTCCAATTCTTCACTCTTTATATATACAAATTGATGGTCGTAAATTGCGTGTTTTTTTATTCCGACTAACAATTGAATTTTATCCATTTCAAGAGCTTCAATCAAATCTTTTTCATTTCCAAAATGCGTTATGATATACATATCAAAAGCATAAATTTTATGTATTAATTCTTTCTTGAAAAAATCTGAAGTACAACCAATTGTAATAGCAGAACGCTTTTTTTTGGTTCTTTGATTTGAGTAATATTCTACTTTTTCTAATTCTTGCAGTGGATTATTAATTTGTGAGTATAAAAATTTCCCATATTCGGTAGGTGCTAATCTTCGCGTCGTTCTTTCAAATAGTTTTTTGCCAATATGACTTTCGAGAGCTGATAAATGTTTACTAACACCTGGTTGAGTCATATTTAATTTTTTAGAAGCTTCTGTTATGTTGTTGCATTCATAAATAGCACTAAAAGTTCTTAACCACTCTAAATTAATCATAACTTTTGTTATAAATAGGTAAACAAAAATAATTAAAATTATTAATAAGCTGAGGTTATATTTGTTGAAAAATATAATTATGACAAAAACATTAGTAATAAACTATACGCCTAGAAATGGCTCTTATACAAAAGTCTTATTTGATGAATTTATAGAATTAGCAAAAGGAAAAACAGACATAAGACATCTTGATTTAGCAGAAACGCCACCAGATTTATTATTAATACAAAATCTAAATTTAATAATGGAATGGAACATGGGGAAAAGAGATTTTTCAAAATTGGAACTATCCATTCTTTCTAATCATCATAAGCTTATTGAACAAGTTCTTGCAGCTGATAATATTGTAGTGGCTTTTCCAATTTATAATTTTACAATGCCAGCAGCTGTGAAAGCTTGGATAGATGCTATTGTTGTTAGTGATAAGACATTTTCTTTTAGCCCTGAAACTGGTTTTGACGGTCTTTGTAAAGACAAAAAGGCTTTGTCAATTATAGTGAGTGGATTTGATTACAACAATTCAGATGAAGTTAAAGAATATGCCTCATCTACCATTAAGCAAAACTTTGATTTTATGGGTATAGCTTCAGAACATATTTCTGCCTTTGGGGTTGACCAAAATAGAGATGAATTAAGCTCAATTCTTGAGAGGGCGAAATTTGAAATAAAAACTTTGGTTGATAAGTGGTTTCCAAATTAAAACCAACGTGTATATGTATCTAAAATTGCGGTTTTGTGTACGAGGATTTTTCGAATGAAAATCAAATGTAGCAAAACCGCAATAACCTTTTTTAAAAATAAAAACTTCTTAAAAAAAAACTTTTGAGTTAAGATTTATTTTTTTGAGAGCTTTGCGCAACAATTATCGTTATTGACAATAGTTTTTACATCATTTTTTCTAATATTTCTTTCATCATTTTTGCACCTAAAAAAGCCGTCATATTCTGAAAATCTCTATTAGGGTTATATTCAACAATATCAGCTCCAATGACTTCAGAATTTATGTTCTGAATTAAATCAATTACTTGTCTTGAAGTTAAACCTCCAGGTTCATGGTGTGAAACTCCGGGAGCAAATGCGGGGTCAAACCCATCCATATCTAGAGAAATATATAAGGGGTTTTCAAATTTTGGTATTGCTGATAGATTCAAATTTTTCATTTGATGAACTTCAACATTGAACTTTTCTACTTGTTCTGCTTGGTGTGTGTTTAATGTTCTAATTCCTACTTGAACCAGTTTTACAGCTAATCCATTTTCCATAATTCTAGCAAATGGACAAGCGTGAGAGTATTTGTCACCTTCAAAATTGTCATATAAATCACAATGTGCATCAATATGAAGAATATCTAATTTGGTGTATTTTTCACAATGTGCTTTAATTATTGGAAATGTAATGGAGTGGTCTCCTCCTAAAGTAAAAATCTTTGCTTCTGAATCAAGATGTTTTTTGGTTATTTTTTCGATATCAAAATAATCTGATATTTCAAAGTCTCCTTTATCTTTAATTTTTGTATTTTCAATAGAGTTTAAATTTTCCGAATACATATTTGCAGAGCCACAATTTAAGGCTTCTCTAATTAAAGGAGGTGCAAGTTTAGGCCCTTTCTGGTAAGAAGATTTTTCGTCAAACAGAATTCCTTGTATGATTATTTTATTCATTTTTTATAATTATTGCCAACGACGATCTTATTTATGAAAGTTCGAAGTGCTGTCTGATATTCTGCTTTCCGTGATTGCTTTGGATACGATTTCCATTGATTCCATCAAGTTTATGTTTTCCTTTTTGAGTGCATATCTGGTTAGAGAGTCGGTTGCTTTTAAAATCAGTCTGGCGTTGTTTGGTAATTTGAGGTTTCCCTATTTGTTTTATTTCTTGAAAAAATTTAAATACTCGTCAGTCGGAACCCCATCCAAGTTTTCAATGACAATTTCTTCTCCAGATATTAAGGTCATAAAAAATGTAACAGTCCACCAACCTTTAGATGAGTATGATTGAATATCTTTTAAGCTGATAACTTGGTTTTTTATTGGAAAAAATATATTTTTATTTGTCATTACATAGGCATTTGCCATAGAGGTAATTAAAAACTCATCATCTTCAAATTTGTGAATTTTAACAAAATCTTCAATTAATTTCTTATCCTTATCTGTAAACCCCCTATAAAACCCCTCAAAACTAAATTTTTTAGCTACTAACTCACAATATTTTTTATCCAACTTTTCAAGCTTCCCTGAAAGCCATGTGTTGTAATTTAAGGCTATCATATTCTTTATTGAACTTTCAAAATTAAGAGTAACTGGCATCCCTATATTAGAAGGATCGGGATCAATTATATCTCCATCCATATCATTTATCTCGACAGCATATTTTCTTGTTCTCTTTTCTAATTCACGCCCCAATTCAATCAAATTATTCCTGCCGATAAGTGTAGGTATTCCTATTTCAATATTTTTATTTTTCGACTGAATAAAAATTGCTGGATCAAACCCTACTGCTGGCTGAAAAGTAATGGTGCTAATTTCATTCCAAAATAATTTAGCCGAACCAATTGATATACTATCCTCATCAACACAAACAATTTGTTTAAGACCCGTAGAAAGTTTGATTAACTCTGTAATTCCATAGTATAACAATACCAAAGATGCAATTGAACCTATAACTATTCCAGCTTTATAGGAAACAGTTTTTTCAATAAAAACCCAGTAAGGGACAATCACAGCTAAGAATAATATTGCTAAAGCTTTTATCGAACTAATTACAAACCAAAATCGGCCAACTTTATATTCCTTCATAACTATTTATTTATAACAAAACTGTTAAATTCTTGAGTACGCATAATTTTTCTCAAATGTTGGGTAACGGTTTGTTGCGATTGTTTCGCAACTAATTTAGCAAAAGAAAACTGAACATTAGGAAAATCCGAAGGGTTTTCCAAGTATCACAGACCTAAGCAATTAATTATACACGTCTTTGTTGGCAACGATTATTTCTTATATACTCCACTTTTAAGTTCCAGTTCACCAGTTTTTAAATGGGTTAGAAGATTCATTAGTTTTGTTTTTGTTGTATCACCCATTAGGACGTTCAGTCCCATTTTAGGTGGCCCTAATTCTTTCAGTCTAGCAACAAGGGCATCAAAAAAATCAATACCTGCTTGCGTTTGATTTGTGGACTGTTCTTTTGTTAAACCAAACTCTTTCAAAAAACTATCCATTTCGTCCGCTTTGAATAGGAAACTAAGATTAGCATTACTAGCCCAAGGCATTGGGTAATTAACATTTCCATTTCCTTTTTTTAAGATATCATAATAAAGAAAATGTCCGCCTTTCCTCAATACTCTATTTATTTCTGAATAAAACTTTTTCTTATCAGGAATATTCATTTGAACGTGTTGTGTCCAGACAACATCAAAGGTGTTATCCTCAAACGGTAGTTCAGTAGCGTCTCCTTGTATAAAAGTTGTTTTATTATTTAAATTTACGAGTTTAGATAGTTTGTTGGCTGTTCGTACATATTCGTTACTAAGATCTATTCCTGTAGTCTGACAATTATATTCATCTACAAGCATTCTACAAGGCCCACCTAATCCACAACCTACATCTAAAACATTGAGTCCATTTAAATCAATACTATTGGCAAGTTCTTTTGATACAGCTGCTCCACGTACATGAAACTCATCAGCACCTGCAATGTCAGACCTTTTTACATTATCTAGGGCAATATTTTGTTCTTTAAGACGATTGATGATATCCTCATAAAGTCCTTCTTTGAGGTAATGATTCTCGATGTTTCTGTTTAAACTTTCCATTTTATTGGATTTTAATTGTAGCCAACGATTGGTATATAGAAAGTTGCAAAGTTTCAGTACAAGGATTTTCCGAAGAGAAATCAGAAGCCAGCAAACAAAGCAACTAACATTGGTTAAGCTAAAAGTAGGAATTTTTTATATACAACTTAATTTTGTCATTCATTAAATTTAACTAATAATCAGAAAGAACAAAAGATATCAATAAGATTAGTATATATGGTGAAGCTTTAGACTTCGACAACACCAGCTAATTCTTTTACTACTTAAACTTCGTTCGGTTCTATAAGGTCTAGGTCTTGTTTTCAAGTTGTTGAAATGTGGTTTCTTGATATTTTCTCAATTGATGCAGTTTCTGCTAATTGCATACCTCGAATTAATTCTGTCTTAAGAATATCTAGTACCATTTCAATACCTTGTTGTCCAAGAACTAAAGCTTTAAAGCAGATATAATATGCTATTAACAATTTAAAAAAACATTTTGACAGGATTATCTTTTAAGCTTATGTCGATGGAAGATTATAGATGATTGATTTTTATTTTAATCTAATTTTGAAGTCACCAATATGATTTTATTATCATCCATATCAGTAGTAAAAAATAAGTACAGTTCACCACCGTCTCTAACATTAAATTTTTTTCGAATTTGTTGAACCGTTTCAGGAAAATTGCGGACTGTAATATTTGCTTTGGAGATACCAAGTTTTTTTAATTCCTTTTTATTATAAAGTGCCATGCTTTCAATTTTAAAAGATCTGCCGGGAAAATCAATTAAAGAATGGCTCGTATATAAATGCGAATGCTTATGAAGTTTATAAACGTTTAGTTGATTACTTATAGAATGAAATGCACCAGCCTTTAAAATGGCACTATTTGGCTCATAAAGATAGGTGAGGGGGGTGTGGTATTTTGATTCTGATTTTTTTTCATTGGCTATTGAAAAACTAAAGGATACTTTTGCTTCTTTTTTAATGTTTACTGTTTCAATAGATATATCCCCTTTAAAATTATTTTCCAAAACCCAAAGTAACTCTTTTACTTCATTATTTACAGCAACGATATGAATTGTTTTTACATGTTTTAATTCATTGATTCCCACCGATAAATCAAGTAAAGGAGATGTTTTAATCATGATGTTTTTTGAGTGCGCAAAAAGCAAATCAATATGTTCTGGGACATTAGGAAGACAATCTTTTAGAAAGAAGACCTTTCCTTTGCTATCATGTCTTCTGGAAGGATCTATATATATCCAATTAAATTGTTTTTCAGAAGCTTTTAAATAGTCTATACCATCAATGTTTTGGAAATCTATATTATCTATGCCCAGTTGTTTGTAATTGTGAGTTACAATTTTTGATAGATTTTCATTGATTTCGCAATGAGTCGCTGTTTTAAATACTTTTGAAAAATAAGAGCAATCTACCCCAAAGCCACCTGTTAAATCTATAATAGATACGCCGCTAATTAAACTAGCTTTGTATTTGGCTGTTACTTCTGAAGACGTTTGCTCAATATTTAACTTACTTGGGTAATAGATTTTTTTACAACTAAACCACGTTGGTAACTTCTTTTCGCAGCGTTTTTTAGCCTCAATTTGTTCAATAACTTCTTTGGCTTCAACTGAAGGGAAAGACATGCCTTTTAGAAGTAATGCCATCACATCAGAATTTAAATGACTATTTATAAATTCTTGCATTTCAGTATTTAAAATAGAGGTGTTCAAATAGTATTATAAGTCTTTAGTGAGCTTTTTTACAATCTTATTTTCAGATAAGAACTCTTTTAAAATCACTTTTATGGCGGTATATGCAGGGACAGCGATTATTAAACCAATAACACCAAATAAAATACCGGTGATTAAAATCACTAAGAATATTTCTAAAGGGTGTGACTTTACACTTTTTGAAAATATGATAGGCTGACTTCCAAAATTATCAACTAACTGTCCGATAGCAAATACAATAAAGACCCAGAATGTTTTTGGTAAAATAACCTCACTAAAAGACTCACCAAGATTACTGGTCATGGTCAATGTTATCATTAATAAGGCACCAACTAAAGGTCCAACATAGGGGATAAGGTTTAATAAGGCGCATAAAAATGCTATAACGATGGCGTTCTCAACACCAATAATAAGCAAACCGATGGTATAGATAATAAATAAGATCAATATTTGAAAAATGAGCCCTACAAAGTATCTAGAAAGTAAATCTTTAATTTTATTTGATGAGTTTTTCCAACGTGATTCTTTGTTGTCTGGTATAAAGGTTAGGAGACCATTTTCGAATAACCGACTATCTTTTAAAAAGAAAAATGAAATAAAAAGCACGGAAAACAATCCAATGCTAAAGCTCCCTAAACCACTAACTACCGAGTTTAAAAAGTTAGGAATCAATGAATAATCTATTTTAGATAAAAGGTTAGATTCTTTGATAGACTGTTCTAAATCTATTTGATGCAAATTGAAATAGCTAATAATCTCCGCATATAAATTTTCAATATTAACCTGTAACTCATCAATATTTAATAGTGATAAATTTTGTCCTTGTTTTATAACCAAAGGAATAAATAAACCAACTAAGCCTAAAAACAAACCTAAAAGAACCACCATAGTGACTATGACGGCCACGGTGTTTTTAAATTTTAATCGACGTTCTAAAAATAGAACGATAGGCCTTCCAATTAATGAAATAACTGCAGCAATGGCTATATAACCAATAACCGATTGTATTTGATATAAAAAGTATAGTACTAAGGCAATGCCTAAAATAATAGCTATAGCTCTTAAAATACCATTAGAAATTGTATTAGAATTCATAGAAATATATTCATTTAGTAAATATAGTATTATTTGTCATTGAACTCATCTTGACTTTTTGTTTTTAACCGAAAATGAGATAAAATTTGTTCAGATGAGACCATTTTTGAAAGGCATAGCATCGCTAAGCCTAAAAAAAGTAACGAAATATGGGCGAATTTTAGCCGTTTTTTAGGAAATAGAAAAAGTCAAGATGAGTTCATTGTGAGGAACGAAGTGACGTAACAATCTTATAAACCGAAACTGCAAACTTTTATAGGACTAATTTTACATGTCAATTAAAGCAGTTGTTTCGTTATTTCATATAGCGCAATATTGGTTGCTTGTACCACATTCATGCTACTGTTTTGTCCATACATGTCTATATGAACAATAGCATCAGACCTATTTAAAATAGTTTCAGAGACTCCAAAATTTTCATCGCCAATAATCAAAGCAATAGGTTTTTCTATTGAAAATTTAAAATTATGAATAGGTTTACTTGTATCTGTAATTTCCAATGAAACGATTTGATAACCATTGCTCTTTAATGCTTCAACTATTTTTGAAGCAGACTTAAAAATCTCAAAATTAACTGCTTTTTCGGTAGCTCTTGAGGTTTTTGTCATTTTCCGTCCAAGTGGAATATGATCACCACAAAGAATCAGTTTTTCAATTCCAAAAGCATCAGAAATTCTAAATAAACTCCCAATGTTAGGTGCATTTGTTACATGATCACAAACTAAAGTGATAGGGAAGGAGCGTTTGGTAAAGTTTGTATTGTAGTGTGTTAGTTGCATATTTTTTGTTGGCAGTATTCGGTCTTTGGTCTCAGTTTTTCTTTGCGTCTTTGCGCCTTTGCGAGAAACATTTTTGAGTGTTCAGTAAATTTATCCTCTATAGTTTAATAAAAACCATATTATAATTGAAAGAACTAGTATGAATATTAAAACTTTTAAAGCTATAATCAATATTTTTTTTAATGTAATTTCTCCGTCAGAATCTACATGAAAAATAAAATCAATAAGAATAAGTAAGAGGTCTTTCATAAATAAAAGTGTTTCAATTTCAAAAGAAATTTGTTTGAGAGTACTTACTTAACCATAGTCCTATTGAAACCACTTGTTCTTGCTTTATCACTAAAACCGATTGCGATTGGAATTGTTGCAGTTAATGTACTAACTAATCCTAAATCCCATAACATAATAGTAACCAAAATTGCTATCAAAATACCTCCGATTAGAATAAGTTTGTTAGGTTCAGCATGTAATCTATTAATATGTCTTTTAGTATGATTTCCGCAATGCTTACATCGCTCATTAATCTCATTTTTACCATATTCTAATAAAAAATCATGTCGATTTGTAGTTTTGGTTTTTAAATAATTCTCTTTTTTACAAGAACTACAATAGTAACTTAATTTCATGTTAGTTTATAGATTATAGTGTTCAGTCTTCAGTCTCATTTTTTCTTTACGTCTTAGCAAAAATCTTACTTAATTTTCAAAAACATATTTAACAATATTAGCTCCCATTTTAAGTGCTTTTTCTCTAACATCTGCAGGGTCGTTATGCACTTCTGTATCTTCCCAACCATCACCTAGATCACTTTCGTAAGTAAATAACAATACCAATCGATCTTCTTGAAAGATTCCAAAAGCTTGTGGGCGTTTACCATCGTGCTCATGAATTTTAGGTAAGCCTTTTGGGAATTTATAAGGCATATTAAATATTTTGTGACTAGTAGAGAGTTCAACCAAGTCTTTATCAGGGAATACCTTTTTTAGCTCTTTGGTTATAAAAGGCTCCATACCGTAGTTGTCGTCTATATGTAAAAAACCACCAGAAATTAAATAGTTTCTTAAGTTTTCGGCGTCTGCTTCGCTAAAAAATACATTGCCATGTCCTGTCATATGCAATAAGGGAAATTGAAAAACATCAGGACTCCCAACTTCTACGGTTTGCGGTTTGGGTGCAATTTTGGTGTTTATATTTTGATTACAAAAAGCAATCAAATTTGGTAATGCTGTCGGATTGCCATACCAATCACCACCACCTTTATATTTTAAAATGGCCAAATCTTGAGCCATGCAGTTACCAGCCATTAAAGAAATACTAATGACAAGAACTTTTGTAAGATTTTCAATTTTAACCCAACTAAGTATCATAGATCCAAAAATAAAAAGAATTGCTATGCAAAAGATACTTTTAACTATAATTATGTTATCATTTTTCTTTCAGCCGAAAAAAGTAGAAACATTTAAGCCTCTTGTTGTTTTAGAGTTGTTTACATCTCAAGGTTGTTCTAGTTGCCCTCCAGCAGATGATTTACTAAATGAAGTTAAATCTAAATATTCTGACAATCAGATTGTTGCTTTGTCTTACCACGTAGATTATTGGAATTATATTGGTTGGAAAGACCCTTTTAGCAAGAAAGAGTTTAGTAATAAACAACGCGCTTATGGCAGAAAGTTTAATAGTAGCTCCATTTATACGCCACAGATAGTTGTAAATGGAAAAGAACATTTTGTTGGTTCTAAAAAAGGCGTTATGAAATCAAAACTTGATAGTTATTTAAAAAAGACCTCTCTAAACAGAGTCGTACTTAGTAATATAAAAAAAGAGAACGGAGCAATTTCTTTAGACTATAAAGTAGAAGGGGCTATTAATAAAAAGACATTAAGAATAGCTTTGGTTATTAATGAAAGGATCACTTCAATTAAGCGTGGTGAAAACAGAAATAGAACACTCAAAAATGCTAATATTGTAGTGGAGGAAGTTTATCTAAATTTAGATTCAGGAAATGGAAAAGGAAGCATTTCTATTCCAGATATAGTCACTCAAAATGATGATTTATCTATAGTAGCACTTATACAAGCTGAAAATTTAGATATTACAGGAGGTGGTCAAATAAAATTATAGTTCATTTATAAAAGCTACTGAATGACAAGCAACAATAGCAGCTGTTTCTGTGCGTAATCGCGTGTTTCCTAAAGTTACAGGGTTAAAGTTATTTAGAAGTGCTTGCTCGATTTCTTTAACACTAAAATCACCTTCGGGTCCAATTAAAATAGTAATGTCCTGTTTTGGTTTTAGTGATTCTTTTAAAGATGTTCTATCGGTCTCTTCACAATGTGCGATGAACAAACCACCATTAAAACCTTGTTTTAAAAAAGCTTTAAAAGTAATAGCATCATTTAATTTTGGTAAATAACAATTTAAAGATTGTTTCATAGCCGATTGTAAAATACGCTCGAAACGTTCTGGTTTAATGACTTTACGCTCGCTATGGTCACAAATAATAGGTGTGATGCTATCTATGCCTATTTCAGTAGCTTTTTCTAAAAACCATTCGTAGCGATCGTTCATTTTTGTCGGTGCAACAGCTAGATGTAAATGATAATCTCTTTTTGGTTGTAGTGATTTAGACACCATAATGGCCGTACACTTGTTAATATTTGGTATGGCAATTTCGGCAGTAAATAACCAACCATGACCATTTGTAATATGCAATATATCCCCAACATTCTTTCGTAAGACCTTTACAATATGTTTGCTTTCTTCTTTTGGGAAAGAAAACTGCTCAGTATTTTTTGTTATATCTGGATTATAAAATAATTGCATAAGGCGAAGATAGAAAGGATTTACGATTTGCGATTGCGGATTTTTGATTTTTTGAGCTACTTGTATAGCAAACTATACTGATTGTTGATTACTGAACACTGAATACTAATTTCTCGCGAAGACGCAAAGGCGCAAAGAAAAAATCGTGAATTACAATATCAAGTACTGCCAACTGCTACTGAATACTGAACACTGCATACTATATTTTAAGTCTAGCTGAAGCCATAACATTCTGTTCAGCAAAATCACCTTCCAAATATTTTAAGTAGCCTACAATAGCTATCATAGCAGCATTATCTGTGGTAAATTCAAATTTAGGGACGTATGTTGTCCAACCAAATTTTTGTTCACCGTCTTTTAAAGCCTTACGTATACCGGAATTTGCAGAAACGCCACCACCAATAGCAATTTGTTTAATCCCTGTTTGCTTTGTAGCAAGTTTTAATTTGTCAATTAAAATACCAATGATGGTATATTGTATAGAGGCACAAATATCATTTAGATTTTCTTCAATAAAGCGAGGGCTTGCTTTTACTTCTCTCTGAACAAAATATAGAATAGCTGTTTTTAAACCGGAAAAACTAAAGTTTAAACCGCCTACTTTTGGTTTTGTAAATTGGTACGCCTTCGGATTTCCCATTTGTGCGCGTTTATCAATTTCTGGCCCCGCTGGATACCCTAAACCAAGGATTTTTCCACTTTTATCATAAGCCTCCCCTACAGCATCATCAATGGTTTCACCAATGACAGTCATATCAAAATAGCTTTTCACTTCAACAATTTGTGTATGTCCGCCAGAAATGGTCATTGCAATAAAAGGAAATGATGGTTTATTAAAACCTTCTTCATCAATAAAATGAGCTAAAATATGTGCTTGCATGTGGTTAACATCAATTAGCGGAATATCTAAGCCATAAGCTAAAGATTTAGCAAAGGAGGTTCCCACTAATAAAGATCCCATTAAGCCAGGGCCGCGAGTAAAAGCAATAGCATGTAGTTGATCTTTAGTTACACCTGCTTTTTTTAATGCTTGATGTACTACCGGGACGATATTTTGTTGGTGAGCTCTGGATGCCAATTCTGGTACCACACCACCAAATTCTTCATGTATTTTTTGACTTGCCACAACATTGCTTAAAATCTTTCCGTTGTGTATTATAGATGCAGCTGTATCATCGCAGGACGACTCAATTCCCAGAATGTAAATATTTTGTGAGGACATTAGTAAATATTAGGCACAATAATTGTTAATTTTGAAACAGAATAAAAATCTAATACATAGTTTTTATTCGTAAGTACAAAAATAGGGTATTCTTAATTCAAATTATAATTTAAAAAGACATCAAAAAATTCTTAAAAATAGTATCAAAAATTGTAGGCATTATTTTGCTGCTTTTCATCATTTTGGTGCTAGTGCTTTCTATACCCCCAATTCAAACGAGTTTAGGTAATTATGCTACAAAAAGAATCAATGAAGATTTTGGAACTAATATAAATATTGATAAAGTTGGCTTACAGTTTAATGGCGATGTTGAGCTTAAAAATATTTACATAGAAGATTACAAAAAAGATACGCTTATAAATATAACAGAATTAAACACTTCTATTTTAAATTACAGAAATTTATCTAATGGCAAATTAGAATTTGGAGATATAGATATTATAGATCTGGTTTTCAATATAAAAACCTATGAAGGAGCAAGAGATACCAATTTGGATGTTTTTGTTGCTAAGTTGGAGGGAGACAATCCGACCAAAGGAGATGGCAGTTTTTTACTGTCCTCTAGTGATGTATCTATTTATAACGGTATTTTTAGACTATCTGATGAAAATAGAGAAACCACAAACGTTCTTCATTTTAATAGTTTAAACATTAATGCTACCAATTTTTTAATTAAGGGGAGTGACGTAAGTGCCAGAATTAATACATTGTCTCTTAAAGATAGCCGTGGACTGGTTATGGAAAATTTAATGACGGATTTTGCATATACATTAAAAGATATGACGTTTGCAAATCTTCAAATAAAAACACCTCATTCTGTTTTAAACGGCCATTTAAAATTTTCTTATGATAGAAAAGATTTGCAATTCTTTACAGATAAAGTTTTGGTTTCAGCGAGTTTTAAAGATTCTAATGTACAATTAGATGAGCTTAATACATTTTATAATGAATTTGGAACAAATCAATCGGCTAAATTTAGTGTCGATTTATCCGGTACTTTAAACGATTTACAAACAACAAACTTAAAATTGAATACCAGTAGAAATACAAGGGTTTACGGAGATATCAATTTTAAAAATTTATTTAATAAAGAAGAAGATAATTTTTATATGAACGGAGATTTTAGAAACTTATCTTCGACATATAGAGATTTAAAAGGTTTATTACCAAATGTTTTAGGACAGGCTATACCCTCGTCGTTTGATCGATTAGGTATGTTTATTATTGTTGGAAATTCACAAGTAACATCCTCTAAAGTAATTGCAGATATTGAAATAGTTACAGAGTTAGGTTTTGTTGATTCAAATTTAGAAATATCAAGAATTAATGATATTGATAATGCTTCTTACAAAGGAAACATCATTTTTGAAGAATTTGATTTTGGAACATTCCTTAATGATCCGGCAGTTGGAAATGCGTCTTTAAATTTTGACGTAAATGGTAAAGGGTTTATTGCAGAGAACATTAATACGCAAGTAAAAGGAGATGTTTTTGAAGTTGATTATAACGATTACAATTATAAAGGGGTAAAAGTTGCGGGAAACGTTAGAAACAAAATTTTTGATGGAAATCTAGCTGTGAATGATAAAAACTTAAGATTAAGTTTTGCAGGACTTATTGATTTTTCTGAAGTTATCAAGAAGTACGATTTCGATGCTAATGTTGAATATGCAAATTTAAAGGCGCTAAATTTTGTAAAGAAAGATAGTATTTCCATCTTTAGAAGTCGTGTTAAAATGAATATGAATGCAAGTGATTATGATGATGCTCATGGTAAAATTTCTTTCAGGAAAACATCTTATAAAAATCAAAATGATGATTATTACTTCAATAAATTTGATGTGTTTTCTCGATTTGAAGGTCATACACGATTTATTGAATTTAATTCCCCGGATATTATCGAAGGTGATTTAAAAGGACGTTTTGTATTTAAAGATTTAAGGAAGCTATTCGAAAATTCATTAGGGCACATTTATACTAATTATGTTCCGCATGAAGTAGCGACAAATCAAAGTATAGATTTTAACTTTAAAATTTATAACAAGATTATTGAAGTGGTTTACCCTGAAATTGAACTAGGTAAAAATACATATATAAGAGGGCGTGTTGAAAGTGATGAAAAGAACTTTAACCTCACATTTAAATCACCAAAAATTAGATTGCTGGACAATTTTGCTAATAATATTGAGTTGCAAGTAGATAATAGTAATCCGCTTTTCAATACTTATATAGAAGTAGATAGTTTAAATACAAAGTATTACAATGTCTCTAAATTTAATTTAATTAATGTAACTGTAAATGATACCTTGTTTATGCGATCCGAGTTTAAAGGAGGTAAGAGTAATAATGATAGTTATAATTTGAGTTTTTATCATACCATTAATGAAGAAAATGAATCTGTTATTGGTTTTAAAAAATCTGATGTAACTATTAAAAACAATAAATGGTTTATTAACGAAAATAAAGATAGATTTAATAAAATTTCTTTCAATAAAGACTTTACAAAGTTTGATATCGATAAGTTTAAAATTAATCATAAAAATGAGGAAATCAGGCTTTCCGGTTTCATAAGAGATTCTACAGAAAAGGATTTAAAACTAAACTTTAAAAATGTTGATTTAGCAAAAATAACACCGGATATAGATAGTATTGCCTTAGCAGGCAATGTGAATGGTAAGTTAGATATTCTTCAGCAGAAGGGGAGTTATTTACCAAATTCAACAGTAATTATAAATGACTTTAAAGTCAATAACTTTCCTTTAGGGGATTTTGATGCCACCATTACAGGAAATAAAAATCTCACGAATTATGTTGTAGATGCTAAAATTAAGAATGATAAATCTAACTCTTTTAAAGCAGATGGAAATATTTCCGTTGGTAAAAATCTACCTAAAATAGATGTCAATCTAACTTTTAACGAATTCAATTTGCAACCTTTAAATCCGTTATTAGATGGGGTGTTAAGTCATATTAGAGGCCTGGTATTTGGTGAGGCTAAGATAGTTGGAAACCTTAATAAACCAGATATAAATGGAGACTTAACTTTAACAAACTCTGGTTTTGGTATACCTTATTTAAATGTAGATTATAGCTTCAATGAAAATGCTTCAGTAACTTTAAAAAACCAAAGTTTTATTTTTAATAAGATTCGGTTAACAGATACAAAGTTTAATTCCAAGGGTCAACTTAATGGTATGTTGAGTCATGTTAACCTTTCTAAGTGGCGTTTAGATTTAGACTTGCGAACCCCTCGATTATTAGTACTTGATACTAAAGAAGCTGAAGACGTTTTGTATTATGGTACTGGTTTTATAGGTGGAAGGGCAAGTATCTTTGGGCCAACAGAACAATTGGTTATTGATGTAGTTGGAGAAACCAAGCGCGGTACCGTATTTAAAATTCCACTTAGTGACGCTGAATCCTTTGGAGATAATTCTTTTATCCATTTTATAACAAAAGATGAAAAAGAGGCCAGAAGAAAGGGAGAAGACGTTACTTTTAACGAGATTGAAGGATTGGAATTAGATTTTGATTTAGATCTTACGGAAGAAGCCGAGGTGGAAATTATTATTGATAAAAATACAGGACACTCATTAAAGGGACGCGGTAGAGGTGGTTTATTAGTGGAAATTAATACAAATAGTAAATTTAATATGTGGGGAGATTTCTCTGTATTTGAAGGTGTTTATAATTTTGCTTATGGCGGTTTAATTCAAAAAGAATTTATTGTGCAACCAGGTGGTACGCTATCATGGGATGGAGATCCGTTAAATGCCATAATGAACATGAATGCTATTTACAAAACGCAAGCAAACCCTTCACCATTGTTAGACAATCCAATAAATAGAAGTATTCCTGTTGAATTGAATATTAGTTTAAAAGGAAATTTAGAAAAACCCGATCCAGAGTTTAGTTTTGAGTTTCCTAATGTAAATTCAACTATTAAATCGGAGCTACAATATCGCTTGGAATCTGATGATGACAGGCAAAATCAAGCATTATATTTTTTAGCGACAGGCGGCTCATTTAAAAATAGAGGAGCAGGGGAGTTTAATGTATCTGGTACAATTGCAGAAAGATTAAATGGCATTATTGGCGGTATTTTTACTAACGGAGATGGAAAACTCAATATAGGATTAAATTACGAGGCAGGTCAAAATAGACCAGATTATCAAACTGGGGATAGAGTTGGAGTTACTTTACAAACACAAATTAGTGACCGGGTACTTATAAATGGTAAAGTAGGTGTTCCGGTAGGTGGTGCAGGAGCAACCGAAACCGTTATTGCAGGAGATGTAGAAATTGATTTTCTATTAAACGAAGATGGCACACTAACTGCTAAAGTATTTAATAGAGAAAATAGTATTAGAAATTTTGGTGAAGCGATAGGTTATACTCAAGGTGTTGGGCTTTCATACAGTGTCGATTTTGATACCTTTAAAGAATTACTTCAAAACTTCTTTAAGAAATCTAAAAAAGAAGACATAGCTCCTCAAGAAAAAACAGAAGAAAAAGAAGCTAATGCATTACCGAATTTCATTAAAGTGAAGCCTTCTACACAAAAATAAACGGCCTTTTTTTACTTTATTTATAGCTGTTTTCATAATAAAACGATTTTTTTTATTAACTCAAACGTTATAGTTTAACAACTATAATTAAAATAAGATAAATGCTATAGATATGTGCATTTTGTTTATTAATTTTACCTGTAAATAATAAAATTTGATGCCAAAAGTAATGAAAAAATTAGCCGTTTTAACTTCTGGAGGAGATTCACCAGGAATGAATGCTGCTATTCGTTCGGTGGTTAGAACATGTGCTTATCATGAGATAGAATGCGTAGGTGTTTATCGTGGTTATGAAGGTTTGATAGAGGGCGATTTTAAGTTAATGGACGCACGTAGCGTAAAAGGAATTATAAACAAAGGGGGAACTATATTAAAATCTGCACGATCTAAAGAGTTCAGAACAGTTGAAGGCAGACAAAAAGCATTTAAACAATTAATAGATGCCAATATTGATGGATTAGTTGTTGTTGGTGGTGATGGTTCTTTTACAGGAGCTTTAATTTTTAATCAAGAATTTGGCTTTCCAGTCATGGGAATACCGGGTACCATTGATAATGACATTTATGGAACCTCCCATACTTTAGGGTTTGATACAGCTTTAAATACAGTAGTAGATGCTATAGATAAGATTCGTGATACAGCGAGTTCCCATAACAGATTATTCTTTATTGAAGTCATGGGACGCGATGTAGGACATATAGCTCTAAATGTTGGTATAGCTGGCGGTGCTGAAGAGATTTTAATCCCTGAAGAAGATTTAGGATTAGATAGATTGGTAGAGTCGCTGAATAGAAGTAGAAAATCTGGTAAAACTTCAAGCATAGTTATAGTTGCTGAAGGTGATAAAATTGGTAAAAACATATTCGAACTAAAGGATTATGTAGATGAAAACATGGAAGGTTACGATGTTCGAGTATCAGTTTTAGGCCATATGCAGCGAGGAGGAGCACCATCATGTTTCGATCGTGTTTTAGCCAGTAGAATGGGTGTAAGTGCGGTTGAGTCCTTATTAGAAGGAGAAACTAATTATATGGTTGGTTTGTTAGACAATAAAGTAGAATTAACACCATTAGAGAAAGCCATAAAAGGAAAGTCAAAAATTAACTTAGAATTATTGCGTGTCTCAGATATCATGAGCACATAACATTTATAAATAAGATTATGTCAAAATTAAAATTAGGAATTAACGGATTTGGAAGAATTGGAAGAATAGCTTTTAGAGTAGCAGCTTCTAGACCAGATATTGAAGTAGTTGGAATAAACGATTTACTAGATGTAGATCATTTAGCATATTTATTAAAGTACGATTCTGTTCACGGACAGTTTGATGGAACTATAGAAACAAATAACGGTAACTTAGTGGTTAATGGTAATGAAATAAGAATTACTGCAGAACGTAACCCAGAAGATTTAAAATGGGATGCGGTTGGAGCAGAAGTTGTTTTAGATTGTACAGGTATCTTCACTACTTTAGAAGGTGCTCAAAAGCATATTACTGCTGGAGCTAAGAAGGTGGCTATTTCTGCACCATCTGCAGATGCACCAATGTTTGTAATGGGGGTTAATCACGACGAAATTACTGCAGAAAATACTATCGTATCTAATGCATCTTGTACAACAAACTGTTTAGCGCCTTTAGCAAAAGTAATTAACGATAAATTTGGTATTGCAGAAGGTTTAATGACTACAGTTCATGCTGCTACAGCAACACAGTTTACTGTTGATGGTCCTTCAAGAAAAGATTACAGATTAGGTAGAGCTTCTTTAAATAATATTGTGCCTGCATCTACAGGAGCTGCAAAAGCAGTAGGAAAAGTAATTCCAGAATTAAATGGTAAATTAACAGGTATGGCTTTTAGAATACCTACTGTTGATGTATCTGTGGTAGATTTAACATGTCGTTTAGAGAGACCAGCTTCTTTTGATGAGATCAAAGCGGCTTTGAAAGATGCTTCAGAAAATGAATTAAATGGTGTTCTAGGATACACAGAAGAAGGTGTCGTATCTCAAGATTTCGTTTCAGAACCAAAAACAAGTACATTTGATGCAAACGCAAGTATGGCATTAAATGATAACTTTGTTAAATTAGTATCTTGGTATGATAATGAATTTGGCTATTCAACTAAATTAGTTGATTTAGCACAACATATCGGTTCAATATAAATTATTAATTTAGTCCGCAGAGTAACTTTATTAATAAAGCAACTCTGTGGACTTTTTATTTAAAAACTTATGATTTTAATTGTTGATAGTGGTTCTACAAAATCTGATTGGATAGCTGTAGATAGTAATGGTAATCAATTACTGGAAAAAATACGTACTAAAGGGCTTAACCCAGCTATTTTACCAAAAAAGAAATTAAAAAAAATAATTAAATCTAATAGTTTATTAAAGGAGCATAAGGAAAGTGTTAGTCATGTTTTCTTTTATGGGGCTGGTTGTGGTACGGCAAAACCATCAGCACTTTTAAAACAGGTGTTAGAAAAAATGTTTGTCAATGCCCATGTTGAAGTGAATGAAGATACCATGGCTGCGGTTTATTCTACAATTAGTCATGATAAAGAGGCGGCAGTAGTTTGTATTCTGGGAACGGGGTCTAATTGTAGTTACTATAATGGTAAAGAGTTAGTGCAGAGTGTTGACTCTTTAGGATACTCTATTATGGATGATGCCTCTGGTAATTATTATGGACGTCAATTGATTAGAGATTATTATTTTAATCATATGCCGGAAGACATTAAAATAGCCATCAGCAGTAAATTTAATATGGAGTCTGATTATATAAAGTATAACTTATACAAACAACCTAATCCTAGTGCGTATCTAGCCAGTTTTGCTGAGTTTATGTTTTTAAATAAGGAGTCAGAATATATTAGTAACCTTATAAAAAAAGGCATCCGATTATTTGCTATTAATATGATTATGCAATATAAAGAGGAGCTAAAAACCGCTCCAGTTCATTTTGCAGGGTCTATTGCATATTTCTCACAAGATGAAATTAAAGCTGTAGCTCAAGAGATGGGATTTACAGTTGGTAATTTTGAGCGAAGACCTATTGAAGGTCTGGTGTCTTTTCACACTAAAAATTTATAAGTTTTTTAATCTAAAAATTCCCCGATCAAGCATCGGGGTTTTCTTCTCACTTCTCCTTGAGAGAGGTCGGAACTGCTTTTTACAGTTTCGGGTAAAGTAAAACACAAAATTTCGATTTTTGATCCTGAAGCCAAAACTTTGTGCTCAACTTGATATGGGTATGAAACTGGCAAAATATCCTTACGGCTTGCCTCGGGGGATAGTCGGTTTTAATAATTTTTTTATTTATCACGCAACCGTTTTAATGATATATCATCTTAGATATAAAATCATTAGATGCGTTTTATGAAAAAAATAGTATTACTGGTAACTTTATGTTCGTTGTTTTTAGCTTGCAAAAATGATGATGATTCAGCTGAAATTAAATATGAATCCACAGCAGTGATTAAAGGCCAAGATCTTACATTATGTGCTTGCTGTGGAGGATGGATAATAGAAATTGATAACATGACCACAGATTATCGATTTGAAATACTTCCTGAAAATGCTAATATAGATCTGCAAAAAGTAACATTTCCTTTAAATGTAAAACTGAATTGGGAAGTAAATAATACATGTGCATCTATTACACGTATTATAATCGAAGATATTATTGAAATGTAAAAGATTTAAAACCATAATTTTTTATAGAGTGTTGACTAATAAGAGCCTACCATTTTTTCATGCTTATATACTACACAGGTGCTTTAAACCACTGTGATTCAGTAATAAAAACTGAGAGAAAAATGCTAGCTGAAGGTTTAATTGGTTTACAAGCAGAAGGGCAAAGTATAGCGTTAAGAGAAATAAAAATAAAGGAATTATAAAGTTTTAATATAATTTGAATAAGTTTGTTAAAACGTATTAATAAATGAGCTTTTTCTCACGGTTTACTAAATCTATAAAAAAAAGAAGGGTATTATCTTTTTTTATTTTTATTTCTATGGCCACCATACTATTGGTGAGCTATTTCTTTCTTGAAAAGAAAATTGGTTTAGAAACGATAGCATTGTTTTTATTTATTCTAGCCATAATACAAGTTTTTGTATTGCAGTATTTTTTTAAAAATCAATTAAAAAACGATACTGTACAATCAAATTTAAACATTCGAATTAAGGAGCTGAAAGCAATTCTTGAAGAATCTGATAGAATAATTGAGCATAAATCAATTTATTTAGCAAACATGAGTTATGAGGTTCGTACACCACTTAGTACTGTTTTAGGCATGCTAAACATGTTAAAGCAGACGGAACTTAATAGCGATCAAAAAGCACAGGTTGAAATAGCAGAATATTCTTCGAAACATTTATTGCAATTAGTAAACATGGTGACTGATAATGCTGATGTGGAAACAGGAGATATTAAATTAGATTTATTAGCGATAGATTTAAAATCGGATTTATCCCGTCTTTTTAAAGTCTTTGAATATCAAGCCTGGGAAAAAGGTTTAGAATTTGATTTTAAGTTTTTATATGAAGAAAAAGAAACGTTTTCTGTTTTAGGTGATTCGGCTAGAATTCAACAAATATTGATCAATTTGATTAACAACGCTATAAAGTTTACTAACTATGGAAAGATATCAATTATAGTAGATCAATCTATTGGTATTGATGACGACCAAATAGTAACATTTTATGTTAAAGATACAGGTATAGGTATGCGGCAAGATGAAGTTAAACGAATTTTTGATAACGCTTCAGGCCCATATAATGCGTCTATGATGAGAGATTATAGAGGAGGAGGTATAGGGCTTTCTATTTCGCATCAGCTGGTAAAACTAATGGGAGGCGAGTTAAAATTAGAGAGTAAAGAAAATGAAGGATCGACTTTCTATTTTAGTTTACAGCTAAAAAAGACATTAAATATTAAAGCAGAAAACATTGGGCAAAAACCTATACTTCAAGATAAGTTCAGCGTTTTGGTAGCTGAAGATAATCGAACGAATCAAAAAGTTATTAAATTTTTACTAGAGCGTCAAGGCGCCGATTGCACTTTTGTGAAAAATGGTATAGAAGCAGTTGAGTTGTATAAAATTTTAGATTTCGATATGATATTTATGGATATTTATATGCCAGATATGGATGGATATGAGGCGACCAAGGCTATTCAAAAAACTGAGAAATACACTAACAAAAAAACTCCTATAATTGCCGTTTCTGCAAGTGCTTTTGAAGAAGACATCATTAACGCTAAACGAGCTGGGATTGATGAGTTTTTAGCAAAACCAATAGAAACAGACAGACTAAAAGAGTTGTTAATTAAATACTCTAAGAAAGATAAAGAAACATCGATTTAAATGAACCCTTATTATCTTTTTATTTATTGTTGCCCGATTAAAATTATCGAATACAGTTTGAAGCCTGGCTAATTACAATTAAGTCTTTGTTCTAGATTCTAATAGCAAAGCGGTCTTATGTCTTTAGTCGGACATTAATGATTTTTATTTTATAGCTATCATGCTTATCTCTACATTAACATCTTTGGGTAGTCTGGCAACTTGTACAGTTTCTCGTGCAGGAGCAGTATCGTCATTAAAATAGCTACCATAGATGGCATTTATTTGATTGAAATCATCCATATTACTAATGAAAATAGACGTTTTTATAACGTGTTCAAAAGTCATGTTTACTGCTTCTAAAACCGCTTTAAGATTCTGCATAACTTGAGCGGTTTCAGTTTTTATATCTCCCAAAACAAGGACTCCCGTTTCTGGGTTAAAGGCAATTTGTCCAGAAGTATATAAAGTATTACCACTTAACACTGCTTGGTTATAAGGGCCAATAGGAGCTGGTGCTTTAGATGTTGTAATTATTTTTTTCATTGAAATATCTTTTATTTCATTTCCGCGAAAGAGGAAATCTTGTTATACTTTTCTTAAATTATTAAAACGACGTTATAAAACTCTAGAGTCTAATGTCTGGTTGTCTACGTTTTTCATATTTTAAATCTTTTAAAATACTTGATTTAATACCAATAAAGAAATTCCATGAACTTCTTGAGCTAAAAGGTACCCAACTAAAATTCATACGCCAACTCAATAAATCGCGTTCAAAACGTAGTTGTGTATAAGTAAAGCCTGCATTCTTTAAATCGTAACCAGATGATGCGCCAACAGACCACTTGGGGGATAACTCTAAGTCTCCAGAAAACATAAGTGAATGCGATGAGATTTCATTCTGCCTCCTGGAATTTGAATAGTTTACAGCATAGGCTAGACGTAAACTCCAGGGGATTTTATAATTATAGTGTTCACTTGGAGGTTCTTCTTTTTCTTCTTTTTTGTTGTTAATTTGTTGATTAGAAAAATCTTGAGAAACCCCAAACAGATCATCAGCACGACCACCACTACGTAAATTTTCGTCTATATTTTTGTCTTTATCTTTGTCCCCTTTTTTGCTGGATAAAGACCAACTAGTAGTCAAATTTGCACTCGTTAACCTAAAGAAACTGCCTCCATTATCAATATTAAATTTATTAATTTTTCTATTATTGTTATCTAATGCATAGGGGTCTAAAGTAGCACCAAAATTTACGCTCATTTTATTATTAAAAAGTTGTGTGCCACCACTCATTCTAACAGGGCTCCACTGTAGCGAGTCACCAGCAAAATTATAAGAAGTAGAAAAGTTTAAATTATTTAATATTATTATTTTTTTAGGTTCTGTAGCAGTACTATCTTTATCACGAACTTTAGCTTCTATATTGTTGGATACGGAGATTCCCATAGAACTTGAAAAGTTTTTATTGGGGGCTCCAAAAATACCTCCGTCAAATCTGGAAAACTCAACATCACTGGTCGTTAACCCATCTGCACTAACAACTTCATAGCTATCGTAATATTTATCAAAAGAAGGATTTATATTATAACTTATCGAAGGTCTTATGACATGCCTTATAGCCTTTATTTTAGGATCCTTGCCTTCTTTTTCAAAATTAAACATACCATAAATAGTAGTTCCTAAACTGGTACTAAAATTATAAGTCCTAAAAGAGTCAAAACCATTTATAGTTTCTGTAACTTCTTTGCGTTCTATAGGGTCAAAAGATTTATTTACAGTTTTAAAAGTCCAGACTTCATTAAAATTAGTACTGGCGCTAAGACTAAAATATTTAAATATTTTAAAATTAGTACTTAATGGGATAGAATGCTGAAAACCTGCTTTGGCATCATCAAACATTTCCTTTTTAAAGAAAAGAGAATCGGTTGTTTGAATTCTATTTTCACCTCTCACATTATACTGCAAATTTATATTTTGAATAATGCCTTTTTTAGATCCTGATTTTGTAGCAAACGGATACATTCTACCAACACTACCTTGAAATGTAGGGAGTGTCATGTTTATGGTCTCCGTATTAGTGTTTTGCGAATGTGTCGCTGTTACGCTAAAATTCACTTGTGGTTCTCCTTGAAATGTTTTAGAGTATGATACAGATGACGACAAAGAATTATTTAAAAAAGCACCTGTATTGACTTGATTCACAGACGAACGATAATAGGTACTACTACCCAAGTTCACCGAAGCTGAAAATCGTGAATTAGGATTTGCCTTACTATCCTGGCTATGAGACCAACGTAGGTTATAAATAGTATTTCTTGAGTAATCAGGGAAACCCCGTTCACTATTAATTAAATTTTCATATCTAAAACCTAAATTACCTCTAAACTTATAACGTTTAGAGTAAGTACTTTCTAATCGTACGCCATAACTACCATTGGTATAGTAATCTCCAATAACTGCTAAATCAACATAATCATTAATTGCAAAATAATACCCGCCATTTTGTAAAAAGAATCCACGATCGTTCTGCTCACCAAATGAAGGTATTATGACCCCAGAAGTTTGCTTGTCACTTTGTGGAAAAAAAGCAAACGGTACTCCAATAGGTGTGGGTACATCATATATAAATAAATTGGCTAATCCTGTAACTATTTTTTTACCAGGAACAATTTTTGCTTTTCGAAGCTTGATGTAATATTCAGGGTCTTCAAGGTCTTCAGCAGTTGTGTATTTAGCATTTTTTAAGAAGTACACAGAATCATTCTCCTTCTTAGTGATTTGGGCAATGACTGTACCTTCGCCTTGTTCTGTTTTAGAATTAAATATAAGTGCTTTTTTTGACTCAGTATTAAAAATAATAGAATCCGGTTCTACGACATTAGATCCTTGAGTGAAAACAGGTTTTTGGGTATATCCTTCAATAGAATCTGTTATGCCCTTAGCGTATACTGTATTTTTAGTATAATCAATAACAATACTACCTGAAGTAATATTCATATCTCCATAATCAATCTTAGCATTATTGTATAAGTAAAGCTTTTGTTTTTTTTGATTGAATGTAGTATAATCATCTGCATGATAAGTAACAATATTTTCTAAAAGCTCTTTTTTAGGAGCAATAGAATCTGTTAATGTAGAATCTTGACTTTTTTCAGATACTTCTGGGACTAGAAGGCTGTCTGTAGTAGAAATCACACTGTCTTTAACACTTCGGTTAATGGTTTTACCCTTTTTAGGGATGTCTTGAGCAAAGCTAAACGTGTTAATAAACACTGTAAAACTTAATGCAAAAAGTATTTTAAAGTTGTTTGTATGCAACGCTTTTAAATGTATTTTTGTAAAAGTATGGCTCGGTTTTTGAAAAGCCAAAATTACATATATTTTTCTGTGATTGATTTAATAATCAATTAAAAATTTAAAATTAAAATAAACCGAGTTTTTTAATCGATGAAACTCTTATATAGTATCCTTTGTTAAAACAACAAATACGGTGAAATATGACAAGTTTTCGATTAAAGTTAATTTATATACCACATGAAAACGCACAGAGTATTACTTTTCGTATCCTTTATAACAGTATTAACATTTTCGTCATTTAAAAAAGATGAAGATTTAAATAGAGATAAGTTTGTTGTTGTGTTGGATGCTGGACATGGCGGACATGATCCAGGTAATCTGGGTAATGGTTATAAAGAAAAAGATATTGCCCTAAAGATCGTTTTAGAAGTAGGGAAGCAACTTCAGAAAAACCCAGATATAAAAGTGGTTTATACACGAAAAAAAGATGTATTTATTGATTTATTCGTTAGAGGGCAAATAGCCAATAAAGCAAATGCGGATTTATTTGTATCGGTGCATTGTAATGCTCATAATTCACAAGCCCATGGAACAGAAACATTTGTATTAGGTACACATAGAAATCAAACGAATTTTGAAGTTGCAAAAAAGGAGAATTCAGTAATTTTTCTAGAAAATGATTACGAAAAAAATTATGCAGGTTTTGATCCTAATTCGCCGGAATCTGTTATGAGCATATTGTTAAGTCAAGAAGAATACCTAGATCAAAGTATTATGCTAGCGAGTTTAATACAAAAAAAGTTTACTAATTCATTAAGGCGTAAAAATAGAGGTGTTAAACAAGCTGGGTTTATTGTTTTACATCAAACTGTGATGCCGAGTGTTTTAGTTGAAACAGGGTTTTTATCATATAAAAAAGAAGGCTCTTATCTGAATTCGAAAAAAGGACAACAACAGATGTCCAATTCTATTGTTAGTGCTATTTTGGAATATAAAAGTAGTTTAGAAAAAAATGTGAATGATTATAATGATTATTCAGTTATAAATGATACAACAGAATCTGTTGAGTCAACTTTGGACGATATCATTTTTAAAGTGCAAATTGCGGCAGGTTCAACACCACTTGAAACAAAACCTTATAATTTTAAAGGATTACAAGGAGTTTCTCGTTTAAAAGACGGTAATATTTATAAGTATTTTTATGGCGCTACACCAGATTATGATAAAATAAAAGAACTCGAAGAGGAGGTTGCAGAAAAAGGATATACTTCGAGTTTTGTTGTCGCTTTTAAAGCCGGAAAAAAAATAGCATTGATAGATGCTTTAAAAACTATTGCTAATTAAGTTGTTTCTTTCAAATTTATTTTAAATTTGTTTTCTAATACATTTTAGTTTGAAAATATCAAAAGAAGTTAAAACAGGCATATTAGTTATATCAGGGATCATACTCTTTATTTTTGGATTTAATTATTTAAAAGGTCAAAACCTATTCGATTCTACTAATGTTTATTATACAGAGTTTGACTATAATGCCTTATCCCAATCATCCTTAGTGACCGTTAAAGGTAACTCGGTAGGAAAAATTAAGGATATCACTTACGATTTTAAAACTGGAAAAACCAGAGTCGCCTTTTTTGTAAATGAAGAATTGAAATTTTCGAAAAACAGCATAGTTAGACTTTATGAAACTAGTTTAATGGGAGGAAATGCTATAGCCATAATATTAGCTAAAGATGGTGATATTGCAAAATCTGGTGATGTTTTAAAATCAGAAGTAGAAACAGGACTGGTATCCAGTCTTTCCAAAAACTTTTCAGGAATTAGTAGCGAATTAAATTCTACATTAAGAGCAACAGATACACTATTTACGAGTTTAAATGAGTTCGTTAACGATAATTCCGAAGCTGGGCTAAAGAGTACTATAAAAGGCTTAAATGAAACTTTAAAATCTTTTAAAGCGACTTCTAATACGGTTAATAGTGTCCTTTCTAAAAATGATAAGAGTATAACCAGTATCCTTGAAAAATTTAAAGCGTCCAGTAATGATTTAGCGGCATTATCTGCTGAATTAAAAAATGCTAATATTGGTTCGACTGTAGAAACTTTAAAAAATACGCTTAACAATTTAAACAACATACTAGCGGCCCTTAATAAAGGAGAAGGTTCTATGGGAAAACTCCTTAAAGATGAAACTTTGTATAATAATTTAGAAGGAGCTACTAAAGAAATGGAAGCCTTATTAAAGGATATCAAACTGCATCCAAAACGCTATTTCCGAATTTTATCAAAAAAAGAAATTCCATATAAAGAGGAGGAAACTAAATAAACTTTATGCAATATTTACCTAACATTGTTTTTGCTATTGTACTAATAGCCGGTATTGGTTTTTTTGTTAAAAATGTAAAAAAACTTGCCAGAAATATTAAACTGGGAAAAGAGGTAGATGTTAGTGATAATAAATCGCAACGTTGGAAAAATATGGCGATGATTGCTTTGGGACAAAGTAAAATGGTACGCCGACCCATTGCTGGTTTTTTGCATGTTGTAGTATATATTGGCTTTATAATAATCAATATTGAAGTCTTAGAAATTATCATTGATGGTATTTTTGGTACACATAGAGTTGGGTTAAAAATATTACCAACATCAGCATATGGGTTTTTAATTGGTGCTTTTGAAGTTTTAGCTGTACTCGTTTTTGTATCTGTTATTTTATTTTGGATTCGAAGAAACATTATAAGACTTCAACGTTTCTGGAAAAGTGAAATGACAAGTTGGCCTAAAAATGACGGTAATAATATTTTGTATTTTGAAATGGTATTAATGACTTTGTTTTTAGTTATGAATGCTACAGATGTTCATTTTCAAGATTTAAATTCTGGTAATGTAATCAGTCAATTTATAGAACCTTGGTTTAGTGGTCTATCTAATAGCACATTACACTTTATAGGAAGAGGAGCATGGTGGGTACATATCATTGGTATATTAGTTTTCTTAAACTATCTCTATTACTCAAAGCATTTACATATATTATTAGCATTTCCAAATACGTATTACGGGAAGTTACAGCCTAAAGGACAGCTAAATAATTTAGAAGCTGTAACCAAAGAAGTTAAAATGATGATGGATCCTAATGTTGATCCATTTGCAGCTCCGCCAGCAGGAACAGAAAATGATGTACCTGCTAAATTTGGTGCCAGCGATGTACAAGATTTAAGTTGGGTTAACTTATTAAATGCTTATACATGTACAGAATGTGGACGTTGTACTAGTGAGTGTCCAGCCAATCAAACAGGGAAAAAACTATCGCCTCGTAAAATTATGATGGATACCAGAGACCGCTTGGAGGAAGTTGGTAAAAATATAGATACAAATAAAGGTGAGTTTAAAGATGATGGAAAGCAACTTTTAGACGATTATATAACTAGAGAAGAATTGTGGGCATGTACGTCATGTAATGCCTGTGTAGAAGCTTGTCCAGTGAGTATAGATCCATTATCAATTATTTTAGATATGCGTCGTTATTTGGTTATGGAGCAGTCCGCTGCCCCTACAGAACTAAATAATATGATGACTAATATTGAAAACAATGGCGCACCGTGGCCATACAATCAAATGGATCGATTAAATTGGAAAAACGACTAGATTATTTTATAAATTCAAAAAATCAAAATAAAACATGAGCGAATTACTAAAAGTGCCAACGATGGCAGAATTTATGGCTCAAGGCAAGCAACCTGAAGTATTATTCTGGGTTGGTTGTGCAGGTAGTTTTGATGATAGAGCAAAAAAAATAACAAAAGCTTTTGTTAAACTATTAAACAAAGCTAATATCGAATTTGCAGTATTAGGAACAGAAGAAAGCTGTACTGGAGATCCTGCAAAAAGAGCCGGGAACGAGTTTTTATTTCAAATGCAGGCGGTAACTAATATAGAGGTGTTAAACGCCTATGAAGTAAAAAAAATAGTAACAGCTTGTCCACATTGTTTTAATACTATAAAAAATGAGTATCCAGAGTTAGGAGGTAATTATGAGGTTATGCACCATACGCAGTTTTTGAAAACCTTACTAGATGATGGTCGTTTAACTATAGAAGGTGGAAAGTTTAAAGGAAAGCGTATTACGTTTCATGACCCATGTTATTTAGGGCGTGCTAATAATGTTTATGAGGCACCAAGAGACTTAATTCAGAAATTAGAAGCAGAATTAGTTGAAATGAAAAATTGCAGACGTAATGGTTTATGTTGCGGAGCAGGGGGGGCGCAAATGTTTAAGGATGCCGAAAAAGGTGATAAAGAAGTAAATGTTGAGCGTACCGAACAAGCTTTAGAAGTAAAACCAGAAATCATCGCAGCAGGTTGCCCGTTTTGTAACACCATGATGACTGATGGTGTAAAAGCTAAAGAAAAAGAAGACGATGTTGCTGTAATGGACATTGCTGAATTAATAGCTAATGCGCAGGATCTATAATATATAAGCAAAAAATCTTTTTAAAGCAATCTACAATTTTTATTAGTCCGCACTTATTGCGTAGTAGTAAAATTTAATTTTGAAAAGTTGCAAAGCTATGTCTTCAAAATTGGTAGTTGATATATATTCAGGAGCTCAAGGTTTAACTATTCCACATATATAGCTAAATCAACATAAATAGCATGAATCTTTTGATTAAAAAACCGAATTTCTTCGTTAAAAATACTCGGCGTAGCTAGGCTATGCCGAGTATTTTTAACTCGAACTTCAATTTTTTATCTCTAAATATTTTATGCCATTTTATATCAACTTAGCTATAACGATAAAAAATGCATGACGAATTGTTGATTATATATTATTTAAGGTGGAATCATAACACAAAGATTGGATGTAAATCCGTATTTTTGTGCCGTAAGAAGAACTGTTTTTTTAGTTCTAAATTCAAAAATCATCAATCGTAATTCTAAAATCAAAACATGCTAGTAGATTTTAACATATTACCTGAAGAATCCCGTGTTTGGATATATCAAGCGAATCGATCTTTTACAGAACAGGAGATTGAAGAAATACAATCTAAGTTAGATGTCTTTATTGAGAACTGGACAGCTCATGGAAGTGATTTACAATCAGGATACTTAGTTAAGTATAAGCGCTTTATAATTATAGGTTTGAATCAAAATCTACATAATGCTTCAGGTTGTTCTATTGATGCCTCGGTACATTTTATTCAGCAATTAGAAAAAGATTTCAATGTTGATTTGATGGATAAAATGAATGTTTCCTATAAACAAGGAGAGTATATTGCTTATAAGCCACTTGTTGACTTTAAAAAAATGGCGAAAGATAAAGCCGTTTCTAAAAACACCATTGTTTTTAATAACCTGGTTACTAATATTGCTGAGTTTAAAGAAAATTGGGAGGTTCCCGCTAGCGAGAGTTGGCATAGTAGGTTTATTAAATAGCTGAATTCCTGCGAAGGCAGGAATCTATTAAATAATACTTGACGTGATTTTTGAGAAATTATCGCTGTAAATCAAATAGTTATCATCTATAAAAGAAGAGTGGCGTTATTTCTGTAAAGTTTACCCCTGAAACAAATTTTGGGAGATGTACTCTTTATAACACTTAACAAATATTCGAAATAACTTATAGTTTCAATTAAAAAGATTCCTGCCTTCGCAGGAATTGAGGTAGTTAGTTTATTCTTTATTATCATTCTACCCAATTTTTTGTTGAAAGTCTAGTTAATTTTTAAAAGTAAATCTTAAAATTTAAGAGAACTATAAAATTTAAGAGAACAAAGTTATTAAACCTTAAAAAACTTTCATATATCAAATAGAATAATGATTTTTATGCTCATAAAGCGTAAAAATGATATTATGGCTAACGATATAATCTTATTAAATATTTCTGGACAAGACAAACCAGGGTTAACTTCTAGTTTAACATCTGTTTTGGCAGAATATGGAGCCAAAGTTTTAGATATCGGACAAGCGAATATTCATGATACCCTATCTTTAGGAATCTTGTTTAAAATTGAATCAGGAAAAAAATCAGCAGCCGTATTAAAAGATTTGCTTTTTAAGGCTTATGAACTTGGTATTCAAGCTAAATTTACACCAATCACACTCAAAGATTATGAAAATTGGGTAACGTTACAAGGTAAAGACCGTTATATTGTTACTATTTTGGGGGAAAAGCTAGCAGCCGAACAAATATCAGAAGTTACTAAAATAATATCAGAAAAGAATTTAAACATAGATTCTATAAAAAGACTTACAGGACGTTTATCACTTGTTAAAGAAGAAGAATACCCCAGAGCTTGTATACAACTATCCATTAGAGGGAGAATAGATAATAAGGCTGATTTTACTGAGAGGTTTATGCAAATTTCACACGATCTAGATGTCGATATTGCTTTCCAAGAGGATAATATTTATAGGAGAAATAGACGCTTAGTTTGTTTCGATATGGATTCTACACTAATACAAACTGAAGTTATCGATGAATTGGCAGAATTGGCAGGTGTTGGCGATGAAGTAAAAGCCATTACAGAATCTGCAATGCAAGGAGAAATTGACTTTAAAGAGAGTTTTGAAAGTCGTATGAAACTCTTAAAAGGATTAAAAGAAAAAGTGCTTCACGATGTGGCAATAAATCTACCTATAACTAAGGGGGCAAAAAGACTAATAGATACATTGAAAAGCTATGGATTTAAAACAGCTATTCTGTCGGGTGGATTTACATATTTTGGTCACTATTTAAAGGAAGTACTGGGTATGGATTATGTGTATGCTAACCAATTGGAAATTAAAGATGGTGTTTTAACTGGTGGCTATATTGGTGATATTGTTGATGGTGATAAAAAAGCAGAGTATCTTAAAGAAATTGCTAAAAATGAGGATATAGATATTAGCCAAACTATAGCTGTTGGAGATGGCGCAAACGATTTACCAATGCTTAATCTTGCTGGGTTAGGGATCGCTTTTCATGCGAAACCAACGGTAAAAGATAATGCACAAAACTCTATATCAAGTATTGGTCTAGATGGTGTGCTGTATTTGTTGGGGTATCACGACAGGCATATAGATTTAATTGAATAGTTAAAAAAAATCGGTATAGTTCTGTTCTTAAGTGATTTAATCAATCTTGTTATAAAATGTAATACGAATCTTATAGTAATAAGTATTACCGATTGTAGAAATAGTAGTTCATTATTTCTTTAAATCTATCTAAAAGTCTTTTTATCTTCCCTTTAAAAGTGTTAATTTGGCATTATTATCAGTGTTAAGACAATTGCTATTAATGCCTCTAATTAATTCTTTTTATGTACCGTATCTTTTTTACAGTAATATCATTTTTTACAATATTTTCTGCGCTTAGTCAAGCGGCCAAAAACCCTTTGTTAACTGATGATGCTGAAGCTCAACAAAAATGGGCGGATAGTATTTATGAATCCATGACTTTAGCTGAAAAAGTAGGACAGTTATATATGGTGCAAGTTATGTCTGATCAAGATGTTACTTCAAAAAGTAAAATTATTCAGCTAATTAAAGATTATCATATTGGCGGCATCATTTATTCAAACGGAGGTCCCGTTAGACAAGCAAAATTGAATAATGAATTACAATCATTTTCTAAAACCCCATTGCTGGTCGGGATGGATGCAGAATGGGGATTGAGCATGCGTTTAGATTCGACCTATGCTTTTCCTTGGAATATGACACTGGGAGCTATAAAAGACAACGATCTTATAGAGCAAACAGGAAGAAAAATAGGAGAACATTGTAAGCGTTTAGGGGTTCATTTTAATTTTGCACCCGTTGTAGATATTAATACCAACCCTAAAAATCCAATAATAGGCAATCGATCTTTTGGAGAAGATAGAGATAATGTTACTGAAAAGGCATTAGCTTTTATGAAAGGTATGCAGGAAGCGGGCGTTTTAGCTAGCGCCAAACATTTTCCTGGTCATGGTGATACAGATCAAGATTCACATGAAAGATTACCAACTATAAGTTTTAATGAAAAGCGTATCGATTCTATAGAGTTGTATCCGTATAGAAAACTCATTATAGAAGGTCTATCTAGCGTCATGGTGGCGCATTTAAATGTACCCAATTTGGAGTCTCGTTCAGGCTACCCATCTTCATTATCAAAGCATATTGTCACCAATGTTTTAAAAGATTCTTTAGGTTTTCAAGGACTTATATTTACAGATGCACTCACGATGAAAGGTGTTTCAGACTTTGGTGAAACCGGAGATATAGATTTGGCCGCTTTTAATGCTGGGAACGATGTTATGTTAATGTCTGAAGATGTAGGTATTGGCACTGCTAAAATTATAGATGCTTGCAATAAAGGTGATATTACAGAAGAACGTTTGGCGCATTCGGTAAAAAAGATATTGAAAGCGAAATATAAAGTAGGTTTAAATAATTATGAACCTATTGGACTATATAATTTGTCTAAAGATTTAAATAGGCTCGAAGATGATATTTTGTATGAAGAATTGATTGAAAATGCTCTTACTATTGTGAAAAACGATAAGCATTTTATGCCTTTAAGGCAATTAGAAACTAAAACTATAGCCTATGTGAATATGGGAGATGACAGTGGTTCGGCATTTTTTAATGAATTAAAAAAATACGCGAAAGTACATCATATAGAAGCTGAAAAGTTAGATGGTTTAATTAAAAAACTTCAAGTATATAATACCGTAATAGTTGGTTTACACCGCTCTAATGATAGTCCGTGGCAGAAGTATCAATTCACTAATAAAGAATTAGTTTGGTTACAAGAAATAGCCCGAACGCATACCGTTATTTTAGATGCTTTTGTTAAACCTTATGCGCTTTCAGACTTAAAAAGTATCGAAAACATTGAAGGTATAGTAGTTAGTTATCAAAATAGTGACATAGCACAGCAAAAATCGGCACAACTTATTTTTGGTGCTATTCCTGCCAAAGGACATTTACCAGTATCTACTGGAACCTTTTTTAAAGCGGGAGAAGGGTTTAATATCAATGCTATTAAAAGATTGGGGTATACTATTCCAGAGCGTGTAGGGATGAATTCTCAAAAATTAAAACGAGTAGATTCAGTTGCACAATTGGCAGTAAATCATAAGATGACACCGGGTATTCAATTATTAATCGCAAGAAAAGGGCAAGTCATTTACAATAAAAGTTTTGGCAAGCATACTTACAAAGGAAAAAATAGAGTAGGGTTTGATGATATTTATGATGTAGCATCTTTAACCAAAATATTAGCAACATTACCATTGCTCATGGAACTTGAAGAGAATGGTATTGTATCATTAGACACTAAACTTTCAAAAATATTACCAGAATATAAAGGCTCAAATAAGGAAGATATATCCATTAAAAGTATGTTATCGCATTATGCTCGATTAAGACCATGGGAGCCATTTTATTTTCGTACTTTAGATACTGTTACTAAACGACCAAGTAAAAAATATTATAGAGGCAAAAAAACTGGTAAATTTAATGTAGAAGTCACGAAGAATTTGTTTTTACGCTCTGATTATAAGGATTCTATAAACAGTATTATTAAAGACTCAGAATTGTTAAAAAGACTAAGGTATAGATATAGTGACTTTCCATATTATATTTTAAAGAAATTTATAGAAACTCATTACGACAAAACACTTGATAAATTGGTACAAGATCATTTTTATCAATCATTAGGAGCTAATAATACATTGTACAACCCATATTATAAAATAAGTAGCAAGAAAATCGTTCCAACAGAAGTAGACGATTATTATAGATATCAAAAAGTGCATGGCTATGTACATGATATGGGGGCAGCTATGCAAAATGGTATAGGAGGACATGCTGGTGTTTTTAGTAATGCTAACGATGTGGCCAAAATTTTGCAAATGTATTTACAAAAAGGGTATTATGGGGGTAAACGCTACTTAAAACCGGAAACTATTGATAAATTTAATACTTGCTATTATTGTGCAAAAGGAAATAGAAGAGGGATAGGATTTGATAAGCCACAGTTGGGAGAAGAAGGACCAACTTGTGGTTGCATATCTATGACAAGTTTTGGACATTCGGGTTTTACAGGAACTTATGCGTGGGCTGACCCTGAAGAAGAAATAGTTTATATCTTTTTGGCCAACAGAACCTACCCAAAAGCAGGGAAAAATTTATTGTTAAGGGAGAATATTAGAACTGAAATACAACGCTTAATTTACGAAGCGATAATTGAATAATCCTGCAAGTTTTTTAAAACCTTGTAGTTATAAAATTAAGATTAACAGAAGTTAGATTCCCTCTTTCGTGGGAATGAAAAAATAGAGTTTCAATGAAAATAGGAATTGTTTGCTACCCAACATTTGGAGGAAGTGGTGTCGTTGCCACAGAACTTGGTTTAGAATTGTCTAAACGTGGGCATGAAGTCCATTTTATTACATATAACCAACCCGTACGATTGGAGTTGTTAAGTAACAATGTACACTACCATGAGGTAAATGTTCCAGAATACCCTTTGTTTCACTATCAACCATACGAGTTGGCTTTATCTAGTAAATTAGTAGATATGGTGAGGCTTCATAAAATAGAAATTCTACATGTTCATTATGCTATTCCTCATGCTTACGCAGCTTATATGGCTAAAAAAATGCTGCAAGAAGCAGGTATTTATGTACCAATTGTTACAACATTGCACGGTACCGATATTACACTTGTGGGAAGCCACCCATTTTATAAACCGGCGGTGGAATTCAGTATTAATAAATCGGATGCAGTAACGGCAGTATCACAAAGTTTAAAAGACGATACGTTACGATTATTTGATATTAAAAGTGATATTAATGTCGTACCAAATTTTATCGATTTAGATAAATATAAGCACAGTTTTACAGATTGTCAACGTGTAATGATGGCCCATGATAATGAAAGAATAATTACGCATATTAGTAATTTACGCCCGGTAAAACGTGCACAGGACGTTATTTCTGTTTTTTATAATATTCAAAAAGAAATGCCAGCTAAATTAATGCTTGTTGGAGAGGGGCCAGAGCGTGAAAAAATAGAACTACGTTGTCAAGAATTAGGTATTTTAGATAAAGTTATTTTCTTCGGAAAAAGTAATGAAATAGATAAAATATTATGTTTTAGCGATTTGTTCTTACTACCTTCACAAACAGAGAGTTTTGGATTAGCAGCGTTAGAAGCTATGGCTTCTTGTGTTCCAGTTATATCAAGTAATACAGGAGGAATTCCCGAAGTTAACATACACGGGGTGTCCGGGTTTTTAAGTGATGCAGGCGATGTAGAGGATATGACTAAAAATGCACTTTATATTTTGAGCGATGAAAAACGTTTACAGACTTTTAAAGATAATGCAAGAAAAGAAGCTTTAAAATTCGATTTGCATGCTATTGTACCTCAGTATGAAGCTATTTATGAAGATACTTTGGCTAAGTGTCTGGTATTATAAGTATAAAAAAGGAACTATAAATTAACAAAAAAGCGCCCATTAAGGCGCTTTTTTATTTAATATATAATTTTCTAACTTAGAATTGATAACGAATACTAAAAGCAATATCAAAATCTAAGTCATTGTTATTATAAACATCATCTCCAAAACCAATTTCTGGTCTAAAATCTAATGATAATAATAATGGAATATCAAAGTTATACTCAATACCAATATCACCGGCTGCGAAAATAAATGTATCAGAAACATCTCTTCCACCAGGAACATCAAAGCTAAAAGAGCCAATACCACCACCAGCACCTACATACCAATTAAAAGAACCATCTAAAGGAAATACCCATTGATACAATCCAGCAAGCTTAAAACCATCATAGTTTTTTCCGTCTCTCCAACCAAAATCTAATTCTAGTCTATTGTTATCACCTAAAGCACGTTGATAAGAGATTTCAGCACCTAAGCCGTCACTGTCACCCAATCGTAACCCAATAGCGTTATCTGAAATGCTTTGAGCACCAGAGGTTAAAGTGAATCCTAAAATAGCAACTGATAATAAAAATAATTTCTTCATAAGTTTAAAGTTTAGTTTGATTAAATGATATACGATATTTTTCGTAAAAAAGATTACTCTATTTACATTGGTTAACAAAAATAACGCCAAAATTGAATTTATATTTAATGGCCGTTTAGATTTATAAACATATTTATTAAACAATGGGATTGACTTCACGTTTTCAAGTATTAAGAGAAGAGGTAATCCTTCAGGTGAGTTATTATACTATACCATGGATTTGGCACTCTAACTAACAAAAAATTCTTATCCATTATTCACGTTATTGAATAAGCTCAAAATCTAATGTATCGAGCTCTTTTCCATTTATAATTATAGAAATTTGATGTTTTCCAATATGAAATTTACGCGTTGTGATTATTTTAAACGATTGTTTTCTCTTAATACTTGTGGTTGAGTTTTTTGGATAGTCCTTTTCACTTATTTTAAATACCTTTCTAGATAAAGATCCATTCGCTTTTTGATAATAAAGTCCATATTCCAATCGGATTTTGGATGAATTATTGTTGGTATTTACAAGTTTAAGTGCGAATTCTACAGAGGCTCCAATTTTGACTTTTGGTGTAAGTATTTTAAAATCAATAATCTTAACTTTATCAATAGCTCCGAAACCAAATAATGTCATTAATTCTGTATTACCTTGTTTTAAAAGGGTTCTACTTGCATGCTTAACTAACCAATTGGTTTCTTTGGTTTTTCCTTCCCATTTTTTAACGAGATTGACAACAGTTTCTGGATTATCTTTAGAGATGTCATTTAAATTATTAGCAACACTTCTTCTTACATATTCAGAAGTGTCGCTTTTTAATTTCTCAAGAATTGGGATAATAGGAGCAGGGTTTGTCTTTAATGATGGAATTGCCATAGCCCATGGCAGTCTTGGTCTACAACCTTCTGTAGCTAGTCGTCTAACCGAACTGTGTTTGTGGCTTGCCCAAAGCAACATTTGTCTTATCATGTTATCCTGATATTTTATTATAAAAGGTCTAACTGCAAATTCACAACTGACAAATTGCGTAATCGTTTCAAATGCTTTTATCGATGTTTGATAATGCTTTATACCGTAAACTTCTATGAAATCTGGAAAAAACATGAATTCAAAGTTATCTGATTTGAACCCATTTTTTTTTATTACGGGAATAAGTTTTAATATAGTTTCGACATTCGTATTAAAATCATCTGACAAATGATTTTTAAATACTAGGGTTATACATCTCATGCGTTGTTTTAACGCGCTATTTTCCCATTCATCATCGTATATTTCCTTTAAAAAAGATGCCTTATTAAAACTTGGAACAACTTCTTGAACTGAAGTTATAAAGCGATCAAAGAATTTAGTATTGTATCTGTTTTTTAATAATTCTGCCATTTTTATTTTAATATTATTTTTCTAAGTACATGACAAAAATTATCTTAGACTTTATGAAGTGAAGTTGATAGCATTGAAACAGAGACCTGTCAGGTCTAAAAACATAAAAAAGTATAATTTAGTTATTCTAATAACCAACAACTTACAATGGCTGTTTCAATTTTTGTCATGTACTAAAATTGTTTTTATAAATACTAGATTAAATCTCGACAATAAAGATCAATATCACCTAGCAAGTCTATGATATTCGATTCTAGTATGTTCCCAGAGGTTTCTATTCTTAAAACATTATCAATATCCTCCATATCAACAGACCAATGATTTATTTCGGAGATTTCAGAGAAGGAGTTATTTACAGATGCAAGTTTTTGCATGTTATCAATGTTAGTCTTAAATACTAAAATGTTCATTTTTTATTAGATAAATTCAATTGTTGTTTATTACCTTTCTGTATCTATAATCACATTAAAATGATTGAATTCTACGGTACTATCATCTATCATTTCAAAATACTTTTGCGCTAATTTATTCTCTAAAATGTGCTTTGATGCATTTTCCGCGCTTTCCAGATCAGTCCAATAAACCACATCCATCCATTGTCCGTCCTCAGTTATGGAAAGCTTTCTTGAGAGATATCCTTTGTGTTTTTCCAATACAGGGTTTATGTTTTTTGCAGCATTAACAACTTGTGTCTTAGTGAATTCAGGCTTTGTTTTGAAAAGAACTAATTCAACAACTTTTACCTTTCCAGGCTTTGGTGTAGTTATGATTAGCGGCGATGTAATTAGTATTTTATTTGTCTCAGGATCTGGTATCATGGTGCCAAAAAACTTTAGACATGTTTCGCTTTTCATTTCAATTTCTGAAGCATCTTCAAAGGCTTTAACATTCGTATAATAGACAAGTTCCATCAAGAAGTCTGGTTCACTATTTGAAAATGTCATTTTACGTCCCAAGTACCCGTCAAACTTATCAACCATAGGGTCAATGGCTTTAGAAAGTTTTATTATTTCTTCTCTGGAGTATTCAGGTTTAGTTTTTGCCGTGACAAGAACAATGGTTCCGATGTCTTCTTTTTTTTTCAACGTGCATTTTTGTTTTTGTTTGATTGTTACAGCCAAATAATATTAGGAAGGCTGATAGTATTGCTAATTGTTTCATTTTGAGGTTTAATTGGTATGACTTCCAGGTATGGACGTTTTTTGCCCTTGCTTACCTTGGATAAAGATTTATAGATTTAACTATGGTTAAAAATTAATATGTAATGACTTCTACAGATATAGCTTAAAGAGTACTTTGCCATAGAATTTTATCAATTAACCAGGTATCCTCTTTTATAAGAAAAAGATAATCGCATCCCTTTTTATTAGGCGCCCAGTCCATTTCGAGTTTTACAACGGCTATTTTTTCTTGTAGATCAAGAATTTGAATTTTTATTTCTGAGTCTGGTATAATATCATGTTTATTATAGTCCGTTACCCAATTTTTAAGATCTAAAACCCCAACAGTAGTCATATCTGTCCAGTTACTAGATTCATAATCATACAAAAACCCAGTTTTTGTGACGTTTTTAGTGAAAAAACGATCAATTAAGTTAGGATCCATGCTTTTAAAAGCTTGAGGATACTTTTTTGAAATTTGAATGATGTCACTTTGTTCCATTTCATTTATTTATAAGTTAATTTAAAAATTCACCAACCTTTAGGGAGGCGTCCCTATTTACCTCTCCTTTGGAGAGGTCAGAATTGTTTTTTTGCAATCCTGGGTGAGATGAAAAACAAAAGTAAAATGGAGGAGTGACAACCCTATGTCAACAAGGTTCTGTAAATCTGCTAAAATATTTAGAAAGGCTGAAATCTTTTTGATAATCAAAGGTTTGCGAAGTGGAATTTATTTTTAAAATTCTATCTAATCTAAACTCTCTTATGTCTTTTCTTAACCTGCAATATGCGATCACTATCCAGGCTTTGTCTGTATAGTAAACACCTAAAGGTTCAATTTCTCTTAGCGTTTCTTCGTTCTTATAAATTGAATGATACGATATAGTCAGAACTTTTCCATTAGTAATTGATTTTTGAATTTGAGATAACCAATTACTTTCAAATACATCTTTTTTATAAGAAGGTATGATTCTGTTTTCCAATTTGGCAATATTTTCCTTTTCGAAACTCCTGAGAACGGACTTGATTTTTATAAGTATGGAGTTAAAATCTTTTATAAGAGAAGCATCTCCCTGATTAGAAATTAGTTTTTCGGAAACAATTAATGCATTTGCTTCTTCTTCAGTAATCATTACAGGTGGTAAGGAATAGCCATCAACAATAAAATAACCAATGCCATTTTCTGAACCAATGGGGACACCTGCTTCTTCAAGCGTTTTAATATCTCTATAAACAGTTCGTAAACTAATTTCAAATCTGTCGGCAATCTCTTTGGCTGTTACCACTTTTTTAGATTGTAATTGAATTAGAATGGATGTTATTCTGGTGAGCCTATTCATTAAATTATTTAGTAGTGTTATTAGGTACGCTTCAAGTATGTTATTCAACACAGCGTAAATCAAAAAATTGTTTTGTCGGTTTCACTTAATCTTTTTTCCATAAATGTACTTAATGGATCTTCTTTATAATTACCAAATTTACCAGAAATCGAATAACCAAGCTTTTTGTATAAACCTATGGCGTCTTTAGAATAAGGACCCGTCTCTAATTTTGCTAAAAATATTTTCTTTTTAATTAATAAGGATTCAAGCTCCTTAATTATTTTTTGTGCTAAACCTTTTCCTCTTTGTGATGGAGGAACATAAATACGCTTTAGTTCCCCATATTTAGCAAAAATCTTTACAGAACCAATGGCTATAATTTCATCATTCTCGAAAGCCCCATAAAAATAAGCATTTTCGCTTTGTAGCGTTTCGATACTATCTAGATGGCAACTATCAGGTGGGTATAACTTACTTTGATATTCGTCTAATTCTCTAATTAAGTTTTCTGCTTGTTTTGGATCTATACGTTTTATTTCCATGATTACGTTTTCTTATTTTTATTTGAATACTATAATAACGTATTCACATATAATTTTGTCACGTTGGCATTAGAATACATAGCCACTATTTATAAATATAGCTAACAAAATTAATAGAATTTTATTACTAAAAAGAATTTAATATATAAATAACAAAGAAACTATTTACTCTTTTTTTCGTGTTGTTCTACAATGGTGATGGCAGCAATTAAATCTTTAACCTCTAGGTTTTCTATATCTTCATCGACATAAAAAGGAGCAAACTTATCGTTATTGTAATTGTATATTTTCCAACGATTAAATTGATATTCGAGGGCTGTGAAATTTTCAACCCAATCCCCTGAATTTAAATACATCGTTTTACCATGTTTATTTTCTATATATGCCATCTTTGGTTGATGTATATGTCCACAGATTACATAATCATAACCATTTTCGATGGCCAGGTCAGAAATGACTTCTTCATAATCATTAATATACTTGATAGCACCTTTAACACCATTCTTTATCTTTTTAGATAACGAATAGCGTTCTTTTCCACGTTTTTCTAAATACCAATTTATCAAACGGTTAAGAAGAGTTAGTAAATCGTAGCCATAACCACCAAGTTTAGCAAGCCATTTGGCATTTTGTATAGAAACATCAAAAACATCCCCATGAAAAAACCAAGCCTTTTTGCCATTTAATTCTAAAACAAGCTTATCAACAATAGAGACATTACCAATGGTTGTATTGCTAAATTTACGCAACATTTCGTCATGGTTTCCAGTTATGTAAATAATATCAACACCATTAGAGGCCATATCCATAATCTTCTTAATAACTTTTAAATGCGATTTAGGGAAGTAACGTTTACTAAATTGCCATATATCAATAATATCACCATTTAAAATCAATTTCTTTGGTTCAATACTATTTAAATAAGTGAGAAGGTGTTTAGCATGACAGCCATAAGTTCCAAGATGAACATCAGAGATTACTGCGACTTCTATTTTACGTTTAATTTTCAATAATAGTGTCTTAAGGTTATTTTACAAATTACAGGTTTTTATATTATCTTATAATTATCTAAATATCAGCATTATGTTAAACAATTGTTAGGTAGTTTATTACAATAATCAATGTTTATACACTATTTTACTTTCATAATTTATAAGAACAGATTGAAAAATTTTATTGGGCTAGCTTCGTATTATTTATTTAGAATTATCATTACAAAGAGGTGACATTAAGAGAAATCGAAGTGAAAATAGAAATCTAAAATAAAAGGTATAGATATATAAATCCACATGTATTAAAAAATACCATATATGGCTTAGTATTTAGGGCAGATGATTTCGAAAAAAGCTTTATTTTAGCGACAAAATTTTATTTATGGCAGGCAATTCTTTTGGAAAACTATTTAATTTAACAACATATGGAGAATCTCATGGACCAGCTTTAGGAGGTGTAATTGATGGGTGCCCTCCTGGAATTGAGTTAGATTTAGAAGCCATTCAAAATGAACTTGATAGAAGAAAACCTGGTCAATCTGCTATAGTGACACAACGAAAAGAACCAGATACAGTTAAATTCCATTCAGGCATTTTTGAAGGTAAAACGACTGGTACTTCAATTGGTTTTGTTATTGAAAATACCAACCAAAAATCTCATGATTACACGCATATAAAAGATAGTTATAGACCAAGTCATGCCGATTATGTATACGATAAGAAATATGGTTTTAGAGACTATCGTGGTGGTGGACGAAGTTCAGCAAGAGAAACCGCATGTCGTGTGGTTGCTGGTGCCATTGCCAAACAAATGCTAAAAGGCATTGAAATTACGGCCTATGTTTCCGGTGTTGGTACTATGAAACTTGAGAAGCCATACACCGAAATAGACTTAACAAAGATAGAATCAAATATTGTAAGATGTCCAGATCAAGCTATGGCAGCAAATATGGAAGCTTACATTAAAGAAGTACGTAGTAAGGGTGATACCGTTGGTGGTATTGTTAGTTGTGTCATTAAAAATGTCCCTGTTGGTTTAGGAGAGCCGGTGTTCGATAAATTACATGCAGAGCTCGGCAAAGCCATGCTTTCCATTAATGCCGTAAAAGGGTTTGAATACGGTAGTGGATTTGAAGGGAGTACGATGTATGGTAGCGATCATAATGATGCATTTAATAACGATGGTACTACAAAAACTAACTTTTCTGGAGGTATTCAAGGCGGTATAAGTAACGGTATGGATATCTATTTTAATGTGGCTTTTAAACCCGTAGCTACACTTATTCAGAAATACGAAACTATAGATAAAGAAGGAAATACTGTCGAAATGCAAGGTAAAGGACGTCACGACCCATGTGTGGTTCCAAGAGCCGTGCCTATTGTAGAAGCGATGGCGGCATTGGTTTTAGCTGATTTTTATTTACTAAATAAAATGTATAATTAGTAGCTATTTATTAACCTTCTCTATTATCCTTTTAAAAGCATATTAATGAAAAAATTGGACTAGATATATTGGGTAGAGTCGTATTGTGTACAATCTGTTAATTTATTACCAATTCAATTGGAATTTACATTTGGTTTTAAAGGTCTAGGCAAAAAAACTTATCTTGCTTTGAAAATTTACAAGTAATTATATAGAAATATTATTATATGAAAAAACTGGCATTACACTGGAAGATTATTATAGGAATGGTTCTTGGAATCATTTTTGGTTTTATTATGAATTCTGTTGGAGGAAAAGATTTTGTAAGCGATTGGATTTCACCATTTGGAACCATTTTTATAAACTTACTTAAGCTTATTGCAGTACCATTAATTTTAGCCTCATTAATAAAAGGGATTTCAGACTTAAAAGATATTTCTAAGATTAAAACGATGGGATTACGTACTATTGGTATATACATGGCTACCACTTTGGTTGCTATAATTATAGGCTTAAGTATCGTGAATACAATAAAGCCAGGAGAGGGTATGTCACAAGATACCATTGAAAAAATTAAATCAAAATATGCGAGTGATGAAGGGGTTGCTGATAAACTTACAAAAGCATCTGTACAAAAAGATGCAGGACCATTACAGTCGCTAGTTGATATTTTTCCAAGTAATATATTTAAAGCATTGGGAGACGCAAAGATGCTTCAGGTCATCTTCTTTGCATTATTTGTTGGTATTTGTTTATTGTTAATTCCTGAAAAAAAGGCAAAACCTTTAGTGAATTTTTTCGATTCGTTAAACGAAGTCGTCATGAAAATGGTGGATTTAATTATGCTTTTTGCGCCTTATGCGGTATTTGCTTTAATGGCTAATGTAATTATCGCTTTTGATGATACCGAAATACTTCTTAAGCTATTAAACTATGCCTTATGTGTTGTTGGAGGCTTAATGTTAATGATTGGTTTTTACCTTATTTTAGTAAGTATTTATACTAAAAAATCGCCTATGTGGTTTTTAAAAGAAATAAGTCCGGCACAGCTATTAGCCTTTTCTACCAGTAGTAGTGCAGCAACCTTACCAGTAACCATGGAGCGTGTAGAAGAACATATTGGTGTAGATAAAGAAGTGTCTGGATTTGTTTTACCAGTTGGAGCTACAGTTAATATGGACGGAACAAGTTTATATCAAGGTATTGCGGCCGTATTTATCATGCAGGTTATTTGGCCAGAGGGCTTGACATTCACGAATCAATTAGTCATAATTGCTACGGCATTATTAGCATCCATAGGTAGTGCAGCAGTGCCAAGTGCAGGTATGGTCATGTTGGTTATCGTTTTGGAATCTATTGGCTTTCCAGCAGAATTATTACCAATAGGATTAGCACTTATTTTTGCAGTGGACAGACCGTTAGATATGTGTAGAACAACTGTGAATGTAACAGGAGATGCTACCGTTGCTATGATGGTTGCCAAATCTTTAGGTAAACTGCATGAACCAAAGCCCAAAGAATGGGATGATAATTATGAAAAAGTGAAAGGATAGTTTTTGTTAAGCCGATATGAGGTATGATTGAGACATCACATCATATTTGCAGAGTAATGATTATTCAACTTAAAACATACGCTTTAGTGCGTTTACAAGAAAATAATGAATTCTAACATGTCAATATCATCACCTATTGTCTCAGTAAAATGGCTTCAAAATAATATAGAAGCAAGTAATCTTATCATTTTAGATGGTACTATAAATAAAGTATTTGATACATCACAAATTCAAATACCTAATGCACGATTTTTTGATATTAAAAAGAAATTTAGTGAAGCTAATGCACCATTTCCCAGTACGTTTCCAACACAGGAACAATTTCAAAAAGAAGCTAGAGCTTTAGGGGTAAATAAAAATAGTGTTATCGTCGTTTATGATGATAAGGGTATTTATTCAAGTGCTCGTGTTTGGTGGCTATTTAAGGCTTTTGGATATTATAATGTAGCTGTTTTAAACGGCGGGTTTCCAGCCTGGAAAAAAGCGAACTATGATACTGAAGCTATGAAAAACTATGATGGTGAACTTGGTGATTTTGAAGCCAATTACAAACCAGAATGCATGACCTTTTTTGAGAGCATGAAACAGGCTTCAAAAAATAAAACATACCATATTATTGATGCACGATCAGAAGGTCGATTTAAGAGCCAGGAGCCAGAACCCAGAGAGGGTTTGCGAATGGGAACTATTCCTAATTCGGTGAATTTACCTTTTACAGACTTGTTGGGTGCTGGGGAATTAAAATCTAAAAAAGATATTGAGAAAGCTTTAGCGGAAATAGCGTATAATAAAGATGACGCTATTATTTTTTCCTGTGGTTCGGGTATCACAGCATGTATATTGGCCTTAGGAGCCAATATCTCCGGTTATAAAAACATATCAGTTTATGATGGTTCCTGGACCGAGTGGGGGAGTTTGGTTAATGAGTAAGACATAGGAGAAGCTTTCTCTGTGCTTTTTTCTATAGTTTTATATGTTATGCTACAGGAGTTTCAAAAATTAGAATAATTTTACTTCTTTATAATACATAATTACTCCACAATAATTCTTTTAATACTAGCGGTATCGTTTTCAGTTTTTATAATTACAAAATAGGTTCCAGAAGGTAAATTAAAATCTAGTTTCTGATTCAAATTTGTATTGAAATATTTTTTCACACTTCTACCTGTAATATCATTGATACTAATTTCTTTAATATCTAAATCTAAATTATTTTTTATAAAGAAATGGTCCTTGGAAGGGTTTGGATATAACTGAATATTCTTGGTATCAGCCATATCTTTTACATTCAAGGTGTTTTTTGGTTCTGAAGTTATTTCAACAATCCAGCCTCCAGGAGAGCCGTCCCACCAACTTTCTACGGTCTCTGGGATATAACCAAAAGCACGGCTATTTGAGAATGAGAAGTTAAAAGTTAAACAACCACTATCGTTATCGGCTTTTATAACAGTTTCATCATGAATAAATGGTATTTCCCAATTAGTAGAAAAAAGCACTGTATTTTCATCTTTAGTGCTATTATTATTGAAAACAGTAAAGGGATCTCCCCCTGAGTATTGAGGGATTTTTAAGCGCTTTATTGTCGCTACAACTCTGTCTTCTGATGAGTTTGGATAAATGGTTGTGTTTTCAAGTTGCCCCACTATAGTCCAAAGTTTTCTTTGTTTCATTTGTCCAGAGGAATTCGCATGATATATTCCTGTATTAACTAAATTAGCAGTTGTTTTAATGAGTTTTGGTACCGGGAAGGTATTGGTAAACCCATCAGGACATATCGTTGTAATATAGAATTCGTATTCTGTATCTTCGTATAAATCATCAAGAATAATAGAATAATAAATCAAATTTGGATCAAAACGGTTGTTTTCTGTATTATAAGTATGATAAGGTCTGCGAAGTCCTGACTCCAAAAATTGCCTGTTACTATCAAATTCTTTTGTAATACCAGTTCCCAAAGTAAAACCAAGAGGACCATATTCAACCTTATATGTTGTGCTTTCGTCATTTTTTTCCCAAATAAGCTCCACTTCTTTATGACTCACCCTTTGAAACAAAAATTCTTTTTCATTTGTTGTTTCGCAAGTAGGTTTAGGCTCACTATATACTTTTGCTTCCCAATATGAAGTGCCATCTATATTTTGAAAATAGGATATAGACCCATCTTCTTTTTCAGAAACTACAGGGTATAAATTAGAGTCATGGTTAAAAACATAACAACTGTAATAGTTATATGTTTTTAGTTCATTTAAGAAATTAACCACGACTTCACTTTTCCAGGTGCTCTGATTATATGGTTCAATATTGAAATGGGTAAATTCAATTCTAATTCTTTCCCCATTATTGTTGGGATATATTGTCCTTATTTCATCATTAGAAGTTAATAAGACACCGTTTGAGAAGTCTTTCCTTGTTTTTTCTTTGTAAACAGGAGCATAATCATTGAAGTTACCGTTGCCACATTTTGAAGATATATAGAAATCATATACTGTATCAGGAGATAAGTCTGTGATACTGATATTTTCATTATTAGTGTCTTTTACGATCCCATTCCCTCTAATAAAACCAGCAGGGCCATATTCAATTTTCCATTCGGACACATCCGTTTCAGACTCCCAGGTTAAGTTTATTTCCTGATGGGTAAAATTGGTTGTTGAAATATTGAAAGGTTCACTACAATCAGGGATTAACTCACTGATTATATCAGCTTCCCAACCTCTTGAAAAATACCTTGAATACGAATCATTGCCAATGTATTCTATTGTGATAGCTCCATTTGGATCATCAGAAGAAAATGAATAACCTTTCGTCTCAAAATCACTTGTGGTTTTTAGCTGTACAATTGGTTCTGAATCTGTATTAGTGCCACTATATATTTTTAAAGAATTGTAATGGTAACTAGTCATTAACTCAATATAATCAAAAGTAATACGAATTCTTTCTCCATCATCTTTCGGATATATGGTTGTAATTTTCGTTTGATTTTCCGGAATATTATTGTCCACGCCACCATCATCAGTAAACTTATCTCCTCCAAAATAATTAGGGGTTGTTTTAAAAGTTAGTGGTTCAACATATATATTATTCTGACCTCCTGCAGCACATACCGTAGTAATATAAGCCTGGTATGACGTTGATTTACTAAGATTAATGAGCGTGATAAAATCTTCATTCGTTTGTACTATGGTACCTGTTCCTCTTTCAAAACCTTCTAATCCATACTCTATACTGTAACTATCGCTTAAATTAGATGTTTTAGTCCAGTTTAACTCACATTGATTATGGGTTAATTTAGAGGCTTTAACTTGAAAATTTGTGGCTTCTTCACAGTTAGGAGTTGGTTCACAAGTTATGTCTATGTCCCATTTGATGTCAGAGTAATTATAATGATTATTTTTAATATCAAAGAAAATGACATTACTATTTCCTGAGGAAACAAACTCACCTGGAGGTAAATTACGGCGCAAATGCCTTAGTAAAGGGCTATTTGAATCGGGACCATCATATATTTTAATTTCCTCATAACTTGTAAGCCGTATTGAGTTTACTTTTATTCGAGCCCTTGTATTGTCCCTTAGGTATATATATTTATCCCTTGTATATTGATAGTCGGTATAAATTTTATCTTTACCTCCTCTGTCATATATTTTACCTTCACTACAATAATCAACATTTGTTTTTTTTGAGAATGGCCCTTTTGGGCTACTAAAACGATCACCACACTTATTCCTTAAATAAAAGTCATATTCAGTATCGTTCTCCAGATTTCCAAGAATAATATCTTTTGAAGCGTAATTTTGTGTAGTACCCTCACCAGGTGTAAAGCCTTTTAATCCATATTCCAGCTGCCACTCTTCATTAAGATCAGGATCAATATTTACCCCGGTTAATTCTATTTGATTTAATTTATAAGCATCAAGTCTTCTAAAGGAAATAGTTGATTCACAAAAAGGTTTTGTAGAAACAGAAGGGATTTTATTTGTATCACTTAAGCTTAAGTCTTCGCATTCTTCAGTTAGGTAAAAATCATATTCTGTCAACTCATTTAAGGATGATATTTCTATTGTATTTGAATAAGTGTTAACTTTTTCACCTGTACCCATTATAAAATCTTTAGGACCATATTCTATAAATGTACGGTTAGCTGTGCTTTTTGTCCATCTTAACGTGATTGAATTATAGGTAATACTTGTAGGAGAAACAAACCTGGGTGCATTGCATTGTGGTTTGTCAATGCAAGTAATTTTTCCTACCCAACCAATAGCATTGTTTTGTGAATTATTTGATTCAAATTGAACATATAGTTCGCCATTTGCTGCTTTAGAAGTGATGGGTTCTGTGGGTAGCGAGTTATTGTCGTACTCTGCAATAGGATTTCCAAGAGCGTAACTACCTTGCCAAATTTTTAATGTAGCATTGGGTGATAACTCAAATACATCAAAATCTAAAACTATTCTTTGATCAGGAGAATTTGGTCTAATATTGTAAGATTCATAATGTTCGCCTACGTAATTTTCATTAAAACCAGGGTCTAAAAACAGATCTCCGTTACAGTAATCTGCAATGGTTATATCTTGGTAAACATCAGATGTTGTAGGTGTGCTTCCGCATTTATTTGTTACATAAAAATCATACGGCGTATTAGAGTTTAAATTGTTGATTTGCAAAGCAACATATGAACTCGAAATTTTAGTTCCGGTTCCAGGGCTGAAGTTTCTAGGGCCGTATTCTATTTCAAAATTACCTGTCAACGCATTGTTTCCTGAGTTCCAGGTTAATGTTATAGAATTGGTTGTTTTAGTATTAGTACTTAGTTGGTATGGCTTAGGACATTGAGCACTTCCTATAAAACCTATAAAGATTAGAATAATAAATAGTAGTAGCTTTTTTTTCATATCAGCTTTTAATGAATCTAGTATGTTATTTAAGCTCGAGGATTTTTCGTGGAAAAATCTGATTTAGCAAAGAAAATTATTCTTTTTTTACTAAATTTAAAATACCAAATGAGCAAAAAAATGTTATAGTTTTTCGAATTAGCAAATGTATTTAGTCCCACCTAAAAAACCATCAAGGATTTTATATATTCGATGTTATGCTCTTTAGTATAGATATAATGCTATTTAGATTACAAAGTTTTTTTACTATAAGAATAAACCTAAGTTTTCTAACGTTTATAATTCAATAAAATTTAACAGACTTTCCACTAAGTGCTAAGTAAAAGCTTTTGATTTTGTTTTTTTTAGTTCGAAAGTAAAAATTGAGAGCATTAACCTAGTAGACTTTTAATTGTTTTGAAAGTATTTGTTGTTATGTGAGTATATATTTATGTAATCATACCTAAAAGCTTCAGAAATTCATTGGTAAAGGCTTTTTCTTATCTGGTACGCCACTAGTAAAACCAGTCTTTAGATTAGTCTTATTGGTCTTGCCTATGAAACGTAGCGTGTAAAAAGACACTAACGTTTTTTTGAGCTTAACTTTATGCCCTATTCTTTGGGAGTGCTCAAAGCTTTATAAAACACTTGTTGAAGTGCTCCCCGAATGTTCAGCTTATATAGATTTCTGTTTTCACGGGTTGGATAGACCCGATTGGAAAGAAAAACAAATACCAATTGGTGTTTTGGATCTGCCCAAACGAAGGTGCCTGTAAAACCACTATGCCCAAAACTTTGTTCACTTGCTTCGGGTGCTGGGTAGGCTTCATTCAAATTGAGCTCCGCATTTTTGATTAAGGGTTTGTCAAAACCTAAACCCCTTCTGTTTTCATTTTTTGGATATTGTATTTTGGTAAATTCCCTTAAGGTAGCTTCAGAAATAAACCTATGGCCATTAAGGACTCCAAAGTTTTGATACATCTGCATCAATTTGGCCAAATCGTTAGCAGTTCCAAAAAGTCCAGCATTACCCGAAATACCACCCAAAAGGGAGGCATTTTCATCATGGACCCAACCTTGGGTCAGTGTATGTCGATAAAGGGTATCTATTTCTGTGGGAACAATCTTATTGGTTTGGTTTTTTGTTTTTGGATTAAAGCCCAAGGTAAAGGCTTTTAAAGGATGATAAAAGTGCTCTGTGATATAACGCTCATAGGATTGTCCAGTCAATTGCTCAATAAGTTTTGGGAAAATCAAAAAGGCTAGTCCTGAATATTTATACTTTTTTTCGGTACTTACTTTAGATTTATTGATCATGCGATACATTTTGAGATTGAAGTTGTTTTTTACAAACAGGTGGTCAAACGCTTGTTTTTTGAACTTGAAATTCGGTGTTGTGCGGACAAACCTTTTCTTGAGTTTTCCATTTTTCTTAATCACTACATTCAAAAAAATAATATAGGGTACTAATCCTGCTTGGTGCGCAAGTATTTCCCTTAGAGTCATATCCTTCTTGTCCTCAATTTTTTTCCATGGTTTCCAATAGGTGCTAAAAGGTTGGTCCAAATTTAATTTACCATTGTCAACTAATTTCATAATCGCTGGCAAAGGGCCTGCTATTTTAGTAACAGAAGCAAGATCGTAAATATCATTATTGGCTACAGCCTGTATGTTATTGTAGGTGTGATAACCGTAGCTTTCATGAAATACGATGGTACCGTTTTTAGCTACCAAAACCTGTGCCCCTGGGAAAGCGTTATTTTTTATACCATTCGTTATAATAGAATCAACCTTAGAATAGACGTAAGTTGAATCAATACCCATTTTCGAAAGTGGGGTATAGGACATGCCTTCTTCTTTATTAATGTTCAAGGCAATAGGTGTATCCTCCTGACAGTAGGCGTTTATAAACAATAAACCAGTAAGTATAAAAAATAATTTATTCATAGATTCACCATATGATTAATTCTTATTTTTAATGGATTCCTTTCCTGCTTAAATATATTCAGCGCAAGTTGCAGAAAGTATATGTTAACAAGTCATGAGTTTATTACTCCAAAAACTTACTCTTTAATTCGGGAGTAGGAATCATACAAGCATCTTTTTTACCGTACCATTTATAACGATTTTTTGCAATGTAATCGTAAACCCAATTTCGAATAAATGGTGGAATAATAAAAAACACACCCATCAAACTTTGTGGAAATCCTAAATACTTTGCAATTTTTAAAGCCGCAGTAGATTTTGAAACTAAGCTATTTTCCGGCGTGTATAATAATATAGAATCGGTCTTTTCTGTATCTATATTAAATCGTTTAATTAAATCTTTGCCAATATCGCTTTGCAAAGCCGTAAACATGAATATATTCTTTTTATCATGTTTTATAACATATTGTACACTGCTGTTACAAAGGTTGCAAACACCATCAAATAGGATAAGTTTTTTATGTTTTGGTAAAGAAAAAGACATAGAACAAAGATACCACTTTAAAAGTTTCAGATTCAAAAACCTGATATAGGTTGCTATTTTTTAGCTTCTACGAGTTCCAATTGATCCATACTAACATTGGTCGTAAATATACCGTAGTTTACAACCGCTTTGTTTTTTTCTATTTTATCGATGCTACCAACAGCACGACCATCTTCCATACGTACGCGATCTCCAATTTTTAAAATAGGTTTAGGTTTTGGAGCTTCAATGGCTTTTTTCTTGGCTTCTTTTTTCTTTTTGCGAATAACGGTTACCACTTTTTCGGCTTCCTTTTTTACTTGCTCTTCTTTTGCTTTTATGACTTTTTTCTGTTTGGCGGTCACTTTTTTACGCTTAGAGTTTTCAATTTGAACCACCTTAAAAAGCTCCGCCATGAGCTCACGTTTTTGTTTGTTATCGAAGTATTTTTCGGCAATATCGTTCACTTTTTGTCCTAAATAAATAAGACGTTGGTTGCTATCGTAGAGCTCTTGATAACTTTCTAATTTCCTTTGAATTTTGGCATTAATTTCTTCAAGCTTATCGGCCTCTTCTATTTTTTTCTTCTCGTTTAGTTTTAACGATTGTCCTGTTTTTTCTAGACGAGAACGTTCCTTTTGAAGCTTAGCAATCGTAGCGTCAAAACGTACTTTACTGCGTTCAATTTTCTTTTTAGCGCGATTTATTAAGCTATAAGGAATACCATTTTTTTGTGCCACTTCAAAAGTAAACGAACTTCCGGCTTGTCCAATAACCAATTTAAAAAGAGGTTCTAGTGTACGTTCATCAAAAAGCATATTCGCATTAAGCATATGTGGCAATTCGTTTGCTAAAATCTTTAAATTAGAATAGTGCGTTGTTATGATACCAAATGCTTCTCTATGATAAAACTCTTCTAAAAACGTTTCGGCTAAAGCACCACCAAGTTCAGGATCACTACCTGTACCGAATTCATCAATTAAAAAAAGCGTATTCTTATTGCATTTCTTTAAAAAATAATTCATTTGTTTTAGACGATAGCTATATGTACTTAAGTGATTTTCAATAGATTGATTATCACCAATATCACTTAAGATCCTATCGAATAAACAAACTTTACTGCGTTCATGGACAGGAATTAGCAAGCCACTTTGTAACATCACTTGCAATAAACCAACTGTTTTAAGAGTAATACTTTTGCCTCCGGCATTAGGGCCAGAGATGACTATGATTCTGCTGTCTTGTTTTAATTCTATAGTTTGCGGAAAGGTGGTTTCTTTTTTTTCTAAATTGTTTAAATATAAAAGTGGGTGATAAGCATCTCTCAAAAACATACTTCTGTTTTCAGATATTTCGGGAAGAATAGCATTCATAGATCGTGCATACTTCGCTTTTGCTGAAATAACATCCATATTTATTAAGAACGTTTGGTAGTTTTCTAATAATGGTAAAAATGGACGTATGTAATTGGTAAGGTCTTTTAAAATACGAATAACCTCTTCTTGTTCTTCGTATTCTAAATTATTGAGTTCCCGTGAGTGCTGTAAAGTCGTTTCAGGTTCTATATAAACAATACTACCTGTTTTACTTCCACCCATAATAGCACCTTTTACTTTACGGCGATACATAGCTTTTACAGCAAGTACACGTTTGTTATCTACTACAGATTCACGAATATCATCTAAATATTCAAGATTATGATAGGTAGTAAGGGCAGATGAAAAACTAGCATTTATTTTACCTTTTATCTTATTAATAGATTGACGTAACTCAAAAAGTAGGCTAGAGGCATTGTCTTTTATATCTCCAAAGCGATCTACAATAGCATCTACTTTTTCGATAATTACTTTGGTAACTTCAATATGAGATGCATATTCGTTAAGCCTCGGATAATATTCCTCAAACTTTTTTAGATACCTAACGATGTCATTTGTTGTTAATGAAATTGAAACTATTTTTTTTAATGCATGTACTTCTAAATACGTGTTTTCAATACGTAATAGTTTAATTTCCTTTGAAATAGAATCAAAACCATGATTTGGAATACGGTTATCATTATAAAAAGACGACAAGTACTCATTGGTCAATTGTAAAGCACCTAGAAGCGCTTCCTTATTTTTGTAAGGACTTGTTAATAATGTTTTTTCGTTTCCTAGTGCTGTTACACAATGTTCACTTACTTGTTGCAGAACAGTTGAAAACTCTAGATCTTTTAATGTTTTATCATGAATGTTTATCATGCGTTTTTTCATCAGGGGATAAGTGAGCAAAGTTAAAAATTCTATTTAATTAAGCCGCCGTTTTATAAGAAGTATATAAGCAGACTAAAACTCTTAAAATATGTTAATTAACAGTCAATCTTAATTCTTTAACAAAATGCTAACACCTGTGGATGCCATTTGTATATACCTTGAAAGGGGAATCAAAAATATGACTAAAATGAAAACTAACAATCTGACTACATTATTTATGTGTCTTTTGCTTACTTTAAGCTTTGACACATTTGCTCAATTAGATGCTCCTAGGGGCAGTCAAATGGCTAGCGTATCACAACGAGTTGGTATAACGAATATTTATGTTAAATATTCTAGACCTAGTGTGAATGATAGAGAGGTCTGGGGGAAATTAGTCCCTTATGGTATGAATAACTTGGGATTTGGAACTGCTAAAGAATCGCCTTGGAGAGCTGGAGCCAATGAAAATACCATTATTAAGTTTACTGATGATGTGAAAATTGAAGGAGAATCTCTTAAAGCTGGGAAATATGGGTTTCATGTCATTGTTAATGAAGATGATACTGCTACATTAATTTTTTCTAAAGATCATTCGGCTTGGGGAAGTTATTTTTATGAGCCATCGCAAGATGCTCTAAGAGTAAAAGTAACTACAAATACTATTTCGCATACAGAGTTATTAACTTATAGTTTTATAAGTGTTGATGCAACCTCGGCAGTGTTAGCCTTACAATGGGAAAAGAAACAGATACCATTTAAAATTGAGGTAGACGTTACTGATATTGTTTTGGCGAGTTTTAAAGAAGAATTTAAAGGGCAAGGAGGCTTTCAGCGTCAGAATTGGGAACAGGCTGCTGGTTATGCCTTGAATAATGGTGGCGACTTAAATGAAGCCTTGGGATGGATTGACGGTGCGATTGCTGGGCAGTTTTTCAGTCAAAAAACATTTAATAATCTTCAGATAAAATCTCAAATACTTTCAAAACTTGGGAAAGAAGCCGAAGCTTTTGCTGCCATGGACGAAGCTTTAGAGTTTGCTACTATTATTCAGATGCATCAATACGGTAGAACGCTTATTGGTCAAGGAAAAAAAGAGAAAGCACTAGAAGTTTTTAAATTAAATGCACAAAAGAATAAAGGTACCTGGCCTGTACACTATGGTTTAGCCCGTGGGTATTCTGCATTAGGAAACCATTCAAAAGCCTTAACGCATTTAAAAAAGGCCTTGACTAATGCGCCTAATGATGCTTCTAAAGGACGTGTACAAGCTAATATTGATAAATTGGAAAAAGGAGAAGATATTAATTAAAGATTATCATCAATCAAACAACTAACAGCTACTTAAGGGGTTGTCTAAAAAGTGTTATTCTGAATGACAAAATATATTACTTTTTAGAAAGCCTCTTTTTTATCCATGTATGGTTTCGGTTTTTCCGTAGTTTTTTATAACAATACTTTCAAATTCTATGAGTTCTTTCCAGCGTTTATCAACGTCAATATCTTTTCCGTATTTGCGAGCAAACCCTATAAACGTTGTATAATGTCCTGCCTCGCTAATCATTAAGTCATGATAGAATTTAGAAAGTTCAGGGTCATTTATTTTTTCTGATAATAGTTTAAAACGTTCGCAGCTTCTGGCTTCAATCATGGCAGAAAACAGAAGTCTATCTACCATGCTTTGTAGTCTATTGCCTCCTTTATTCATGAATTTATAAAGTTCGTTAACATAGCTGTCTTTGCGCTCTCTGCCTAGTTTGTAACCACGTTTTTTTATAATATCATGAACCATTTGGAAATGTTCCAGCTCTTCTTGGGCTAATACTAATAAATCGGTAACCAGATCAGTATATTCTGAGTTTAAAGTAATTATAGTGATCGCGTTAGAAGCAGCCTTTTGTTCACACCAGGCATGATCGGTTAGAATCTCCTCAATATTTGATTCTGCAATGTTTACCCAACGAGGATCTGTTTCTAGTTTTAAACCAAGCATATTTGTTTTTTTATGTAAAAGTAATATTATAAATAGCACCAACTAAAATTACGAGATGTAATTCCAGATGTTTTTGTATTTACCTAATGATTTATAGGTGTCTAAAATAACTTTATTGTTTGTAGAAGAGAGCGTAGCGTCAGTTTTAAGCACGTTCTTCGCGTGATGTCTCGCTAATTGTAGAATGTCATTATCTTTTATGATATCTGCAATTTTAAGGTTCAAAACACCGCTTTGCTGAGTGCCCATAATATCTCCAGGACCGCGTAAGCGTAGATCTACTTCGGCTATTTCAAAACCATCACTGGTTCTTACCATGGTTTCTAAACGGGTTTTACTATCATTACTAAGCTTGTGGCTTGTCATTAAAATACAATAGCTCTGCTCTGCACCACGTCCCACACGACCACGAAGCTGATGCAATTGTGATAAGCCAAAACGTTCTGCGCTTTCAATAATCATGACCGAGGCATTAGGTACGTTTACCCCAACTTCAATAACAGTAGTAGCCACCATAATTTGTGTTTCTCCTTTTATAAAGCGTTGCATTTCGTAATCTTTATCCGCAGGTTTCATTTTTCCATGAACTATGGATATTTGATAATCTGGTAATGGAAAATCTCTGGCAATACTTTCGTAACCATCCATCAAATCCTTATAATCCATTTTTTCGTTTTCTTGAATTAAAGGGTACACTATGTAAATTTGTCTTCCTTTTGTTATTTCGTCTCGAATAAATTTAAAAACATTTAATCGATTTTTATCATAACGATGTACTGTTTTTATGGACTGTCTGCCCGGTGGTAATTCATCAATAATTGAGATGTCTAAATCTCCGTAAACAGACATGGCCAACGTTCTGGGAATCGGTGTGGCGGTCATTACTAGAATGTGTGGGGGGATAGAAGCCCCACTAATCTCCCCAGAGGGGAGACTTTTTTTTGCTTCCTCCCTTTGGGAGGATTGAGGAGGGCCTCCTTTCTTCCATAATTTGCTTCGTTGTGCGACTCCAAATCGATGCTGTTCATCTATAATCGCAAGCCCCAAATTTTTAAATTTCACTTTATCTTCAAGTAGGGCATGGGTGCCAACAAGGATTTGTAAATCGCCATTTTCCAAGCTTTCATGAATTTTTTTTCTTTCTGAAGTTTTAGTTGAACCTGTTAGTTTTTTTATACTGATATTCAAGTTGTTGCATAATTCTAATAATCCATTGTAATGCTGGACTGACAAAATTTCAGTTGGAGCCATTAGACAAGCTTGAAAACCGTTGTCAAGTGCTATTAACATTGACATGAACGCGACTATGGTCTTGCCAGAACCTACATCTCCTTGTAATAGTCTATTCATTTGTGCGTTACTGCCCAAATCAGCACGAATCTCTTTTAAAACGCGCTTTTGTGCTCCCGTTAATTCGAAGGGTAAATGGGCTTTAAAAAAGGTGTTGAAATAGTTGCCAACCTTTTCAAAAGGAAAGCCTTTTATTTTTGATTTATGAACTAAGTTTTTGATGATAAGTTGTAGCTGAATATAAAATAATTCTTCAAATTTTAATCGAAATTGGGCTTTAGAAAGGAGCTCCTGACTCGTTGGAAAATGTACATTAAAAAGCGCTTCGCTTTTTGGGATTAGTTTGAGTTCGGTAAGTAAATTTTCAGATAGCGTTTCGGTGAATTTTTTACCTGTTTCCAAAAATAGTTGTTGCATGACTTTGCTCATCACACGATTTGTAATACCCTTATTTGATAGTTTCTCTGTTGAAGGGTATACCGGTTGCATGACAGAACGTAAATTTCCTTTATGTTCTTCTAGCCCCTCTATATCTGGGTGTGGCATATTAAACTTACCATTAAACCAATTGGTTTTTCCGAAAATCACATATGGCTTATTAAGTTTTAGGCTCTCACGTATCCATTTTTGTCCTCTAAACCAAACTAGCTCCATCGTACCAGTATCATCTTGAAAAGTTCCGACTAAGCGCTTACCTCGTTTTTGTGCTACTTCTTTAAAAGCTGTAATTTTCCCAATTATTTGAACGTCTGCATTGTTACGTTGTAGTCGATTAATTTTGTAATACTGAGTTCGATCTATATATCTGTTTGGAAATAAGTTAATTAAATCCTGATAGGTATGAATGCCTAATTCTTTTCGCAATAAATCAGCGCGGTTTGGACCGACGCCTTTTAAATAATCTATTGGTGTTTGAAGTTTTACAGACATAAAGGCGAATTTAATTAATTCTTACGAAAGTGGGAATCTTATCATATTGTAACTTTTCAGATTCTGAATTAAAGCATTATCTTGGTCTAATCCTTGCTATTATTTATATATGAAAAATCTACTGCTCCTTTTCTTTTTGCTTTTTGTATGTTTTGCAATATCTCAACAATCTGAATACGTTGATTTTAATACTGCTGAAGTAGAGTTAAACTTTAATGATGTTAATAAAGGTCAGGTAGCAGGTAAAGTGTTATATAAATATGATATTTTAAAAGATGTGGACTCTATTTACGTTGATGCAAGAAATATTTATCATTCAGAAACGTCAATTGGTGATGGTGTATGCGAGCATATTAATAACGGGAAGCATATTATAGTGAAAAATGAGTTTAAAGCGAATACATCTGGAGAATTACTTATCTCATGGATGACATTTCCGAAAAAAGCCATGTATTTTATAGATTGGGATTATGAAGACGGGAATAAACAAATATGGACACAAGGACAAGGAAAATACACAAGCAATTGGTTGCCGAGTATTGATGATATGAATGATAAAATTGAATTTGATTTATCCGTCACTTTTCATAAAGATTATGAGGTTATTTCGAACGGAAAGCTGACTAGTACTGATGATTATCATGGCGCAAAAAAATGGCACTACGATATGCAAAAACCGATGTCAAGCTACTTGGTTGCTTTAGCTATTGGTAAATACAATAAAAAAGTTGAATACTCAAAAAGTGGGATTCCTATAGAGATGTATTACTATCCGGAAGATTCTTTAAAATTTGAACCCACTTATCGTTACACCAAACACATGTTTGATTTTTTAGAAGAAGAAATTGGTGTTCCTTATCCGTGGCAAAATTACAAACAAGTACCGGTAAAAGATTTTTTGTATGCAGGTATGGAAAATACGAGTACTACTATTTTTTCTGACGCTTTTGTAGTTGATTCTATAGCCTTTGTTGATAAAAACTATGTAAATGTTAATGCGCACGAATTAGCACACCAATGGTTTGGCGATTTGGTTACCGAAACGTCTGGAACACACCATTGGTTGCAAGAAGGTTTTGCTACTTATTATGCTTTACTAGCAGAGCGAGAGGTGTTTGGGGATAATTATTACTATTGGAGGTTATATGAGTATGCTCAAGAGTTGTTGGAACAGCATAAGGCAAGACAAAGTACAGCGCTTTTAGACCCAAAATCGAGTAGTACCACATTTTATAAAAAAGGTGCCTGGGTATTACATATACTACGAGAAAAGGTAGGGGACGAGGCTTTTAAAACAGCAGTGAAAAACTATTTGAATAAAAATCAATTCAAAAACGTAGAAACGGATGATTTTATAAATGAAATAGAGCAGGCTAGTGGTCAGGATTTAGACACATTTGTGGATGTTTGGCTGGAAACTAAAAAATTTCATTATGATGCTGCTCTGGAGAGTCTTAAAAAGTCAGTTTTTATACAAGAATATTTAATGGTTGATTGTGAGGCTTATACGTCTAAGTGCAAGCAGTATTTATCATCTGGAATTTCGGATGAGGCTAAAGCAAAAGTCATTTCACAAATGCCAAATCGTTTACAAAAAGAAGATTTTAAGAATCCTGTAAAAGTGCGTCAGGCCATTGCTAAAACTTTGTATAAAGTCCCAGAAACACTCAAAAAAGAATACGAGACACTTCTTGATGATAAGTCTTATTTAACTGTTGAAGCGGCTTTATTTGGATTATGGAATAGTTTTCCAGAAGAACAAAATAAATACTTAGAAACAACCAAAGGTATTCAAGGGTTTAATGATAAAAATATTAGAATTCTTTGGTTAACACTTGCTTTAGTTACTGACGATTTTGAACCCGAAAACGACGAACTATATTTTAAAGAATTACTTGATTATACAAGCCCAAAATATGGTTTTGAAATCCGTCAGAATGCATTTAGATACTTGATGTGGATTAGTTCTTGCGGCGAAGAATGCCAAGAAAATTTGAAACAAGCCACAAAACATCATAATTGGCAATTTTCAAAATTTGCTAAAGAAATGCTAAAAGTTAAATAAGAAGAGTTCTAGGTATTATTTTCTTCTTTCCAAATTGGTTGGGTTTCTACAAATTAGGCAGCTTGCTAAATACGTGATTGAAAGTTCGTAAACCCCATCTGTCCTACCAATTTTAGAAGTGTTTAAATCATAGGAGAAGCCAAAGCGTAACTGCTCGAACTCTAACCCTATAAAAGCATTAATTGAGGTTAATAAATGACTGTTTAAACTGTTTTTAGCAGGATTGGTAACGGCCATAGCACCTAACATAAGTTTTTCGAGTTTTACAGTGGTTCCTATATCTAATCTGTTATACTGTCCTTGTTGCATATAATTAACAGAAATAAGCATATCGTTATAATCAAAATACGGAAACTTGTAATTAGCGTGTATGGAATAAAATATATCTAACGGAACATTGCCATTTTTTACAAATGAAATATTGGGCTTGTTTAAATGTTTTATAGAAGCACCTAACCATAAGTCGGTATCATTTCGTGTGTTTTTTTTATCAAAAACAAAACCAGCATTAAAATCAAAAAAGCTAACATTTCTATTTGCATTCAAGGCAAATATGTCTGATGAAATAGGGTTTATAGTTTCTGAGTTAATATTTATTTGATCTGCTAACACTAAGTTTCCAAAATTGAAGGACTTGGTGCCAAAACCAAATTCAATGGCAGGTCTGAAAAACCAACCGTTAGCTAACTTTACATGGTATGAGTAATTAATATTTCCTTGTAAATGATTGTAGTTCGTATTGTTTTCATGTTGATTTAAAATACTAACACCGAGACCACCAATATTTTCAACCCAAGTATTGAAAAAAGCATATTCGGTATCGACTCTTAGATTCAGACTTGGCCATTGTGTTCTATGAATTAAACCAAGGTATGTGGCATCTTCAAAGCCTGAAAATCCTGGATTCATAGTTTCTGGCACTAAATGGTATTGAGTAAATATAGGGTCTTGGGCGTGTGCTTTTAAACAAAAGCAACTTATAATAATTGGGACTAATATTTTAATTTTCATTAGTTTGTTTTGGTACTTCTACTTAATTAATACAACGGGGCCTTCTTTCGTAATGGTTTCTCCATAAAAAGTTTCAGCAGAAAATTTAAAGTAATAATTACCATTTTCTGCATCAGCATCTTTTACTTTTCCATTCCAGCCATCAATATCATCTCCTTTTTCAGAATAGATTAAACTTCCCCAGGTGTCATAAATGTCTAAAACCATATTGTTTAACCCAACAAATGCCGGATTGAAAAAATCATTTATATTATCATTGTTAGGGGTGAAAGCATTAGGCATCATAAGACTGTATCCTTTTTCGATAGATAACGTGATGATTTTTTCATAAACACAACCGAAAGGATAAGTTACGGTTTGTGTGATTATATAATCTCCTTCCGTAATGTAAGTATGTAACGGGTTTTCTTCACTAGAAAAATTACCATCTCCAAAATCCCAAAGAACAGAAATATAATCACCGATAGCAGTATTTGTAAATTGGATAGGATCTTTTTTTGAATATATTCCAAAAGAGGTATAGCCAATGGAGTTTAATTCAAAATTTGCATCACCAAGAATTGGAATATCTACATGATGTGAAAAACTTGTGGAACACCCAAAACTATCAGTCACATCAACAATTGTTAAACCATCCTGGTTAGTATTCATGATTTCATTATTAGATCCACTAACTGTTCCGCTAGACCAACTTATTTGATAAGGAGGAATGCCCCCGGTAACTCTGGCTACAAAAGTTTGTTCTACATTTCGGGTTATACAATCAAAATCGGTAATAGTATCTACTTCTATCGTAAGCGGATCAAATCTGCTAACCGTCCAGTTTTCCGATATTTCACATCCATTGGCATCTGTAATAGCTACTGAATAAGTGCCAGGGGGAATATCGTCTAAATCCTCAGTAGTTTCACCGTTAGACCATGAATAGCTTAAAGGAAGTGTACCACCGGTTACTATTAAATTAATAGCGCCGCTATTTGCATTATCACAATCTAAAGCATCTGTTGTAACTGCGGATAATTCTAATGGATCCGGTTCTGAAATAGTAAAAGTTTCTGTTATGATACATGGAGTGGCATCTGTAATGGTTACGGAATAAGTTCCTGGGGTTAAATTGTTTCGTTCTACACCTGCAGAAGCATCATCATTCCAAACAAGTGTTAGAGGTGTGATTCCTCCAACCAAATTCAGAGCAATACTGGCATCATTCTCTCCATAACAGGAAACATTTGCTATTGTAGGGTTGATTGAAAATTCCGGAGCTTCATCAATAACAACGGTTGCTTGCTTTTCACAATTTGTATTATCGGTAATTGTAATAATATAAGTGCCGGCAGATAAGTTGTTTTGATCAGATCCTGAACCGAGATTACTCCATTGTATCGTATAAGGGGGATTACCCCCAGAAATATTATCAATAGTTATAGAAGCATTATTATCTCCATAACATTCAATTTCGGTTGTGGAAAAATCTATAATAATTTCATCAGATTGATCTAGAATAACCTGTAAAGTATCCGTACAGTTGGATTTGTCAGTAACGGTGAGGTTATATGTTCCGGCAAATAATCCCGACAGATTTTGAAGGTTGCTTGTATAACCATTTGGTCCTGTCCATGAATAAGAATAATCAAAAACGCCTGGTGATACTTCAATTGGTCTTCCTCCTGTAGTATTGATGTTAATAGCACCGGTAGCATCTCCAAAACAAATAATATCAACCTGATTTACTAAGCTTGCATTTAATGCGGGAGGCTCAATAATCTGAAAATTTTGAACTATTGGTGTACAATTGTTTGCATCGGTAACAGTAACTTGGTAATCTCCGGGTCCTAGATTTGATAAATCTTCTACATTAGAAAAAGAACTCCCGTTCCGTGTCCAGTTATATGTATAAGGTATCGTTCCTCCATGAATATCAATATTTATAGTACCATCATCAGCACCAAAACAGGAAATAGTTTCCGGATTAAAGCTAATGGAGCTGAAAATAAGTTCTTCAGGTTCTAGAATGGTAAATGTATCTGTAAACGGGCAGCCACCTTCATCATTTATAGTTACAGTATAAATGCCAGGTTCTAAATTGGAAATATCTTCATCTGAATTGGTATATCCATTAGGACCTGTCCATGATATTAGGTATGGGGTTCCTGTTGAAAAAGGAATACCGCCACTAATAGTTATTTCAATAGCGCCTGTATTAGATAAATAACATCTACTATTAGTTAGGTTTCTGGTAATGCTGATTGAAGGATTAACCGTAACGGTAATAGTAAAATCTGTTCCTGTGCAATTACCAGATACTGGAGTCACTGTATAAGTTACTGTGGCAGGATTAGCTGTGTTGTTTATAGGCGTTTGGCTAATATTGCTTTGAGGAGTAGTTTGATTCGTAGCACCACTTATGGTACCTGTTGGATTTATTACCGGAGTTGTCCATGTATATTGTGTACCGGCAGGAACTGTATCTCCGCCACTAGAATCTGGAATAATATTAAAGCTAACACCGCTACAAATAGTTAATGATTTATTTGAAATATTAGGAGTTTGATTAACTGTGAGCTGAGCAGTTTGAGATGTGATTTGAGTACATCCACCACTAGAAAATGTTATGATTGCGTAATAATAGACTGTACCAATAGTTCCAGAGGGGACGCTATAGGTAGAAGCCGTTTCTCCGGTTAGAATGCTTCCTGTTGTGTTATTGGCAACCGTATTAGAATACCATTGGTAAGTGGGTGTTCCTACACCATTAGAATAAGCTACTGATAGTGTATTGAAAGTCTCACCGAAGCAAATAGTTTCGGATAAAGGATGAGATGAAAATGAAGGTGCTTGGTTAACAATAACGCCAGAAGTATTACTCACAACACTACAACCTGGGTATGGTTGGGTAATAATACAATAATAATAAAGTATACCAACTGTAGTTGTTGGAGGGGTGAAGGTGGCGTTTGTAGCTCCAGTTATTAGAGTGCCACCAGAGTTGCTGTTAGTTGTATTACTGTACCATTGGTAATTATATGTAGTTCCTGACCCTCCGGTTGCTGCCACTTGTAAATCTTGAGATGCTGTACCTTCGCATAATGTTTGAGAGGCTATGGGTTGGGTTGCAATAGCAGGATCGTCTACCACAATGACTTCAGAGGTGTTGCTGGTTATTGGGCTGCAACCACTTCCGTCTGGAGTTATAATTACATAATAATAGTAATTTCCAGAGACAGTAAAAGTAGGAGGGGTGTAACTGGAGTTATTCGCTCCCGTAATAATAGTTCCTCCTGTATTGGAATTGGTAGTATTAGAATACCATTGGTAGGTAATAACTCCAGTACCGCCGGAATGAACAACAGATAATGCAGTATTTACATCACCACCAATACAGGTATTTTGACTGGTTATTGGGTTTGTATCAATTTGGATACCATTTACAATTTCAATACGAGCTGTATCAGAAGTTATTTCATCACAGCCTGAGCCAGATGTAAAGGACGCTACACAGTAGTAAAAAGTTATACCAACCGGAGTATTTGGAGGCGTGTATGTTGCTGCCGTTTCTCCTGTTATTATAGTTCCTGTTGTATTGTTATTAACGGTATTACTATACCATTGATATGTTGGTGTTCCGGGACCATTTACGACAACGGACAATTGATTTATCGGACCGTTTAAACAAATGGTTTCTGGTTGAGGTTGATTGGTGAAAGAAGGCGCAGGGTCAACAGTTATCACAAGGTTTACAGGAATTCCGGAGCAACCACCAACAGAAGGGGTTATGGTAAAAGTGACGTCTTCTGAGGTGTTGTTAGAATTAAAAATGGTTTGTACAGGAATTGTACTTGTATTATCAAAAGCAGTAAAGCCTGTTACACCAGCAAGAGCAGTAGCAGTCCAGTTGTATGTAGTGCCAGCTATATCTGATGTTAAAACAACTTGAGTTGTATTAGTACCTGAACAAATAGTTTGTGTTAGGTTAGTATTAGTTATCGTTGGAATAGGGTTGATAATAAAGTCTTCGGTATCTATCGTGGTGCTACAACTACTTGTAACACTAAATGTAACTTGATAATTACCAGGAGTGGTGTAGTTTATTGTTCCTGGGTTCAAAGCAGTAGATGTGCTTGGTGTTCCACCAGGAAAACTCCAACTATAAGTTAAAGTTTCAGATGCTGGTGCACAACTTACTACATTTGCTACAGGGTTAATACTTGCAGCACCACAAAAATCAGCAATAGGATCAATGTTAGCTATTGGAGGGCGTTTTACTTCTATAGTTTCAGAAACGGTATTACTACCGCAGGAATTTGTAGTGGTGAGTGATAGTGTGTATGTACCTGCCGTTACAAAATTTATTCTTGGAGCTGCTGAATTTTCATCGGTTCCATTGGTGAAGTTCCAAGTTGCCGGAGCAGTACCACAAAAACCGGAAACATAGGCAACTTCCCAAAGATAAGTTTCACTACCGCAACCCGATGAGAGGTCTGTTGTATTTGTTGTTTGTACCGCAAGCGGCGCACAACCATTGTTGGTGTTTAATGTAAAAGCAGCAGTTATTTGAGGTTCTATACATATACTTTTAGTAATGGTGTTTGTAGTGCCACAAGAGTTTTGAGCATATAAAGAAACGGTATAGGTACCAGGGGTAGTATATACATGACTTGGATCTCTTAATGTAGATGTAGTGCTATCTCCAAAGTCCCAGAAATAGCCGTCATTAACATTACAATCATTACTGTAGCCGCCAGTTGAGGTGTTGTTAAACTGAACAGAAGAATTTACACAACTAATAGGTGGGTTTTCAAAATCGACTTCAGGTTTTCTTAAAATAATAATAGGACCAGCCGTTAAGTTTGTTTGTCCGCACGATGTGGAAATGTTCAACTGAACGGTATAGCTATTAGGACAACTTGATTGTGTATAAATATGAGGTATTGGAAAGTTTTGAGAATTTGCAGGGTCTGCTGTGTTATAATATGCAGAGCTCTCCAATTGTGCTTGGGTGTAATTTTCGAGAACTCCATCTCCAAAGTCAACTTCATACATAGTGTCTGGAGGGTTAGTTCCCCAGGAACCAATAGCAAAATCAATAGGAGAAACGGGAATACATAAATTTACTGTATTTCCTGGGTTTACAATAGAACCTGTTGGGTTACTTGAGTTTTTGATTAAATAAGTAACGGTATTGTCGCAATTATTACCTCTTCCAGTTATGTCCATATTAAAAGAGCCTAACTGCGTGTAAGTGTGTGTGGCTGGAAATGTGACATTTGTTTCAATGGCACTTCCGTCTCCCCAGTTTACGTCATACGAATTTATACAGGCTGTGGAAACACTACTTATTCCAACATTAATAGTATAAGAAGGGTCTGTTGTGTTATTCCCACAATTATTAAACGGATCGAATGCGCTGTCTATATCTTCAAATTCTAATCTGGGTTTTTGCTGAATTGAAACAGCCTTAGTTACGGAATTGCTACAACCATTAGTATCTGTAACTGTAAGTGTTACGTTGACATTTTGAAATCCACATCCTAAAGAGATAAATGTGTGAGAAGGATTGGCATTAGTCTTGGGAGTTCCACTCCCAAAATTCCAACTATAAGTAAATGGTCCATCACCAGTTGTATTTGATGTGAAATTTACTGAGGTTCCGGAGCAAGCGCCGTTATTATTAAAAGTAAAATCTACAGTAGGTTCACTAACAGTCACAGTTGCTGTACCGTTTGCAGGTGATGTGTCGTTGGAGCTGTCTCGAACAGATACCAATTGATAGGTAACAGAGCCAACATTGTTTGTACTTGCATCAACTGTAGCTATATCTCCAGTAGATGTTACGGTTAAATCTGGACCTCCAATATTATAGGTAAACGTATATGGTGCATAACCTCCAGACCCAGTAAATGTTATTTGTGGCTGTGTATCATTTCTGCAAACTTGTGTTGTACCCGAAATAGTAGCAGACGGTGGGAGTGAAATTTTGGTTTTTTTAAGACCTTTTAATGAGTCTGTTTTAATTGTGTTTTTTAAACCAGAATGATTTAAAGCAAAGAACGAAAGACTGATTATAAAAAAAGAAAAAGCTGTAAGAAAATAATTCTTCCCCATGTAGAATAATTGTGTTAATAGCTGATACTAAAATAGATATTCTTTTTAATGAGACACTATTTAATAATAACATATGTTAAATTATTCTATAAAATGCACAATTTATGGCATATAAAACACTTTACAATTAAGTTAATGTTGATGTGTTGGAAATTAACATAACTCATTCCACAAAATGCATAAAATGAATATGTAAAACGGAGAATAATTAAATAAAGGATTTTTAGTCTTAAAATTAATACAGGTTCTTATATATTTACAATTAGAAGAAAAAATATGAAAGCATTAGTGATTTCAGGTGGAGGTAGTAAAGGAGCATATGCTGGAGGTGTTGCTCAGTATTTAATACAAGAGGAAGGTAGAGGTTATGATATGTATTTGGGGACATCTACTGGAAGTTTATTGGTGCCACATTTGGCTGCTGGCGAAATTGATAAAATTAAAAAGGTATTTACAAATGTCAATCAAAGTAACATTTTTAGCGTAAACCCTTTTGTGCAACGTAAAAAAGGAAATCGAGAATTCGTTTCAATCGATTTTATAAATACCATCTGGCAATTCATAAAAATGAAACGAACTTTTGGAGAGAGTAAAGCATTAAGGCGCTACTTAAAAAAACATTTTACAGAAGCAGAATATAACATAATTAGAGAGACTAAAGAAGATGTTGTTGTTACGGTATCAAATTTATCTAAAAACAGAGTCGAATATAAGTCTATAAAGGATTTTAGTTATGATGAATTTTGTGATTGGGTATGGATTTCCTGTAACTATATTCCATTTATGTCACTTGTGACAAGAAATAATTTTGAATACGCCGATGGAGGTTTAGGATGCGTGGTTCCTATTCGAGAAGCTATATTGCGAGGGGCTACTGAGGTTGATGCGGTTATTTTAGAATCTGAAAACATGGAATACAATAAAGTGCTAGGTAAAAACCCTTTTTCTCTAATGATTAATTTGTTTAGTCACCTGTTAGATCAAGTGGAGCGTAGCGACATTACTATTGGCAAATTAGCAGCAAAAAATAAAGATGTCAAACTTAATTTGTATTATACACCATCAAAGCTTATTGAAAATTCATTGATTTTTAATAAGAAATTGATGACTTCGTGGTGGCAACAAGGGTATGATTATGCTAAAGAAAAATGTCAAGAAGCCCGTTCAAACGAACTCCGTATTGATAATGATTTACCACAAATCTGATACTTCTTCTTTAATAAAAGAAAGTGCTGCATCACTAGGTGAACGTCGTTCCATCATTTCTGTTAAAACAACTTCTCTTAATTTATTTGCTGTATCCGTTTTTTCAAGTAAATTGGCTTTTCTAATAAGTTGAATGGTGGCATTTTTTGCGGTGGTAATGATGTTCCAACACTCGTCACTAATGTAAATTTGTTGCGATAAATTATGTTCAAATTCTTGTTCAATGGTATGTATAAGCAAGGCTTCGTAATCTTCCTTATTTGAGGATAAAGGAGTGGTTCTAATTAATAGTTTCGATGGTGTAATGCGTTCTAAAAACAAAGCCATTCTTTCATAAGCTTGCAAGCGCAAAGGCATGGCGGTTACTTGTAAATCCTTTTTTAATAAAAACCGTCTTCGGCCATCTTCATTTTTAGTATGCTCTCTGAAAAAATAATATGCAATGACACCGGTTATTAATGATGGGATTGCGAATAAAAATAAATCTAAAACTCTTTGTGCATCCATAAAATGTTAATCGATTTGGGTTTTATACCAATTATAATTTCCTCCCAAATATAAACAATCTTTTAAATCTTGCATACTAGTAAATGGTACAGGTGTTTTTTTATACATATAAGTTCTATCTAATTCTTTTGAAAGATTATGATCATCAACATTAATTTCAACATCATTCATTTTAAATTGACAGGGGTGCTCATATCCTGCCGCATGCGTAATCTCTACTAATTCTTTTTTAAAGGTTTTAAAGTATTGTGCTAATCGTTCCGATTTTAAAGTCGGGTCTATACCATTTTGTAACCATTTACTTTGTGTAGCTACACCGCTTGGGCATCTATTGGTGTGACAAATTTGTGCCTGAATGCAACCAATACTCATCATAGCTTCTCTTGCCACATTAATACAATCTACACCCATGGCAAATGCCATAGCAGCTTTGGCCGGAAACCCTAATTTTCCGCTACCAATAAATACAACACGTTCCGATAGTCCTTTGTGTTTAAAGAGTTTATATAAGTCACTAAACCCATAAACCCAGGGGAGTGATACATGATCTGCAAAACTTGGTGGTGCCGCACCAGTACCACCTTCACCACCATCAACGGTAATGAAATCTGGTCCTTTTCCTGTTTTTAACATGATATCGGCGAGTTCTTCCCATTGTTCCAGCTTACCAATAGCAGCTTTAATGCCGACGGGCAAGCCTGTAGCTTCAGCAATATCTTCTATAAAATCTACCATTTCCGAGACGTTAGAAAATGCTTTGTGGTTAGGAGGGGATAGTACGTCTTTCCCAATTTCAACACCACGAATGGTTGCAATTTCCTTAGTAATTTTTGCTCCCGGCAATAGGCCTCCTTTTCCTGGTTTTGCTCCTTGAGATAGTTTTACTTCAATAGCTCTAATAAAAGGATTATCCTTGACTAGTTTCTTCATTTTATCCATTGAAAACCCACCATCCTCTGCACGAACACCAAAATAGCCCGTACCAAAATGAAATACCACATCGCCTCCGTTACTGTGATAGGGAGATAAGCCACCTTCTCCTGTATTATGGTAAGCTCCAGCTATTTTAACACCTTTATTTAGCGATTCTACCGCTTTGGCGGAAAGCGAGCCAAAACTCATGGCAGATATGTTAATAACAGATGCTGGACGATAGGGCCTTTTACGCTTATTAAACTCACCTATAATTTTAGCACAGGGTAAGAATGTTTTGTCAATACTATTTGGATGATTTTTATCAATTTGAAAAGGCATCATGGCATTATTAATAAACACATGTTGGTGTTCATAAATATCTCTGTCGGTACCAAAACCTTCGTAATTATTTTCTTTTTTTGCTGACGCATAAATCCAACCACGCTCAATACGGTTAAAAGGTAATTCCTCTCTATTATTAGCTACAAAATATTGACGCATTTCTGGTCCAATGCCTTCAAGCCAATACCGTAAATGTCCAATAATAGGGAAGTTATGACTAATAGTGTGACTTTTTTGAAAAAAGACATCGCGTATAGCCACCAGAGCCAAACCAATTAAAATCCAAGCCCACCAAGACATGTTTGATAAAAAATCTAATATGTTATCCATTCTAATTATTTAAAAAATCAAAAGCTATTTGAGTCAATGTTTTTACACCTAAAAGCATGCCGCTTTCATCAATTTTGAAGTCTGGTGTATGATGTGGAAATGCTTCTTTGTTCCCTGGAGTCATGCCTCCTAAAAAGAAATAAAACCCGGGGATAACTTCCTGAAAATATGAAAAATCTTCGCCTCCCGTAGTTGCTTTTCTTAAGCGCACATTTTTTACACCGGCAACTTTTTGTAAAGTGGGTAACATTTGATCTACCAGATTAGAATCATTATAAGTAATAGCTGTATTGTTCTGAAAGCTAATAGTTGCTTCACCACCATAGGCTTTAGCTAATGTTGTTACCATTTCGGTCATTCGTTTTTCAATATGTGCTTTCATTTTGGGATCTAGGGTTCTTACGGTACCGATTAGTTCAGCAGCTTCTGGTATGATATTAAAACGTGTACCAGCTGTTATTTTTCCAACTGTAATGACTGCTGCTTCATCTACTAATTTTGACTCTCTGCTAATGATGGTTTGTAAACCATCAATAATTTTGGCAGAAATTAAAATAGGGTCGACGCCTTGCCAAGGCCTTCCTCCATGTGTTTGTTTACCCTTAACATTAATGACAAAACGTTCTACCGAAGCCATGATACCTCCTTTTTTATAGTGGATGGTTCCAACTTCGTAGTTAGAACGGATATGTAATCCAAATATAGCATCTACTTTTGGGTTTTCTAGAACGCCTTCTTTGATCATCATTTTTGCACCGCCCTCTTCACCCGGAAGTGGGCCTTCCTCAGCAGGTTGAAATATAAATTTCACGGTACCTTTAATTTTGTCTTTATTTTTTGTCAGAATTTCTGCGACTCCCATTAAAATGGCCGTATGTGTATCATGACCACAAGCATGCATAACGCCTGTTTCGGTATTTAAAAAAGTCGTTTTAACTTCAGATTTAAAAGGGAGATCGTTTCTCTCTGTTACTGGTAGGCCATCAATATCTGCCCTTAAAGCGACAACTTTGCCAGGCGTATTTCCTTTTAAAACAGCAACAACACCAGTATGGGCCACACCCGTTTGTACTTCTAATCCTAATGATTTTAGATGTTTAGCAATGGTTTCTGCGGTTTTAAATTCTCTGTTTGAAAGTTCAGGGTTTTGGTGAAAATGACGACGCCATTCAATAACTTTACTTTCAATATCTATAAACTGTTGCTCTAAACTATTTTGTCCATGGGAAATAGATATTCCAAAGAAAATAACTACTAAAAAAAAGAATCTCATAAAATTTATTTAGCTTTTGAAGCTTAAAGATATTCAAAAAGAATAAGCAAGTGATAATTGTTTATAATTATTAATAATTCCCCTTAATTAAAAGCGCAACAATGGTTATTTTCACATCTTAAAATGAAAATGAATTGGAAAAGTATTTAAGTCAGTTAAACGAGGCGCAATTAGAACCCACTATTCAAATTGACGGTCCTATGATTGTCATTGCAGGTGCGGGATCAGGAAAAACACGTGTGCTTACGTATCGTATAGCTTATATGATGAGTAAAGGTATTGACGCTTTTAATATCTTGTCGTTAACCTTTACGAATAAAGCAGCTCGCGAAATGAAAGAGCGTATTGCTACCATTGTTGGAGCTAGTGAAGCCAAGAATTTATGGATGGGTACTTTTCACTCTGTATTTGCTAAGATTTTAAGAATAGAAGCGGATAGGCTAGGGTATCCAAGTAATTTTACTATTTATGATACTCAAGATTCTGATAGGTTGATAGCATCTATTATTAAAGAACTGAATCTTGATAAAGATATTTATAAATACAAGCAAGTGCGTTCTAGAATTTCATCCTATAAGAATAGTTTGGTTACGGTGCGTGCTTATTTTCAAAACCCCGAGCTAAAAGAAGCTGATGCCATGGCAAGACGTCCTAGAATGGGTGATATCTATAAAGAATATGTAGATCGTTGCTTTAAGGCTGGCGCTATGGATTTTGATGATTTACTACTTAAAACCAATGAGTTACTAACACGGTTCCCAGAGGTTTTAGCGAAATACCAAAATCGTTTTAAATATATTTTGGTTGATGAGTATCAAGATACCAACCATTCTCAATATTTAATTGTGAGAGCGTTGTCTGATAAATTTCAAAATATTTGTGTAGTGGGTGATGATGCACAGAGTATTTATGCATTCCGTGGTGCTAATATTAATAATATTTTAAATTTTCAGAAGGATTATGACGATGTGAAGGTCTTTAGACTAGAGCAAAATTATCGTTCTACAAAAAATATTGTAAATGCGGCGAATTCTATTATTGATAAAAACCAAACAAAACTTGATAAAATAGTTTGGACGGCCAATGATGAAGGCGCTAAAATAATAGTAAACCGTTCGTTAACAGATGGTGATGAAGGGCGTTATGTAGCGAGTACCATTTTTGAAAACAAGATGCAAAATCAGTTAAAAAACAGTGATTTTGCGATTTTATATAGAACGAATGCACAATCGCGCTCCATTGAAGATGCGTTGCGCAAGCGTGATATTCCTTATAGAATTTATGGTGGTTTATCGTTTTATCAACGTAAAGAGATAAAAGATGTTTTGTCTTATTTGCGGTTGATTATTAACCCTGCTGATGAAGAGGCTTTAAAGCGAGTTATTAATTTCCCGCCTCGAGGTATTGGTCAGACAACGGTTGACAAATTGATCGTTTCTGCCAATGGTTATAATCGTACCATATTTGAGGTGATGAAAAACATTGATAAAGCAGATGTTAAAATTAACTCAGGTACCAGGACTAAACTTCAGGACTTTGTAACTTTAATAGAAAGCTTTCAAGTATTAAACCAAACTGCTGATGTCTTTGAGTTAGCTGAGCATGTGACGAGAACGAGCGGACTTATAAAAGAATTCAATAAAGACGGAACACCAGAAGGTGTCACCCGAATGGAAAATATTGAAGAGCTCTTAAATGGTATGAAGGATTTTGTGGAAGGGCAAAAAGAGATTGCAGATACCACGGGGTCTTTGGCAGAATTTCTGGAAGATGTGGCCTTAGCTACCGATTTAGATGCTGATAAAGGTGATACAGACCATGTAGCGCTCATGACCATACATTTAGCAAAAGGGTTGGAATTCCCTTATGTATATATTGTTGGACTGGAAGAAGATTTGTTTCCTAGTGCCATGAGTATGAATACCCGCAGTGAATTGGAGGAGGAGCGACGCTTGTTTTATGTCGCATTAACACGAGCTGAAAAGCAAGCCTATTTAACCTATGCATTGTCAAGGTATCGTTGGGGTAAATTAGTTGATTCTGATCCCAGTCGTTTTATTGAAGAAATCGACGAGCAATATTTAGAAGTTATGACGCCTATTGAAGAACGTCGTTTTAATCCGATGTTGGATGCTGATATTTTTGGAGATGTTGAGCCTAATAAGATTAGGTATAAGCCAGCTAAACAGCCTGTACTAAAAAAAGGGGGTACAGCAAAGAAATCTCCTGAAAAGTTTCAAGTAACAACACCTAAAAACTTAAAACCCGTTGCTAATACTAATGGGAACACTAATTTATTTGATAGTAAACTAGTCGTTGGAAATATTGTTAAACATATTCGTTTTGGGACAGGAGAAGTTTTAAAAATAGAAGGCACCGGAGCAGATATTAAAGCTGAAATTAATTTTCAGCATGGCGGTGTTAAAAAGTTGCTGTTACGTTTTGCTAAGTTGGAGGTTGTGGGGTGATGGTTTTTAAAGAATTTTATATATAGCTAAATCAATATAAAATAACATGAATCTTCAGAGTAAAAAACCGAATTTTTTCGTTAAAAATACTCGCCGTAACTAGGCTATGTCTACGTTTTTTGCCTTGAACTTCAATTTTTTATTTCTAAATATTTTATGCCATTTTATATCGACTTAGCTATAGTTGAAGGTCATTTTTATTCTATTAATGTCTGGTATAAGACATAAGACCGCTTTGCTATTAGACCCAAGAATAAAGACTTGATTATAACTAACTGATAAACAAATATCATTTTCTATAAATCAGAATTATTCAGGCAGGCTTAATTATTATTAAAAGCAAAGTATTTAGATTAGTAGAATTTATTTATTTCTATTGTGCCTCATTAGGGCACATTTTTAGCTACAGTTGCGTCTACCACTTTGTCCAGTCAGAACTTGGTCTTTTAAATGGTTCTGATAAAAATTTATTCACGATAGTATTGAATAACTCCGGGTTTGAAGCAGGTGTGAAATGTGTTTCTCCAGGCATTATGCATAATTGAGCCTTTGGGATATTATTATAAATTTCTAAACTATGTTTGTTTCTAATGATGTCTTCATCACCAGCTATTATTAGCACTTTGGCCTTTATTTTTGATAAGTCTTTCGTAGGAATATTTGGTTGATCTCCCAAAAGCCCTAGAAGTTGATTTTGTAAATTCCAATCTTGAGTGGTGTCTTGCTCTTGAATTTTTGATTGAACCATTTTTTTCGATTTCATAACACTTTTGACAGCCCAAGAGTTAACAGCTGTTGAGTCAGGTCTCAAATTTGCACCCATAGCCACAATTTTATTAATTTTTGATTTGCCTGAAATACCCATTTTCAATCCAACAATGCCACCATCACTCCATCCAATAATATTAATGGAATCTAATTTTAAGTAATTAACTAATCCATCCCAATCCTTTGTGATTTGAGCATATGTCAAAGAATCTGTTTTCAACTCAGATTTTCCATGTCCTCTATTATCAGCAATAATAACTCTGTATTTAGTTTTAAAATAATCAATCTGATTTCCCATTGATTCAATATTACCTCCATTTCCGTGGATCAATAACAATGGCTCACCTTTTCCATATGCCTCATAATATATTTTTGTTTCATTTATTTCAGCATATTTTCCAACCGTTTGATTTTTTCCATAAGGAGTGTCAAATTTGAAATTCATTTCGACTTGAGCACTAGAAATTCCAAAAAGTAGAATGGCGAAAAGTAATAATAGTTGTTTGATTGAATTTTTCATATTGTCAGTTTTAATTGTAGTTAACGGTTTTATTTATGTCTTTAGTTTTTGTTATTTCTCTATGTGTATGGTGTTCCAATGACGTGAAAAACTATATCAAAAGCAATATGTGATATGATAGCGATTAATAGTCCTTGCTTCCAAAATATCCATCCAAATATGGAACCTGTTATTAAATTTCCAATCATTGTTACGCTAATTGTGAAAGGTGTTAGTTCCACGAAATTTTTCGACAAGGGAAGATGGATAAGCCCAAAAAATACTGCAGAAATTATTATACCTGACCAAACTATTTTATTTGATGCGTTTTCTACTTTTTTTAAAAATTGAATGATAGCAATTATTAAGGACATTAATCCTAACCTAAACATTATTTCTTCGCTAATTCCAGCTGAGAATGACACAAGAGCATAAAAAGGTTTGGATGGACGTGAAAGCTTACTTGAAACAGGGTAAAGCTCTTTTTGTAATTCAAATAAGCTCAATAAAAAGAGAGCTACTGCTACTGCTAAAAAAATACTTGTTAGGATAGATTTCCAATTTATCAATTCATTAATAGGCTCTTTAGAAAAGATTCTGGCAAGAAGAGGCGCACCCAGATTGGCTCTTGAAGAAACCCATAAACCAATAAAAACCAAAATGGCACCCAAGATTAGACTACTGATTCCAATTGTAGCTAAATCATCAAAAATTGATTCATTCAGCTTGATGTCTGTTCTGCCTGCTTCTATATTTAATCTTTTGACTTCTCTGCTAAAAAGGTATATTTATGACTGAACTAAAAATAAATAGCACAAGCACGGTTATAGAAACCTGCCAACGATACTTTTTCTTTTCTTTTTTATCCTGTATAATTGATGGTGTAAATAAGTTTTTCAATTGATTATGAGTAGTTTTTAATAAAGGTTAACTAGGGGATAATAATACTTTTTTTAACGAATATTTTTTTCCATTTCCAAACTCCAATTCCTAAAACTATAAATCCAATATTTAGAGCAAAAAGATATAATAAAATCCCAATAGGATTGAATCCGGTTGGTTCTTCTTGAACAGCTTTAGTTAAGTATAAAATAGAAGATTGTAGTTTATCATCTGTAAATAATTGGTTATTTGCAACATTGCTGCCCCAATGGATTCCAATCGCAAATAAAATCGTACCAGACCTGAGTAATGCTGTGGCAAATACCAAATGTCCAATAATTAAGGAAATAGAATAGAAGATGGCTCCAAATATTCCTATTCCAAAAACATCATGCATAGATATAAAAATTATTGACATAATAACATTAGCTCTGGTAAGGTTGGTAGTTGAAATTAACTTTTTGTAGATATACCCTCGACAAATTAATTCTTGTACTGCTGCTGTTGGTAAAATCCAATACAAATGTTTTAAAACATTCAAAAAATCTACATCTCTATTCAGATGAATGGTATCTCCAATTAGAATTGATTTAGAGTAATAACCAATTAATACAGCCAGTACACCTAAAACCAACCCTAGAGGTAGAAAATACAGATTTGTCTTTTTTAGATTAAGTCCGAGTTCGTTAAGACCTTTATTCTCTGTTTTATACATCACCCCGTTTACTATTATTAAGAGTATTGTGCCAATAAAAGGAAACACTTCTTTCAAGTTTGGGATTTTAATTATTGAGCTTAAAAAAAGAGCAATAATTATAAGTATACCAGCAAGAACTAGTCTCGATATATTAGGGTAATATTTAAAAATTCTATACATATTTAAATTCCAGTCAGGGTTTTATGTAGTATATAACTTCAAAATATGGGTAGCTTTAAAAAAATATGAGGATTAATATTTAAGGTGAAAAAAAGTTTAAATAAATATCACTTCACCATACAAACCGAATTCACATGCCCGTTTCCATCATATTCTTTCACACTATTATTGGGATCCACGACCCATATGCCGTCCACAATAAACTTATAATGATGTTTTCCTCCGGATAATGGCACAACATATTTCCATCCATAATCCATTTTTCGCATGACCAAATCATGTTTGTTCCAATTATTAAAGGAACCAGCTAAAGTGACTTTCTTGGCCTTCGTATAGCCTTTAAGTTTAAACGCTGTATATTTTTTTATATCTATAACTGAATTATATTCATGAAATTCATTTTCTATTTTATGGGGATTATTGGGATCCTCCATCCAATGCCCATCTACTATAAAACGGTATTGGTATATGTCCGGTTTTAATTGCAAAGTTAATTCCCAACCGGTTTCCGTTTTGTTCATTTTAAAAAGCGATTCGTCCCATTTATTAAAAGAACCCGCTAAAATAACTTTTTTAGCATCTTTATAGCCTTTTAATTTAAAACTGGCATTGCCATTTTTATCTGGGTAAGCCGTATACATTTTCAGGTTATATACACCTCGAAGTTTCCGTCCATTTTTTAGTGCCTTAGAAACGTTCGAGTCTTTTTTTGAAGGTTCTGCCCAATAAGCATTGTTTATAACAAATTTGAATTCCCATGAAAATTCATCTTTAAAATCTTCAATGTGTTTTCTAAGTTCATAGTTGAACTCATCAATTTTTTTCATCTGCCAATGATCTCTGGACCAAAGATTAAACTCTCCGGAAACAACCACATTTTCAATATCAAAATCTTCAAAATCATGAATTTGACCCGTATATTCTTGAGTGAATTTTGAATAATCTCTAACGTCGAAAGCAAATACAACAGTGTCTCCTTTTATTTCATAGCCTTTAAACGTATTGTTTTGTCCGTACGAGTAAAAACCTATAAAAGCAAAAACTAAATAACCGATATGTAACTTTATTTGCTTCACTGTGTATTTAATGGGTAATCAATAAAATATAATTTTTCTTTTTGATAATTAATTATGGTTCTTTTTTGAGCAAAAAACTCATAGCCCAAAATACCATCTAATTGCGTTCCAAAGGCTTCATTCATTTTATTTAAGTTTGTCAGTACTGTTAGCATGGGACCAAAATAAATAGTTTCACTTAGTTTAACGCGATGCAGTTTTCCTGCCAGAACTTCTATTTTTTTGTTACCAACACCGGATAAAGATAAGCGTCTTTTTGGAATAAAATATTTCAAAGCCTTTCTGTTAACTTTTCTGTTTATCTGGTTAAATTCTGCAGCGGTGTCTATTCCAAATTTAACTTTCTGATTGTTAATGGTTCCATTTACTATAATAGTATGGTTTTTTAAGTTAAAAGATAAACTATCTACAATTTTTTCTAAGTAGACATCATCATTTAGCTTATTTCCGAAACGGTCCACTTGCGTCAGCGTTATTTGATTTAAGTGTAAGTCTATAAAAACCTCATAATCTTTTAAAATATTATAGCCTATGATTCCTAAAAGCTTAATTTTTTTACTTTTTTCAATATGTGATATGTCAATAACATCAGAATCTTTATCATGAAGTTTTAAGCTTTCTAAGGCAAACGCTTCAATTCTTCTTTCATATGAATTATCAATAGACTGTATGACACCTGAAGTTTCTTGGTTTTTTCTCTGATATTCATAAAAATCAGGAAAATGAACCTTATTAAGGATCATGGTTTCAGAACCTGTATCAATAATAAAGCTCCCTTTTTTATTTAAAAGTTCAGCTTCCACAACAATTAAATGGTCAATTAATTTAAATGGAATTCTAGTGGTATAAGTATCTAAAACTTCTGCTTTAGTAAAAAATATAGGAGGAGAAGCATCATCATTCGCATTTGTCTGATTGATACTAAAAGCTAGAAATAATATAAAACAAAAGAGTCTTAGCATACTAATAAGACTAAAATAATAATGAATTGTTACATTATTTAAATCACAAATGATTATTTATGAAAATTTTAAGTTTTGTCCAGGTGTCTAGCAATTCTAAACCCACCCACCCATGGCCGGCATTTGGGTATAATGTGAACTGATTTATGACACCAAGATCTTCAAGTCTATCCCGTAAATCGGTTCCTTGCGTCGTAGGGATTAATGGGTCTTTACCTCCATAAAATAAAATGGTGGGAGGCGCAGAAGCAGTAACCTGGTGATAAGGGCTAACTTCTTCTAAAAATGGGGTTGTTCGATTGACCCCCAATAAGTCTAATAACTCCTGTAATTCAGTACTTGCGCTATTTAAATAAGCTGGATCTGTAAAATTAGTAGGCCCTACGATACTACAAACCATATTTGTGTTATTGTCGTTATCAAAAGCATAGCTCCATAATAGCGATAAATGAGCACCAGCACTAGTACCAATAAAACCGATGTTTTCGGAAATGGTATATTTTTCTTTATTATTTTTTAAATAGTTGATAACAGAAGAAATATCTTCAATTTGCATTGGATATGCCTTGTTGTTAGTATCGGCTAATCTATAATTAATATTAGCAACAGCTATGTCTGGAAAATCTATCCGTAATAAATCCTTAATAGGATTCATATCTTCTTTATCTCCCGAGGTCCAGCCTCCACCATGTATCAAAACGATTGTTTTGGTGTTTAAATTTCGATTTGCAGGCAGGTACAAATCGAATTTTTGATGGTTATCATTTCCATATGAAATGTTTAGTTCTTGATAATAATTTTTTGAATCTAAACCATTAGTTTCTTCTTTTTCAGCTGCTTCATTAGAGCAATTAAAACACAGTATTATAAAAATTAAGCTTAAGAAATGATATTTTAGACTTTTCATAACGAAAATAATATTTACTTTGTAAACGAGAATACAAGATAGTTATTATGGCTGATTTTTTTAGAATATATGAAGAAAACCCTAATCCAAAAGAGGTGGAAAGGGTAGTGGCTATTCTAAAGCGCGGTGGGATTATTATTTATCCAACGGATACTGTTTATGGTTTGGGTTGTGATATTACTAATATTAAAGCCTTAGAGCGTATCGCGAGAATTAAAGGCGTAAAACTAGAAAAGTCTAATTTTTCATTTGTATGTCATGATTTAAGTAATTTAAGTGATTATGTCAAGCAAATAGATACTTCGGTTTTTAAGATTTTAAAAAGAGCCCTTCCTGGACCTTACACATTTATCCTTCCCGGGTCTAAATCATTGCCTAATCCGTTTAAAAAAAGAAAGACTGTTGGTATTCGTGTGCCAGATAATAATATTGCCTTAGAAATTGTAAAACAACTTGGAAACCCCATTATATCGACTTCTATACGTGACGATGATGAAGTTATTGAATACACCACAGACCCAGAGCTTATTCTAGAAAAATGGGATAATTTAGTTGACTTGGTAATTGACGGCGGTTATGGTGATAATGAAGCTTCTACGGTTATAGACCTTTCTGAAGATGAACCAGTTGTCATTAGAGAAGGTAAGGGGAGTTTAGAGATTTTTTGATAACGGATAATTATTTACTCGAGCATTTTCGAAATATAAAGTGTGTTTTGTATTGAAAATATTAAGTACAGCTTAATGAACGATTATTAATTTTCAATATACTAATTAAGTCTCGATTGAATTCGACCTGACGCAAATATAGCTAAGACGTTAAATTTTGACGAAATAATAATCACACATATAAATTATAAAATTTCCTTTGGAATTATTTTTCGTGCCCAGATTTTTAATGAGTTCAATATTTAATAATATAGAAAAATCTCTTTTTTTATTATATTTTTACTTCGTAGGATATTATTTCTTTTAAATAGTAGATTTTGAAAACTTTTTTATTATAACCCAATGAACCTAAAAAAGAATAAAAGTATTACAGTTTTTACCGTATGCTTAGTTATATTGTTTGAGTCAATTCTTCATGCACAAAACAATCCTGTTATTGATAAAATTATTGAAATAGGAAAAACGGATAACCGTACTATGGATTATCTTGATGTACTAACTAATCGTTTCGGTGGGAGACCTGCCGGATCTGATGCATACGATAATGCAGCAGAATGGGTAGCTCATAAATTTAAATCTTGGGGTATGCAAGTTGAAATGGATTTAGCAGGAGAACTTCCTGTTGGTTTTAACAGAGGCCCTTGGTTTGGGAGACTACTTTCGGGAAGTGGGATGCCACTTCATTTTGTAACACCTTCATACACTTCAGGGACAAAAGGAGCACAAAGAGGTCATGTTTTATATGAGCCATATACACAAGAAGAATTTAATAAAATTAAGACGAGACTGAAGGGAGCTTGGGTGTTAATTGGAGGAAGTAATAATGGTATGCCAATTGATCATTTTTCTCTGAGTAATGGTACACTAGATTCGATTATCGCTGCAAATAAATTGATTATTGAAAAAAATGATCACATAAAAAAAGAAAATAGAAAAAACGGTACTAAAAATGAATTAATACCTATTAATAAAAAACCGGGATTATTTTATAAACAAATGGTTGATGCAGGTATTTTGGGTATTATTCAATCTTCGCCAGTGCCTCTTAAGGCTATGTCGCACAAAGATGCTATTTATGATATGACCTTTGAAACTTTGCCTACAGTTCCAGATATTAAACTCGATGAGCATCAATATAAACTTATTGAAAACATGGTAAAAGAAAGACATTGGTTTCAATTAGAGTTTGATATACGAAATCACTTTAAAATGGGACCTGTTGGTTATCATAATGTTATTGGCGTGATTCCTGGTACTGAATTCCCGGATGAGTATGTTATTATGGGGGCACATCTAGATTCCTATGATGTTGCTACTGGAGCTATAGACAATGGTTCTGGGGTTACCCCTATGATGGAAGCTGCTAGACTAATTATGAAGGCTGGAGGAAAACCTAAAAGAACTATTTTGTTCTGTCTGTGGACTGGAGAAGAATTTGGGTTATGGGGATCAACAAGTTGGGTGAAAAGAAATAAAGATAAATGGGGTAAAATATCTTTTGTCATCAATCGTGATGATGCTTCTTGGATTCCGGTATCTATTAATGTTACTGAAGCTATGTGGTCTGATATGGAAAAAGTTTGCAAACCTATTTATAAAATTAATAATGAATTTCCATTTAGCTTAGTTAAGCATGTTCCAGAATTGCCTGAGAAAGTGCGAGGTAGTGATCATGTACCATTTGCTCACGTGGGGGTTCCAGCGGTGAACATGGGAACATCCGATCACGGGGGACATGATTTTAGTTATCGCGAGATATGGCATACAGAACGGGATCTTTATCAAAAAAATATTCCTGAATATCAGGAGTATTCATCAATTGTAAAAGCAATAATAGCTTATGGAATTGCCAATTTAGATCATCTTTTACCTAGAGAAGGATTTTATTTACCTTCAAAAAAAACAAAAAGATAGTATGCGAAGAATAACCCTATTTTGCCATAAATAGCATATGATATCCTTCAGGATCTATGCCTTTAAACAATTTTTTGTCATCCATATCTAGAGATTCTATTTTAAAGGTTTTGTTACTTTTAACGTATTCGTACCATTTTTCAATATCTTCAAGAACAAAAGATACGTTAACGGCTTTGTCTTCGGCGAATTTATGCATTCCCCTTTTCTCATCTACTAGTCCTATAAATCCTGTTTTAGAAGATTGGTAGATTTTAACCCACCCTTGGTCACAAACTAACTCAAGCCCCAAAACATCTTGATAAAAATACTGCATTTCTAATACGTTTTTATAATAAAGCCAGGTAATGCTTGAATTGATGCTCAGTTTTTTACCCATATTAGTATTAGGGTGCGAAATTTTATTGTTTTTTAAGATGGGTATTAAATCTTCATTTTGTGGGTGTTGGTTGAATTTTTCAAATTCCAGTAAATACCCTTCTGGATCTGACATTACAAAGCTATGGTATGGTTTTCCGTCTACAGGCTTATAGGTATGTTTGATTTGAATATCTTTCTTTTTAAGATAATGGAACCATGCCTCAACCTGATCCGTAACAAAAGCTAAAGCAACAGTTTTAGGTTTATTTGAGTAAGCTCCTCCTTCAGATGCATCAACTAGTGTAAGGAAGGAATCGTTAGCGATTCGAACTACTTTTGATGTTTTATGATCTGCTACAAGTTCTAAACCTAAAGTATTGGTATAAAATTGAGTGGCTTTTGTAAGATCTTTATAGTAAAAGAGTAAATTGCTTTCTTTGATGTCGAAATCATACATTGTTCTGAAATCAGTGTGCATAGCTAACTGATTATTTATTGTTCTTGGGGTATAGCTTAAAAGCCTGCCAAAGCGTCTTGCAATTTCTTCACGAGCTTTCCCTTTATATAAACCATTTTCCTCTAATCTTTTTCGGTCTGCTTTTAGATCAAAATATTTGGTAAGTGTTGCTCCATTGTATATTAACGGAACATCTCTTCCTTTTGCTATTCCTCTTGTAAAAAGATCGGTATCGATTAAGTCTGGTTCTCGATAAAGCAGGACATTGTGTTTTTTTGCAATTATTTCAGCCTGTGGGAAAAACGTATCCATTTTTTCGGGGGTCATTGGAACACCCAACCCTAACTCCTTAACGCCATAATTTACTAATTCACAGAAGCCCTCTGTAGCACCAGATTCGAATGATTTTTCATAACCGCTCTTAGATTTATTTTGCGGTTCGGACTCTCCGCACGCCACTAACAAGCATGCGCATAATATCGCTGTAATTTTAAATGAATTCGATAACATTATAATGGTTTTTTTAATTTATAAGAAATACTAACTAAGATTTAGGTTTTCAAAAATAGGTCTTTTAATACAATCGCACCTGTCTTATAACAATGGTGTTTGGGCTATCGTTAATGCTTATTTTTATGTGTTTGCATAGGGTTATTCTTGGTTGAAGGTATATGTTTATTGGTATTAAACCTTGTAACTGGGAGTTTTTTGGGCCAATAATTATTACTTGTATCAACATCAGCAGTTTCTTTAAACGGATCTATTACAATGTGTTTAACTAGTTTTTTAAAAGGGAATATTTTTTTTACGGTATAATTGTTTTTTCGCCATATTTCTGCAGGTATTCGAGCTATTATTTTTTCACCATCTTCAAATTCAAACTCTATAATTAATGGCATTACCAGACCTCCAATATTAGAAAATTGTAACTCATAATAATTATAATTGTTACTAAGTAATGTTTTTTCTTCCTTGGATAATGAACTTAAAAAAGCTTCATATTCGGCTTTGTCTTTTTTTGAAATCTTATGCGGATCGTAAGAATAATAAAAGTCACGTAAACTAGGGTTTTCTTGAACTGTTGATTTTACAGTTTCCTTGTCTCTGGTAAGGGCAATATGTTCAGGGGTTTTAGCCACTTCGGTTTTTTTAATAGGGTTTTCAATGTCTGGGTTATGTGTATTTGTTCTAAAAAGAGAGACATGATCTAAAGAAATATCAACACGATCTGTTGTATAAAACCATCCTCTCCAAAACCAATCCAAATCAACAGCAGAGGCATCTTCCATAGTTCTGAAAAAGTCTTCGGGAGTAGGGTGTTTAAACTTCCATTTTTGTGCATACTGCTTAAATGCAAAATCAAACAATTCACGTCCCATAATGGTTTCTCGCAATATAGTAAGCGCCGATGCGGTCTTTAAGTAGGCATTATTCCCAATCTGAAAAATGGATTGAGTGTTTGTCATAATGGGTCTTATATTGGTTTTGTTACGCTTCATATAATCCAGAATTGAAGTAGGTTTCCCCATCCATGTGGTATTATTATAATCCCATTGCCTTTCAGCTATTCCCATGACAAAAGTATTAAGCCCTTCATCCATCCATGCCCATTTGCGTTCATCTGAATTCACAATCATGGGAAAGTAATTGTGTCCAACTTCATGAATGATTGTCCCTATCATTCCCCATTTGGTTCTTTCTGAATAAGTGCCGTCTGGTTCTGGTCTAATCCCATTAAAAGAAATCATAGGGTATTCCATCCCACCATTTCTAGCTTCAATAGAAATAGCAACAGGGTACGGATAGTCAAAAATATGTTTTGAATATACTTTTAAAGTATGTGCTACCACTTGGGTTGAAAATTTCCCCCATAGAGGATTAGCTTCTTTAGGATAATAGGACATAGCCATGATTTTTTTCCCACCTATATGCACTCCCATGGCATCCCAAATAAATTTTCGGGAACTGGCAAAGGCAAAGTCACGTACATTTTTTGCTGAAAATTGCCACGTTTTTGTATTCTTTACTTTTTTCTTTTCAGCAGCTTTTGCTTCTCCTTCACTAACTATTATTAAGGGGGCATTTGATGTTTTTGCCTTATCTAAACGCTTTTTTTGACTGGTAGATAATACCTCATCAGAATTTTGCAATTCTCCTGTTGCAGCAACTATATGGTCTGCTGGAACAGTAATGTTTACATTAAAGTCTCCAAATGTTAATGCGAATTCAGCATCACCTAAAAATTGTTGGTTTTGCCAACCTTGAGCATCACTGTATACAGCAAGTCTTGGGTAGAATTGTGCTATGGAATATAAGTAGTTATCATCTTCTTTAAAATACTCCATTCCTGAGCGCCCTCCAATTTTTGTTGTTTCATTGATATTATACCACCATTTTATGTTGAATGTGAAATTTTCTCCAGGTAAAAGCTGCTTAGCTAAATCAATTCTCATCATGGTATGGTTGACAATAAATTTTAAATCATTGCCTTCGTTATCCTTTACATGGTTTAGTTTAAAACCGCCGTCAAAATCATTGTGTAGTGATTTTAAGTTTTTAAGCCTCATATTTTGAGAAAAATTGGATGTGCTGGTTAGATCTGATAATGATTGTCTTTTTCGAACATTTTGATCCAGTTGAATCCAGATATAATTTAATTTGTGTGGCGAATTATTATAATAAGTTATTGTTTCTGTTCCATAAATTTTTTGAGAATGATCATCTAGAATAATATCAATATCATAATCTGCTTTCTGTTGCCAATATTCATGTCCCGGCGACCCAGAAGCCGTTCTGTAGGTGTTTGGTGATGAAAATTCCTGATCTAACTGTTTAAATTTATTTTGCAAGGGGTATTCTTGTGCTATTAATAGATTGCTAAAAAAGTAATGTAATATAATTATAAAGAAAAAGGGAGATACAATTTTCATGGTGAAGTTTAGCTGTTATAGTTTAGTTTTTGAATGATTTAAAAATCAAAAAGTTAGACAAATACAGAATGCAATATACAGCACTTATCTTGATAAGACAAAATCAAAAAAACGATTTAACATTGTTTTGGCAGATCAAAGAAAAAGGGAATGATTTCTTTTGGTCCTCCTACCCAATACGGTACATTTATCTGGTAAATTAAACGGTTGGCTTTTATAACCCGATTTCGATTTTTAAGAGTCCACGCTTATTGCGTGGCAGGAGAACGCTGTTTTGAAAAGTTGAGAAGCAATACATTTAAAACGGATAGTTGAACTAATCCCGCTTCATGTGCTGAACTTGTTTCAGTATCTAGCGAGATTTCAGGCTTAATACCTGTTATTTACAAAATTTCCTTTGGAATTATTTTTCGTGTCCAGGTTTTTATACGCTTATATTTATTTACCTCAGAATCTGGGTTGAATTCTAGAGTTGTTTCCCACGAATTTTCAGGTTTAAATTCTTCTTCCATACCTTTTAAAACACCACTAGAAACCTTGTCTGAACGAACAATAACGATACACTCCGTATTTAAATTTGCGCTTCTGGGATCAAGATTAAAGGTGCCTATGACTGTTATTTTATTATCAATGACCATGGTTTTTGCATGAAGTCCAAATATGGGTTTATGGTCTAAAGTTTCTTGGAGTTCTCCGGTCATTATTTTCATACGTTCTGCTGCATCAGGACGAAATTCATATATTTTAACACCAGTATGCAACAATTTGGTTCTGTCTGTTTGATAACTACTAAAAGCTTCTACATTATCTGTTGAAGCCAGACTATTGGTAAGTATTCTAATTTTTACGCCACGTTCAACGGCTTCCCTAAATAGGTTTTGACTTAACTCAGAAGTAATTAGGTACGGTGTTTGGATCTCAATGGAAGATTTCGCATTTTTAACCAGATCAATTAATGCACTGGTTGAAATGCCTCCACCCCCTAAACCATTTTGACCATCATTTTTACCTGGAATATCAGAAACAAATTCTACATCATCTAACCAAACTAGCCCTCCGGAATTTCTAATGTCTTTAAATGTAGCAGGTAAATTCTCTATTCTTTCTCTTACTTGTGGCCAAAAATTATCAGGGTTGCATGCGTACTCATGAAGATTATTAAATCTGTTTTCTGAATAAACCTTTTTAGAATCTTCTTCAATGATACTGGTAACATCTTTACTTAAAGCACTGTTCCAAAATGCATCAAAGGATTTATTAACTTCTTCAGATTCTTTGCCTAATAGTAGAATATCTCTATCTCTAAAATTATATTCGTGGTCATAATCAAAGTATTCGTCTGCAATATTTCGACCACCTGTAATAACCACTTTGCCATCTACTATAAATGCTTTGTTGTGCATGCGTTGATTAGCAGTTCTAAAGTCTGTTGCAAATTTTTTAATTTTATTAAAAAGGTTCTTTCCTAGATTAACACCTGGATTATAAATTTTTAGGGTAATATTTTCATGAGAACTAAAGGTGAGTAAATCTTCGATGTCCGCATCAACCATAATGTCATCAACAATAATTCTTACTTTAACACCACGATCTGCCGCTCTTATCAAATAGTCACAAGCGATGAGTCCGACATTATCTGTTGAAAAAATAAAGTATTGAATATCTATCGTCTTTTCGGCATATTCACTTAACCATGCTCTGGCAACCATAGAACCACTGCCATCTTCCAGAACATAGACTCCAGTTTTAGTTTTCATTAATTCTGCTACATCTTCAAGTTCATTTGAAAGTGTTACATCATCATTTCTATGAATTTGCGAGCAAAAATCTGTTTCTTGTACATTGGTTTTCTTTGTATTACAAGCAGAGAATACAATTAAAACAATAAGGCAATAATTTTTGAACTTAAATGTAGGGTATATTCTTGTTGTCATATGTGTTCTTGGGGTTGACTTGTTTCTTTAGCTTGTTGTTTAAGAACTAAGATAGTAAATACAGACTGAATGGAAAACCTGCGAGGATTTTATAAGCAGGCTAGCACAAGCAATTAATTCTATATCAAAGGTTAGTGTATCAAAAGGTTTGTCACTAATTCAAATATTAATTTATTAAAAGCAATGAGCTACATTATATGTGTAAGATTGTTATTACATAAAGTTTGATTTCTTTTATTTAGTTTTGGCAGGGATTAATTCATTGAAAAATAGCGTATCAAATATTAATGTATCATTTGCATCTCTTCTTGAAAAAAGAGATGAGGTTGCCTATGAAACTTTGTTTAGGCTTTACTACATTAAATTAATTCATATTGCCAAAAGCTATTTAATATATCAAGAAGATGCAGAAGAAGTTGTGCAAGATGTCTTTTTAAAGTTATGGGAACAAAAAAGCAAATTCAAAACCATATCAAATATCAATGGTTACATGTTTTCAATGACTAAAAATATGTGTCTTGATAAATTGCGCCACGAAAAAATAAAGCGCAAGTTTATAGATAATAATTTAAGAGTAAAGGCAGGTATTCAATATGATTTTATTAAAGACGAAGCGGCATCATTGCTTTTAGAAAGTGAGTTGGAGCAAAGGATAATGAAAAGCATTGATCTTCTACCAGAAAAATGCAGGCAGGTTTTTATTAAAAGTAGAATGGAGGGGTTAAAACATCAGGAAATTGCTGATGAATTAGGTATTTCTCATCGTACCGTAGAAAACCACGTTTCAAAAGCAATTAAACATATGAAACTCCATTTGAAAGATTTCCTAACAATTTTTTTGTAAAAAATTAACTTTCGACTAGGTGTAAACCTTTTTTAAATCGTTTTTAATGCATAAAGGAACATTATGCAAGAACGAGAAATTATAAAATACCTAACTGAAAAGTCCTCGAAAAGTGAACAAAAAAAAATGGAGGATTGGATTACCGCATCTCAAGAAAATGCCAAAATATTCAATGAGCAAAAGGCTTTATACGTTGCCGCAACTTTTGATAATACCGTTCAAGAAATTGATATAGAAGAGGGGTATATCAAATTTACAAAAGCTATAAAACCGAAACCCAAATATTACAAATACGCAGTTGCAGCTTCAATTATATTGATGGTAGGACTAACAATATTCCTAAATAGAGATGAAGATACATCGCAGTTCCAAGATTCAATTATTGTAAACAACCAAATCCAAACAGGTACCGACAAAGCAATTCTAACGTTGGAGAATGGAGAGGAAGTTACTTTAATAAAAGGGAATTCCTTTCAAACGCCACATGCTACTAGCAATGGAAAAGAGATAACTTATAATAATAATACATCACTTGAATTAGTCTATAACTATTTAACAGTTCCTAGAGGAGGGAAATTCCATTTAACCCTTTCAGATAGTACAGAGGTATGGTTAAACTCAGAAAGTCAATTGAAATACCCCGTAAGCTTTACTGACGGTAATAGTCGTCAGGTAGAACTTGTTTATGGAGAAGCCTATTTCGATGTGTCGTCAAGTACCAATCATAAAGGAGCTGACTTTAAAGTATTTCATAACAAGCAAGAAGTGGAAGTGTTAGGAACCGAGTTTAATATCAAAGCCTATAAAGATGAAACCAATATTTATACTACGTTGGTAGAAGGTAAAGTGGTTATTAATGCAGCCAATAAGAGCAAAGTATTGTCACCTACAGAACAAGCAAATCTCGATATCACTTCTAATAGTATTTCTATAACTACAGTCAATGTTTATAATGAAATATCATGGAAAGATGATGTGTTTAGCTTTAATGAAAAATCATTAAAAGAAATTATGGTATCTCTATCACGTTGGTATGATATGGAAGTAGTTTTTGAAAACAAATCCCTTGAGGAGATTAAGTTTGTAGGTGTTTTAAGAAAGCATCAAAGTATTGAGGAAATCTTAACATACATTATGTCAAGTTCCATTAACAATTATGAAATACACGATAAAACAATCATATTGAAGTAAACAAATTAATAACTTAATGCCTATGTAAAATCAAATCACAAAAAAAGGGAATAAAGTCTAACCGTTCAAAGTATTATGACTTCACCCCTTCGTATTTATTACTAATTAATTATATAACTAACTAATAATTCACAAATTTATGGAAATTAAATTTAGTAGAGCTGTTGTTTTTTTTAGAAAACGGCTTTTAATAATCATGATGAGGACTTTCATTTTTTTATTTAGTATTACGATGTTTGGTTTCATGCCAAATGCCGTATTGTCTCAAAAATCAAAAATTAAAATAAAAGAGGACAAACACTTAACCGTAGATCAAGTGTTTAGACTTATAATGGATCAAACGGACTATAACTTTATTTATGAAGTAGGCTTATTTAAAGATTTTCCAACTATTGAAGTTAAAAAGGGAGCTGAAAACGCTAATAAACTGTTAAGAAGGAGTTTAGGGTATAAAAATCTTAATGTAGTAGTTTCAAAAAGTAATACCATAATTGTTAAAGATGCAAAAACCATTCAGCAACGTCAAATCTCTGGTAAAGTAATAGACCAAGCAGGTTTGCCTATAGCTGGTGTCACTGTACAAGTTAAAGGCACAATAAAGGCCATTGCTACAAATTTTGATGGTACTTATACTATTACGGTTACAGACTCACAAAATGTTTTGGTATTTAGTAGTCTAGGTTTCAAAGATCAGGAGGTTTTGGTTGCGAATCAAACCAAAATAAATGTTGTTTTACTCGAAGATGTTTCAAAGCTGGATGAAGTAGTAGTTAGTACAGGATATCAAAAAATATCTAAAGAAAGAGTTACTGGTTCGGTTCAACAAATTAGAAATAAAGACCTTAGTGTTAAAACAGCTCAAAATATACTTTCAAAATTAGAAGGTGAAGTTGCGGGGCTCTTGGTGGATGAGAAAGACGAATTCGTAATTAGAGGTTTGGGATCTATGAAAATTGGAGGAAGACCTTTAATTGTGGTAGACGGTTTTCCTATAACCCAAGATTTAAGTTCAATAAACCCTAATGATATCAAAGACATTTCTGTATTGAGAGATGCTGCTGCCGCTTCAATTTGGGGTATTCGTGCCGCCAATGGCGTAATTGTTATTGTAACAAAAAAAGGAAATAGAGAACGTAAGCCAACGATTGAATTCTCAACAAATTTTGCGATTACTCCAAAATATAGTTTAAAAGATTTGTCCTATGCCCCTAGTTCAAGTTTTTTAGAATTCCAAAAACACAGAGTCGATAACGAATGGCTGTATCGATTTGGTTTTGGAGGATACTTTGATACAGCACTGGATACTTATTTTCTTCTTGATCAAGGGCAAATAAGCCAAAATGAAGCTGATAATATCATTAATGATTTTAGAAATACAGATGGTAGAAAAGAATTTGAAGACCTTTTTAGGAATAATACATATTGGTCTCAATATAACCTTGCCTTTAATGGTGGAGGGAAAGTAAATACCTATCGTGCATCATTGACATATAATAAAAACGAGAATCTTGGTTTTTTTACTGGGAACGAAGCTGATGAGGTTTTGCTTAATCTTGGAGAGGTATTTTATCTAAACTCAAAACTAAAGCTTACCTCTAATTTTAGTTTAACTTCCCAAAATAATAAATCAAATGGGATGAGTCTAAATGACTATACCAGTTTTCCTGAGTATCAGCGTATATTAGATGATCAGGGGGATTATGTTGCTCAACGAAAAGACTGGTTTCCATCTTTTAAAGAACAAAAAGCTGCTGAAGGATATCCATATAACTGGGATTATAATTTAAAACAGGAATTTGATAATAAAAATAATAAATCTATATCAACAGTAATAAGAGTTCAAACTGCATTAGAATATGATGTATTAGATTATTTATCAATTATGGCATCCTATCAGTTTGAATGGAGTAATACAAATGTAAATAATCTAGAGAATGAGAATACCTATGCCGTAAGACATCTAGTCAATACTTATACAAGAGAGGAAGGCGGTAATATAATTAGCCATATTCCTAAAGGCAGTAGACTTACTAGCAGTAGTTCATATAATAAAGCACATCAAGGACGTCTACAGCTAAACTTTGATAAATCTTTTAACGAAGGGCTTCACAAAGTAACAGCATTGGCAGGTTATGAATTGAGACAAGAACTATTTAATAGTAGCCGTACTATACTTTATGGATATAATCCAGAGACGCTAGTATCTGCTGATATTCCATTTGGAGTAAAAGTACCGACTACAGGTGGATGGGGAAGTTGGGATGTAGCTGTTAGAAACCCAAGTATTGTAAACCAAGAAGAAAATAGATATATTTCATATTATGCAAACGCTGGTTATACCTATAATAACAAATATACCCTAACAGGGAGTATTAGGCTAGATGATACCAATCTTTTTGGAGCTAGTGAAAAATACAGAATTATTCCGCTTTACTCTTTTGGAGGCAAATGGGACATTGGTAAGGAGGACTTTGTTAAAGACAGCAATACCATTGATTATCTTAGTTTAAGAGGAACTTATGGCGTTAATGGAAATGTAGATAGAAGCACGTCTCCATACTTAATTGCGGGAATAGAAAAATATATAGAAGGAAATTTTGACTTTGCATATATCAAAAACGTAAAAAACCCAGAGCTTAGATTAGAAAAAGTATTTGTTACCAACTTTGGTGTTGATTTTGGATTATTTGATGGTTTATTAAGTGGTACTGTAGAATATTACCATAAAAATAGTCAAGATTTATTATCTCCCGTATCTTTTCCTTCACTATACGGTTTTAATTCTGCCGTTATTAATGTTGGGAAAATGGAAAACAAAGGATTTGATGTTAACTTAAAGGTAGATGTTGCTAGAAAAGGAGCACTTAAATATAATGCGATATTTAATTTTAGCTATAACAAAAATACAGTAACAGAGGTTGAAGTCCCTGAAGAAACTATACCAACCTATTTAGCTTCGCAACCTCTTTTAAATACACCGTTAAGATACCTATATAGTTACCGGTCTGATGGTTTAGGTGCTAACGGAGACCCGTATATCTATAATGAAAAAGGCCAATTAGTGGATCTAAAGGGGCAAACTGATGTAAATGGTACTCCTGAAGATGTAGAGATAACTGACCTTAATGCTTTAGTGTATCATGGGACAACAACTCCAAAATATTACGGTTCGTGGATAAACAATATATCGTATAACAATTTTTATCTAAGAACATTAACCACTTTTAAATTTGGGCATGTATTTAGAAATACTGATATTTTAAATTATGATTGGGTGAGTACCGATGGCAAATTAGCACATATCCATAGCGATTTTGACAAAAGATGGAGAGAGCCAGGTGACGAAAACCACACAGACATTCCAAGAATACCTGTGGCAGGAGATGAACTACTTGGAAGGAGAGGTGGCTATAAGAGATACTTTCAGAGTGATAGATTCATTGATTCTGCTGCACATATTAGGTTTAAGGAAATAATTTTAGGATATAATTTTAATTCTAAATTATTAGATAAAATAGGATTAAGTAAATTAAGTATTAGCGCGCAAGCCAGAAACTTAGGCCTTATCAATTTCAATAAGTGGGATAAAGATCCTGAGAGTTTAACCCGACCTACTATGCCTACATATACACTCAATTTTTCAGCTATTTTTTAAATTTAAACATCATGAAAAAAATATATATAATATACCTAGTAATTTTATCAATTTTTAGTGGATGCGATAAAGAATGGTTAGAGATTCAACCTAAAGGAGTACTGATACCAACTGCTGTTAATGATTATAGACTATTATTAGATCAAGTAGAACCAGGTCGATATGGCGATAAGATTTCACCTGGTTTTGCCACAGGATATTCTAACACCGATCTCATGTCTGATGATTTTCCTATGTCAGATTTTAACGACGAACATTATTTTGGTGTTACGGACGTAAGAAGAGGTACTTGGGCTGATAATATATTTGAACTCAATGAAGAGGATCCGGATTGGAAAAACTTGTATGGGCAAATTTATCCAGCTAATATTACCATTGAAGAAGTTATGACTGCAACCAATGGTACAGAAGCAGAGAAGTTACAGCTTCTAGCAGAGGCCAAAGTACATCGTGCATATAGTTATTTTGCGCTTGTAAATATGTATGCACTTCATTATGGTCCCGATGCATCTTCTACCCCTGGAGTTCCTTTACGATTAGATTCATCATTTAAAGGAGATTTGTCCAGAGTACCCGTTCAGAAGATCTATGATTTAATGGTTGAAGATATTAAAGCTTCGATTTCTAACCTTCCAGATGTACCTGAAACAAGGTTTCATAGTCACAGACCTTCAAAAGTAAGCGCTTACGCACTTTTAGCAAGAGTTTTATTGTATATGGGGCTTTATGATGATGCATTGGATGCAGCCACGGAATCTTTAAAGATTAAAAATACTCTCATTGACTATAATGTATTGGGATTTAGTCGTAATGTATTGCGGTTGCATGATCTGGAAAATGATATTGAAGTACTATGGAGAAAACAGACGCCAAAAATTCATGCTTCATTAACTGCTTCAGATGAATTGTATAATTTATATGAAGCAGATGATCTTAGACAAAGGTTGTATATTGCATCAATCGACTATTGGGGTTCTCCAGAGGAGGGATATTTATTACCAGCTTACACCCGAAGAAATTATAGGGGGTTAGGATTTACAGTGGCGGAAATGCTGCTTACTCGAGCAGAGTGTAATGTTCGGCTTAATAATACAGGATTGGCTGTAGGCGACCTAAATTTATTAAGAGAAAAGAGATATATTACGGGAACGCATACCCCAATAACCAGTACAGATAAAGATGAAGTTCTTGACTTGGTTAAAAAAGAAAGACGATTGGAACTCGCAGGAAACGGGTTGAGGTTTTTTGACCTGAAAAGATACAATCAGTTTGATAACGCAAACATTTCTTTAACAGTAACTCATAACGGAACAATACATACGCTTCCTCCGGGAGGCAATAACTGGGCTATACCTATTGCTCAAAAATACATAGTATCAACTCCAGAAATTGGTGAGAATATAAGAGATTAATGTAAATGAGTTAGTCTATAAATGCCCTCTCATGTGGATTTAAAATTTATAGAGAGGGCTATTCTTCAAATATTTAAGCAACTTCACCATACTTTTAAGTCTATATATATCATTAAATAAAAGAGACAATACTGCTTGAAACAAAGAACAGATTTAACCTTTTTGACAGAGTCATGAGTGAAAGTATTTAAAAATACATTGTGTAATACTTCAATTAAAAGCATGAAATTAAGATTTCTTTTTATAAGTAGCCTTTATGCTATATTCTTTAGCGGGTGTAAAGAAAAAGACGAAGTTCCTAAAGATTTTAGAGTCGAGAATTAATATTTACAGTAAAATTGAAGGAAGTGGTACTATGGGCGGAAAAGATATTAATATTTATAACCTAAAAATATATAAACAGAAGAATGTTTAGTAGATACCTTCTTAAAAAAGAATTACATATTGGATTAAAACATGTACTAAAACCAAGATATAAGCTTAACCCTCTCTCACGTTAGAGGATAAACTTTTCATCTAAACTATTTAAATTTTGATTAAAATATAACATATGAAATTAGCGATTAAACTATCGGGTATCCTTTATATATCCTTCCTTGGATTTACTTCTTGCAAAACAGAAGGACAGCTTAATAAAGACGAACATACATTTACTATAGAAGGTAAAATAAAAGGTTTAACAAGTAATTTGTATTATAGGCATCCAGATAAAGAATATTCAAGAGAACATCCTTCAGACTCTATCGTGGTGACCAATGGTAAATTTTCATTGACGGATTCGATTTCTAACTTATCCCTACTCAATTTTTATACAAGTTATGATACAAAGAAAAATAATTTATATAAAATTGCTAAAAGTGGTGGGTTTTATCCTGTAAAATCGATGTATTTAATGATGTATGCCTTTCCTGGCGCATCTATTGAAGTCTCAGGAGAGGCAATTGATTTTATGAATGCATACCCTTCTGGAGATATCTATAACAACGGCTTGGCAGAGATAAACAAAATTACTTTTCCAAATTATAATGAAAGCGCCAACTTAATGATAAAAGCCTCCTTTGAAAAAGATTCTTCTAAAGTTGAAATACTCAATAAAGCATCAGATAGTATCAGTGAATTAGTAAGATTAGCACAGATCGATTATATAAAAAACCATCCAGAATCTTTAGCTGCGCTATGGTATCTTGAAAATATGATTATGACAGAACAAATAGATGATGATACAGCCATTGCACTTTATCAAAAAGCATCTCCCAACTTAACATCTACTGAAACCTATAAGGCGATCTCATCAAGAATTGAAGGAATTGAAGCTACCAAAGAGGGAATGCTTGTACCTAGCATAAAAAGTACATCCACGATAGATGGTAGCGAGTTTGATATTTTCTCTTTAAGAGGGAAATATGTATTAATCGATTTTTGGGGAACTTGGTGCGGCCCCTGTGTTGAGGAAATGCCTAAAGTGAAAAGCTTTCAAGAAAAATATAAAGATCAACTCGTCGTGTTAGGCATTAATTCAGGGGATACAAAAAAAAGGGTGGTTAAATTTTTAAAAAATAATGACTATCAATGGCAACAATTAATGAGTGATAAAGCAAACACTCCAGATAATTTTGTCAATCGATTTAATGTAAAAGGATTTCCAACAAAATTCATTATTGATCCTGAAGGTAAAATCGTTAAACGTTATTTAGGATCAGGAGAAGATACATTTAGTTTATTAGAAGAATTATTAAACTAGTGTCAAATCAAGTATGCTATGTCGGATAAGTCGTAGCTATTTTTGTTTCAGGCAATGAGAAAAACATTTGCATAGTTTGGTCATTATAAAAAAACTAGATAAAGACGCTTTCTTATCTTGTTTAATAATTGATACCACTATTATATTTCCTCTCTCTTTATTTAAAGGTAAAATAAAGCAAAAAGTTTATACCAAGTAAGTTATCTATTCGGTTGCTAAGTAAATCTAATAGAATGTAACTTTTTAATTAAGAATATTTTGATAAGATAACCCCATAAAAAAAGCCCAACTAAAAAGTTGAGCTTTCATTTATGTTTTTTAAAACTGATTAGTTTCCGCCAGCTTCAAGATTTTTCATTTCTTTTTCAATCATGTCATAAAACTGATCGATTTTAGGAAGAACCACGATACGAGTACGTCTGTTTTTTGATCTGTTTTCTGCAGTATCATTATCTACTAATGGTACATAAGAGCTACGACCAGCAGCAATTAATCTTCCAGGATTTACATCTAAAGTTTCAAGTACTCTGATAATAGATGTAGAACGCTTAACACTTAAATCCCAGTTATCAATTAATGGCGCTTTATTATAAGGAACACTATCTGTGTGACCTTCTACCATACATTCAAAATCAGGCTTGCTGTTTACTACTTTAGCAACTTTAGCAAGAACATCTTTAGCTTTAGATGTTACATTGTAGCTACCGCTTTTAAATAATAATTTATCAGCAATAGAAATAAACACAACACCTTTTTCAACATTTACCTCAATATCTGGATCGTTAATACCAACTTCACGTTTGAAACTCGTTACTAATGCTAAAGTAACACTATCTTTTTTAGTGATAGCATCTTGTAAACGTGTGATTTTCAAATCTTTTTCTTTAATGCTCTCTAAAGTTTTCTCGATGTTACTTGCTCCCTTTGCAGATAGAACCTGTAAATTGTCATTACTTTTTCGTAAATCTGCTATTTGTTCTTCCAAAGCAGTGGCTCTTGCTATTGCAGTTGCTTTGTCAGTGATACAAGAATTTAATTTTACCGTTGCGGTGTTAAGTAAATCTTGAGTTTCTTTTTGTTTTGCTTCAAGGTCTGTAAATTGCTTTTTAGAAATACAAGAACTTAATAAAAGTGTTGTAGATAAGCTTAATAATAAAAGTTTTTTCATAATGCGTTATGCGGATTAATTTCCTTTAAAAATTGATTAAACAAAAGTATATAAAAAACGCCAAAATTTAACAATGTTAACAAAACTTTTGCGAACTATTTATAAACTTTTATAATTGGTCTTTTTATTTACGAAATAATCAACGACTATGGATGTTCTTTGGTAATATTTAATTTTATTTTTTGTGGATTTTCGTTGTTTTAATAATCTTCTTAAATTATTATAGAATCCAAAATGCGCTTTTACTATGGCTATAGTATGCTTTGGTCTAAATTCAAGTAAGAACTTTATTCCGGCAATGCCATCTAAAATTAATCTAACAAATATTAGAGAAAATAATAAACCTTTTGCATTTTTAGTTAAGACAAACAAACTATTTCTAAAATTTAGATAGGTCTTTTTAGGATGGGTATCATTAAGTGTAGCACCTCCTACATGATAAACCTCAGATCGACTTACATATTTTATATAGTGCCCCAAATTTTTAGCGCGCCAGCATAAGTCTATTTCTTCCATATGAGCGAAAAAATATTCGTCTAATCCATTTAACTGATGAAATACGGTACTCCTGATAAAGAAACAGGCTCCTGATGCCCAAAATATTTCAGAATTGTCATTATATTGCCCAGAGTCTTTTTCAATAGTATTAAAAATACGACCTCTGCAATACGGGTACCCATATTTATCTATAAACCCCCCAGCAGCTCCAGCATATTCAAAATAATCTTTCTTTTTATAATCTAGTAATTTAGGTTGAATGATAGCTGTGTTAACCTCCTTTTTAAAAGTTTCAATAATAGGAAGTAGCCATTTTTTAGTAACTTCTACATCGCTATTTAGTAAACAAAAAACATCTGCTTCTATATGTTTTAAAGCCTCATTATAGCCTTTAGCATAGCCACCATTTTCTTTATTTTGAATTATTTTTATAGACGGGTAAGTGGCTTTTACAAAAGAAACAGAATCATCAGTTGAGGCATTATCAGCAACATATATATCTACTTCTTTAGAATGTTCAATGACCGATGGTAAAAACTGATCTAAAAGCTTTTTACCATTCCAATTTAATATAACGATTGCTATTTTCAAGTTTCAAGAATATAGTTTAAAAATTTATTTAGTACTTACTGAACACTGAACACTGAACACTGAACACTGAACACTGAACACTGAACACTGAACACTGAATACCGCGATTGTTTAGCTCTAATACGATGCGAATTTAAATATTTTAATCTCGCAAAGGCGCAAAGGCGCAAAGTTACACAGGAATTATAATAAACTGCTACGGGGTACTGCTTACTGAACACTGATCACTGCGACTGCTTACTAAAACTAGGAATATCTTTTAAAAAATTATAACGTTCATTTTCAAAATCCATTTGGCAATAATAATGATTTAATCCATTGGTAACCATTAAATATGTAGCATTTAACTCTAAATTATAACGTGCTATTTGATCGAATGTATCTTGGTTTATAATAATTTTTGGGGCTTTACATTCTACTATTAAATGAATACTGCCATTAGAATTGTATACTACAATATCGTATCGTTTTCTTAAAGAGTTAATAATCAATTCTTTTTCTACGTTAATTAAAGATTTAGGATACCCCTTATTATTTATTAAATATTGAACACAGTGTTGACGAACCCATTCTTCTGGTTGTAAAATCACAAATTTTTTACGAATACTATCGAATATAGAAATTTTATTTTCGCTATTTTTGAATCGAAACGAAAACTTTGGAAAATTAAGTTCTTGCATGAATGCATACTGATTTTTTTCAAAGTTAAGCTACAAAACCAGAAATTACAATAATCAAACATCAAATCCCGATTAAATGTCGTTCTTATTTGGAATTTGGCGTTTGTAATTTGAAAATTTAAGATAGTTTGGACGAAGTCAAACAATTAGTTACAGATATAAAGAATAAAAAACTAAAACCCATTTACTTTTTAATGGGAGAGGAGCCTTATTATATTGATAAGATCTCCGATTTTATTGAAAGTACCGTTTTAGCAGAAGAAGAACGTGGTTTTAATCAAATGGTTTTATATGGTCGGGATGTAACGATTGAAGATATTGCCAGCAATGCAAAACGCTATCCCATGATGGCAGAGTATCAGGTGGTTATTGTTAAAGAAGCTCAGGATTTATCGCGGACTATTGAAAAGCTAGCTTCTTATGCTGAAAATCCACAGCCTACAACTGTTTTAGTGGTAAACTATAAGTATAAAAAGATTGATAAGCGTAAATCGCTATATAAAACATTAAAAAAGACTGGCATCGTTTACGAAAGCAAAAAACTTTACGAAAATCAGGTTGCTGACTGGATTCGCCGTGTATTATCTTCTAAAGACTATTCTATTTCACCTAAAGCAGCACAAATGCTTGTTGAGTTTTTAGGAACAGATTTAAGTAAAATAAATAATGAGTTGGAAAAACTTCAAATTATTTTACCAAAAGGGACTCAAATTTCGCCCGAGCATATTGAAGAAAATATTGGTATTAGTAAAGACTATAATAATTTTGAATTACGCAAAGCTATTGGAGAAAAGAATACTATAAAGGCTTATCAAATTGTTAATTACTTTGCTGAAAATCCTAAAGATAATCCGATGGTAGTAACCGTGTCTTTATTATTTAATTTTTTTTCACAATTGCTTCATTTTCATGGATTAAGTGATAAGTCCCCTAGAAATGTTGCATCTGCTTTGAAAATAAACCCTTACTTTGTGAAGGAATATATAGCAGCAGCGAGACATTACCCAATGCGTAAAGTAAGTGCGGTTGTTTCTACATTGAGGGAGTTTGATGTAAAAAGCAAAGGCGTAGGTGCTAATGCTGTTCCTCAAGGAGATTTATTAAAAGAATTGTTAGTAAGAATATTATCTAATTAGTATGAATGTAGATATTCACAAAAGTTGGAAACCTTATTTAGAAGAAGAATTTGGGAAGCCTTATTTTAAAGATTTAGTAAGTTTTATTAAATCTGAATATAGATCTCAAACTTGTTTCCCTCCGGGAAAACAAATTTTTAATGCCTTTAATCATTGCCATTTTGATGATGTGAAAGTTGTTATTATTGGTCAGGATCCATATCATGGACCTAGGCAAGCAAATGGATTGTGTTTTTCTGTTAATAAAGATATTAGTCATCCGCCATCATTGATTAATATTTTTAAAGAAATAGAAACAGATTTAGGAATTCCATATCCAGAAAATGGTGATCTTATGCGTTGGGCTGATCAAGGTGTGCTATTATTGAATGCTACGCTGACAGTTAGAGCGCACCAAGCAGGGAGTCATCAAAAAAGAGGTTGGGAAACCTTTACTGATGCTATTATAAAAATGATAAGTGAAAAGAAAGAGAATATTGTGTTTTTACTTTGGGGAGGTTATGCAAAGCAAAAAGTAAAGCTAATAAATACTAATGACCATAAAGTATTGACTTCCGGACACCCTTCACCTTTAAGCGCTAATAGAGGCTATTGGTTTGGTAATAAGCATTTCAGTAAGACTAACTCCCTGTTGGAGCAAGCCTCTCAGGTGCCTGTTCAATGGTGATTTGTGGTGTAAGTACCACTGGTTTTTTGTTTGCTTTAGCCGTTTTATCAATTTTATTAGCACTAAATTTTAGTAGTAATAAATTGATAGTTACGAGTACTGCGAGGGAAATAGTAATTGTAAGTAACATAAGATCTGGGTATTAATAATCGGCAAAATACGATTTTTATCGTTAAAACAAAGTGTTTTGTCGATAAAAATAAAATTCTGGACAAAAATAATAAAAAAAAAGCTACAATCAAATGTCTATATATAAGTATTTTTGTTTTTATCACTATGCTAAAGTTCGCTTAAAATGTTTGCGCTTTTCTCAATATTTTAAGAATTTTTTTAGGGAGTGCTTTTTTATTTAGCATTATGGAAATAGTTTTTAATTTAAGATATGCTTCACTCATGTAAATATACCCCCCATTACTAACTCTTTTAGGGTTTGTCCCCCATGAATTTTTTACTTTATAGTAGGTGGTTCCATTCTGATCTTTTAATAACCCAGTTATATGCATTAAGTGATCGTCTGTGGTGTTATAGTTTTCAAACTCTTGTTGTCTGAATTCTTGCGTTATTTCCTTTTCTTTAGATACATTTACCAAAGCATCTTCTATATTTACACCGTCTTCAGAAATGATTGCCAATCCATGTTTTGATGAGAACGTTTTTTCGCTAACATCACAATCTAATTCAACAGTAAAACCTTCTTTCAACGCATTATTTACAATATGTACGAGTTCATCTAATTTTACATTAAAAAATGTACCATTAGAAAAATTATCAGGAATATTTAGTATGAAATTTGTGTGATAAGGTTTATGTGAAAATGACGTAATTGTAACATAGTTTTTTGGATCGATTTGAGCCTTCCTCATAAAAGATAGAGGCGTATATTTAGTCCCATTATAATCAAAGCTTTCAATATTATTACCGAGGTAAGTGTCTAAAATTTCATTGGTCTCCTTTTTCCAATTATAGGTTTTTGGTTCTTTTATATATCTATCCAAAGTTTTTTTCAGTGTATCTACTAATTTGGAATGATTGTGTTTTTTATTGCCATTTGTTAAGCCGGTGTATAAATCATTCGGAACAAATCCATGTTCTGAAATACTATTGATAACATCATGTGCTAATCCACCTTGACTAAATTGTGTTTTTCCTTGCCTCATAACATAGTTCCATGATTTATTAAGATATGTATGGCGGACGTTATACATTTCAGACAAATCAATTTTTTGTCCTGTGAGGCGAATTATTTCACTTTCAAGAAATGATGATGTAGAAAAACTCCAACAGGTTCCAGTATTATCCTGACTAATAACATCTGTAGCATCAAGGTCTATAATAGTTTTAAAATCATAAGATTGAGAATAGATAAAAAGGGTGAAAAAAGTAAAAACAGAAGCTAAAAATTTATTTTTCATGGGGAAGTAAGTGATTTCTTGAAATAAAATTTATTTTTGACTAAAATAATAAAAATGGACCAAGAAAATTGGATTACTGTTAAAGAATATCAAGATATCACTTATAAAAAATATAATGGTGTTGCACGTATCGCTTTCAATAGACCAGACGTTCGTAATGCTTTTAGACCGAAAACAACTAGCGAATTATACGATGCTTTTTATGATGCTAATGAAGATGTAAATATTGGAGTTGTCCTATTATCTGCAGAAGGACCATCAACTAAAGATGGTGTATATTCCTTTTGTAGTGGAGGCGACCAAAAGGCTAGAGGACATCAAGGGTATGTAGGAGAAGATGGGTATCATCGTTTAAATATTTTAGAAGTTCAGCGTTTAATTAGATTTATGCCAAAAGCAGTCATTGCTGTTGTACCTGGTTGGGCTGTAGGTGGTGGACATAGCTTACACGTTGTTTGTGATTTAACGCTGGCCAGTAAAGAACACGCCATCTTTAAACAAACAGATGCTGATGTAACTAGTTTTGATGGTGGGTATGGCTCTGCTTATTTAGCAAAAATGGTGGGACAGAAAAAAGCACGTGAAATATTTTTCTTAGGAAGAAATTATTCAGCACAAGAGGCCTACGAAATGGGCATGGTAAATGCGGTGATACCTCATGACAAATTAGAAGCCACTGCTTATGAGTGGGCACAAGAAATATTAGCTAAATCACCAACATCTATAAAAATGCTTAAATTCGCCATGAATTTAACAGATGATGGTATGGTTGGTCAGCAGGTATTTGCAGGAGAAGCTACGCGCTTGGCTTATATGACAGATGAAGCTATTGAAGGTAGAAATGCCTTTCTTGAAAAACGAAAACCTAATTTTGCTAAAAAATGGATTCCATAATGAATAAAGTCTCTCTTTGGATTTCTACAATGCGTCTGCGGACGTTACCTTTATCAATATCAGGGATTATTTTGGCGTCATGTTTAGCAGAATACAATGGCTATTTTAAATGGAAGATAGGTATTCTTGCGATTCTTACCACTTTAAGTTTTCAAATATTATCGAATCTGGCCAACGATTATGGTGACGGTATTAAAGGCACCGATAATAATGGTAGAATTGGACCAGAACGTGCTATACAGTCTGGAAAGATTTCTCCGGATGAAATGTTTAATGCCATTAAGATTAATGTTCTAATTTCTATTGGTTTAGCTTTTTTACTCATTTTCTGCGCATTTGGAGTGAAGCATTTTTTACTCACGCTTTTATTTTTTATACTTGGTATTGCATCTGTTGTCGGTGCCATAAAATACACTGTTGGAAGTAATGCTTATGGTTATAGAGGTTTAGGTGACCTTTTTGTATTTGTTTTTTTTGGATTAGTGAGCGTTATTGGTTGTTATGTGTTGTATGCAAAAACAATAGACCATGTTGTTTTCCTTCCAGCTTGCACTGTAGGATTACTAAGTGTTGGCGTTCTTAATCTTAATAATATGCGAGATATTGTATCTGATGAAAAATCAAATAAATTAACGCTAGCGGTTAAGTTTGGAATTAAAAATGCTAGAATATACCATTATGCGTTAATTGGATTGGCTATTTTATTGTCTGCCTTATTCGGAATATTATATTACACATCGCCATATAACTTAATTTTTATGGTGGCATACATTCCTCTATTAATTCATATTAAAAAGGTAAGTATAAATAAAGAGCCCAAGTTATTAGATCCAGAGTTAAAAAAAATAGCATTAACTACAGTTTTATTAGCTATTCTTATGGGAGTAGGCCATTTGTTATAGTTTTTTTGTATTTTACTTTTACAAAAATTTAATACCACAAAATAATGAAAATTACATTTTACGGTCACGCTAGCTTAGGTATACAAGTAAATAATGTTGACATACTTGTAGATCCCTTCATTTCCGGAAACCAAAAAGCATCCCATATAAATATAGATGAATTAAAGGCTGATTATATTTTGGTAACACATGCGCATCAGGACCATATTTTAGATGTTGAAGCCATAGCCAAACGTACAGGAGCTGTTGTTGTTTCTAATTTTGAAATTGTTTCATATTTTGAAAAATTAGGAATAGAATGTCATCCTATGAATCATGGAGGAAATTGGGATTTTGATTTTGGTACTGTTAAGTATGTCAATGCTATTCATACATCTTCCTTTCCCGATGGTAGTTATGGTGGGCAACCAGGAGGTTTTGTAATTGAAGGTGAGCATAAAAATATTTATATAGCGGGAGATACTGCTTTGACTTTTGATATGAAACTTATTCCACTTCAAACAAAATTGGATTTAGCAATTTTACCTATTGGTGATAATTTTACAATGGGTGTTGATGATGCTATTTTGGCAAGTGATTTTGTTGCATGCGATAAAGTATTGGGTTATCATTTTGATACATTTGGGTATATTGAAATTGACCATGAGGTAGCAAAACGAAAGTTTTTCGAAAAAGAAAAAGATTTAATGCTTCTTGAAATTGGCGATTTTATCGAATTGTAGATGATAGTTGCATCCTATAAAAAATACATTTTAAATTTTAAACAGGCCAGTGGCACTTCGCGAGGTATTTTAAAAACCAAAGAAACATGGTTCCTTATTTTAAATTCTGAAAACAAACAAGGTATAGGAGAGTGTGGTATATTTAGAGGACTTTCAGCCGATGACAGACCTGATTATGAAGAAAAATTAAAATGGTTGTGTAAAAACATCCATAAGAGCTTTGATGATCTATTATCTGAATTAATTGAGTTTCCAAGCATTCAATTTGGTTTAGAGACAGCTTTAAAATCTTTAGAAAGTCAAAATAAATTTGAATTATTCCCATCAAAATTCACTCAGAGTAAGGATTCAATTCCAATAAATGGTTTAATCTGGATGGGAACGGAAGCATTTATGAAGCAACAGATAGCGGAAAAGTTAGATGCAGGTTTCTCTTGTATTAAAATGAAAATTGGAGCGATTGATTTTGAAACTGAAATACACCTTATAAAATCCATTAGAAAAGAATTTACTTCAGAAGATATTGAATTACGAGTAGATGCTAATGGTGCATTCTCGTCTTCTGAAGCTTTGGAAAAATTAAAAATATTATCAGATTTTGATTTACATTCTATCGAACAGCCCATAAAACAGGGACAAATAGAGATCATGTCACAATTATGTAAAGAGACACCTTTACCAATAGCCTTAGATGAAGAACTTATAGGCATATTTTCTGTAACAAATAAGCAGGAATTACTACAAACTATAAATCCGCAATATATTATTTTAAAACCTAGTTTGGTTGGAGGATTTAAAGGAAGTGATGAGTGGATTAATATAGCAGAGGAGCTGCGAATAGGGTGGTGGATTACGAGTGCTTTAGAAAGCAATATTGGGCTTAATGCGATAGCTCAATATACTTATAGCAAGCAAAATAATATGCCTCAAGGATTGGGAACAGGAGGATTGTTTACTAATAATTTTAATTCACCATTACAAGTTAAAAATGGTACATTGCAGTATAATAATAGTATTAATTGGAATATAAATTTATAATATATGTATATAACTCAAGCTTTTAAAGGGTTGCATGAATGGTGGCGGTATATAATAGGAGTCATAATAACAATTGTAGGTGTTTTTGTTTTTTCTGCTCCACACTTAATAGCCATAGGAATAGAAACCTTTAATGGTAATATAGATCAATCACAAATGAGTGATACCAACTATATTATGACATTGTTTGAGCCAAATTTAAATTTAGTATTTGTTTTGTTGCCTTTTGCAGGCGGCTTATTGTTTTTGCTGTTAGCTATTAAGTATTTGCATAAACAATCATTTAAACATTTAACGACCACTCGAAAAAAAATAGATTGGAAACGATTTTGGTTTATTTTCTTTCTTTGGGGCATAGTCTCGAGTAGTTTTGTTTTAGTAGATTATTATTTCACCCCAGAAGATTATGTATTTAATTTCAAATTAGTACCATTTTTAATACTTAGTGTTATTGCCATCATATTAGTTCCTTTACAAACAAGTTTTGAAGAGTATTTGTTCAGAGGCTATTTAATGCAGGGGATTGGGGTTATTGTGAAAAACAAATGGGTGCCATTAATTACAACATCTCTAGTTTTTGGTTTACTACACATAGCTAATCCTGAAGTTGAAAAGCTTGGGTATGTTATCATGATCTATTACATCGGCACAGGACTTATGCTAGGGATTATAACTCTTATGGATGAGGGTCTGGAATTAGCATTAGGATTTCACGCTGCTAATAATTTGTTTACAGCACTTCTCGTAACCGCAGATTGGACTGCTTTTCAAACACATTCTATTTTTAAAGATATGTCAGACCCGGAGACCATGGGGTTAATGGAGATATTTGTTCCAGTATTTGTTGTATTTCCTATCTTACTTTTTATTCTTTCTAAAAAATATAATTGGACCAATTGGAAAGAAAAGCTTTTCGGAAATGTTGTAGAACCGCCAAAAGAAGATTATAAAATTATAGAAAATATAGGAAGTGACGCCTAAATATAATAAAGTACATATACGATTTAAACTAAATGGGATTCATTATACTTATGAAGATCTCATGGAAGTGGCTTATAGTTTTGTAAAAGAAGGTGTGCCCTATGAGATTCTTATCGGTGAGTTTTTACTTGATTGGCTAGATCATAATGATTTTATAGTGATTAATACATCTGGATCGACAGGAAAACCAAAACCTATTTCAATTAGAAAACAAGCCATGGTTAATTCTGCTATAGCAACAGGTGATTTTTTCAATCTAGAGCCGGGAAATAAGGCGTTACATTGTTTACCTTCAAGTTTTATAGCTGGAAAAATGATGCTTGTTAGAGCGATGATTTTAGGATTAGAATTAGATTTGGCAGAACCTACCTTACAACTAAATTTTAATACAAAAAAGCAGTATGATTTTTGCGCTATGATTCCATTGCAACTTCAAAATGCATTGAATAATTGTGATGGTATTAAAACTATTATTGTTGGTGGTGCACCGGTATCAAATGTATTGAAAAATGCCATTCAAAGCCTTAATTCAAATGTTTACGAAACCTATGGCATGACCGAGACAGTGACCCATATCGCAGTTAAAAAACTAGATAATTTACCAGCATTATTGGGAGATAATGCTTTGCAACCTGTCGAGTCTTATTTTAAAATACTACCTAACGTATCAATTTCGCAAGATAAAAGAGGTTGTTTAATAATAGATGCCCCAAAGCTTTCAAAGGATAAAATTATAACAAATGACATGGTGAAATGTTTTTCCGAAAGAGAATTTGAATGGTTGGGGCGTTATGATAATGTTATAAATTCAGGGGGAGTCAAATTATTCCCCGAAAAGATAGAAACAAAACTTCAAGACAAAATAAAAGAACGTTTTTTTGTAGCCTCAAGCACTCATGAAACTTTAGGAGAACAACTTATTTTGATTGTAGAAAGTGATTCAAATACATTTAATGAATCCATTTTTTTAGACTTAGACAAATTTGAAAAACCAAAGAGGGTTTATACGGTTGAGCGATTTGTTGAGACACATTCAGGAAAAATTCAACGTAAAAAAACATTGGAGTTATTAGATTTAATAGCTTAATATCAATTGAATTATATACATCATTTTGAAGTTTAAATGGTATAAGTTGTAACTTTACCACCTTTTTCAATACAAATAGAAAATAGAAACTATGAATTTTATTAGGCGTGTTTTATCAACAGTAACAGGTATTATTGTATTTTTTGTTATCTGCTTTTTTGGTTTATTTATAATTGGACTTTTACTTGGGTCTTCATCTGAAGATCTTGTTCAGGTAAAATCCAATTCCGTTTTAGAATTAACACTAGATTTTCCAATAAAAGATTATGCTGATAAAACAGAGTTTGCAGAATATCCATTTTTTAATGAAGATGAAAAGAATGGCTTATTCAATATTATTGATGCTATAAATTATGCGGCAACAGACGATAAAATTAAAGGCATCTCAATAGACAATAATTTCATTATTGCAGGGATTTCACAAACAAAAGCTTTGAGAAATGCTTTATTAAAATTTAAAGAATCTGGAAAATTTATAGTTGCATACGCGGATATTTATACGCAGAAAGACTATTATTTAAGCTCTGTAGCCGATACTATTTATATGAACCCAGTTGGTATGATGGAGTTTAAAGGGCTGTATTCAGAACGTTTATATTTTAAAGATTTTCAAGAAAAAACTGGTTTTAAGATGGAAGTGGTACGATTCGGGAAATATAAGAGTGCCGTAGAGCCATTTTTAACAAATGAAATGAGTGATGAAAATAGAGATCAGATTTCTGTTTATTTAAACGGACTTTGGGATGAAATGAAGCAAGATATTTCGAAAAGTAGAAACATAACTTTAGATAGATTAAATATTATTGCGGATAGTTTATTGGGGAGAACAGCTGATTTGGCTAAGACTTCTCATCTTATAGATAGAATAGCATACCATGATGAATATATTAATGACATTAGGGATGCAGTCGGAATCGAATTTGATGAATATTTAAAGTCCGTTACTATAGCAGATTATTCACTTTATACAGCCAATAAGTTAAAATCCAATAAGAGTAAAAACAAAATTGCAGTTATTTATGCAGAAGGCGATATTATCTATGGGGAAGGCGATGAGGAGACTGTTGGACAGGGCATTATGAATGCCTCTTTAAAAGAAGCAAGAGAAGATGACAGAGTGAAAGCTATTGTTTTGCGTATCAATTCTCCTGGTGGAAGTGCCTTAGCCAGTGAATTAATTTGGAGAGAAATAGAATTAACTAAAAAGGTGAAACCGGTCATCGTTTCAATGGGAGATGTTGCTGCATCTGGTGGTTACTATATAGCGTGTAATGCTGATAAAATTATTGCAGAACCAACAACCATTACAGGAAGCATTGGTGTGTTTGGAGTGTTACCCAATGGAAAACAATTAGCAGAAAACATGGGGATTAATGCAGAACAAGTCATCACTAATAAAAATGCGGTTTCGTATAGCTTTTTTGAACCTTTAAATGATGAACAACGCGCTTTTATTAAAGAAGGGATTGTTGATATTTATGAATTGTTTACGAATAGAGTAGCAGTAGGTCGTAATATGACACAAGATGATGTCAAAGCCATTGCTCAGGGACGTGTTTGGACGGGAGTAGATGCTTTAAGCAATGGGCTGGTAGATGAATTAGGTGGATTAGATTTAGCACTGCAAAGAGCTTCTGAAGCGGCAGAAATTGAAGATTATAAAATAGAAGAATTTCCTGTTTATGAGGAAGAAGATTTGGCTAAAGTAATAATGAATCAATTATTGAGAGGTTCTAATACTAAAGAAACCATTTTAAAAGAAGAGTTAGGAGAGGAACATTATAGAATATATAAAGAAATAAAATCATTATCCAAAAAAAGGGGTATCCAATTATTATTTCCTTATAGTTTAGAAATTAAATAGTTTAGAAGCATAATTGTCTAGTTTAGCTATCCAAGCTAGCTTTAACTTTTCTTTTTCAATGATTTTATATCTAAATTATTAATGTCCGCCAAAAATTTAAATTAACTTAAAAAGAAAATCGTCTAAAACATTACTTTTTAGACCTCATTGAATTAGAAAGACAGGAATTTAGATTCCTGTCTTTTTGTTTTTAAAAGTATTGGTCTTAGATTATAAGTCTAAAGATTTAATGGCATGTTTTTTTAAATAAGATGGGATGTCTGTTTTTACAGCTTCGTTTTTAAATTCTTTAGGCGTTTTCTTGAATTGCTTTTTAAAACATTTTGAAAAATATTTAGGATCATTAAACCCATTCATAAAGGCTGCTTCTGAAATACTATAACCATATTTTGTGATTAAAATAGCTGCTCTTTTTAAGCGTAATGATCTAACAAAATCAACAATGCTTTGCCCTGTCAATTCCAGACATTTTCTATATAAACTGGAATAACTCATATTAAGGAAACCCGCCAACCCTTCTACTTTAAAATTAGTGTCGTTTAAATTTAAAGTTATATAAGACATCATATTTTCTAAAAAAATTTCGTCTTGAGATTTTTTTTGTTTTATTTTAGGATTACTTATCATTTCTTTTCGGTATTTAGAAATAATATGCTCTTTAGAAGATATAATGTTTTTAATTTTTAACAGGAGTTCTTTGGTATTAAAAGGTTTGTTAATATACTCTATAGCACCGGACTGGAGTCCGTGAATTTTGGAATGCGTAGAGTTTTTTGCAGTAAGTAATATTATAGGAATGTGTTTAGTTAATTTATCGTCTTGAAGTTTGTCGCACATTTTAATACCATCCATTTTTGGCATTATAATATCACTTATAATAAGATCTGGGAAGTTGTTTTTTGCATATAAATAGCCTTCCTCACCATTTTCGGCTAAAATAATATTGTATTGATTGAATAAAAGGTCTTTTAAAAAAGCCTGTAGATCATAATTATCTTCAACAATTAGTATGGTTTTTTTAGTAGTATTTAAACTGCCATTAGGTTCTATTGAGAGTTCATTTTCCAGAACTGTATCAATAACATTTGGTTCCTCGAAGGTGTTGGTTGTAATTCTTTCAGATTCCGTATAGGCTTCTTCCTTAATAGGTAATGTAATTGTAAAAATAGTGCCTTTCCCCGGTGTCGATTCAACTTCAATACTCCCTTTGTGTAAATCTACCAATTCTTTTGTGAGTGCTAATCCAATACCTGACCCTTTATTTTTTTTGCCTGCTTTAGATTGATAAAATAGCTCAAAAATAGTATTTAACTCTTTTTGAGGAATTCCTGGTCCAGAATCTACTACAGATAATCTTATTGCTTTTTTAAAATCAATTGGAATTACGTTTAATTGAATATAACCTTCCTTTGGAGTAAATTTAAAAGCATTAGAGAGTAAGTTGTATATAATATGCTCTATTTTTTCTTTGTCATACCATGCCTCCGACAAATTTTTTGGACAGTTTATAGCAAAATCAATTTGTTTTTGTCTAGCTAATTCTTTAAAAGAAAGTGAAATGTTTTCAATGTCTTTATATAAATTGTTTTTGTTTACAATAAGCCTTAGCTTATCTAATTCTTTATTTCTAACCAGAGTTAGTTCTCTAGCAATTTTAGAAAGGCGTTTGGTATTGTTTGATATAATGTTTAAGCGTTGTTTAAGCAATAAGTTCCCATTTTGTTCAGCTCTCTTTAACATATCGTCAATAGGCCCTAAAATTAAAGTTATTGGAGTTTGTATTTCATGAGACATTTTTGTGAAAAAATTCATTTTTATTTCATGCAATTCATTTTCCTTTTTATGATCAATCTTTTCTAAAAACAATTTTTTTCTCAACAAATACCATCGTCTTATACCGTATGCTATTAATGCCATTATAAATAAATAGATAATATAGGCTAAAGGTTTGTTCCATATAGGTTGTTCTATGGTAATATTAATTTGCTTTGTTGGAATATCCCATGTATTTTTTTTGGTGCCGGCTTTTACCTCAAAAGTATAATCGCCAGAAGGAATATTAGTATAAATAGCTACACGTTCAGAATGATTTGTAATCCATTTATCATCAAACCCTTTTAACCGATACGCATAGTAATATTTAGGATTGAGGATATTATCTATAGCAGAAAATCTAAACGAAAAAGAAGATTGATTATACTTTAATTTTAATGACTCTATATTATGTATCCCTGTAGTAACTTGTGAGGGGATCAAGGAGTCAACAGGCTGATTAAGAATCTCTATATCATTTATTCGCAATATCGCTTTAGATACTTTTTTTCTTAAATGTTTAGGGTTAAAATAATTGATTCCTTTTATGCCGCCAAAATAAAGTAAACCCTCCTTATCTTTAAAAGAACTTGTGGATAAAAACATATTATTTTGAAATCCATCTGTAGTATTAAAGGTTTTTAATGTAGATTTTTTAATATCTAAACGACTAATACCATTATTAGTAGAGCCGATCCACAAAATTTGATCATTTTCTTTAATTATAGAAGAAAATATTTGCTCATTGATAGATTCTATATGTTCAAAATTACTATAGGTTTTATCTGTAGTATTAAATTTTAATAGCTTACCATTATGGTTTATTAAATATATTTCGTTAGGCTCACCAAGAACCATAGATTTAGCGCTAAAAATATCATTGTTTTCATAACTAGAATACTTAGTAAACATAGATTGTTTAATATCTACAGTGTTCTCATTAAATTGAAATAAACCACCATTGTATAAAGCCAACCAAATGGTTCCGTTTTTGTCTTCTAAAATACTTTCGGTATTGGAACCTTTGAGCCCATTCTTATTATTTTCAAAACTGGCTATTGGTCTTAAATCGTCAGTAAATATGCTTACTGATATATTTGAACCTATCCAAATACGTCCCTTAGAATCTTTAAAAACAGTTCTCACATCGGTGGCTTCCTGTTCTTTTGAATTATAGATGCTAATCTTTTTTCGTAGTGTATTGTTTTTTGTATTAAAGCACCATAAGCCATTCCTATAAGTCCCAAGCCAAATATTGGCATGTTCATCTTCAGTTATAGATTGAACATAAAACCCTTTATCTCTAGGTAAATTATTAAAATATTGAGTTGCATTAGTTGTTCCATCTGGGTTATTTACTATTTTGGTTAAACCAGCTCCATCGGTACCAATAAATAAATCCCCAATAGAGCTTTTGTAAATACTTAATATTCTTAGAGGCGTATTGTTTTCAGATCCCGTATGGTATTTAATATTTATGTTCGCATTGGGAAGTACAAATAAGCTTCCATAATTGGTGGTAACCCAAATGTTCTTATGGCTATCCTCGCTAATATTTAAAACACTATTGCTATTAAGAGAGAACTCATTAGTATCTTGTTTGGTAAACAAATCGATACTTCCTGTATTAGAATTGATTTTATACAAGCCACCACCATCTGTACCTCCCCAGATATATCCATGACTATCACAAAATAAGGTTATGAACATTTCTTTATTAATATTAAATTTTTTCTTTTTAAAGAAAATATCTTGTACAAACTGTTTACTGGTTGTATTATAAACAAAAAGCCCGTGAATCTCTGTTCCTATCCATAACCTATTACTGCTGTTGTCGGCTGTTAAAACTATATTTCCTGGGTAGTTATTAAACGAACCAGTTAGTTTAGTTAATTGCTTTGTTTTAAGGTCGTAATTAAAAATTTCTCCATCTGTTGTACTTATATATAACTGTTTGTTTCCAACTAATTCGATGTCGAAAATGTTTTTAAGAGGCGGGTTTATATGCGGTATTGTTATTACTCTACTTATTTTAGAATCCGTATAGCGATATATATTTCCACTTTTAGAGGCTAACCATATACTTTTTCCTTTTGAAAAGATATTATTTACATGGTCTTTTTCTGCTAATAATGATGACATGTCTTCAAATAATCCAGTTGAAGCATTATATTTTGTTAGTAAACCGGATGCAGATGTAATCCAAATATTACCATCACTATCAGTCAACATATCTTGTACACGATTTTTCTTTTTGTCATTAAAAAAAACAGCTTTATTCTTAATAAGCTTATAATTATACCCGTCATATACTAATATGCCTTTACTGCATCTTAACCAAATATTTCCCAATGGTCCTTGGATCGTCATTTTAACAAAAACAGATTTATTGTCAAGCGTAGGGTGAAGACGTTGAAAATTCTTATGACTTTGACTAAAAAAAAGAGATGGGTAGACTATAAAAAAAGTAATAAGAATATAACGTTTTAGTGAAAACATCATTTAAGTTTTTAGTAAACGAGTAGGCAATATTTATAATGGTGAAAGGAGTCTCTTAAAGGCTATGAAATACTATTTAAGATAGTATGTAAATATCCTTTAAAGAATAAATTAAAACGAGGTTAAAACAATCAGAAAGGTGTATAATATAACCAAAATAGATTAAAATATTGAATATTCCACCTAAAAGATTGAAATGTCAACATAATTATAGTAATGAAAAGTCATTTTTGATAGTTCTAATAAATTAAATAAGGACTTTATCATTAATTATCATTATGTCATCAAGACGAAACTTTGTAAAGAAGTCAGCTATAGCTGGCGCAGGAATAGCATTACTTCCAGGTTTAACATTTGGAACTTCATATAACATAAAAAGAGAGACTCTTAAACTGGCATTTATAGGTGTTGGACTGCGGGGTACCAATCATTTAAGGAATGCTTTACAAAGAAAAGATATTGAAGTAACAGCTATTTGCGATATAGATTCCAGAAGAATCCCTATTGCTTTAAAAATGATAGACAAAGCAGGGCAAAGAAAACCTAAAGTATTTGGAAGTAATGATTATGATTACAGAAACTTGCTGGAATTAAAAGAAGTGGATGCTGTCATTATAGCAACTCCTTGGTTATGGCACACCCGTATGGCAGTAGACTCTATGAAGGCAGGGAAGTACACAGGCCTAGAAGTATCAGCCGCTAATACTTTAGAAGAATGTTGGGATTTGGTAAACACACACGAAGAAACCGGTTCGCATTTAATGATACTAGAGAATGTAAATTACAGACGCGATGTGCTAGCCGTATTAAACATGGTGAAACAAAATGTATTTGGTGAATTATTACACTTTACCTGTGGTTATCAACATGATCTTAGACATGTAAAATTAAACGATGGAAAAACAGCTTATGGTAAAGGCGTAGAATTTGGAGAGAAAGGAATTTCAGAATCCGCATGGAGAACCCAACATTCATTACTAAGAAATGCAGATGTTTATCCTACCCATGGTTTAGGGCCTATAGCAGTTATGGCCAATGTAAACAGAGGGAATCGTTTCCTGTCTTTAACATCACATGCAACTAAAGCCATAGGGTTAAATAAATATATAGTAGATAATGCAGGACAGAACCATCCCAATGCTAAACTAAAATGGAAACAAGGAGATATTATCACATCAACCATAGAAACGTCTAATGGAGAAACCATTATAGTAACCCATAATGTCAATACACCACACCCTTATTCTTTAGGATTCAAAGTACAAGGTGTACAAGGACTTACAGACTTCGATTACCATACCCAACGTATTCATATAGAAGGTACAACCAAAGGGCATGGTTGGGAAGCTATGGAAGCCTGGTTTAAAAAATATGATCATCCATTATGGAAAAAGTATGGAGAAGGTGCTACAGAAGCAGGGCATGGCGGCATTGATTTCTTTGTTATGCAAGCCTTTGTAGAATCAGCAAAACAAAACATAGCCCCCCCAATGGATGCTTATGATGCAGCTGCATGGAGTGCCGTAACACCATTATCAGAATCATCTATAGAAAACAATGGAGAACCACAAGATTTTCCAGATTTCACACGTGGAAACTGGATAAAAAGAAAGCCTTACAACTGGATAAAAGATACATATTAACAAATCAATTCAATTATTAACTAATAACCAAAACAAACGTGTATGAAAAAACAATTACGCAAAGTACCAAAATGTAAATGCTATGTAATTTATTAACCAAACTAAACTAATTAAGAATTTATGAAGAAACTATTATTTATGACTGTTGCACTTCTGAGTTTATCGTTTTCTTATAGTCAAGAAGGTACGATAAGTGGAACTGTAACAGATTCAAAGACAGGGATACCTTTGCCTGGCGTTAGTGTTTATCTAAAACAGAATAAAGCATTAGGCGTTGCAACCGATTTTGATGGCGCTTTTAAACTTAAAAATGTTAATTCAGAATCCATTATAGTACTATCTCTAATGGGGTACCAGACCAAAGAAGTTACAGTAGGACAAAATACTGTTTTAAATATTACGATGGCAGAAGATTTAACAGAATTAGATGCTATTGTACTCATTGGATATCAAAAAGTACATAAACGAGATGTTACCGGAGCAGTATCTAGTGTGCGAAGTGATGATTTAGAGAGTATTCCTGTGCTTAATGTAGCAGGTTTAATTGCGACACAAGTAACCGGGATGCAAAGCGTATCATTAACTGGAGCCCCAGCGGGTAGAGGCGCTATCGTTATTCGTGGTAATACAAGTGTAGGAGCTAATATTGATGCTGATTTGGCTTATAGTAATCCATTATACGTTATAGATGGTGTACAAACGAGTTTAGAAGATTTAGCAGGATATGGAGTTTCTAACGTAGATTTTTTAGCATCTCTTAATCCAAATGACATTAAAAGTATTGATGTTTTAAAAGATGCATCAGCTGCAGCTATTTATGGATCCAGAGGGGCAAATGGTGTTATCATCATTGAAACCAAAGGAGGCGCTAATCTTGATAAACCTGAGTTTACATTCACAACCAGTCTAGGTATTCAACCAAAACCAGATTTAGTACCTATATTAGTTGGAGCTGCAGAGCGTCGTGCTAAAATGGACATGATTCAGCGATGGTGGCAGCCCAATGAGCTACAGTCCAGTTATGCACCTATGGTGTTAACAGATAGTATAAACCCATCATTTAACAATAATGTTGATTATCAAAATTTGTTTTACAGAACAGGAATTATGCAGAAACATAATTTTAGTGTTAGAGGTGGCAGTGAACAATCTAATTACCGCGTTTCTTTAGGGTATGATAAGCAAGAAGGAGCTATTATAGGCACTGGAGTTGATAGAATTACTTTGGCTACTAATTTGAATTTTAAAGCTGGTAAAAGTTTTAGAAACCGATTTATCACTAGATTTACTTATTCCGATCAAGATACAGGACAAGGTAACCCATATCAAGGACCTTTTAGCCTAAATTCTTCACTACCAGTAAGCCCAGCATATTTACAATCCTCCTTATTTAGTATTACAGATTCAAGAATCAAATCGTTAAGTGGGGAATTAAATGATAAGCTGAACACAGACAGAACAGTAAATTTAACACTTTCAAATTTTGCTTCAGTTGATGTTATTAAAGGCTTAAGTTTAAACTCACAGCTAAGTTTTGTATACGATAGCAATAAAAAGAATTTCTATGAGCCTTCAACCATTCGTAATGAAGGAGATGGTTTTGCCAGTTATGCATTATATAATAGAAAAAACCTAACAGCAGAAACGTATTTAAGTCTATTTAAAAACTTTGGAAATGATAATCATGAAGTCACGGCTGTTTTAGGAAATAGAATAGATTACAATCAATACGAATCTATGCAATTAGCAGCTTTTGGTTTTGGTAGTGATGCTATTAAAGTAATAAATGATAGGTACACACAAGATCAAATAAGTGGCTCTACAGATATTAGCTCGAATGCTATGGTATCTTACTTTGGGCGTTTCGCTTATAAATATAAAGAACGTTATCAAATAGGAGCCAGCTTTAGTATGGATGGATCGTCAAGATTTGGTAAAGATGTAAGATGGGCAAAATTCCCATCGGTAAATGCTGGATGGACCATATCAGAAGAGCCATTTCTTAAACCACACATTTCTAATGTTGTAGACTTTCTTAAAGTAAGAGCGTCTTGGGGTATTAATGGAAAACAATTTCCGGAAAACTTTTTAAGATTTGGAGCTTATAGCCTTGGCTATGGAGGTACACCATTAGGAACTAGCCAAATGGACGTTTCAAGTTATGGAGGTGTAACAGGAGTAATTCCTAATTACAACCAAATAGGGAATACCTCGCTTTCCTGGGAGGAAACAGAGCAATGGAATATTGGTGTTGATTTAGATCTGTTTAATTATCGTGTTAGTTTAACTTTTGATGCCTATAATAAAAATACAGATAAATTATTTTTTGATGCCGCTTTCCCAGCCTATTCAGGATACAACTCAGCACCAACTAATATTGCAGGTGTTGTAAATTATGGATGGGAATCTATGATACATTATCACGTTTTTCCAAAAAGTAATGATTTACGCTTGGAGTTAATGCTAGGATTCTCTAGAAATGAAAACTACGTGTCTAAATTGCCAAACGGTAATCGCGATTATATAGGTAGTGATTATGGTTACGTAGTAGGAAGGCCTCTTAACCTATACAAGATGTTTATTAATGAGTATATTCTTGACGATTTAAGTCAATTACCGGTAAACCCTTTTACAGGACAACCTTTAGCGGGTAAAAGTGCTTGGGCAACTATTGCTCCGGGATTCCCGATATGGAGTGATTTAAACGGTGATTATTTTCTTAATGAAACTCATGATTGGAAACTAACAACAGACTATTCGCCTATTCCGGATATTCAAGGGTCTTTTAATATAAACCTTCGCTATAAAAAGTGGTACTTCCAAATGTATAGCCAATTTTCATTTGGTGCCGATATAAAAAATACGGTACTTAACAGTTATTTAGATAATTATGATCGAGGTAATACTCCGTGGGCAGAAAGAGGTTTGGCCGATTTAAGCGAGCATACTTTTTGGCAAAATCCGGGAGATGGTGCTGCCGGTGTAGATTTTCCGGCCTTATATCCAACTAGCGCTCCTAGTGTAGGAAACTTTTACAGATTTAGAAGTAACCAATCTTTATGGATTGATAGTGGAGACTATTGGAAAATAACCAATGCCTCAATAGGCTATACTTTTGATGGTACAGATAATTTCATGAAAAACATAGGGTTTTCACGTTTACGTCTTTATGCGTCTGTGTTAAATCCGTATCAATGGCAAAGATCTAAAAAAGTAGTAGATGCCTCTATGGTAGATGCTAAAGGACACACTTATGGAAATGGTTACCCACAAGGTAAAACAATTTTTATTGGAATAGATACAAAATTTTAAACGTTATGAAACAAGTAAAAAATATTAAAATATTCGGATTGATTTTATGCTTGATGGGAACTGTAAGTTGTTCAGATCTTTTAGATCAAGAACCATTAAGTATAACGCACCCGAATGCTTTTTGGGTGAGTCAGGCAAATGCAGAGCAAGCTGTTGCCGGCGCTTACGGATTATTTAAATCAGCACTTTTAACCCAATCTAACTTTATGTATTGGGGGGAATGGCCTGGAATGACCTTTATGAATAGCCGAAGTTGGATTGTTAATTATATAGAAGGTAGTGGAAACTATGACTTAGCCTATAGAGGAGATTCAAGAAATTGGAAAAACTTTTTTAGGGCTGCAAACTGGGCTTTCACCATAGAACAATACATTGAAGGGATGTCTGTTGACTTTTTTGATTCTGAATCAGAAAAAAACAGACTTTTAGGAGAGGCTGCATTTATTAGGTCTATTACCTATTTTTATATGGCAAGAATATGGGGAGATGTGCCAATAGTTGAGCAGTCTATAGAAAGCTCAGACCAATTAGTTACCCCAGATGGTTACATTGTAAGAAACCCAAGAGTAGACGAATTACAGGTGTTAGACTATGCTTTAGCAGCAGCAGATAAGTCGATAAGCTTATTAGACTATTCTTCACCAGGAGCTTCAGGATGGGCAATAACAGCTAATAAAGCAAGTGCAGAAGCTTTAAAAGCACACATCACATTATGGTATGCTAGTAGAGATAATGAAAATGCCGATATGATTCAACAATCTATAGCGGCAACTACTTCTGTAATTAATAATAGTGGTGCCAGATTAATAGACTATGTAAGTGAAGGTGAAGATGGCTTTAATGCCATGTGCATGGGACAATCTGCTACGGGGCTTTTTGAGCTTAATGTGAATTCTAGTATGGACGAATCATTTAGTGTAACCACATCAGATGGTAGTCATACTGGACTTACCCTAAATTTCCCGGTGTTTTCATCAATTAATAGAAACAGAAGCCCTTTTATGGACCCAGATTTTTATGGGAATGAAATGATGGCTGGAGACTCGGACAGAGCAAATGATGTTAGAAAAGATTTATTCTTCTTCGAATATGGTACAAATGATGACTCCTATTTACAAAAGTATTCACATGCATCGCAAGATCCAAGCTCAGAAAGTGCTTACGCCTTATTTTCAGAATCTAATATTTTAATATTCAGATTGGCAGATATGTATCTTTTAAGAGCAGAAGCGAATGCCCGATTAGGAAATTCAGGACCTGCGGTAGCAGATTTAAATATGATAAGATCACAAGCCAATGTGCCTAACTATATGGGAGCTACAGATAGGGCATCGCTTATGAAAGCTATTTTCGATGAGCGCGCTATAGAGTTTGTAGGAGAAGCACAATCTGGGTATGACAGAGTAAGAATGGATTATTTTGATGGTGTGCCTTGGGCAAGCCCGACAAGGAATAATAAGGAAGGTTATTTTTGGCCTGTACATCCAAACATTATTTCTACCAATCCTGATATTGTTCAAACAGAATATTGGAGAGGCAAATTATAAGTCTTAATTATAAAATTAAAATAATATGAAAAAAATAATAGGAATTATAACAATCGTAATTTTTGCTTTTAATGCGTGCTCGACTGGTGGAGGTTATTTGGTAGACGGTGGTTTAAGCAGTCCTGAAGTAGGAACTACTACAATGGATTTTTTCAAATCGCACAGCCAACTGGATACTTTAGCATTGTTGATTGAGCGAGCAGGAATGGGAAATTTGGTAAATGGAGAAACAACTATTTTTGCTCCTAACAATTTGTCTATTAAAAATTATGTTGAAGATATTTTAACAGAATTGAGAGAGACAAACGCTAATGCCCAATATACTATAAATGATATCCCAACGGATACATTACAAAAGTATATGGGAGGGTATATCTTTCCGGGAAAAATTACACGAGAAAATATGACTAAAGAGCAAGGGAAAATATATGCCTCTGAAAACGGTGAAGAAAGAAGAATATCACTTGAGCCATCGGATAGTTATGGTGATTATTTAGATGACAAGCCGGAGTATGTATTTTATACTTATAAAAATGGAGATGATTGGGATGTCTGGGATGATATTGATGATGATGATAAAGTGTTAGTCAAAACATCAAATCTAGTTTCTACCAATGGTATTATCCATGTTTTACAAGGTTCGCATACGCTTTTTAATTACAAAAACGACTAATTAGAATTTTTAATTTAAAGAAAGACATATGAAAAATATATTTTATACCGTGTTTATCTTAGCTCTTTTGGCCTCTTCTTGTAAGCCGCCAGAAATAGGCTATATAAGCGATAATATTCATGCTTTGGAAGACACTATATTTGTTCCTAGAGGTGTTTTTAAATTGGGAGCCGCACCAAATATAGAAGGGTCTACTTACCCTATGAGTTGGGAAATAACTGATGTTACAGATGCTCAAGGGAACTCAACCAACGATTTGTTCGATGAACATGAAATATTGATATGGAAAGAAGCATTTAATCCGTTTACCGATACTACGTTAGAACTGGCTCAGGAAAAACTAGAGCTAGCTAACAAGCCTACACTTTTAATTAATGATGTAAGTGGGGAACTAGCTTTTACACAAGCTAGCAAGTTTGTAGATGATCAGGATATATATAAGCTCAATGTTAAAGCTACAAATGTAAGAGGGGAAAGACAATTAGATGATTATGTAGTAGTTAAGCTTGAGCCATTTAAACCTGTAGAGTTTCTTAGAGAAATGAGGTCTAGACTTCAATTAGGTAAAGTAAGTGGTGGTTACGATATTGCATATACATCTAGAATAGTGAATAGTGAAGATGCAAATATTCCAAGTGTTTTAGATGGTACACATCCTTATATTAATATTACTAAAATAAGTGATGAACCCTCTCTGGGCGTAAAAGTAAAAATGGTTATTACAGATAGTTATGATAAGCCTTTAAACCCTGATGAGATAACCTTTTATCCTACGGGATCTACATTTTTACAAAATTATCATGATAACTCCGTCGAGACTATTACAGATGCAACTTCTACAACTTTTTCATTACCAGCACCTCCGTTCCCTCAATTTGGAAGAACGTATTCAGGAGATAATACATATTTAATGTACTATTTAACAACTGGAAATGCCTTTACTGTAGATACAGAAGCTTTTGAAGCTGATAATGGACCAAAAGATTGGACGCCTTATACAGATCCCGGTACCAGCGAGATTCTTAATAGAGCCTATATAAGATGGGGTATTAGAATTAATGATACAGGAACTTGGGAAATTAAGATGCGAATTCCTTATACTAAAATTAAAGAACAACCTTAATTGAATTTTGGCTAGATGAGGGTAAATCATCTAGCCAAATTTTATTTTATCCAAAGCTAAACATATAAAAATTAAGATCATCATCATCATTGAGGGTTATATTGACTGAAGTACATAAAATCAGTTAAAAAACAAAAAGCTTGACTTGGGGTTAACATTAAAGGTTACCATATTCACTAATTATGGAGGTGAAAATGAAACCAAAAAAGTAAAAATTTTAAGATTGGATAAAAAAGAAGATGAATTTGAAGTTGGAAAAATAAAATTCTAATATATAAAAAAGGGTAAACAAGAGTTTACCCTTTTTTTTGTGCCTTACTCATTCAAAAGGGCACTTCACTCATTATTGGTTTTATAAGAAAGGGTTTGAGATTAGTTTTATGTTAAACTTTAAAATCAATTCTCATGAAAGCATTACTAAAAATCATTATTGTATTGGCAATTTCCATACAAGTGCAAGCTCAAGAACGTTTAATATCTGGCAAAGTAACATCGGCAAGTGATAATTTACCCTTAGCAGGAGCAAATATTTTAATTAAAGGGACCAGTAAAGGAGTCGTTGCTAATTTTGATGGACTTTATCAAATTAAAGCAAAACCGACAGATATTCTTGTTTTTAACTATGTAGGTTTTGTAACACAAGAAAAAAAAGTAGGAAATCTTAATACAATTTCTATAGCTTTACAAGAAGATGTTTCTCGTTTGGAAGAAGTTGTAGTAACTGGATATGCAGTACAAAGAAGAAGTGCTGTTACTGGTTCTGTTTCGGCAGTTAAGGCGTATTCTCCATCTGCATCCCAAATAAAACGTCAAAAACAAAAAGCATATCATAATAAATTAGCAAGTCAAATACAATCTAATTCATTATCAAAAGCATTGCAAGGACAAGTTGCAGGTGTTAATGTCACTAGTAATTCGGGTGTACCGAGTACAAACTCTCAAATTCGTATAAGAGGCATATCTTCATTATCTGGAAATAAAGAACCTTTAGTTGTCATAGATGATGTTGTTGCTCCTTATAAAGAATTAGAAGAAATAAACTCAAAAAGCATTAAAGCTATAGATGTTTTAAAAGGCACTGCATCAAAAACCATTTATGGAAGTAGAGGAGCAAATGGTGTTATTTTGATCAGCACAAAAAACAACAAAACTAATAAAGAAAAGGAGCTTTTGTATATTGTTGATGGCGTGCCTATTAAAAAAGAGAATAACCATATTATTGAGAGTTTAAGAGAATCAGATATTAATAGTAAAAAAGAATATGATAAGTCTGATGCTAAAACAAAGTTTGGAAAAATTGCTAAAAATGGCTGTATTGTTATAACGACACATCAAGGAAATTTTAGAATAAATAATAATGAAAGTTATGCGGTTATAGAAGAGAATAGTTTTGAAAGAACATCACTTTCACCATTATCTACTTTCTCTATTGATGTAGATAAGGCCTCATATAGTAATATAAGACGTATGATTAATAATGGGGAGACCATTGAACCAGATGCTGTTAAAATCGAAGAGATGGTTAATTATTTTGATTACAACTATCCACAACCAACAGATGAACATCCTTTTTCTATAAATACAGAAGTAGCGAAAACACCATGGCATAATGATACAAAAATTGTTAAAATTGGTTTACAAGGAAAAACATATGCCAATGAAGAGCTACCTCCATCAAATCTTACTTTTCTGTTGGATGTTTCTGGTTCTATGAGCTCGCAAAATAAATTACCCCTTTTAAAATCGGCTTTCAGGCTTTTAGTAAATCAATTACGTGAGCAAGACAAAGTATCTATTGTAGTATATGCAGGTGCAGCTGGTGTTGTTTTAGAGCCAACTTCTGGAAAGCAAAAAGAAAAAATATTAAGCGCTTTAAATAACTTGAATTCTGGCGGGTCTACAGCTGGTGGAGCTGGTATAAAATTAGCTTATAAATTAGCAGAGAAGCATTATAAAAAGAATGGGAATAATAGAGTGATCTTAGCCACTGATGGCGATTTTAATGTAGGAGCGTCTAGTGATAAAGCTATGGAAACATTAATAGAAGAAAAGCGTAAATCTGGTGTGTTTTTATCCGTTTTAGGGTTTGGTTATGGAAATTATAAAGACTCTAAACTTGAAATATTAGCAGATAAAGGTAATGGGAATCATGCCTATATTGATAATATGCAAGAAGCTCAAAAAGTTTTTGGAAAAGAATTTGGAGGCACCTTATTTACCATAGCAAAAGATGTGAAAATCCAGATAGAATTTAATCCGAATAAAGTACAGGCATACAGGTTAATTGGATACGAAAATAGAATGCTTGAGGATGAAGATTTTATTGATGACACAAAAGATGCAGGTGAATTAGGGAGCGGACACACTGTTACAGCTTTGTATGAGGTGATTCCGAATGGTGTAAAAAGTGATTATCTCAAAGATGTGGCTGATTTAAAATATACTAAAACTAAGGTAGCCCAAAACTACGCTGATGAATTGTTTACAGTAAAATTTAGATATAAAAAACCAGATGGAGATAAAAGTATAGAAATGGTTCATGTGCAAAAAAATACAATTTCAGAAGCATCTGAAGATTTAAAATTTGCTTCAGCTGTAGCATTGTTTGGAATGCAGTTAAGGCAGTCAAAATATCATAATAATTCAAAAACAGAAGATGTTATTGAATTAGCTAAACAAGGTAGAGGTAATGATAAAGATGGTTATAGAGCAGAATTTATGCGGCTTGTTTCTTCTTATCAAAATTTGTAGTAATATTATAAAAAGGTCTAAAAAGTAAATATTCCGACAGTGTTTTTTAGACCTCTTTTATAAGTTTAAATATTGAATTATGTTTGGCGACAGATAAGGTTAAGTCAATAGTTACTGTAGTTACTATGAAACAAAAAGACGAGTTAGAATATAAATGTACTTACGTCGGTGATTTTAGACTAGTGGTCTGCCAAAAGGTAAAAGGATTGTGTTTTGATTGCTATTATTATAAACAAAAAAAGATGAACAGAGAACAAGTCCACCTTTTTTAAGATACTCTCAATTTGGTTGTAAAATGATTTTCCTCTCAAAAAAAATCATTTTTAGAATATTCAAACATAACTGAAACAAAATGAAGGGTAATCTAAAAACAAATAAGTGATAGAAATTAGTTAATAACTGTAGTTAATCGAAGTCGAAATTATCAAAATTCTCATTGTTATTTCCTCTTCCTTTATTCTTTAGGTAAATTAAAATGGCGATTACGATAACTGAAAGTATAATTGAAAAAATTCAACCAAAAAGCAAAAATATAATAATTGGAGAATATATGTAAAAAAGATGAGCCAGCCCCCCGACTCATCTTTAAACTATTATAATACTCATTCTTTTAGATTAATAAAACCCTCTCAATGAATTAATTATCTTACTCAATTAAGTATGAAAGTACTAAAATAAATAAGCATGTATAAAGAACAATCTCAAAAATAATAAATGGTAACTATTAACCAATAACAGTAATAATAAAGACGAACCTAAGTTCGTCTTTATACCAAATATATAGCTATACCTGTACATAGTCTAGTACCTACAAAAAACTAAAATGTACAGATGCTAACCATTTTAAAAATAACTAACAGAATAAACAATACAATCTCGAAAGCAATAAATGACAACATTTAATTAATAACTGTACTTTTTAGCTTATTTAATCTTATTTAAAACATCAAGGTTTTTTTAAGTTCGGTAGGTGTTTTACCAGTATGTGTCTTAATAAATCGAGTATATGAACTTTGTGAGTCAAAATTGAGCGCAAAAGATATTTCTTTATGAGATAATTTATTGGATATTAGCAACCTTTTAATTTCTATGACAAGTAGCTCATTAATTATTTTAAGAGGACTTTTTCCATAATGCATCTTCACTTCTTTTTCTAACTTATTAATAGGAATATTAAGAAGTGCGGCATATTTTTTTACTAGTCTAATTTCCCTAAACTTTTCAATTACCAAAGACATGAATTCATAGGAAACACTTTCCTTTTTATATAACCTAACCTGATCTGGAATAAACTCTAATAGTTTAAATAAAATTAATCCAAAAAGCTTTTGCAGCTTCTGGAATTTTAAAATACTAGAAGAGTCATAAAGTTCTTTTATTTTTTCAAAGTAAAAGTATAATTTCTCTGACTGAAAAGAGTCAAGACTCACTTTGGGGTTTGCATAAAATTTTAAGAACCAATCAAGTTGAGAAGGTAAGATACTAAGCTCTAAAAACTCCTTTGTAAATTGAATAATAATTCCATTTTCTTCAGGGTTCTGTTTTAGTAAATGTACTCTTCCAGGTGTAATGATAAAAACACTTCCATTAGTAATTTCATATTCTTTAAAATCTATAATATGTCTGCCGCAATTTCCAATTTTATAAAGTAGAATTTCAAAATAATTATTTCTAGAAGTGACTCTAGGATCATACGCGCTATCATAATTTGTTTTTTTAACTATAATTTTTGGCTCATTCCTATTACTTTCTAAAGCACACTTTTTGTTATTCATAATACATAATATATTTAAATGATAATAAAACTGTTAGCGTTATGATATTATCATTAATAATGCCATCAAGTTTTGTTTAGAGGAAAAATAAATACCCATTTGCACTCAAAATTTGGCGATATTCATTTTTAAAGCCTTATGGAATAAACTTTGCGATGGATAAAGAAAAACCTCAATAAATTTTGTTTAAACACATACTAAAGATTAAATTAAACTTTTTACGTTTTAAGGATAAAGTAATATTCGAAGCCTCTCTAAGCGATATTGATGAGTTTTATAGAAACATAGTCTCTGATTTCTCTTATTTTATTAGAATTAATTATTGTGAATCTTTAATTTTTAGAACTATTGCAGATATTGATTCTTGTTGCTGTAGATTTCAAAAAAAAGAATTAGAATTATTATTAAAAGCCTCAAAACAGGAATTAGATAAATTGAGAGCAAAGAATAAATAATTTTAGGTATTAAGTAAAGATGATAATTGCGTAGTATCTCATCTAGACAAGTCTACGATTTTAGTAAAATACCTAAAAGTAAATTATTTATGTATGATGTAATGGCAAAAGGGGTATAGAGTAGAATTCATGCGACTTATTTCTTCTTATCAAAATTTGCAGTAAGAATTGTAAAAAAGGGAATTAAAAAGTTTATAAGTTGTCATTTTGAGTGCAGTCAAAAAAATTAAAAACACTGATAATAAGTATCTAATTTTAAAAAGATTCTTCTTAAGCTTTGCTTTGTATCTTCAAACAAAATATATTTTGTTTTCGATAATGTTCTGAATGACACCTTTTTATTTCTGCATTTTAAAATAATAATCGAGTGAGTTTTTACCAGAACCATAAAACAAGAAAAATAAACAAACAACAAAAGTGATTAATGCTAATGTTAGGTTTGAAGCATTCATTTCTCCTGCAAAATTTATGACAATAGCGCCAATTAAAATTGGGAGCTGAGCAATAATGACCCATCTGGTGAGTAAACCAAAAGCAATTAAAAGACCGCCAATAAAATGAGCAGGTGCTACATAATGGATGATTACCATACCACCAGCCAAATTTTGTATTGGTTTAAATAATTCCATCAGCATGGCACTGTCAGACATAAAACTAATGCCTTTAATAAATAAAAAGACACCTAGAGCGACACGAATGATATCAAGAGGTAAATACGTATGTGCATTTGCCCACTTGTTGAGCGTTTTTATTGTTCCCATGATTGAAAAGTATTGGTTATCAACCATTAAGATACAGAAATTTCACGAGAAAATAAAAAAACATAAAACAGACTATTCGAATGTCGGTTTGTGTATGCTATTTTATTTTTATTTTTTTTACCTCAGTATCGAAGCCATAGTTTTCATTTAAGGTTACTTTAGAATAAACTATACTATCAGTTCCAATCCATGAAGCCTTTTGAATTCCCCAGTTTTCAATGTCAACAGTTTTAACATTTTTAAAACCTAAAGAATCTAGTTTGATTATTTGATAGCCATTATCATCAAATCCTGCATTTAAATCAACATTTGAAGTAAAAATGTACTTGCCATCCTTAGAAAACATTGGTTTACCATATGAAAAAATGGTATCACCTGTTTTTAAGTAAGCCAAAACATGATAGGAGTATTCATAAGAAATTGCTTGTAATTCAATAACATCGTGGTTAGGGTAAACGTTTGCTACAATAAATCTTGAGGCTCCATAATTTTGTTTCTCATCGTCAAAATATTCATTAACTAGCCTGATAGTGGTATCTCTCGCAATTATTTTTAAGGTATCATTGGTTCTTTCTAAAAACTCAAATTGAGACAAATCAACTTCATCAGTTTTCCAATCAGAAAAGTCTGTGTCAAAAGTTATACTTGATTGTTGTTTTGCACTTAGTGTATCTGCTAAATTGTTAGTTACTTTTTTAGATAATGTATCGTTAATTATTTCATTGTCTACTAAATCGACTTTGATTTCGTTGGGCTTATTGTCTTTACATCCTATTAAAGTTGTAAATACAAAAACTATAAATAAGGTTCTTTTCATTTTTTAATTGTAATTGATTTATAAATAATAAAACAAGTTCTATAGTTTATAACACTAAAACCTTTTTTTAAATACTAAATCACCATCAAAATTATAAACGCGCCAAGCACCATTTTGGGTGTCTTTAGAATATTTACCAGAGATTTTTAGCTTACCATTTTTATAATACTCTTTATAGTCTCCATGTTTTAATCCATCCTTTAATTCCACGGAAAATTTAACGTTTCCATTGGTGTGTGTTTTTATAAACTCTTTGGCTGTTAAATCTGTAGGGAAAATTTCGGGAATATTGAAAATAGTTTCTTCATTTAAACTTTCTTCAGTAATTTCTATTAAAGGAGGTGGATTGTTTGTTTTTGATGGCGATTTAGTGTCTGCAAATGCGTATTTAGTTTTTACAATATCCGGATCTTCATAATCAATCACTATTTTACTTTCAAAAAAGCTTTTTTCTGGTGTTAGTTGTATGCCAATTTGCGGAAAACAAATAAAATAATCTTTATTCTTTTTTAATTGTTTTTTTGCTTTTGTATCTACAAAATTATACGCACTATTATATAAATTAGGAGAGTTGATATATGCAAAAACACTACACTTGCTATCAAACGCATTGTTAAAGTCTTTATAAGCTTCAAAATTCTCTAGAGTTTCTTTATTTGTATAACTATTTATAATGCTTTTTAAGGTATTAGGATGATTGCTAAATATCACATAATTTTCTATGATAGTATAGTAAGGTTTATCAATCTCTTTAAACAAATTTCCTATCAGTATCTTAAAAAAACCTTTGATGGACATAAAGTTAATAGGGTAGCCTTTGTAATTAACTTCTTTAAATTTTACAGGACTACGTTTACGTATTTGTTCTAAAATAAAATCTAAATTTTGCTTAGCTTTTTTATTATCATTAGTTTTTAGAATTATGGCAACATCTTTTTTAGATTGAGATACTGTGGAGTGTAGTTGGAGTAGCGCTATTTCATCATCTATCCAACTAATAAAATGTTCTTTTAAATCAATTTTTAAAAAGTTCTCTACTTTTTCTATACCCTCAATATAACTTTTAAATTGCTCCGGGTTTTCTTTTTGAATGGATTCAAAATTATTATAAAATTCATTAAAGCTGCTGAATGAAAAACTTAAATATAATGCTGTTTGTTTGGGGGCAACTTCACTAATATTACGTGTGCTTGTTCCAGATTTTTTTAGCGCTTTTAAGTACACACTTGCTTTATCGTTAAAATTTGTCACCCCGTTTGCTGTAATCGTATTATCATCTAAATCAAAGCTAAAACCGCTAAATTCCAGACTACTGCTTAACGTTTTTTCGAGATAACCAGAGTCATTAGAAAATACTTTAATAAAATCATCCAAATATTCATATTGAAAATATAAACGAAACATATCATTATAACCAACTTCTTTATTTACTTCTATAAAATCAAGATGCCTTCCAATCTCAGGTTCTAAATATTGGTCTATAGAAGCTTCAACAAGCGTATGTACATAAGACAAAATCATTTGATTTTGTAAAAAGCTAATGTATAGTGTTTCATGGGTTTTTATATCATAAACCTCTGTTATTTGATGCTCGTGATATTTGCGCTTACTTACCTTAAAATTATCAGTAGTAATGGTGTTTAAATGATTTTTAAGCACATTAAGTTTTGCTATTTTTTGTAAATCAATTACATAGAAAAAATCATATTTCCTTGGAGCATAAATATGAGCAGATATGAGTATTTCTCTGTCTCCAAATCTTTTAAAAATACTTTCATCTTGTTTAAAGATGGTATCCAGTTTATTAAGGCTTTCGGTAAGATTATTAAAATAAGTATTGGTATTTAAGTGTTTCCATATATCGCTTTTACTTATAGTATTCCAATTATCAATTGGTTTTTGACTTTCAATGATATAAACGGCATCTTTCGGAACTAGATAGATGGATTTTATATTGTCATTATTATCAATATAGAATGTGTAAATTAAGTATATCGCATAACTAGCAAAAAGTAGGCCTAGTAGGGATAGAATATTCCTTTTTTTCATAATCTAAACAAATTTGGGGTTGAAAATGTTTCATTATACTTGTAAAACTCCTAAATTAAATGGTTTTTCAATGGGGGCGTGGTTAGCGGCTTCAATGCCCATACTAATCCAATCCCTGGTATCCAGAGGGTCGATAATCGCATCCGTCCAGATACGAGCAGCAGCATAATAAGGGGACACCTGATTGTCGTATCTGTCTTTTATTTTATTAAAAAGCTCTGTTTCCTTTTCTGGAGTAATTTTTTCACCTTGTTTTTCTAACGAAGCCTTTTCAATTTGCAATAATACTTTGGCAGCCGAATTTCCGCTCATAACTGCAAGTTCTGCACTTGGCCATGCAACAATCAACCTAGGATCATAAGCCTTCCCACACATAGCATAATTGCCTGCTCCATAACTGTTTCCTATGACAATCGTAAATTTTGGAACTACAGAGTTGCTAACTGCATTTACCATTTTTGCACCATCTTTAATAATACCGCCATGCTCACTTTTACTGCCAACCATAAATCCAGTAACGTCTTGTAAAAATACTAATGGAATTTTTTTCTGATTACAATTCGCAATAAAACGCGTTGCCTTGTCTGCACTATCGTTATAGATAACGCCACCAAATTGCATTTCACCCTTTTTTGTTTTAACAAGTTTGCGCTGATTAGCAACAATACCTACTGCCCAACCATCAATTCTTGCATAGCAAGTAATAATGGTTTGTCCATAGCCGGCTTTATATTCGTCAAATTCAGAATTATCAACCAATCGCTTTATAATAGCATACATATCATATTGATCAGCTCTGGATTTTGGTAATATGCCGTAAATATCTTCAGGGTTTTCCTTTGGCTTTTTTGAATCACTTTTATTAAAACCAGCCTTATCGTAATCTCCAATCTTATCGATAATATTCTTAATGGTATCTAAAGCGTCTTTATCATCTTTAGCTTTATAATCGGTAACTCCGGAAATTTCACAATGCGTTGTTGCGCCTCCTAAAGTTTCATTATCAATAGATTCTCCAATAGCAGCCTTTACTAAATAACTACCAGCAAGGAAGATACTTCCTGTTTTATCAACAATTAAAGCCTCATCACTCATAATCGGTAAATATGCACCTCCGGCAACGCAACTCCCCATAACGGCAGCAATTTGAGTAATCCCCATACTACTCATAACAGCGTTGTTTCTAAAAATACGTCCAAAGTGTTCTTTGTCCGGGAATATCTCATCTTGAAGTGGTAAATATACACCAGCAGAATCGACTAAGTATATAATAGGAAGCCTGTTTTCGATAGCAATTTCTTGAGCACGTAAATTCTTTTTTCCAGTTATAGGAAACCAGGCACCAGCTTTCACAGTAGCATCATTAGCAACTACAATACACTGTTTGCCTTTAATATAACCAATTTTTACAACAACCCCACCAGACGGACAGCCACCATGTTCAGCATACATGCCTTCTCCTGCGAAGGCACCGATTTCAACAGATTTTGACTTAGTATCTAAAAGGTAATTAATACGTTCTCTAGCAGTCATTTTTCCTTTAGCATGAAGCTTTTCAATACGACCTTTTCCACCACCAAGGCTTACTTTGGCTAAGCGCATATTTAAATCAGAGAGTAAAAGTTTATTATGATCTTCGTTTTTATTGAAGTTAATATCCATGTATAATATAGTTTGTTGCTAATGTACAAAAGTTGGCATTTCTGTGAAATGTGTAAAAGGAAAATATTTTCTTACTATTTTGCTTTTATTTATAAATTTTATAAAATAAAAATAGTAAACTTATGGGTTGCGATGGTGTTTTGATATATGTTAATGTTGTCATAAAATATATTACATGGAATTATTTTCCTTGGAAAATAAAATTATATATTGTATTTTTGTTCTAGAATTTTAAACTAAAAAGATGAAAAGAGATAAAATTATTTATTACATCGCTACAGGACTGTTAACTTTATTGATGTTGTTTTCTGTAAGCATGTACTTTTTTAAACATGATGATGTATCTAACATGTTTACTAAGTTTGGTTATCCAACATACATCATTTATCCGTATGCTGTTGCTAAACTTTTAGGGCTATTTGCAATTTGGAATCCCAATTTTAAAGCAATTAAAGAGTGGGCTTATGCCGGTTTCTTTTTTGCCTTTATTTTAGCGTTTTTTGCACATTACATGATTGGAGACGGTGAACAAACAGGAGCATTAATAGCCTTTGTATTATTAATCGTGTCCTATATTTTTAACAAAAAAATACATAACTGATATGAAAAACATTATAGCATTTGCAGGAAGCAATAGCAAAAACTCTATAAATAAAGAACTAGCTATTTATGCTTCAAGTTTGGTTGAAAATGTACAAGTTGACATTTTAGACCTAAACGATTTTGAATTACCTTTATATGGTATTGATTATGAAATTGCTCATGGTATTCCAGATAACGCTCATAAGTTTTTAGACGCTATTAAAGCTTCAGATGGTATTATTTTATCATTAGCAGAACATAACGGAGCATATTCAACGGTATTTAAAAACCTATTTGATTGGATGTCTCGTATTGATGGCAAATTATGGAGTGAAAAACCAATGTTATTAATGGCTGCCTCACCTGGAGGTAGAGGAGGGGCGACTGTTCTGGATATAGCTAAAGGGCGTTTTGCTTATATGGGAGGAAATATTATTGAAGACTTTTCTTTTCCATCGTTCAATGATAACTTTACAGAAAGAAAGATTTCCAATGAAGTGTTAAATTCTGATTTAAAGAACAAAGTAGCATCATTTCAAAAAGAACTGTAATTGAATACTAAAATTATGGGAGATTTTTCCAAAGATATCAATTCAAAATTTCCAAATAACAGAGTTAAGGCTCTGCTAAACATTATATATACTGCGAGTTGGATAACGAGTTATCAAAATGATTTTTTTAAACCATTTGGGATCTCTCCTCAGCAGTACAATATTTTAAGAATATTAAATGGCGCTAAAGAACCTTTAAAGGTACAAGTGATTAAGGATAGAATGCTAGAGCGTTCTCCTAATGCGACCAGATTAATGGATAAATTATGTGCTAAGGATTATATTAAACGTTTACCTTCTGAACATGACAGGCGTGTCGTTAAAATTGTTATTACTGATGAAGGAAAAAAGCTTTTAGAATCTATACCACTTCATATCAATAATGATTTATTAAAAAATTTAAATGAAGAAGAAGCAGAACAATTAAGCAATTTGCTGGATAAAATGCGATGACAATTAATTTGTCATTCCCTCGAAGGAGGGAATCTCATTATATTTTTTGTGGTTGCAATAAAAAGATTCCCTTTTTCAAGGGAATAAAAAAATAAGAACTCATGAAATCAAATACAATAAAAACAGTAGGGCGGAGTGATTTTGTCAATATGGGATCTATACAGTTAAGACAACCTTTGCCAAGTCAAAATATAGACATGGTAGATCCTTTTATATTGTTACATCATTATGGTCCTTATGAAATTTCAGAAGAGAATAACCCTTTTGATCTAGGCCCACATCCACATCGCGGATTTGAACCGATTACATTTATAGTTCAGGGAGAACAATTACATAGAGATTCTTTAGGGAATGAGAGTGTTGTTAAAGCTGGTGATGTACAATGGACAACAGCAGGGCGAGGTATTATTCATGCCGAAGCACCAACAAAAGAGTTTGTAAAAAAAGGAGGAACCCTTGAAGGGATTCAATTATGGTTGAATTTGCCAGCAGAAAAGAAAATGATCCCTGCTAATTATCAGCACGCAAAAAACGAGGATTTTAATCTAATTAATTCTGAAGATGGTAAAGTGAAAGTTCAAATCATTGCAGGTGAATTAGAAAGAAACTATGGGAAAATAGGTACACAAACAGCTGTAAATGTTTATATGATAGATATTGAAGAAGGAGGTGAGTACTTTTTTGAGGTTTCTAAAACGCATCAATCTATGTTGTATTTATTATATGGTGATGTAACTGTTAATGGTTCGGAAACCTTGAAACTAAATGAAAACCAGTTAATTCAGTTTAATCAAGATGGGAGCGGTTTTTCTATCAAAGGCACTAATGCAAGTAAACTATTATTTCTTTCTGGTGAACCTTTTAATGAAAAAGTGACGACTTACGGACCATATGTAATGAATACACAAACAGAAATCATGGAAGCCATGCGAGATTATCAAATGGGTAAAATGGGATTTCTTCCGGCAAAATAAAAGAAGGAGGTTAAAACGTGTCATCCAGAATGAAATGAAGAATCTCTTTAAAAATTAAATAATAAGATTTCCTTCTTCAAGGAAATGAAAAAATACTCATTAAATGAAAACAATAATTCACAAAGCAGATACCAGAGGATATGCCAATCATGGTTGGCTTAAATCACATCACACATTTAGTTTTGCTAGTTATCAAGATGCAGAACGCATGAATTTTGGAGCGCTCCGAGTACTTAATGATGATGTCGTGCAGCCAAAAATGGGTTTTGGTACGCACCCGCATCAAAACATGGAAATTATTTCTATTCCATTAAAAGGCGCATTGTCCCACAAAGATAGTATGGAAAATAAACAAGCTATAGAAGTAGATGAAGTACAAGTAATGAGTGCTGGTACAGGTTTAACGCACTCAGAGTTTAACGACAGCAAAACTGATAGCGTTAACTTTTTACAACTTTGGATTATTCCAGAAACAATGAATGTAACGCCAAATTATGAACAAAGAAAGTTTAATGATTTAGCTCAGAAGAATACCTTGCAAACCCTTGTAGCACCAAAAGATAAGTTAGAAGGTGAAGCATTACCTATTAGCCAGCAAGCCTATATATATCGCTCAGATTTAGATTCGGGACATGAAATAACATTGCATCCAAAAAATGAAAATAATGGCTTTTATATCTTTTTAGTTGAAGGAGAAATAGAAGTAGAAGACTTAACACTTAAAAATAGAGATGCCATAGGTGTTTATGAAACCGATAACGTTTTAATAAAATCTAAAGGAGACTCTAAAATATTAATCATTGAAGTACCAATGAATTAATCAAAAAAAATTCCTCGGTACAGCGTGTCGAGGTTTCCGATGAAATTGTTATTCCCTTGAAAACGGGAATCTTAATAAAGAATTTTGGTTTAAAGAAATTCTTTATTAAGATTGGTTAATATTAAGAAAGCATCCAGAAAATAGATGCTTTTTTATTTAAAAATACGATATTTGCTCCTCTAACTGCGCAAAAGGGTAGAAAAAGACATTTTTTATAATGTTTAATACACTTAGTATTAAGTGTTTATGGTGTTTAAAAGATTTAATAAAATAGCCTGCCTTGTCTAAACTATCAAGGATGCGCCCAAAATGAAATAGTTATTATGACAATGAATAAAAACACTGTGCTGGCGTGGGCCACATGGATAATGATTTTTGTAGGACTGGCATTGATTGGTCTAGGAGCATTTAGGTACGATGATGTTGCAGGTTGGGGCTTTGCAGCTGTAGGTGTAGGTTTTTTTGCTAACGCATGGGTGTTTAATGCCTTAAAAGGAAGAGTATAAGATTTCCTGTTTTTTTTGATTGACAATTTTTACATACAAGAGTCTAACGACTTTTAAACTAATAATTAATAATGAGTGACGATAAGAAAGTAATTTTCTCTATGTCTGGTTTAACCAAGACATTTCAAGGTGCCAATACACCAGTATTAAAAAATATTTATTTAAGCTTTTTTTATGGAGCTAAAATTGGGATTTTAGGTCTTAATGGTTCTGGTAAATCAACCTTATTAAAAATTATAGCAGGTGTTGATAAAAATTACCAGGGAGATGTTACCTTTTTGCAAGATTATTCAGTTGGGTTTTTAGAGCAAGAACCAAAACTAGATGATAATAAAACAGTGATGGAAGTGGTACGGGAAGGAGCAGCCGAAACCGTTGCTATTCTCGACGAGTATAATAAAATTAACGACATGTTTGGTTTGGAAGAGGTGTATTCTGATCCAGACAAAATGGAAAAGTTAATGGGACGTCAGGCAGAACTTCAAGATCAAATTGATGCTGCCAATGCATGGGAACTTGACACCAAATTAGAAATCGCTATGGATGCCTTACGTACACCAGATAGTGATAAGAAAATCGGTGTCCTTTCCGGAGGAGAAAAACGCCGTGTGGCGTTATGTCGTTTGCTTTTGCAGGAACCAGATGTATTATTATTAGATGAGCCAACCAATCACTTAGATGCAGAATCTGTACATTGGTTAGAGCATCATTTAGCACAATATAAAGGCACCGTGATTGCGGTAACGCACGATAGATACTTTCTAGATAATGTAGCAGGCTGGATTTTAGAATTAGATAGAGGTGAAGGCATTCCATGGAAAGGAAATTATTCCTCTTGGCTGGATCAGAAATCGAAACGTTTAGCACAAGAAAGTAAAACAGCTTCTAAACGTCAAAAAACTTTAGAACGTGAGTTAGAATGGGTAAGACAAGGAGCCAAAGGGCGTCAAACTAAACAAAAGGCACGTTTAAAGAATTATGATAAGCTAATGAGTCAAGATCAAAAACAACTTGACGAAAAACTAGAAATATATATTCCTAATGGTCCAAGATTAGGAACCAATGTTATTGAAGCCTCAGGAGTTAGTAAAGGTTATGATGAAAAATTGCTATACGACGATTTAAATTTTAACCTACCACAGGCTGGTATTGTTGGTGTTATCGGACCAAATGGTGCAGGTAAAACGACTATTTTCAGAATGATAATGGGCGAAGAAACCCCAGATAAAGGGGAGTTTAAAGTAGGTGACACTGCTCAAATAGCCTATGTAGATCAAAGCCATTCAAATATAGATCCAGAAAAATCGATCTGGCAAAACTTCAGTGATGAACAAGAGTTGATTATGATGGGAGGCAAGCAGGTAAATTCACGTGCCTATTTAAGTCGTTTTAATTTTTCAGGAAGCGAACAAAATAAGAAAGTAAAATTACTTTCTGGAGGAGAAAGAAACCGTTTGCATTTGGCCATGACACTTAAAGAAGAAGGCAATGTATTGCTTTTAGATGAACCGACTAATGATCTTGATGTGAACACATTACGTGCTTTAGAAGAAGGATTGGAGAACTTTGCTGGGTGTGCAGTGGTTATATCTCACGACAGGTGGTTTTTAGATAGAATATGCACACATATTCTAGCTTTTGAAGGAGATTCTCAAGTGTATTTCTTTGAAGGCAGTTTTAGTGATTATGAAGAAAATAAAAAGAAACGTCTAGGTGGTGATTTGATGCCAAAGCGAATAAAGTATAAAAAACTAGTAAGATAAGCATACAAAACATTAATACTTGCTAAAAAAGCTGTTTTGTATAATTTTAAAAAGATACGAATTCCACAAATTTTCACTAATTAATCTGTAATAGACAGCTTTAATGATTTGTGTCCATGTTTTGTCCACTATAACATAACCACTTGGCAATGAATTAGTGTGAATTCGTGAAATTCGTGTCCAAAGTTAAATCATTAAAATAAATACAAGCTGAAAAGTAGGCGTTTTTATTTATTATCATACATATGCCCATCAGTAAAGTCTTTGTAAGTTTCGTCTTCTTCTTCAGGCATTTTTGTATTCATATTATTTAATCTTTCGTTTTCCTTTTTAAGTTTATAGGATTTTCTTACACCTAAAATCAGTAAAATAGAGAAAACTACAACTACAATAATTAGTATTGTAACAATATCAGATTGATTCATTAAGAGGGGAGTTCGTAAAAAAAAAGTCAAATAGTTTAGTATCATAACTTAGTTTATAGCTTGGATTATTAGCTACTCAAATATAATATAATTAATTCACTCGGCAAATTAGTGAAAAACACAATACTATGACAGAAAAATCAGTCATTAAAAAATATTGTAACATTTCAATAATATATTATACTTATAATTTGAACAGTAGTCAATTAAAAAAAACATGACTTAGATTTAAATTTTAGATTAATTTAATGGTCATTTCTTATTTTTATTGAACTTATTTCAATAAAAATAAGAACCTAAAAAGTAAGCATTTGTTTGCTTTCAAAATTGGTTTTTTTTAACGACATTGCTTATTTAAATATTTGTACAACTAAAAAATACATCACTCATATGTCTGACGATTTTGATTTATTGGAAACCAATTCTAACGAGAAAACAGAGAAAGTAGATGTCAATTGGGGAAAGGCCATAGACACTATGAAATCTAAATTATCTCAAGAAGATGATCCAGAAGTTCGACAAAAAATATTAAATGCCACCTTAGATGATGTGGTACATATGGCTGAAAAAGACAGAACAACGCTTTTAGATGCTATTAAAGACCTAACCGACTATCAAGACGAAGTTGGTATTATTTTCGAAAAATTTTCTGCACTTAATGCTACTGAGCAAAAGGTCATCGACGATGCTCAAAAAGCTTTAGAGCGTGCCAAAATAGAATTAGAAGATGCTGAAGCAAAACCAAATACCTGGTGGAATAATCTTTGGGGGCGTAAAAGCAAAATTAAAAAAGCTCAAGACGAACTTAAAGTTGCTGAAAAAACGCGTGCTGCTGCCGATAATAAAGCAAAAGCAATGTTCCAAGAGCGTATTGAAAGTGCCGATGTTCAAACATTATTAAGTGAACTATCTTATAAATCTCAAGCAGCTGTAAGTAGATTGAAAAATCGTGAGGTAGAGATTAAAGAAGTAGAAGATAAATTGCAAGATGCTATCGTAGAAGCCACTAAAAACCATACAAAAGCTTTAGAAAAGAAGAAAGAAGTAGAAGCAAAATTAGAAGAGCAATATGCATTGTTAAAACAAGCACGTCAAGAACTCGAAGATATTGCAGATAAGCAATCTGCAGATTATGCGCAGGCTGTTGGTAAAGTAACAACTTTAGAACAAAAAGTGGAAGAATTAGAAGGCTTGAAAAATGCTTATACTACACTCGCGGCGAGTAAAGACAGTTTTGTACACAAACATAATTTAACTATTAAAGTTTTAACCTCATTGCGAAGTAATTTACAAACGCATCGTGCTAAATTAAAAAGTGATACCGAAGAACGCTTAAAGTACTATGATGGTTATGTAGTAGCTTTAAAAGCTAGAACAGATCAGGAATTTGCTGCCATTTTAGAACATTTGGGAGTAAAAACAGATGAGCATATCGGAGAAACGCTAGCATCTATGCATACCGCAAGTGCCAAAGCGCGTCAAGATATGATGGATAATATTCCAGTTCACGAAAAAGTGATGCAAGGTGTATATAGTAGTTATGCAGAGGCCTTACAAGAAATTCGTGCCAAAGACAATGATATTCAAAAGAATTTTGCAGAGCGTTATGGTATCGATATGAAAGAGATTTTTGAAGATTACTATAAAGTCGATCCAAATAAAGCTTCAGAAGGCGATGATGATGAACCAGAAGGAAAGCCAAAACCAGAAGCAGGCGATGATGATTTGTTGAGTTAACTTTATTCCTGCAGAGGCAGGAATCTCATCAAACTAACGATAAAATTTAAATAATTTGGGCGTTACTTTTTACTCATAAGTATAAAAAAATATACTTATGAGTAAAAAAACAGGCTTTTGGTAGTCGTTTTTTTGAGAAAAGAAGAAAAGCTTCGACAATGATTCAATCCTTAACGCAGAATTTTAATGAAGGAATTTTTAAAGAAAATAAAACTTTTAGATACTCTAGAAACAGATTTAGATATTTCAAAGCAGGAGTTTGTTAGCAGGTTCGAGTTATCTGTAGATAAAGGATCAACAGATCTTTTTTCTGACATGTATGATGTTCTTCTAAGATCAAGTGAGAAAATGTATAAAGGAAGAGTTGGTTTAAGTGGATTTGAAATTAAAAAGAGACATCAGTTTTTTAATTCATTTGTTTTTGCAAAAGCAAAAGGATCATATGTTCATAAAGGGAACAAATTACGAGTAATAACTGAGATTAATGGCTGGAACGATTTCATGTATTTCTTTTTTGGAATAGCTTCACTGTTTTACCTTCTTTTTTTCTCTAGTATTATACAAGGTAATGCACCATTATTGGGTGTCCTTTTTTGCGTATTCCATGCTTTATTTATGTTTTTTATACCAATTAGAATGATGAGAGCTAGTGTTAAAAAAATTAAATACGACCTAGAAAGAGAGTTTCATTATATCGCATCCAAAAGTTTAAATAATTCTAGTAACTAAAAATGTCCGTAAATCACATTGTAACACCATTAGATTCAGCAGTTCTAGATTCCAAAGAACATTATGTTTTCTATCATAAAATGGTTGATTTTGCATTTAAAGAACTTATAGTTGCAGTACAACAACAAGCCCTATGCAATAATCAAGAAATCCTTTTGTTTAAACAGTATTGTGATTTATTACTATACTCTATTGAAGCCATGCGTATTAAGTATATGTATGATGATGAAGATAATATGAAAGTCGATTTAACCCATTCAGGGTTTCCAAACTATTTGGAATTTCGGTATCTGTTTAACGATTTAGAATTGCGTGATGATTATTTAGACAGGCTAACACCAGTAGTTACTTTAAAAGAAGAGTTTTTAGATACGTTAATGCGTAAAAAGGAACCTATTAAAAAAAGTAAATTGTTTCAAGCAGCCTCTATAGTATACTATTCATCAGTTCAAAAACAATATATTTTTAATCGTTTTGTACAAGGTAAAATTTTAAGTGCCCCAGAAGAAATAGATACAAAATATATGACAAGTTGGAGTTTTTTCGATGTATCCCACAACCGTCCATTTATTTGCTTTATGTATTTCAATTATAGTGGAACTGACGTAAAAGATTATAAAGATGACATTTACGAGGTTTTAAAAACTACTGCAGATAGAGACATGTCTTTGGATACTATGGGGTATACTATAGACAGGAAGTTGCCAAAAGTATTACCAAAACTTATAAAACGAATCGATTTAGGACCTATGCATAATGTCTTTGCAAAAGATGAAAATGATATCACACATGCCATTTTACAAGGTATCGGAAAGAAAGAAATTCCATTAGAATCGTATGCGATTTCATTAAGAATAGATGAAGTAGCGTCTGGAAGTGAGTTTAAAGACGGTGGTTTTTTTTCAAAACAGATATTGCAAAAATGGAACGATGTGTTTAAACAAAAATATGTGTTTGCACCACATCGTATTATTCAATTATTGCATAATAAAACACCAGAACTCATGAATGATTTAGCAAAACCGCCTGTTGAAATAAGTAGTTTGAAATACTCTAAGAAGTAAACAGTGTGCAGTTGGCAGTATTCAGTCAATAAATAGATTTGATTTTAATGTAGAAGATAAATTTGTAAATGATAAGGTTAAAAATAAGATATTAAAGAGAACATATAAGGTATGAGTAAATACTCAATGCCAGATACAATAAACAAAAGAGAAAATAGTAGAGCAAGCCGCAAGAGTAAAAACTGAAGACTGCCAACTGAAGACTTAAAAAATGGAACACAACTCAACATTCCCAATAAAATTAACCGAACTTGATATGCTTCGCGATGAAGCATCTTCCTATTTAAAAAGTGTACAATGGGAGCAAGGGCAGCGTGCAAAAAATAAAAATAAAGAAGCCAAAGATGAGTCTATCCTGTTATATCTATCTCGTGCTAATAATGGTAGTAATACAGCAGAAATAACCTCAGTATCAAAAACAATTTTGGCTCTAAAAAAACGTCTGTTACCCGACTCCATAGCAATTCCTATTTATTTAAATCAAACGTTATATGCCGTTCAGGAAGGTATTACTTTAGGTATTTGGATTAAAGATAGTTACTATGATGCTTCAGGGTTGTCAAGTTTAAACGAAAACAAATCAGCCTTAGATACTAATGGTAAACGAGAATTTGAAAGTAAAATGCATACTGCAACTGCATTTATGCTTTTTAGTACAGCATATAAAATATTAAACGATTTAAAACCGCACGCTTCTGACGATTTAAGCGTGATGAAACAAAAATTTGCAGGTATTCCTGAAGTGTCGCTTATGACACCTTTAAAAGGGGTTTCATGCAGTTTGTTCTATTACGATAAGTATTTAGGACATCCGGAAATTATAAAGTCAGATAAAGATGTTATAGACTTTACGGTGGTCTATTTTGAAGCATTGATAGATGAAATTCAATTACGTAAAAGTAGTTTAGAATACACCGAAACAATTGAAGATAGAACTTACAAGTTAGAAAAATCAGAATTTGCCGTTTCAGGTTGGAGTAATGTATTTCAAGGAACAGCAAAAAGTATTGAGTTCAATAAAATTAAGTTTGAGCAAATTGTAGGTAACCGGGATGCAAAACACTTTGCGCGTCGTTTAACAGAGCGTATGCTAAGCTATGATTTTACAGCCAAAAAAAATCCATTTCAAGAATTGGGTGGATTTATGCCAGTTTTCATGGGATATGGAATTCCAGGAACAGGAAAGAGTATGCTTATTGCTGCTATAGCAACTCGACTTAAAGAGCATTGTGATACCTTAGATATTCCGTTTTTGTTTCATCCGATGCCAGATACGTTGATAAGTACATTTCAAGGAGGTTCAGCAGAAAAAATGGTAGAGTGGATGAAACCCATGCAAGACCCTTCAAAACTAATCTTTGCGCCTATTGATGATGCAGAAAACAATTTGCAGGAACGAACGGCTCAAGGCGTTTCGGCAGGAGTAAAAGAAGTGATTGGCGTATTTTTGCGCTATACAGAAGGTGCCTATGCTGTAAACTATGGAAACAGTTCGATAGGATTATTTACTAATCTACCCGAAATGCTAGATAAGGCAGTGATTTCTCGTGTACAAGGGCGATTTAAAATAGATGGAGCAAGAACAGAACATGACTTTTTAGATCAAGATCATTTATGGTGGCGTAAACTGGATGAAACCATGCCTGATTTTGTAAACATGCAAGGCCCGGAAAACTATAGTTATTTACAAGATCAGGGCTTAGCTAAAAATATGGGAGAAATATTAAATGTTAGCAATAAGCCTACCGAAGAACGTGTACATGATATTTATAATAAAGTAGAAAAACAGTTTAAATCCAACCAGCATTTGTTTTATGCCAATCTTTATAAAGATATGCAAAAGGCCTTTCCTTTCTTTTCATCACGAGATGTGAGGAATATTCAAAGTGCTGTATCATTGCGATTAACAGATTTTGATTTAGAAGAAAATTGGTTCGAAAATCCAGAAATCTATTTTAAACAGGATTATGAAACGAAATTTAATATGCTTCAGGAATTGATGCGTGCTAATATGAAAGGATTGGATTTTTCAGAAATTCGTCGTCAGGAAGTAGTGCGTTATTTAGATAATGTAGCAACCATTGCTGATACTGATTTTAAACGAAAAGTAGATGCCAGAGTAAACCAATTAAATATAGAAAGAGAAGCAAGAAGTACTTTTGAAGATGGTAACTAATCGTATAAAAAACATAGTAAGCAATTTACTTTCAGATAACTATTATATACTCAAAAAACTAACTTTTGATTATTTAATGAAAAGCGGAAAGTGGGTTACCCAAATGCGTGAAGTTTATGATCGGGGAGATGGTGCAGGGATCCTGCTTTATAATAAAGAAAAACAAACCATTATCTTAATAAAACAGTTTAGAATGCCTACTTATATGAATGATAATGAAGATGGATTTTTAGTAGAGATTTGTGCTGGTATGCTTGATAAAGATAATCCGGAAGCCTGTATTATAAGAGAAACAGAAGAAGAAGTCGGATATAGGATAAAAGAAGTGCAAAAAGTATATGAAGGGTATTCATCACCCGGTGTGATGACCGAAAAAATGCATTTCTTTATTGGTGAATATACCGATGATATGAAAGTGAGTGAAGGAGGAGGTTTAGATAGTGAACATGAGGATATCGACGTATTGGAAATGCCTTTTTCAGAAGCGGTTAATATGTTGCATACTGGAAAAATAGTAGATACGAGAACTATTGTGTTGTTGCAATATGCTATAATTAATAAGTTGCTAATTCCTGCGAAGGCAGGAATCTCATAACTACAAAGTGGATAATAATTAAGCATTTGCGAGGTAGAATTAAGTGTAATAATTGAGTAATAGGGTGAATATTATTTAATAACAATAAAGAATAAGATTCCTGCCTTCGCAGGAATAAAAATGATAAGATTCCCACCTTCGTGGGAATGACAAAAACATGCAAAAACTAAAAGAAGCCAATTTATATAGAAGCGAGCTTATTCCTATTAGTGGAAAACTAGTGGAACGATATAATAAATGTTTAGTAAAACTTGGGTTTACCAAAACGAAGTTAAAAACGTTTCATATAGACGGTATTGGATGGAGTCCTGAAGTAGCTGAAGAAAAAGAGAATCTTCATTACTTAAATAACGGAGAAGCAAATCCACATGGTATTATTATTTCACCATTACAAAAAGGTAAGCCCGTGTATTTACCGTATCATACTTTTGATAGAGAAATGATGCAGCAGATATTTAAAACCTATGGAGATAAAATCAATGATATTACCAGAGATTCAGCAATTTGTATTGATTTTGATCAAAAGATAGATGCTTTTTATGAATCTTTGGATCTGTTGAAATACAATACAATACACATTAATTTTCACTTAATGAATAATTTGTATCATCAACAAAATGAACAACTCCAGTTAATAGAAAAATTTAAAGAAGGTCATAATTTTATAGATGAAGAGGTGCATTCAGAATTATTGAATTCGGCTAAAACTTATGGTGATTTAAGAGCTAGAGATTTAGAATTACCTGCTATAGATTTTTCAGTAAGCTCTTTTTATACTAGAGCTTTTGGAGGTGTATATGTTTTACGTGATTTTATTACACCTATCATAGTTTTTGAAGATGAGACCTGGCATAAAGAAGCCATTAAAGACACGAGTTATGAGGTACTGATATATCATATTCATCAGCCAGAATTAATGGATAAATTACGTGATCATGTGATTATAGAATACGATCTAGAGGTTGCAGTAAAAACAGAACGTTACGAGCGTATTAAAAAGTTTGAAATGACTCAATACCTGAAAGAAACACAGCACCCCATTAAAGATATTTTAGACAATCCTATTTTGTATAAAAGTTATCTTAATAAATTAGATATAGAATCACGTAAAAAGATAATGAGTGTAGAGCGTTATTTAGAAAAACTAGAAACAAGTAATCAATATAAAATAGCCGACATCGTAGATTTAAAGTTATTTGAAGCATTACATAGGCCACATTCCTCTTTAGAAGGCAAACACCAGGATTTAATTTGGAAATTGTTAGTAAATGTATCGCCTAAAGATGTGCTGTATTGGTATTGGTATGATAAAGAAGATTTTTATAATAGCTTTGAGTCATGGGACGATTCGCTTAAAGAATGGACTATAGCAACTATTAGTAACAAAATTTAAAAATTATAGACTAACTTTATAAATAACTTTGTCATTCTGCGCTACGACGCAGAATCCATTATTAAATGAAAGGAAATCATCATCAATACTAATGAATCCTGAATCAAGTTCAGTATGGCAAAAACAATTAACAAGTATGAGTAAGAAACTTCAAGCTTCTAATTTCGTACTTCTAACTTTGATAACATGGGACTAGATTTAATAATTTTTATTGCAGCTATATTTTTCGGAGCCTTTCTATATTGGAGAGAGTCTCATAGTAATGGTTTATATCGGTTTTTTAATAAAATTTTTAATTCGAAAGCATTACAAATGAAATCTACTGATAAAAAAGGTTTTGTATATCAGCAAACATTCTTAGTTCGATTAATTTTTATTGGATTTCTATTTTTAATAGGTATTGTTATTACCCGCTTTTTAATTCCAATAGATATCGCAACCATTTCAATATTTGCGTCTATGATTGTTGGTACACTGGCCGGCACTTATTTGGCAAATTTTGTATTTAAATCTGGTAAAGTCATTGAAGAAAAATCAGATTCCTTAGAAGACATTGTACATGATACTATTGAAAAAGGAAAAGACTTTATTGAAGATTTAAAAACTAAAGATGCTGAAGAAGTTGAAGATCAAAAAGAAATGAAGGAAAAACCTAAAGGAGATGAGAAGAGTGCCAGAGAACGATTGAAGGATAAAGGGCTTTTGTGAGTAAAAGTTTTGACTATATAATTATAAATACAAAAAAAGTTAATCAGTCATATTGAGCTTGTCGAAGTAAAGGCAGGAATCCACTTTAAAAACGTTATAGTATAATAAGATCCCTGCCTTCGCAGGAATGACAAAATACAAGAAATGATTAAAAACTACTGGAATAGAGGAAAACGTCAAAAGATTACAACAATAATTATTGCATTAATCTTACTTATCTCATTATTTGTTTTACGTGACGATTATCAACCAGCCTTATTATTTGTTAGAAAATTTATTTTCATCATTTTATTAAGTGCCATTGTTTTATTTTTTGGTTTAAGGAAATTTAGAAGTTCTGCAAGTACAGGTAGACGTTTAGGGATTTTAGGCCTGTTAGTTGTTTTCTTTGGAATTTTATATGTGTTAGGCTGGCACTTTAAGATGTATGATTATATGAAAACATACAATGTTTTTAATAATCTAAATAAAACTGAAATTAATGAGCTACCTCTAACACAAAACGAAAGAATCCAACCTTTGAGAAATGTATTTTCTATGGCAAATGAAAGTGTTGGAGAAACAAAAGATGTCTCATTGCCACATTTAGTAAGAATTGGGGATGAGAATAAATGGACGATGGCTATTCAACCTACTGAAAAATATATGTGGCAAGGTATGACTGATAATACCGAAGAAGTTTTTGCGGTATCCAGCACCACACCATTTCCGAGATTTTCTAACGAGAATAGAATTCCTGTAACCTTTTCAATAGGAGAATCGTTAAAGTTTAGCAGAAACACCTATAATGCGGTGGTACAACGTTTTAACTTTTTTCAATTATTCACCATGGAACCTAGTGACACCTATTACATGAAAAATGATACAGGTCAATGGGTAGAGGTAGTAAGTTTAATTAAATGGAAAGGTTTTTTGTTTCCCTATCCAACTTTTGGAGGTGTCATGGTTATTGAGAATGGTGAACACGATTTTAATGATTATATAGAGCGTATTTTAATAGGAAAAGGGACTTATATAAGACCTGATGAGATGAAGAACCACCCTTATCTCACAAAACAAAACACATTAGCAGAAAAAGTATCGCGTTTACAAGCGGAGTCTTTAAAGTTTTTAGGAGGGTTTAGCGACCCATTACCATGGAATATGGAAACGGCTGTTAAAATTCCCGATTTACCAGACGATCAGAATCAGCAACCATTTGTAACTGATTTTGATTTCTCTGATACCGATTCTGATGCTTATAGTGGTTTGTATCATTGGTTTGGCTTAGAACCAGTAGGGGATGAGCGCACCAGTTTAACCTTTAGTGTTTTTATTCCCGCAGATGGGACGGATAAGATTTATTATTATGATCATGCCTCAAAGAAACAAGGATATGCTGGGGTTTCTGCGATGCCTTTAAAAGTTATTGAATCCCGTAAAGAGTTTGATTGGTCAGTGAATAAACCTGTTGAGTTTAGGCCATATATTAAAGATATTGCAGGAAGAAAGCGTATGTTTTTCTTAGGGACTATATCTGCCATAAGAGAAGGTTCTGATAGTTTTGACGGTTCAGCGACACCAGACTTAGCATTGATAGATAGTGAATATAGAGATGTTGTTTGGATAGATGTAAAACACCCAAGTCAATGGAATAAAACCGTTTATGATCAATTAAATGAAGCCTGGAGAGCTAGTGAAGGAATTGGTTATTATTTTACCGAAGCGACTAAAAAAATAGATATCGCTGAGGCTGTAAAAGACTCCATAATGGAGATTCCAAATAATGTCTTACCAAAACAAGTTCTGGATAAGAAAAAAGCTGAAGAAATTGAAAGATTACAGAAACAGATTGATTCTTTGAAGGCGGTTAATTAAATTAAAGAGATATGCTAGGACTTGGTGGTTCAGGACATTTTAAAGCTGTTTTACAAAGGCGTAATGAGCGAAAAGATAAAGCTAGTGGTAAGTTTGATAAAAAAAAACTGCTCAACAAAAGGTATGGGAAAAAGCTTGAATTTAATTCTCCAAACTTAAGAACATCAGAACTTGAAAGGTTAAAAGCAGGAATAAGAAGTAATATTAAAAAAGATAAATTAAAAGACTATTTACTGTTTTTTATTCTTTTTTTGACTCTTTTTATTTCATTTTATTATTTCATGAATTAATGAAGTTCAAGTTAGTATATCTAATTCATGGGGCGATTTTGACTCTATTTATAAGCTCAGTAATTTTCGAGTCAATTAGAATGTATAAATTTTTTGAAGTGACAGGAGATGATTTTTCATGGCATTCATTTGCAATTATGAATGCTTTTAAAACCACATTGTTTCTTGTTTTTCCTTTAATCGGTGTTTTTTTGATAAAGAAAATTGGATGGATTTTTATAAATCTTTATTTCTATTTTTTAATATGCAATGTGTTTTTTCAGTCTTTTGAAGATGATTTTAATAATCTTCTTTTTTTGATTGTTTTTGAAACAGTAATAGTGTTATTCTTATTAATGATAAATCATCAGAAAGTGACCTTAGATTGTTATAAAATTAAAAAGAAAGATTTGATAAGCTATAATTTGATTTCTTTTACAACAGGTTGTTTCGCTTCGGTACTACTCTTTATTTCTAAAAATCTTTATCACTTAAGTTAATTCTAGTTTATTCCGTAACATTTACATCATATTTCAGACCTATAAATAAAGTATTATCATGGGAGGTTATATGGGTTTCGGACTACAAAAATGGATTTATTCCAGAAATCCACGAAAAAAACTTTATGTAAAAGAAAGAATATCATCTTTCACAGCGCTTCCTAAATATTCAAGAACTTTTACAATAAAACCGAGTATTAAGGAAAATAAAATATTAGTTGGGTTTTTGACTATTACTACGGTGATTGGTTTTGCTATAATATTAAATTCTTGTTACAAGCATTTTGTTGTTTATTCAAATGAGCGATCAAAGCAAATAGCCATTTATAAAACGGATAAAGACAATATGGCTTTTAATTTTTTATTGAATTCTGGAAAAAATAGATTAAAACAACATAGAATAGTAGCGGCGTATTCCGAATTGAATCTAGCTTATGCTATTCGACCTAATGATAAGGAGTTGAATCAACTATTAATTGAAACTTTGAGTATTCTTTGTAGTAAAGATATTGCGTATTGTGATGCCTTAGATAAGCATTTACAAAACGACTATTAAACCACTCTACTTTAGATTTAGGCTATATTTTCTAATATAAACTTTAACATAACCTTAAGAACTAATTTTCGTTCCTTTATAATACCAAAAATTAATCGAAATGAAGCGTATTCTACTTACATTTATAACTCTTACAACCATGTTTTCATCTTGTAAATCAAACAAAAATGAGAAACCTTATTTAGCCATTCAAACTCCTAAAGCAAAGAAGGTTCCTAAAACATTGACCATTCATGATGATACACGTATCGATAACTATTTTTGGATGCGTCTAAGCGATGAACAAAAAAATGCAGAAACACCAGATGCACAAACTCAAGACGTTCTAAGCTATTTAAATATCGAAAATGATTATTTGCAGAAAGCCATGGCGCATACTAATATGTTTCAAGAAAATCTGTATAACGAGATCGTGGATCGTATTAAAAAAGATGATCAGTCTGTACCTGTAAACCACAAAGGATATTCGTATTACAGCCGCTTTGAAGAAGGCGGAGACTATGCGTTGTATTGTAGAAAAAAAATAGCAGAAGATGCAGAAGAAGAAATTATGCTTAACGGGCCGGAATTGGCAAAAGGATTTTCTTATTATAGTTTTGGAGGGCAATCAGTTAGCCCTGATAATAAGATGTTAGCTTATGGTATTGACACAGTTTCTAGACGTCAATACACAATTCATTTTAAGAACTTAGAAACAGGTCAATTATTAAAAGATAAACTTAGTAATACAGGAGGTAGTGCGACCTGGGCAAATGATGGTAAAACCCTTTTTTACACGACTAAAGACCCACAAACATTACGTCAGAATAAAATATTAAAACATGTTTTGGGTACGAATCAGTCTGAAGATGTTGTTGTTTATGAAGAAATGGACGACACCTATAGATGTGGTGTTTTTAAAACAAAATCGGAGGCCTATTTAATGATTGGTAGCTTTCAAACATTAGCTACAGAGTACAGATATTTAGATGCTAATACGCCTGATGGAGCATGGAAGGTTATTCAACCTAGAGAAAAAGGATTGGAATACAGTGTTGATCATTTTGAAGATCATTTTTATATTAGAACCAATATGGGTGCTAAAAATTTCAAGCTGGTTAAGACGCCTATAAACAAAACAGAAAAAGAAAATTGGGTAGATGTTATACCGCATAGAGATGATGTGTATTTTCAAGGCATGGATCTTTTTAAAAACTATTTAGTTTCAGAAGAGCGTAAAGATGGATTAAGAGCTATTCGAGTGATGCTTTGGAATGGAGAAAATGACCATTATATTGAGTTTAAAGACCCTGCTTATTATGCCTCTACAACTTCTAATTTAGATTTTGACACCCCAATTTTGCGTTACAGATATAGTTCTTTAACAACGCCTAATAGTACTTTAGAATATAATATGGAGACTAATGAGCAAGTATTGTTGAAGCAAGAAGCCGTACTAGATCCCAATTTTTTAACAGATAACTATAGATCAGAACGTTTATATGCTACTGCAGCAGACGGAACAAAAATTCCTATTTCTCTGGTCTATAAAAAAGGACTAGAAAGAAATGGAGAAACACCATTGTTATTATATGCGTATGGTTCTTATGGAAACAATACAGAGCCCACTTTTAGTTCGTCCCGATTAAGTTTACTGGATAGAGGGTTTGTTTATGCAATTGCACATGTACGCGGTGGACAAGAAATGGGAAGGGATTGGTATGAAAATGGTAAGCTACTTAAAAAGAAAAATACGTTTACAGATTTTATTGATGCTGGTAAATATTTAGTGAATGAAGGATTTACCAGTAGTAAACATTTATATGCCTACGGAGGATCTGCTGGAGGCTTATTAATGGGAGGCATATTAAATATGGCTCCCGATTTATGGAATGGTGTTATTGCAGCGGTTCCTTTTGTTGATGTTATTTCGACGATGCTGGATGAAACGATACCGTTAACTACTTTTGAGTTTGATGAATGGGGAAATCCAAAGAATAAGGAATATTATGATTATATGAAATCGTATTCGCCTTACGACAATGTGGAAGCAAAAGCATATCCTAATATTTTAATTACAACAGGCTATTGGGATAGTCAGGTACAATATTGGGAACCAGCTAAATGGATTGCAAAATTACGTGAATTGAAAACAGACGACAATTTATTAATGATGGATTGTAACATGGATACTGGTCACGGAGGTGCATCCGGGAGGTTTGAACGTTATAAAAGATTAGCTTTAACCTACGCCTTTATTTTTGATTTAGAAGGTATTGAAGACTAGTTTAAAACGTTAATTCCATTTTAATATCACTTCGTTTATATGGTGTATTAGGTTCTAACGGTTTCTCTATGAATCCATATTTTTTGTATATATAAATGGCATTTTCTAAAGTTGTATTTGAATAGAGTATAAGGCTAGGAAGACCAATAGACTTTGCAAAATCAATACAGTGTTGCATAAGCTGTTGGCCAATTTTATAACCTTGATGTTTAGGAGAAACAGCCATTTTTGTTAACTCAAAAAGCCCAGCATTACCTATAGGCATAAGCGCAACGGTTCCAACAATCTGGTTATTAAGTTTCGCAAAAAATATATGACCACCTTTATTAATAATGTATTGTTCAGGTTTGCTTAAAACTTCTTCATCATAGGGTTCTATATAAAAAAATGTTTTCAACCATTCAACATTTAGCTCATAAAAGTCTTTAGCGAATTTTTTATTAAAAGAAATAATTTCAAGGGCTTTTGTTGTATTCATTTTAACATCATTAATGATTGCATTACTAAAACTTTTAGCGTTAAGTTTATTTTCCAAAATATTTAAATGTTCTATTAAGGAAGAAGAACTTTCCAAAGTATATTCTTTAATCACTTTATCAATACTTTTCCAGATAGGTTTTAATTTTTTTAATGTGTGGTGTCCTTTATCTGATAGATGAATTATTTTTTTTCGTTTATCTAATTTGTCTGATTGATAGATAATCAAACCCTTATCGTTTAGTTTATTTATAGCCTGAGTTATGGCGGGTTGTGTAAATTGTAAAGCGTTTTGTATTTCAGAATTTGTCACCCCTTTTTTGTTAGCTATTATTTTAAATATCGGAAACAGGTAGGGATCAAAATCTACATTAAAATGATTGTAAACTAATTGTGTTTCTTTCATCATATATTCACTCACCCTTTTAAGTCTGGATCCTAATCCTAATTCACCATAACCACGTAATGCATCCATAATATTAATATTTATATAAGTGCTTATGTAAATATACAATAATTATTTAAAAAAAACATGTCGTTGTTATAAATTGATTTAAGTAGGGGATGCCTTTGTTAACCCAATATATTACAAGTAAGAGTAAATTATTAAAAAGAGGAAAGAATTTACTTTATTAATCCTAACTCTAGTTTTACTTAACACTTATAGTTTCTTTTAAAGAAATAGGTATACCTCCTTTGGTAAAACCTTCTATACTGATTTGGTAGTCACCAACATAATCTGAGGTATAAAAAGTAACGGTGTTATCCTTTTTGTTTATCGTAAGGTTAGGGTTCCAGAGTAATTGACTTCTATAGTCAGGAATTCGTTTTAATGACTTCGTATCATCATATTCTTGATTAAAGTAATCCTTATTATCTTGAGGTCTTATAAGCGTGATGCTTTTAGTATAGTTACCTGAAATATTATTATTAAAATCACCTTTAAAGGTTTCTACAGAAATAATCCCCTTGAAAGTATGACCTCCATATTTATATTTTGTATTAATGACGCTTATTGTTTTTATTTTTCTTGCATCGTAAGAAACTAAGTCATCATGATTTAAAACTAAAAGACCGTCTGTAATAACTAAAATTGGTAAATTTTTATCATTGGGGTTTTCGTTTCTTAATCTAAATGTACTAACTCCTTTTTTTTCCTCAATCCAAACTTTATTAACTATTTCAACAATAGTTTCTTTAACGCTTTTAAAACGTGTATAGTCATCTAAATTATAAACGGTCTCTTGTCCGCTATAAAATGGTATGATACTTTCTTTTTGTTTCGTTTTATGTTTTTTAACATTATAATAGGCATTTTCTATTTGGTTATTTATGCTATGTTCTGTGATTAATTCTTTCATTTCAGAACTAATTTTAAAATCACTGAAAACAAGCCCGTCATAATTTACAGGCGGGTATTGATTTATTTTAATTTTATAGTTTTCATGTTCCTCATCTATAACTTGGAGATTAGCATTAAGAACCTCATAAGTCTTATCTAAATTAAAATAAAAAGTTCCGGAACTACTGGTAGTTGATGTTTTAAAAACAGGTTTTTTACCAGAAATAGACATACTCACAGTTTTATAAGGTATATTTTCATTAGTGTTTTTCATAAAAACGGTGCCACTAATTAATTCTCCCCGGAGTTCTGGCAGATAAATAGGTTTTTTATCTGATAAAGTTTTCGATTTTATAATGTTAGAATAAATGTGTTCAAATGAATTAGCACTTGGTTGATTGGGAGTCGTTATAGAATCTTTTTTTCTTACTGAAATCGAATAACTACCAAATAAGGCTTCATTCATCAAGGTTTTAATGTTTAAAATAACTTTTTCTCTTTTAGAAAAATTTCTTGCATTTATGTCTAAATGTATATGTTTATTGGTATTATCTATTTTATTTTCACTTGAATGATACGTTTCATTGGTAATAGAATTTGGTGCTTTTATATGAATTGAATTTTGATTTTTGAGAAACGGATTAATAATGCTAACATCGCTCTGGAAAAAATAACGATTCCCAACATTTTTCATCCATTGGGTATATGCTATTAGTTTATAATTTCCAGTAGGGACAGATGTTGGTATAAAGAAATCGCCTTGTCCTACACCAGATTCTAAACTGATTTTATGTTTGAAAACGAAATTTTTATCCACTCCAATTAATTCAATATAAGCCATTTTGCTTAGGTCACTCAGTTCTTTTGTTTGAGAATTAATGTTGTAAATTTTATAAAAGAAATAATCCCCGGAAAATAAAAGCGACGCATTATAATGAACAAATATTTTTTCTTGAGGTATCTTGTTATATATCGCTGTTTGATCTTCGTTAAGTAAAGTTTGTCCACTAGTTAAGTAGATGTTACTAAAAAAGAAAACTATTATTATTGAGAAATATTTTTGCATTTTATATATAAATTAATCTATCCAAAACTCAGGAACCACATTAGTTCCAATGGTTGTACAATCTCCACATTCCGGAATAACTAAGACATAAGGCCCTCCATTTGGAACTACAGGCGGCGATCCAAAAATGTAATTTTGTCTGTAATATTTAAAACTTCCTGCTTGAATAGCTTTAATTAAAGAAATGTCACTGTCATTATCAAGCGGTGCGAAAAAGTCGCAGGCTACGAAATAAGGAGGAAGACGTTGTGCGGTTGAAAAAAGATCTCGAAAATTAAAAAATACTCGTTTGCTCGAGACCGAAGATACATCAAAGAACCCTAGCACTTTTTCATTAGGGTTCTTTTCTGAAAATATGTTACTACTTATAAATCCGGGTTGATTCTGAGAGAGGAGACTTTCTGAGCCTGATAGCTCCTTAAGTGTTTTAAAGTACGTATACGATTCCAACGATTGTACATATTGTTTTATCAAAACGCTATACCGGTGCGTAATTATAGGGTTATCTACCGGAATAAATCTAACGAGTTTTTGCGTTACACGATCTTCAGAAAAACCACTGGTTTCTGTTTGGATAATACCAGTAGACAATGCGCTACCATAACAAACCTTTTCTTCTTTAATTCTTGGAGTTAGTCCAACTTCTGTAGGGGATACAACGATAGCGTCGAACCTATTCCAGAAGGGAGCTACTATTTTATAGGTTTCTTCATATTCATAGCGGTAATATCTGGAATTTCCAGAAGAATCAAAACTATTTGCAAATACGCCAACTCCCAAAACACCATCTTCATTAGTTTCTACTGCAATATTAACATCTCCTATTTGGGTTTCACTTGTTAAAGGTAATGGGTTGGATGTATATGAATCACCAGCTCCAGTTGTTACAAATAACTGATAGGTATTGCCAGTTTCTGCTGCAAATTCTGATGTAGAAATATATTTGCCAGGAGTATCTTCATTAAAATTATATACGTTTTGTGAGGCATCAATAATTTTTACTTCAGCATTAATTTCGGGAGAAGGTTCGTCTTTATCTAGGTCAAATGTTCTTGATAAGTTTATTTGATGATGCTTAAGTTCATTTGTTATAATTGCTTCAATTACTATGGCATTTTCTAATACATTACTATCAACATCAATAGGATCTATACAACTATTAATTAGAACATTTATTAAAATCATATAAATAATATGAGGCTTTGCTTTTTTCATAAACTAATTAAAACTTTAAGTTGTAGGTTATTGTTGGTACTGGAATAGCAAAAATTGAGCTTTGATAAGCTTGAATTTTACCATTTTCTGTTACAAAGAATACCGAATATGGATTGTTTCTACCTAATACATTATAAACTGAAATATTCCAAAAACTATGAGCCAGTTTTTTAATTTTATGGTTTCCTTCAATATTTAATCCCAGATCTAACCTATAGTAATCCGGAATTCTAAATTCATTACGATCACTATATAAAACACGCTCTACACCATTTAAAATATAGCTACCCGTAGGAAATGTTACAGGTCTTCCAGTTTGATAGGTAAAGTTGGATGATAAACTAAAGCGTTTGGTTAGTTTATAATTTGTTACCAGGCTTATGTCATGAGGTTTATCATAATTAGCAGGAAAGAAACTACCTCCATTAACCTGTTCTTCGGGAAATTCACTTGCTAATTTAATAAAAGATCTCGAGTAAGTGTATCCTAACCAACCATTAAGCCTTCCTTTCGTTTTTCTCATTAAAAATTCAATACCATAGGCTTTTCCTTTACCTTGTAACACTTCTGTTTCAATAGTTTCATTTAGTATTAAATCAGCGCCCACTTTATAATCAAGAATGTTTTTAGACTTTTTATAATAACCTTCTATACTAAATTCATAAGGGCTTATATTTTTATAAATACCCAAAGAAAATTGAGTTGCTTGCTGGGGCTTAATGTTTGTATCAGATAGTCTCCATGTATCTGTTGGGGACACCGTAGTGTTATTAGTTAGGGTATGAATGTATTGATACGTTGTATTAATCCCCCCTTTTATCGATAGATCTGGACCTAAAAAATATCTTGCAGACATTCTAAACTCAGGACCTCCATAGGTTTTAATAACTTCATTTTTACCAAATTCTTTAGTTTCTAACAAAGAACCAATATTTCTGGGTGAATTATCCTGATAAATACGCTGCTCGGCTTCTCCAAGTGCTGCATACATAGAATATCGTATGCCTAAATTAAGTAATAGTTTCTTGTTTAGTTCAAAATTGCCTGAAAGATATAGCGCAGATTCCAAAGCACTTTCCTTAGGGATTTCAACAGCGTTAACAATAGACTCAGTCCCTTTAGGATTAATACTCCCTGGGTTTATTGTATATAATTTGCTGGCCATACCATAATCAAACTTATATTTTTTGTTCATAAGGTATTTCATCCTTATTTTAAACTCGGTTTCGTTTACACGGTAACCTAAATCGAAATTTTTATCAAGATTACCATCAAGTTCAATATTAAATTTATACTGACTGTTAGAAACTATAAAATTACCAAGGTGTTTTTCATTAAAAGTATGATCCCATTTAAGAGACATAAGTCTGTTACTATAACTAAATAAAGAATCGGATGTAATACTAAAAGCATCTTTACTATAGTAACCAGTGGCTTCTATAGTGTTATTCTCATTTATTTTATGGTGATATTTTCCAACGAGATCGTAAAAAGAGGCTTGACTATTTTTTAAAGATTTGTCATCCAATGATTTTAAAATCCATCCAGAATAAGTACCTCTGGCTCCAACCATCAAAGAAGACTTGTTTTTAACTACAGGTATTTCCATTGAAACATTACTGGTCACTGGTCCGATAGAGGCTTCGGCTGAAAGTTTTTCGGTATTGCCATTTTTAGTTTTAATATCAAAAACAGAAGAGAGCCTCCCTCCAAATTCACTTGGAATATTGCCTTTATAAATATTGACATCTCCAGACGTAAATGGGTTTAGAGCAGAAAAGATTCCAAAAAAATGAGAAGGGTTATAAAGTACGCCGTTATCTAATAATATAAGGTTTTGGTCTTCTTTTCCACCTCTAACATTGTAACCAGAAGCACCTTCGCCGGCTGTTTTTATACCTGGAAGGGTCGTGGCAACTTTTAAAATATCCCGCTCTCCCAAAACAAGAGGGACAGTCTTTATTTCTTTGGTTTTTATTTGTAAAACTCCCGTTAAAGCTTCTTTAACATTTTTATCCCTGTTTGCTTCAATAAGGATTTCGTCTAAAACCTCAATTTCGTCTTTTAAATTAAAATTAAAACGACCATTACTATACATTATAATTCTTTTTCTAGAACCAGAAAGTCCCATACCTTGCGTTTCAATATAATTTACACCATACGGTAAATTGATTCTATAATAACCATTTTCGTCAGTTTGTGTACTTATTTTTTTGTCAGTAGTCACTATGACTAAATTGGCAATAGGAGCCTTAGTTTTTGTATTCTTTGCATATCCGGATAGGGTATAAGTTTGTTGTTTCGACCTACCGTTCTCTTTTCCAATTCTTACTGTTTGATCGAAGTCATTTTCAGATACGGAAGGATTGGTATATAATATTGGTGATGCGTATTCTTCTGTAGAAGAATTAGTTTCCGTATCATTAAAAAAGTCTTTAGGTAGCGTACTATTAATTAAACTATTCTGCGTTAAGATAATATTGTTATCTGAGGTTATATAATAATTAATATCCGTTGAGCCAAAGATATCATTTAATATATGTTTTATAGAAACATTATTATATTGAGCGGAAAGCTGCATATCATCTATCCATTCTTCAAGGAAGAAAAAACGATAATTAGTTAGCTCTTCGATACGTTTTATAATGTCATGTTTACTTAAATTTTCATATTGCAATGAAATTTTTTGATCGTTTTGGTTTTGTGAAAAAGAAAAATTAAAGCTTAAAACACATAAGATTATTATAGTATATTTCATTGATCCCTATGTTGTTTTTAATAAATTGTTCAAATATCCCATTAGATTAACCAGAAATTTGTCATAGTTGAATCTCATTAAAACTCTATTTTTTTTATAAAACGCATTAATGGCTTTTTTTTGTTCGGGAAACAATTGTATTAGATTTTTTTTAGAATTTATACTGGAAATTTTATCTTTATAATGGATCAAAAATTCGTTTTTATAAATAAAAGCACTGTAAGCAAATCTATCGTTTCTCCGTTGTTGAATATTTTTTATATGTTTTTTGAATAGGGATAAATTCTGATTACGAGATAAAACTTCGTAAAAACCTTTGTAGCTATCAGAAGTGGCCATTGATACTAATTGACTTTTATTTATAAATCGATGGTTGTCAATTTGAAAACTTTCAATATGTTCTTTTAGTAATTGAATAGCGAAATAACCATTTTTATTCGTTAGCTTAATAATTAATTCATGACTATGAATATCATATTTCATAGGAATGTCATAGTAAGGTTGTCCATCGTAAACAACATATCCAGGCAAAAATTGTTTCGTCAAAAAATATTGATTGTTATCTTCTATGGTCCTATACTTTTCCTTGAATTCAATACCATTAAGTAAATTTGTATTACTTATGTCTATGATAGAGTCAAACCATTTATAATAGGTGCTTATGCTTGATTCATTTTGAGCATAAAAATTAAAAGAATTAAGGAAAATGGATAATAAAGCGAAGTATTTCAAAGTTTCTGAATTAGTCAGAACTAAAATACTACATTTATTAAATTATTAGCTGTCAATTAACTTTTTTTTAGAAAAAATTAATTCTTATGAGCTTTAATAAAATCGGTAATTAAATAGGAGATGAGTTTACCAACCATAATGTTTGTTTTTTTATTAGGAGCGGCTTCACAAATGTGTAAATAACAGGCATTATCTTGTTTGGCAAAAAAGCTTAAAAATCGTCTGGCTTTGTTAACGCTAAAACCACTAGGAGTGATGGCACTACTCGGAATGTTTTCGATTGCATCACAGTCTATTTCTATACCAAATGGTGTATTAGAAATATGATTCAAAGCACGTTCTAATTCTTCTTTAAATTCTAATTCTTTTCTAATTTCTAAAGATTCAAAGGTATTGTATTCTATAGATTTTAATTTATTCAAGGTCTTAAATAATTTATCCGAAGTGTAATTTTCGTGTAAACCGAAAATAAAATAGTTTTTTAAAAATCCTTCTGCGTAGGCGTAGCTAAATCCATTTCCGCTATGCCTCCCTTCCTCTGATCTAAAATCAGAATGTGCATCAAAATTAATAACATTAATCGGTTTGTTTAGTGCTAAAGATGTGCCCTTAATATTTCCATAGGCATTGTTATGTCCGCCTCCAATAATGATTGGTTTTTTTCCAGCTAAAATTATTTGGTTTATAATATATGTTACATGGTTATCAATCTTTGAAACTATTTTTCTGGCTTTTAAAATATCCTTTTTCTTAGAAAGATCTAACCTTGAAGCTTCTGATATTTCCGAAGAAAAGTCAAGATGTCCCAAAATTAAAACTTTGTCAGCCTGTGTATACTGGTTGCTTTGAATGTTTAACAAAACTTTAAGGGTAGCGTTCCACGCCTTTGAAGTTCCTGATTTTCCGTGATTTGCAAGCACTCCAACATCCTCGGGTAAACCAATTATTACATACATAACATCCAAATTTTTAAGTTGTTCGTATATATTGGAAATGCTGGTTAATATTTTAGTATATTGACCAAATTTGGATTCACCAAGGCGTTTGTTTAATAATTTATTTCGTGAAGAATTTTTAAATAAAACTAGTTTATCCATTTGAGTAAATAAATTTTTGAGCACTAAAAATACATCATTATTTATTTATGGCATTTAAAAAAATAAACTATTAAAATTAGAATAACACTAAATTTTTAAAAACAAGTAATTATGGAAAACAGCAAGAGTAATATGGGGCTTAAAGTAGGATTAGGAATTGCATTAGTTTTATTTTTAGGAACTGGGTTTTATACAATGAACTTGTATAAGAGCAGTAATCAGATACAAAAAGACTTAACTGAAGAAAAGCAATTGGTTATGAACGATTTAAACGCTATGGCAAAACAATATGATGTGGCTATTAGTGAAAATGATGTAGCAAACAAAAACTTAACAGACGCTAGATCTCGTATTCAAGGTTTAATAGACTCCTTAAAAATTTCTGAAACAAACGTAAGAAGTTTATGGAGGTATAAAAAGAAGTACCAGTCTTTACAAAAAGAAATGGATGTATTATTAGCGCAAAATGATTCTTTAAGAGTTGAAAACTCGTATTTAGCAACGTCTTTAGACAGTACTCGTGTGCGTTTAGAGGAGCGTAATATGTTTACTGATTCTTTATTAGTTCAAAACAATGCTTTAGCTGAAGTTGTTGAAAATGCAGCAGTTTTAAATACAGTTGGTTTAAAAGGGTTTGGAGTTATTGAAAGAACTTCTGGTAAATTAATACCGACAGAGAGAGCTACTCGTACAGATAAAATTAGAGTATGTTTTACTGTTGCTAAAAATGGATTAGTTCAAGCTGGAGACCAAGAATTATATGTGCAGGTTATAGATCCTAAAAACAATACTTTGGGTTTAAATGCGCAAGTTCAGTTTAATGACAAAACATTAAGTTATAGTATTATTAGTAAGTTTAACTATGAGAATGCTAGTCTTAATATATGTGAATTTGTAGCATCAAAAGGAAAAAATAGTTTTGAAAAAGGACGTTATATTGTAAATGTTTTTAACGAAAAAGATTTAGTTTCAAGCTCTGAATTTACTTTAAAGTAAATTATATATAACACTTAAGAGCAAAGAGGTCGTCTAAAAAGTAATTTTTAGGCGATTTTTTTTTGCATTAAATTTAGTTTTATAAAAGTATATAGAGACCATGCATAGTCTAGGTCTTAATGTGTTTGGATATAATTGGTTTTACTTATAGTCTAAAAGAATAGGAAAAAACGTTAGTTAAGCTAAAAATTTAACCTACAAAAAAATGCTATTGTGATTTGTCATAAAAAATAACTTTCATAGAATAATCTGCTCTGAGTTGTCAAAAAGGAGATAGAATGGTGCATCTAAACAAGTTTATTTGCTAATTATAGAGAAATTAATAGATAATGGCGAAGAAGGTGTTATTTTAGAATATACTGAAATACTACTTATATTAATAGACTAACCGACTTTTCAGTATATTCTAAAACGACACAATTACAATGTGCGTTCCAAATGTGTTTGAGGCAACTTTAAAACTATAAAAGATGGATCCCAATGTGATTTTTTTAAATTCTTTTTTGGATGTTTCGGAAGAAACATTTAATAAACTTGCAAGTATATCAACATTTAAAAAAATTGAAAAAGGTGTTCAAATAGACCGCCCTGGAGAGATTCCTAGTAAAATTTATATGCTTGTATCTGGAATTATACGAGCTTACCTTAGTTCTGAAACAGGAAAAGAGTTCAATAAGAATTTTTTTATGCCTTTTAGTTTTGTTGGATCACTTACGGCTTTGATTAAAAAAGCACCTTCTAAGTTAACTTACGAAACACTTACAGCATGTAAAGTATACGAAGTAAATTTCGAAGAAATCACAAAACTTTGCAGTGAAGATATTCATATTAGTAACCTGTATAGCAAAGTTTTAGAACGTATTTTTATTAGATATGAAGAACGGCAATTGGAGTTTATTTCTATGGATGCAACAGAGAGGTATTTAAAATTAAGAAAGAAAATATCTAGAGTAGATGATTTAATTCCACAATATCATATCGCTTCATATTTGAGTATAACACCAGTGCAATTAAGTAGAATTAGAAAAAAAATTGATGGCAATTAACATTTGTTAATTATCATTCTTATGTTAAATTATATCTTTGAAAAGATTTCCTTTTAATTGTAAAATAAAAGGATTGATAGCTAACCAACCAAAAAAAAACAGGTAATATAATTACCTGTTTTTTTATATAGTGTATTAATCCAAATTTATTTTAAGCTCCCAACCATGTTTTCTGGCTTCACCCAAGCATCATAATCTTCAGCAGTAACATAGCCTAAATTAACAGCTTCTTCTTTTAAAGTTGTGCCATTTTTATGTGCAGTATTAGCAATCTCAGCAGCTTTATAATAACCAATTTTTGTATTCAAAGCTGTTACAAGCATTAAAGAATTGTTTAATAATTTAGTAATAACTTCTTTATTGGGTTCTATACCTATAGCGCAATTCAAATCAAAACTAACACAAGCATCACCAATTAATTGTGCAGAATGTAAAACGTTTGCAGCCATTACAGGTTTAAATACATTCAATTCGTAATGTCCTTGCAGACCACCAACAGATATTGCCACATCGTTACCCATAACTTGAGCACAGACCATGGTTAAGGCTTCACATTGAGTTGGATTCACTTTTCCAGGCATAATAGAACTTCCAGGCTCGTTGGCTGGGATAATAATTTCTCCAATGCCAGAACGAGGCCCTGAAGCCATCATTCTAACATCATTAGCGATTTTATTTAAAGAAACAGCCAATTGTTTTAATGCACCATGAGTTTCTACCAAAGCATCATGAGCAGCTAAAGCTTCGAACTTATTTGGAGCTGTTACAAATGGTAAATTTGTAAACTCTGCAATATATTCTGCGACACGCTTGCTATATCCTTTAGGGGTGTTTAATCCTGTTCCAACCGCAGTACCACCTAGTGCTAATTCACTTAAATGTGGTAAGGTGTTTTCTAAGGCTTTAATACCATAATCTAATTGGGCAACATAACCGGATAACTCTTGCCCAAGTGTAAGCGGTGTCGCATCCATTAAATGAGTACGCCCAATTTTCACAACGGCTTTAAAATCGTCTGATTTCTTTTTTAAAGTATCGCGTAATTGTTTTACCCCAGGTATTGTAGTTTCTACCACTTTTTTATATGCAGCTATATGCATACCAGTAGGGAAGGTGTCGTTAGAAGATTGTGATTTGTTAACATCGTCATTTGGTTGAATCGTTTTTTCTCCTTCTCCAATGACCTTTCCTGCTATTTGATGCGCTCTATTGGCAATCACCTCATTAACATTCATATTACTTTGAGTTCCCGAACCCGTTTGCCATATAACTAAAGGAAATTGATCATCATGTTTACCTTCTAATATTTCTTCGCAAACATTAGCGATTAAATCACGTTTTTCAACAGACAAAACGCCAAGTTCGCTATTCGTATATGCCGCCGCTTTTTTTAGATACGCAAACCCGTAAATTATTTCTAATGGCATAGAAGCAGAAGTTCCAATTTTAAAATTGTTTCTTGATCGTTCAGTTTGAGCTCCCCAAAGCTTATCAGCAGGAACTTTAACCTCACCCATAGTATCTTTCTCTATTCTGTAACTCATCTCTTTAATGATTAAATTTAAGTTACAAAGTTAATCGTTTTAAGATGCTTTTTAATATGATATATGTTAGTTTTTTAAAGACTTTTTTAACACTGACCTAACACGGTTATTTAAAATAGATATTGTAAAAGTTGTATCTTGTAAAGGATTAGAAAAAATGGAATATCCATCCATACAAAATTAATTTTATAAACACTTAAAAATCATAATTATGGCAGCAATTAGATTAGGGGACGTCGCTCCAAATTTCACAGCAGAATCAACGGAGGGGACTATAGGTTTTCATGATTGGCTAGGAGATAGTTGGGGCGTTTTGTTTTCACACCCAGCAGATTATACCCCCGTTTGTACTACCGAATTGGGAACAGTAGCAAAATACAAAGCAGAATTTGATAAGCGCAATGTAAAAGTTGTAGCTCTTAGTGTAGATGGTATCGATTCACACCATGGGTGGATTAATGATATTAACGAAACACAAGAAACAACAGTTAACTTTCCTATTATAGCAGATGAAGATAGAAAAGTATCTGAGTTATACGATATGATTCACCCTAATGCGGATAGTAATTTAACAGTACGATCTGTTTTTGTTATTGGAAATGATAAAAAAGTAAAATTAACCATAACGTATCCAGCTTCAACCGGGAGAAATTTTGATGAATTATTACGTGTTATCGATTCTCTACAGTTAACAGCATATCACAAAGTGGCAACTCCAGCAAATTGGAATAATGGAGACGATTGCGTTGTTGTTCCTGCTGTTGAAACAAAAGACATTCCAGACATCTTCCCAAAAGGTTTTAAGGAAGTGAAGCCTTATTTAAGAATGACACCACAACCCAATTTAAATTAAAGCGTATCCTTAATAAATTTTAATTTGATATTGTGTAACAAATAGCTTTGCATTATCTTTGCATAAGATTTTTTAAAAGACACACTTACAATTATGTTTGATTTTGATCAATATTTAGGATTTTTAGCTTTTTTAACCATACTAACTATAGGATTTTGGTTAATGATATTCTTATTAACTTTTGTTATTCCTTATTGGATAGGAGGTTCTTTAATTGAAAGATTAAAAGAAATTAGAGAAGAGAAAAAAGCAAAACGTCAAAATTCATAACATTATTTGATAATCTATATGAATAAAAAAAGGAAGCTAAATTAGCTTCCTTTTTTTATGCTTTGTTGTCATTCATTCTGAGGAGTGCCTAAGCGCGACGTGAGAATCTGCCTGTCCATTTTATTGATTTTGATTTGAGTTGGTAATACCACATGAGAAATGGTATTATTACATTTCTACACCACCGTTACCATCAAAACCACCATTGCGTTCTTGTTTTTTCTGTTGGTTAAACCTATAAGTAAAAGATAAGTTATATGTACGGCCTCCTCTAAATTGAATCTCTTGATCTGCAGTGAACGTTTCTGCTGTAATATGATTTTTGAAAATATTGCTATTGAATAAATCTCGAATATTAAACGCTACAGAAGCTTTTTCTTTAAATAGGTCTTTACTAAATGCCAGGTTAGTAGTTAGCCTACCTTTTCTATTATTTTGTGCATCTTCACTCGGACCTCTATAATTTATATTAGTTTGCCAGTCTACTTTATAAGGCAGTGTTAATTTGTTGGTTAATCTGGCTGACCAAGTTAAATTGTTTGCTTCTAAATTAACGCCATTAAAGCTACCATCCCTTTCAAATTTAAAAATGTTAAAATCGGTGTTAATACGCCATTTTCTAGATGGACTATAATTCAAATTAAATTCAAAACCATAACGGTTATCGGTTGCTAAATTTACAGGCCCCCTTTCAATAACTGGAAATTCTTCACCTTCTATAATAACAGTTTCACCAGTTCTTCTACTCACAAAGGTCATCACATTTGTAGAATAAGCATAGTATAAGGCTGAGCTCAATGTAAATTTATTAAACTTATTTAAATACCCCAATTCAAACCTATCGGTGTATGTCGGGTCTAAATCTGGATTACCTTGAAATACATTAGTTATACTCGATCTAGAAGGAAAAGGATTTAACATAAAACCTCTGGGTCTTCTTAATCTTCGGTTATAACCTATGGTAACGCTTTCATCGTCGCTTATTTCATAATTTAGATTAACAGTAGGGAATAAGCCAGTAAGGTTTTTTCTTTTAAAGTCACCAGAGGTAGGTTGATCTATGGTTGTTTTCGTATTTTCAAGACGTAACCCTAGTAGATATGAAAATTTATCTATTTTGCTACCAAACTGAACATACGCAGCGGTTAAATATTGTTTGAAATTAAAAATATTGGTAAGATTTTTATTTGCTTCAAACTCATTGGTGTTTACATTTAATGTATCTACTCTAAAATCAGTTGAATTGTTACTAAAATCGCCACGGTATCCTATTTCAAATTGACTCTTTTCACCAATAGGTAAAACGTAATCACTTTGTAATAATATTTGTGTTTGATCTTCAAAATTAGCGACCATTTCGGTCTCTATACCATTAAGGTTTATTATCGAATTTTTGTCATTATTGGTGTTTTCATATTGAAAATCGAAGGTTAATTTATGATCACTATCCTTAAAATTTTTCATGAAATTGGCAGCATACTGTATCGTTTCGTTATCTCCTATTTCTGGATTTAACCTGAGACTTCTAGTAGTCGTACCTGTATTTTTATCTAATTGTATGAGGTTATTAACAGAACGATCATCATTATTGTTATTACTATATACTACAGATGTAGTTAATGAAGCTGAATCATTTATATACCATTCTAATCCCGTATTGGTATTTATGCCTTTTTGTATATCTGTCCAGTTTCTTTTTTCATCTAAATCAGGCGTGTTTATATCATTATATTTAACATTGTTGTACCAGTGACCTATGCGTTCATTATATCTATATGTGGTCGTGCTAAAAAAATTGATATCTCCAGTTCTGTAGTTTATATTTCCTGAAAGACCAGCTGCATCTGGATGTCCGACATTAGCTGTTACAGAACCATTAAGTCCTTGTAATTTACTGCGACGTAAAATAATATTTAAGATACCCGCAGTTCCTTCAGCTTCATATCTGGCAGAAGGAGATGTTATAACTTCTACTTTTTGAATAGATTCAGCAGGGAGTTGCCTTAGTGCATCAGTTGAGCTTAAGCCAACCAAGCCTGAAGGCTTACCGTTTATAAGGATACGAACATTGTCATTTCCTCTTAGCGCTACATTGCCTTCTCCGTCTACAGAAACTGATGGTACATTATCCAAAACATCACTAACGGAGCCACCACTAACGGTAAGGTCTTTTCCAACATTGTATATTTTCTTATCGAGTTTTATTTCAACAGTAGTGCGTTCAGCTATTATTTCAACTTCATCAAGCGATTCTAGATCAATTTCTAAAGAAAAGACTCCGAGGTTTATATTGGATGTGATTTTTTTGTTTAGAATTGTTTGTGTTATAAACGAAATATATTCAATTGAAATATCGTAGGTACCTTTAGGAACGGGAATACTAAACGCTCCATTAATATCAGTAATACCGCCAGCTACAATTCTGTTTTTACGTTTATTAAAAAATGAAATTGTCGCATATTCAAGAGGGTCTTTAGTCTCTTTATCGAGTACTTTACCAGTTATTATAACATCCTTTTGTATTATTGATTCCGTATTGTTTTTTGGTTGCGCATAAGTCGCGAGGATGCTCAGCAAAAACATCAGACTAGTTGAAATAAATTTGTTCATTAATTACGTTTACTATTTAAACAGTAAAAGTAACTTAAGGTTTAATGAAGGATGGTTAAAATTGTGTTAATATGAACATCAAGTATTAGATAATATCTAGTATTTTTTCGGGAGGTCTACCAATAATAGCTTTTTTACCATTTATAATAATCGGACGTTCAATTAGTTTAGGGTTTTCAACCATTGCAGTAATGATTTCTTCATCACTTAAATCTTTATTTTTGAATGTCTCTTTCCAAATGGATTCGTTCTTTCTAACTAATTCTATAGGTTTTATATCTAATAACTTTATTATGGCTTTTAATTCCTTGTTATTAGGAACGTCTTCCAAGTATTTAACTATTTCAAATTCTTTACCAGATTTTTCAAGTATCTCTAATCCGCAACGCGATTTACTACAGCGGTTGTTATGGTATATTTTTATCATTATAAGTGAATATTATATTTTTTTAATTGTTGAATAAGTTGTTCAGGAGATTTAAACCGAATGCCATTAATTCCTAAAGCATTAGCTGCTTCAATGTTTCTTAAATTGTCATCAATAAAAATCGAATTTTCGGCAGTGATACTAAAACGATCTAGAGTCAGGTTATAAATGGCATCAAAAGGTTTTCTTGTTTTTTCATCACCAGAGACAATAATACCTTCAAACCAATGTAGAAATTCAAATTTATCTAAAGCGATAGGGAAGGTCTCACCGCTCCAATTGGTTAAAGCAACAACTTTATATTTTTTAGACTCTTTAAGTCTTTTAAGAATATTTACAGTACCTGTTATTGCTTCACCTAACATCTCTACCCATCTTCCGTAAAACATTCTTATTAGGGTTTCATATTCTGGAAAAAGAGCCACGCGTTCTTCTGTAGCCTTAGCCATAGGGTATCCTGCATCCTGATTTTCGTTCCAATCATTTGTGCAAATATTATCAAAGAACCATTGCATCTTTTCGCGGTCTCCGTTAAATTCATCTAAATAAACATATTCGGGATTCCAATCTATTAAAACCCCTCCAAGGTCGAAAATTATAGTATCTATTTTACTCATAATTGATTATCGTCTTCTACTTTTTGCCCCATCATCATTAAATAAGATTTTAAGAACTCGTCTATATTTCCGTCCATGACCGCATCAACATTACCAGTTTCATGAGCTGTTCTTACATCTTTTACCAGTTTATATGGATGCATCACATAATTACGAATCTGACTTCCCCATTCAATTTTCATTTTACCTGCTTCAATATCTTCACGCTGTGCTAATTGCTTTTGAAGCTCGATTTCATATAACTGTGATTTCAACATTTGCAAAGCACGAGACCTGTTATCGTGTTGTGATCTTGTTTCTGAACATGAGATCTGAATACCGGTTGGTTTATGGGTTAGTTGCACTTTAGTTTCAACCTTATTTACATTTTGACCTCCAGCGCCGCTAGATCTGGCCGTTGTGATTTCTATATCAGCCGGATTGATATCAATTTCAATAGTATCATCAACTAATGGGTATACATAAACAGAAGCAAAACTTGTGTGTCGTTTGGCATTACTATCAAAAGGAGAAATTCTCACCAATCGGTGTACACCGTTTTCACCTTTTAACCAGCCAAAAGAAAAATCGCCTTCAATTTCTAAAGTAACCGTTTTTATACCAGCAACGTCTCCTTCTTGAAAGTTAAGTTCTTTTACCTTAAATCCACTTTTTTCTGCGTACATTAAATACATACGCATTAACATACTGGCCCAATCACAGCTCTCTGTACCACCAGCACCAGCTGTAATTTGTAAAACAGCACTTAAGCTGTCACCTTCTTCAGATAGCATGTTTTTAAACTCAATATCCTCAAGCAAATTCGCAGATTCATTATATAGACCTTCAACATCTTCTATGGTAGATTCTCCTTCTTTATAAAACTCATAAAGAACTTCTAAATCTTCAATTAGGGTCTTTATTTTATTATAGTCTTCAACCCATTTTTTCTTAACTCGAAGTGATTTCATAATCACCTCTGCAGCTTTTGGATCATTCCAGAAGTTGGGGTCGAACGTTTGCTCTTCTTCGTTTTGTATTTCTATAAGTTTAACATCTACGTCAAAGATAGTGCCTTAGTTTGTCAAGGCGGGAGTTAAGATCTTTAATTTGATCTGAAGTAATCATAAGTTATTTTATTTTGAACAAAAATAGAATTTAATACTTTAAAAGATATCATATCGCCAAAAAAACATCATAATTATTAATACTTCATTATCCTAATCAACTGATAAATAGTGCTTTTCAAAGATTTTTTTTTAAGGTAAGATTTTATTGACTTATATTTTAACTGCTATTATTAACCAAACTGCATAACCCTGAATATTGTATGATTTTTTTTGAAACACTTAGAAATAGGGTGTTTTGGAGTATGGATTTCCTTAAAGGTGGAAAGATGCTAAGACACTTTAAAGAAATCAAATACATCTATGAGAATTATCATTCAGATAAATCTAATACTTTAAGGAAGCAAAATCTTGATGACTTACTTAGTCATGCGATTTCTACGACGCCATTTTATAAATCTTATAAAAATTATAAATCTTTACAAGACTTTCCTGTTATTGATAAATCTTTGATAAAAGATAACTTTGAAAAGTTTAAATCTGAATCGTATTTATTAGAGAAAAGTTTTAAAGTAGCCTCAAGCGGTTCTACAGGGACACCATTTGTCTTATACCAGGATATTGAAAAGCGAAGACGAAATATTGCTGACACTATATTCTTTGCAAAACTGAGTGGCTATAATCTTGGCCAGAAATTAGTTTTTATGCGGGTATGGACAGATCAAAATAGAAAAGGACGACTTTCATCATGGGCTCAAAATATTAAGATGCAAAATGTATCGAATTTGAAGGATGATAAAATATCAGAATTTATTAACTGGTTAGTAAATGATAAAAGTAAAAAGGGGATTTTGTCTTATGCCTCTACTTTAGAAGCGATATGTAAATATTTAGACAAAACTAAATCTAAACCATTAAACTGTAATTTGAGTTCTATTATTTCAAACTCAGAAGGCTTAAATGAATACACAAAAGAATCGATAGAAAAGTATTTTAAAATACCTGTGGTTTCAAGGTATTCAAATGCAGAAAACGGCATTTTTGCCCAGCAAAATTTAATTGAAAGATATGCCTTCGATGTTAATTGGGGAAGTTATTTTTTTGAGATTTTAAAATTTGATGAAGATGTTGCTGTTAAGGCAGGTGATGTTGGAAGGATTGTAATTACTGACTTATTTAATTACTGTATGCCTATTATAAGGTATGACACAGGGGACATAGGGAGTATTGATATTAACCATAAAGGAATCCCAGTTTTTAAGCAGGTTGAAGGTCGAAGGCAAGATATTGTATACAATACTAACGGAGATTTAATCTCTTCATTTGTTATTGGTGGTATAATGAAAAAGTATAACTCTTTAAAACAGTTTCAATTTATTCAGGAGACTAAAAAAGACTATTTATTTAAGTTAAATACCGAAAAGAAGTTTAGTTACGAAAATAGGTTAATTGAAGAATTTAAAGAAGTTATGGGAAGTGATAGTAGTATAAAAATTGAGTACATCGACGAGATACCGCCCTTAGCGTCTGGTAAGCAACGACAGGTTGTAAATAATTATAATAAAGATTAGTAAGGACATGAAAACTATATACCTAGGGATGACGGCAGATGCTATTCATCCAGGAATTATCAATATTATTAATGAAGGAGCTAAACATGGAAAAGTTCTTGTCGGTTTATTAACAGATAAGGCCATTGCTAATCATAAGCCGCTTCCAATCTTAGATTATAATCAAAGATTAAAAGTCATATCAAATATAAAAGGGGTTTATAAAGTTGTGCCTCAAAATGAATGGAGTTATTTACCAAATTTGAAGACATATAAACCTGATGCGATTATTCATGGCGATGATTGGAAAAGTGGCTCATTATTTGAAATTAGAAAAAATGTGATTGAATATATGGCTAGTGTTGACGGGGAGGTTATTGAGATACCCTATACTTTAGGAGTTAATTCTTCAATGATAATTGAAAATAATAGAACCATAGGGACAACACCAGAAATTCGATTAAAATCGTTAAGGCGCTTAATTAATGCTAAACCCCTTGTTAGAATATTGGAGTCACATAATGGACTAACAGGATTAATTATAGAGAACCTTTCCATTGAAAAAAACGACCATATTTTGGAGTTTGATGGTATGTGGTCGAGCAGTTTAACAGATTCTACGTCTAAAGGGAAACCTGATATAGAGACCGTTGATACAACAAAACGTTTAAGCTCTTTGGTTGATATTTTGGAGTGTACAACAAAACCAGTTATATATGATGCCGATACCGGAGGGAAATTAGAGCATTTCCCATATACCGTAAGAACATTGGAGAGAAACGGGGTATCTGCAGTTATTATAGAGGATAAAACAGGTTTGAAAAAGAATTCTTTGTTTGGAACCTCAGTGCTCCAAAAGCAGGAGAGCATAGAAGGTTTCTGTAAAAAAATAAAGGCGGGAAAAGCAGGGCAGGTTACTAAAGATTTTATGATTATTTCAAGAATTGAGAGCTTTATTCTTGGCAAAACAGTTGAAGATGCTTTAGAGCGTGCACACGCTTATATTCTAGCTGGAGCGAATGGTATAATGATCCATAGTAAACATACGACTGGGGATGACATATTCGATTTTGTAAGACAATTTAGACTAAAGGATAAAGTCACTCCTATAGTCGTGGTACCATCAACTTATAATCATGTTACAGAGCAGGAATTTATAGAATTGGGAGTAAATATTGTTATTTATGCCAATCATATGCTTAGAGCTGCTTATCCGTCTATGGTCAAAGTGGCAACTATGATATTGGAAGATCAAAATTCTGTAAGAGCATCAGAACAGTGCATGTCTATAAAAAGTATTTTAGAATTAATTCCAGGTACAAAATAGGATGATATCGGTAAAAACATATTTTGATGTATTTAAGAATAATGACGTAAACTTTTTTACAGGTGTTCCCGATTCACTGTTAAAAAACTTTGTGTCTTATGTTTCAGATAATTTAAAAGAAAGTGACCATGTTATTACGGCTAATGAAGGGGCTTCAATTGCTTTAGCATCTGGATATCATTTAGCAACGAATAAGGTGCCTGTCATATATATGCAAAATTCTGGTTTAGGAAATGCGGTAAATCCATTACTATCGTTAGCAAATGAAAATGTATATAGTATACCATTATTATTGTTAATTGGTTGGCGAGGAGAACCAAATGTAAAAGATGAGCCACAGCACTTCATGCAAGGACAAACAACATTGAGTATGCTTGATGTTATGGAGATTCCATATATAATTATTGATGACGATGAAACGACATCAATTACAAAAACAAAGGATATTATCAATCAAACAAAACGTTTGGGAAAACCACATGCTATAGTCGTAAAAAAGGGAGTATTTAGTTCATATAAATTACAATCGGGGACGCAATCGGATTTAGAGATGTCTAGAGAAACAGCCATGAAGATTGTTACAGATTTTTTGTCTGAAAAAGATATTGTCGTTTCTACAACGGGAAAATTATCCAGAGAACTATTTGAATATAGGGTTGAAAAAAAGCAGACGCATAGTAAAGATTTTCTAACAGTTGGCTCTATGGGGCATGCATCAATGATTGCATTAGGAATCGCCAAAGAAAAGAAAAAAAGAAAGGTATATTGTTTTGATGGTGATGGAGCCGTATTGATGCATACAGGTAGTCTGAGTAGCATTGGAAGTTCCGGACTAAAAAACTACAGACATATTGTCTTTAATAATGGAGCTCATGAATCGGTTGGAGGGCAAAGCACTTTAGGTTTTAGCATAGATATGCCACAAATAGCGAATTCTTGTGGTTATACAAAAATATATAGTGTGAGTAAAACAAAAGAATTAAAAGATGTATTAGTAGATTTTAACTCTCACCAAGGCGTTGCTTTTTTGGAAATTAAGGTTAGAATTGATTCAAGAAGTAACCTGGGAAGACCAACTACAACACCAATAGAAAATAAAAAGAGCCTCATGAAGAATATTTTAACCAATGATAAAAAATAAAGACGACAAGACATTAAGAATAATGATAGACTTTTGCGCTACCATTATTCATCATGGGCATATCCGATTAATAAAGAAGGCTAAGGAATATTTTATAAATCATAATACCATTATTATAATTGGCTTATCTACCGATGATGAAATTATAAAACACAAGGGATATCAATCTGAGTTAGACTTTAACCATAGAAAAGAGGTATTAGAAGCTTTAAGAGATGTTGATGAAGTTATTCCTACTCCTTGGGATATAACCAATGTTATTCTAGATACTTATAATATAGATTATTTAATTCATGGTTCAGACAATCAAAACGATGCAGATAACACTATAACATTCTCAAGGACTAAAGGAGTTTCAAGTAATAAATTACGAAAGAGAACTGTGAATTCGATAGTACAAAAACGTAATTCTAGTAAAATTATGTTTACACCAGGGCCATCAAACATGTCATATTTAAATATGTTTGACTTAAAAGGAGTATTTGGGCGTGGAGATGAAGAATATACTCATATAGAAGCTCTTGTCTTGAACAATATTTTGAATCTAACAGGGCACGACAAAATTGTTAGATTTCAAGGAGGAGGTACAACAGCTATAGATATTGCCACTTCTAATATTGTTTTAGGAAAAATACTAATTATAGATTCCGGATACTATAGTCGTCGATTAGAGGTAATAATTAGCAATAAATTAAAAATGTTGCCAGATACAACATTTAAAGTTATTAAATATAAAGATATTGAAGGAGAAATGGCTGTGAACAATACCTATGATTGGGTGGCAACTGCCTATGCAGAAACGGCTGATGCTTTTTTGTGTGATATTGAGCTATTAAAATCATTATCGGATTCTAAAAAGGCAAAATTATTCTTAGATGCTACAGCTTCTATCAATCTCGAGCCAAATCATGACTTAGCTGATGCTTGTACATTTAGTTCATGTAAAGGGTTAGGTGGCTTAACAGGAGCTGGATTTATTACCTACAAAGATGCTGCATATAAACCCGAAAGGAGAGGAGATGTCCCATTTACTATGGATATCGATACGCATATTAATAAATTGTATACAGGACCGTATCATGCTATATGTTCCTTGTATAGTATTTCAAAAGACTTTAAGAATATTACTAAAAATGTTAAGCAAAGTAAGGCTGCCTTTTTAGAAAAGTATAAGGATAGAATTATTAGGTCAACGAGTGATCAGCCATTGATTTCTACTTTAATAGAGGTAAATAATATAGAATCGAATAAAAATGTAGTATTATATCAACCAAGAACAGCTCCTGAGAATACGGCTGTAATTTGTCATTTTGGGGATATGTTTACCAATGAAAAAGATATCGGTAAAATATATGATGCCTTAATAATTGAGTGAATATTTTTATTGCTAAGCAGTTAGTAAATGCCTTTTGTGTCAAGTATTAAATTAATTATTCTTTTCTAATACCATCATCGTTAAGAGACATGTTTTAAATAATATAGTAAAAAACATTTTTAGTTACCTTATCAAATGAAACTTCAATTAGGGCTTTATTTTATTATAATCTTCAACCCAGAAATTGGAGTCGAACGTTTGCTCTTCTTCGTTTTGTATTTCTATAAGTTTGACGTCTACGTCAAAGATAGTGCCTTAGTTTGTCAAGGCGGGAATTAAGATCTTTAATCTGATCTGATGTAATCATAAGTTATTTTATTTTAAACAAAAATAGGATTTACACGTTCAGAAGAAAACAATTACTACTAATAATTTATAGAATAATTAAGCGACTTAACGATTTATTTATTTATAGTTGTTATTTATAAATATTTTTGGTGTAAATATGTTATTGATTTAAAACCTTATTTATTTAAAGTTAGGGATTAACTCTTGTTTACTGGATTGAAAAGTATATCGTTAGGTGTTTATAAAGTCTATTAAGATAGTATTTTAACTTATAGTAAGACTTAATTGTGATTATTTGATTTTAGTATATGATTATATAATCTGAAAGTAATAGCTTCTAATAATTTGTTTATTTTAATTTCAATAATATAAAGCAAAGCTTATAAGTATGTATCATCTTTTTAAAAGAAAATTTATATTATTTTTTATACGAATAAAGAACGATTTAATAAGGTTTAATTTGAGGATGTATTATCGTCGGCTAATTAAATTAAACAAACGCACACACAGACCACCTAATCTAAGTTTTCAACAAAAAAAGGAAATTAGGACATATTACAAAAGTTTAGGTTATAAAAACATAAAAACTGACTATCATGAATATTATATTGGGTTTAATGGGAAGTTTTCTGTTAAATATATTCCTGAAGATATTTTTCATCCCATAATAGCTCCTGCATTTAATAATCAAAGGCAATGGCCAGCTTTATTAGACAAAAATTTATTGGACAGAATTTTTGTAAATATTAAGCAACCCAAATGTGTTATAAAAAACATGAACGGTTTTTATTATTCTAATGGCATGCAAATAACACAAGATGAGGCTATAAATATATGTTCAAACAGCAGTTTTCTTGTTATTAAGCCATCAATTGATTCGGGAGGAGGAACGGGAGTCGTTGGGTTTTCATTAAAAAATAAAAATACAGATTATAAGGGTTTATCGTTAAAAGAAGTTATGAATTTGTATTCAAAAGATTTTATCATTCAAGAAGTTTTAATACAACATTCTGAAATGAAAAAATTAAATGAGTCATCTGTAAATACAATAAGGTTGTTAAGCTTTTTAAAAGAAGGGCAAGTACATATTTTAGCTTCTGTAGTGAGAATTGGAGGCACAAATTCATTTGTTGATAGTGCTTCTATGGGGGGGATTTCTTGTGGTATTAATGATGATGGCTTTTTGAATCAAACAGGGTATTACAAATCAGGGCAGAACAAGGTAGAAACAGATACAGGTATAAAGCTAGATAAATTCAAAATACCAGCTTACCAGAATGTCGTTAACCTTGTTAAGGATACCCATTTTAAAATACCTTATTTTAGGCTAGTGGCTTGGGATGTAGCTATTGATGAAGATGAAGAACCTGTATTAATAGAGTATAATACATACAGAATGGGGATAAGTAGTTTACAAATAGCTTATGGACCTTTTAAAGAGGAATTTGTTGATGAACTTTTGAAAAAAGGAAGGAGTAATTAATGGCAAATGAGAAACATAGATATACCTCAGTTTTAATTCCTGATGGAGAATCTCACCTTTTAAGATTAGTGATTAATTGTTTAGCTATAAACAATGATATTCAAATCTATGTAATGACAAACAAAAAAATTAGCGAAATGCGTTTTTCAAGATATGTATATAAGTACATATATGTATCAAAAAAACATGATGAATTTCAATGGATTAATAGCATAAATGATATTGTTAAGAAATACAATATTGATTTAGTAGTACCTATTTTTGAAGCGGGTATTCAAAAAATGATTGAAAATAAAAAGTTTCTAGATTGCCCGAAAAAAATATGCCTATTACCCTCTTATGAAAGTTTAACAATAGCAGGAGATAAAGGGCTTCTATATAAGCACTTAAAGAAGTTAAAACTACCATGTACTAAAAGCATTATAGTACAGGCTGGAGATTCACTACCAGTCCTGCCATCTGATTTTAGTTTTCCCATGTTAGTTAAGCCTGTAAAAGGTTTTGGAGGGGGAATGGGTATTAATAAATTTGCTTCTGAAAAAGAACTTGTTGCTTATTTTGAAAGAAGTAATTTTCAATACGATCATATTGTTCAAAGTTATATTAAAGGATATGATATTTGTTGTAATGTTCTTTGTAACCAAGGTAGTATTTTAGCTTATACAATCCAAAAAGACAGTTTTTTAAAAAATGGTGAATTTAGTCCGCAAATTAGTATTGATTTCGTGGAAGAAGATGAATTGATTACAACATCAAAACAACTCATAAAAAGCCTTAACTGGTCGGGTATTGCCAATATTGATTTTAGATTTAATGAAAGTGATAATTCATTCAAAGTTTTGGAGATAAACCCTAGGTTTTGGGTAAACACAGAGGCATCTGTACTAGCTGGTGTTAATTTTCCTAATTTATTATGTCTAGCTAGCTTAAATAGGAAAGTTGAAATTCAAAAAGCAAGATTGATTTCATGTCTTAACTTAAAAGGTTTGGCTAGGCAGATATCTATTAATCCGATGTTTGCTTTCAGAGTTAAATATATAATTAATAATACGCCTTTTAAGTTTGCGGTTAAAGACCCTTTACCTATGATATATAAATATGCATTAAGGATTAAGAATTTAATAATTGGTTCAAAAACTAGTTATTGAGTAAAATTGTTCACCAGTTTACGCCTTTTCCTTCATGCTAACAGAGGAATCTTCATCTAAATTTCAGTATCTTAACATATAGTTAGTTATAACATAATTAAGCAAATCTGTGACTACTATTCAACTAAATTCTCACGGATTTACTTGATATCATGATCAAAATTAATAGCATGAGAAATTGAGATTTTTATAGAAACTAAATTGAAGTTTAGTTTTGTCCCGTCCTAAAATAGCGATACACTAAAAGCTTAGTGTAATGAAAACATCAGAAAACAAAGGGTATTTAAAGCGTACCCAAAAAGATTATTCGCTTTCTTTCAAGCTTCAATTAGTAGAAGACATAGAACAAGGCAATCTCACAAAAAGCCAGGCCAAAGCTAAATATGGCATTCAAGGAGACTCTACGGTAACCAATTGGTTGAAAAAATACGGTACCTTTGATTGGGAAGATCAATCCCCTTTTACTTTGGCAAAAACACCGGAACAAAAGATACTTGAATTAGAAGCAAAAATCAAACTGCTGGAAAAGCAAAAAGCTCGGGCAGAACATTTGGCTGAACGCGCTGACAAGAAAGTGATCATCTTTGACATGCTTGTTGATATGGCAGAGAAAGAATATGATATTCCAATCAGAAAAAATTACAAACCCGAGTTATTGAACACTATAAAGAAGCACACAAAGAAACATTAGTTTCTACCTGTAAATTACTCGGGGTAGACAGACAGGTTTATTATAGGGCTATAAAATCAAAAGCCCAAAGACAAGCCATAGTTCAAAAAGTGATCGCCCTAGTTCGTGGTATACGCAATGTCATGCCCAAGCTAGGAGCTAGAAAGCTGTACCATTTGTTAAAAAAAGAACTATCAGCTCTAAAGGTAGGCAGAGATAAGTTATTTAAAATATTACGAGCTAACCATATGCTTATAACCCCAAAGAAAAGTTACCATATCACTACAGATTCGCACCATCGGTTCAGAAAACACAAAAACCTGATAAGTACCATGGAGATAGAAAAACCAGAATCTGTGTGGGTTAGTGATATAACTTACGTAGGAACTAGGAGCAACCCTTCTTACCTGGCCTTGATCACAGATGCATACTCCAAGAAAGTAGTAGGTTATAATATATCTGATAGCCTAAGTATGGAAGGTTCATTGCAAGCTCTCAATATGGCATTAGGGAATAGAATGTATAAAAACCAACCACTAATACACCACTCTGATAGAGGTTTGCAATACTGTTCTAATGAGTATCAACAACTATTGATGAGTAATAATATAAGTTCAAGTATGACTGAGAAATATGACCCCTATGAAAACGCAATCGCAGAAAGAGTAAATGGGATTTTAAAACAAGAATTTGATATAGCCAGAAGTATTAAAGATCTGGATATAAAGAAGAAACTGATCAAAGATGCAATTGATATTTATAATGATCAAAGGCCTCATTTATCAAATCATATGTTAACTCCTGAAAAGATGCACTAACAAAACGAACTCAAAAGAAAACAATACAAATCAAAAAAGCTGAACAATGAGGCATCATTGTTCAGCTTTAATTTATAAATTTAATCCTTTATAATCTGTATCGCTTATTTAGGACTATACATGTTTTAATAATGCCATCCGTATCTACATTTGCTGTAGTACTTGCATCCCCAGTGTCTATAACAATTATAGTCGGGTTTAACATACTCACAAAGCTCTCCACCTTGAGTACTTCTTCCACTTACTACATTGAAAACACCTCTAGTGTATCCAGGTCCAATTTTTGTATAACAATTAGTCTTTATCTTAGTGTAATAGTAACATCTGTTGCCAATGTATATGTAAATATACTTGCCAAATGTACCATCGCTATTTGCGCCGTTAATAGTGAATTTCTCTCCTGGTTCTAATACTTTATCAAAAACCTTAACACCGTAACAAGTGTTTTCCTTTTTCTGGTATATTTTAACTCTTTTGCTTCTATACCAATCAAATTCTAATTCTAATTCACTTACCTTACCTTCACAATCGCTACACTCTTCTTCCAAAGGAGGTACTTCTTTAGTAATAATGATAGATTGTTTTCCTTCAGGAGAAAGAATAATTCCTAACTTCTGTCCGCATTGAGGAGTAAACCCTTCACCATTTGCTTGTGCAGCTTCAAGAATTTCTGTTCCTTTTCTAATGTTATTATCTTCATCGTCTTTCCATTGTCTTATTGGATTAGTTAGATTGGAACAATTATTACAAATAAAATCATCTGTAAGTTTCCAAATGGCCCACTGAACATGTCCATAAGTATAGGTGCCTCCACCAGGACTTTCAGCTCCAATAAAAGGTTGGTTTAAAATCCAGTTAACTAAGTCAAAGTTTTCAGGATGTAAAAATTTCCCTTCAGGAAGATCTCCTAAGCTAGAATAAACAGCAAAATCCAGAGGACCTTCAATATCTAAGTCCAATAAAATTTCGATACACCAAGCTGGGATATCACTACCTGCCAAATTAGTATCCAGAATTTCAAGATCAAAGTAAGCTTCATTACCAGGTTTTGCTGTAGTTCGAGCACTTACAACATCTGGTAAACTTTCTTCTAATCCTTCAATATCAGGAATACAGTCAGTAGAACCTGATTTACTTGAGTTACTGAATTTGGAAAAAGTAAGTTTTGGGGTTACAAGATTCTCACTTTCATCATTAAGTACAAAAGTTTCATCTTCTTCACCATCAGATACTAATATCTCTTCTTCCATTGCAGCTTCGTTCTCCTCTAATGAAGAAGCTTCTGTTAATGTCTCGTTTTGACAAGATGCTAACACAACAAGTATCATTAGTAAAAATAATTTTTTTAATTGTTTCATAATTTAAAATTCGTTTAGGTGATTAATAGCTAAAAAACAAACCTAGCAAAAAGCGCATTTGATTTAAATAAATTTTGTTAAAACAGTCAGTTTTTTCGACTAATAGATTAAATACTAGATTTTTAGGTTAAAAAGATATACAGCAGTTTTCGACGGTAAAAGGTTATTGTCGAATGGGGCTTAGGGGTATCTATACGAAAAAATGGCACTATGAATATGAGTTATTATAGATTTCAATGTTTGATTGCTCAAACCCAATAATTTAGAAGATTATTTTACCTAGTTGAAATAGTAAGATAAAGCGCATCAGTTTTAATTACAGATAAGTGAGAGTTATATTTATATAGTTAATTAATTGTCTTTTTCAGATAAAAGGACTGAGAATTTGTATTAAACGAATGCCTACTAAAGGTTAATGCTGGATTTCCTGTGATTTGAGAAAACGGAATACTGCATTTTATATCAGCTATATAATTATAGTCAATATTAGAGGTGTAGCATATGTTAGAATTATAAAGGCATATTTTAATACTATGCTTTATGATAATTATTGACTACCTTTTTCCGTTTTCCTGAAGAAAGGAGGGGTATTTCGTCTACATATGTAATAGTCACTTTTGCATCACTCCCAAAATCTTTTTTAATACTTTCAATTAATTCTTTTTCAAAAGGGAAGGTATCAAGTACGTTTAGCTTAACCTCATATTCTTTTTCACTTTGTTGAATAAATTGGTATTGCTTTAATAAAGTATAATAATTATAGAATTTAGTATAAACTACAAAAGAAGAAATCATATTTCCTTTGGTGTCAAAGATTAAATCCATTTTTCGGCCTTCAATTTTTTCAAATTTTGTTTGACCATTTTCAAGCTTGATTAGTTTAGCAATATCACCAGTATCATACCTAATAATAGGCATACAATAGTTAAATAAATCGGTAACAACAATTCTACCATATTCTCCTGATTTTACAGGTTTGTCTTCATCAAAATCTAATAATTCAACATAATAACTAGCATGATTTATTACAAAATGTTCTTGTGAATCAAGTGTTTGCTGGGCAATAATCCCTACTTCTTCACTTGAATACCTAGATAATACAGCTGTATTAAAGTGTTTACTTAATGATGTTTTTGTGTATTGATTTAGATATTCAGAATTAGCTATAACGGCATTAATATTTAAGTCACCTAAGTCTGTTTTATTTCTATCTAAATACTGACATATTTGCTCGTAAGATGATGCAAAACCAAGAATGTTCTTTTCTTGTTTAGAGCTTTTAAGTAAGTTTATAAGACTTAAAATTCTGGAATCTGTTAACTTAGAAATATCAAATTGTATGATATTTTGCAGCAATGATTTGTAAACACTTTTCTTGTTATGTTTTCTCCATACTTCCAGTTCATACAATCTATTTCCAATTTTAAAATTTGATTGGCGAGAAAAATATAAAACGTCGGCTATATTTCTATGCCTTTTGTTTTTATTTTGAAAAAGAAAAAAAGGAATCCCCGTTGAACCACTTGTAGAAACTTTATAATTTTGTTTTTGAATATAAGGAATTGATTGAAAGTCCTTAAAGTTTTCTTGAATAACTGTTTTTCTTATAACAGGAAAATCGTCAATATGATCTGTGCCTTTATAATCGAAATAAAAAGGTGTTGATTCGGTGGCGTGTTTTAATAAGTTTTTGAGATGTTGTTCTCTAATGCTTAATGAATCAGAACTATAAGGGCTATTAATAACAAAAGATATTTCATTCAGATGTTTTCTAATGACTCCACCTTTTAAGGAATCTATTAGCCAGAAAGATCTGTTTCTTAAATGATTTATCAAATTCATAAGTAGTTTTAATTTGTATGTTTGGGGGATCATACATCTATCCAAATATAATATTTCGAATAAATAACTTTACATTTTTGGGTTATAAAGTTAATTTTGTACGATAATATGATCGTTTTATGATAATAGACCTAAGAAGTGACACAGTTACTACACCAACGAAAGACATGTTAGATGCTATGATGCAAGCAAAAGTTGGAGACGATGTCTTTAGAGAAGATCCAACTGTTAATGAACTGGAACAGCGTGTGGCAAATATGTTTGGAAAGAGCAATGCTTTATTTTTTCCTAGTGGAACGATGGCGAATCAAACAGCATTAAAATTACATACAAATCCAGGAGATCAGGTCATTTGTGATAAGTATGCCCATATTTATAATTATGAATCTGGCGGTGCGTCATTTAACAGTGGTGTTTCTTGCAAGCTAATTGATGGTAGTAGAGGTATGTTTAAAGCAGAGCATGTTTTAGATGCTATAAATCCTGATGCTTATTATTATAGTCAAACAAGCTTAGTTGAGATTGAAAATACCACGAATAAAGGAGGAGGTGCCTGTTGGGATTTTAATGAGATAAAAAAAATAAGAACTATTTGTGACGAAAATAATCTTGGATTTCATTTAGATGGTGCGCGTATATGGAATGCTTTGGTAGCTAAAAATGAAACTACTAAGCAATATGGGGAGGTCTTTGATACTATTTCGGTATGCTTAAGTAAAGGTCTGGGCTGTCCAATAGGATCCGTTTTGGTAGGCGATTCAGAAATTATGAAGCACGCTATACGAATTAGAAAGATTTTTGGAGGTAATATGCGTCAAGTTGGTTATTTAGCTGCTGCGGGGCTGTATGCTTTGGATAATAATATTAAAAGATTAATAGAAGACCATAAAAAGGCTAAGGAGATAGGGGAGGCCCTTACTAGGTTGTCAATTATTAAAACCGTCGAACCTATAGAAACTAATATTGTTGTTTTTGAATTAAATACAGGTGTAGATGAAAATTCTTTTGTGCAAAAACTAGCAGGTAAAGACATTCATATTATTAGTATGGGAAGTAATAAGCTCCGAATAGTCACGCATTTAGATTATACAAGTAAAATGCATGACAAACTATTAAGCACGTTACGAGCTGTTATTTAAGCATATTCATTCAGGTATATTAGGCCTGCCTTCTTTTACAGTAATGTTCAGTTTTGTTTTGTTGATTTTTGTTGTCTTTTCATTTTGGAGATATGTTCACGTCATCACAACAAATTAATGAAATATATGATACTTTGGTGATGAAACAAAGAGGTGTTTTTGTTAGTTGGATTAATCTAAAATTAAAGAACTTTTTAAATTTAATAGGAAGTTTGTTTTTTTTGATAATTGTTAACCACTTTTCGTCTTTTTCCGGATGCAAGCGGAGGGATCTCATCTACATAAGTAATGGTAACGTTAGCATCTTTGCCAAAATCTTTTTTTACATCTTCAATCAGGTCGTTTTCATAAGGGAATGTATCACCTTGTAAATTAAGCTTTATTTCGTATTCCTTTTTGCCTTGTTGTATAAATTGATACTGTTTTAGCAATGCATAATATTTATAGAGTTTAGTATTAGCCAAAAAAGATGATACGATCTGACCTTGAGAATTATAAATTAAATCCATTTTTCTGCCTTCAATTTGCTTAAATTGCATGTTTCCATTGTCATGGGTAATTAATTCGGCGACATCTCCTGTATCATACCTAATCATAGGCATAGCATAATTAAAAAGATCTGTAACCACAATTCTTCCAAGTTCACCAGGTTTTACTGGATTATCGTTCTCAAAATTAAGTACTTCAATATGGTAACTAGCATGATTTATTACAAAATTTTTGGGTGAATCAATAGTTTGATGAGCCATAATTCCAATTTCTTCACTAGAATATCTGGATAAAGCGTGAGTATTAAAATATTTGTTTAAAGTTGATTTTGTTTGTGGGCTTAAATATTCAGAATTAGCAATAATTGAATTTAATTTGATATTATCAACTTTCCTGTTTTTCTTTTCAAGAAATTGAATTATTGTTTCAAAAGCAGAAACATGCCCTAGAATTGCTTTATTAGGATTTTGATCCTTAGAAATCATATCTAGAAATTCAGTTATTTTTTCATCAGTTAGTTTAGAAACATCAACTGGATTAACATTTTGAACCCAAGGTATGAATTTTGACTTTTGGTTGTGTTCCAGTTGGGCAACTAAATAAAATAAGCGGTTGCCAATTTCAAAATTACAACACTTTAGAAAATGGATAGCATCGGCTCTATTTCTGTTTCTTTTATTTTCGTCTTGAAACAAAAAAAATGGCACACCAGTAGAGCCACTTGTAGAGACTTTAAAGTTCTGTTTATTTTTAAATGGCAGGGACCGAAACTGTTCGAAATTATCTTGAATTATCGTTTTTTTTATCACAGGAAAATCCATAATAGAACTAGCATTTATATAACTTTTATAAAATGGCGTGGTATTTACTGCGTGTTTCAATAAATTTTCTAAATGTTGTTTTCTAATGTTTAATGAATTAGAGCTATTTGGAGAATTAATGACAGAAGATATTTCATCTAGGTGCTTTCTAATATTACAACCTTTCAATGAATCTATCACCCAAAAAGATTTATTTCTTAAATAATTAAGTAAGTGCATAAGTAGCTATGATTAAGTATGTTTTTTGGGTATAAGTTTGGTGCAAATATAATATTTCGTGTAATTAATTTTACAAAATAATATGACAAGTTATGATTATATACCTTGGATAATCATATTGAAAGATTAGCTGAAAATCATAAAAAAACTAAGGAGATAGTTACTTAAACATATCCATTCCGGGTATATTAGGCATGCCTTCTTTTGCAGTAGCGGCTAACTCTGTTTCGTTAATTTTTGTTGCTTTTTCAATAGCTTTATTTAAGGTAAGAATAAAATAATCTTCCAGCTGCTCCTTATCGTTAAGTAGCTCGTCATCAATTTCAATAGATTTAATAGTCCTGTTTGCAGTAAGTGTCACTTTAAGCTTATTGTCACTACTAGTTTCATCAACCAAAACGGTATCTAAACGTTTTTTAGTTTCTTCAACTTTTTTCTGGGCTTCTTTAAGTTTACCCATCATATTCATCATATCTCCAAACATAATTTTATAAATTGATTATTATATTACAAAACTATTTAATTTTTCTATTTTTGAAAGCTTAAATTTTAAGAATAAATTCATCTTTTTTGAAAAAGACAATACATACCCCAGTAGCTACTAAAAAAACAAAGGAACTTTCAATTCATGGCGATTTACGCATTGATAATTATTATTGGCTAAATAATAAAGAAAATCCTGAAGTTATAGATTATTTGAATGCTGAAAACGATTATACAAAAAGTATGATGCAGCACACTAAAACCTTTCAAAAAGAACTTTTTGAAGAAATGAAAGGTCGAATAAAAGAAAATGACACTTCGGTGCCTTACAAACTCAATGGCTATTGGTACATAACACGTTATGAGAAAGGTAAAGATTATCCAATTTATATACGTAAAAAGGAACGTTTAGACGCTCCAGAAGAAATTTTGTTTGATTGTAACGAAATGGCTAAAGGACATTCTTATTTTAATTTAGGAGGTATTGCTATAAGTCCAGATAATACATTAGCAGCGTTTTCTACTGATACTGTTAGTAGAAGACAATATACCATTCAAATTAAAAATTTGATTACGGGTGAAATCTATTCAGATAAAATCTTGAGCACAACAGGGAGCAGTACATGGGCAAATGATAATAAGACATTGTTTTATTCTATTAAAGATGAAATTACGCTGCGTTCACATAAAATTTTAAAGCATAAATTACATACAGATACAGAAAAAGATGCTGAAGTTTTTTATGAGGAAGATGAGACCTTTAACACATTTGTATATAAAACAAAATCGAAAAAATACATTGTTATTGGGTCTTCAAGTACTTTGACTACCGAATATAGAATTTTAAATGCAGATACACCAGATGATGAATTTAAGGTTTTTCAAGAACGGATTCGCGAATTAGAATATAATATTTCTCATTTTGAGGATCACTTTTATATTATGACTAATAGTGATGGCGCAACAAATTTCAAATTGCTTAAAACGAAAGAAACGGCTACCAAAAAAGAAAACTGGCAGGAAGTTATTCCACATAGAGAAACTGTTTTATTAGAAGATATTGAGGTTTTTAAGGACTATTTGGTGGTCAATGAACGGGAAAATGGACTCAATAATTTGCGAATTATTAATTGGGATGGAACAGAAGATTATAGATTACCACTTAATTCTGAAACTTATACCTTATATATAGGTAATAATGCTGATTTTGATAGCGAAGTACTGCGTTATGGTTTTAGCTCTTTAACCTCTCCAAATTCTGTGATCGATTATAATTTCAAATCTAAATTAAAAGAGATCAAGAAAGAGCAAGCTGTTTTAGGAGGTGCGTTTGATAAAAACAACTATGAATCTAAGCGAATTTGGGCAACTGCAAGAGATGGTGTCAAAGTGCCAATTTCTTTAGTTTATAAAAAAGGAATTAAGTTAGATGGAACAAATCCACTATTACAATATGCTTACGGCTCTTATGGGGCCACTATCGACCCCTCATTTTCCAGTATTCGCTTAAGCTTATTAGATAGGGGCTTTGTTTATGCTATTGCTCATATTCGTGGTGGTGAGTATTTAGGAAGAGATTGGTACGAAAATGGAAAATTACTTAATAAATTAAATACATTTCATGATTTTATAGATTGTTCAAAATATTTAATAGAACAAAAATATACATCAGACAAACATTTGTATGCGTATGGTGGCTCTGCCGGAGGTTTATTAATGGGAACTATCATTAACATGAATCCTGAACTTTATAATGGGATATTAGCAGCAGTACCTTTTGTGGATGTCGTTACAACGATGCTTGATGACAGCATTCCGTTAACAACGGGAGAATACGATGAATGGGGAAATCCGAATGAATTAAATTATTATAACTACATGAAATCATATTCGCCGTATGATAATGTAAAAGTTAAACCCTATCCCAATATGTTAGTTACTGCTGGATTACATGACTCGCAAGTACAGTATTGGGAACCAGCAAAGTGGGTTGCTAAACTCAGAGAGTTAAAAACAGATGAAAACAAGTTATTATTGCATACAGACATGAATTCCGGGCATGGAGGCGCTTCTGGCCGCTTTGAAAGTTTAAAGGAAGTTGCTTTAGAATATGTCTTTTTATTAGATTTAGAAGGAATTAATAGGTAATATAAAAAAATGTTTTATTTTTGTCAGGTTTTAGGTTACGAATATTTTTAGTAATATTACCAAAGCTTATAAAAAGCATTTATGAAACACAAAAATCAGGTTTTTGACAATGTATTAGATTTAATAGGTCAGACCCCACTTATTAAACTTAATAAAATAGCCTCTAAGTTTAAAGGAGACTTTTACGCAAAAGTAGAATCTTTTAATCCAGGACACTCTTCAAAAGATAGAATAGCACTTTACATTATAGAGCAAGCAGAGCAAAAAGGAATTTTATCACCAGGTGATACTATTATAGAAACTACTTCAGGTAATACTGGGTTTAGTATAGCTATGGTTAGTATTATAAAGGGATACGATTGTGTTTTGGCTGTAAGTTCTAAATCTTCAGCAGATAAAATAGACATGCTTAAAACCATGGGAGCTAAGGTTTATGTATGCCCTGCACATGTAAGTGCAGACGACCCTAGGTCGTACTATCAGGTAGCAAAGCGTTTGCATGAAGAAATAAAAGGCTCAGTCTACATTAATCAATATTTTAATGAGTTAAATATTGATGCACATTATAAATCTACTGGTCCGGAAATCTGGAATCAAACAGAAGGTAAAATAACACACCTTGTTGCTTGTAGCGGAACTGGCGGTACTATTTCAGGTACAGCGAAGTATTTAAAAGAACAAAACCCTAATATTAAAGTCATAGGAGTGGATGCTTTTGGTTCTGTTATCAAAAAATATCATGAAACCAGAGAATTTGATGAAAAAGAGATTTATCCATATAGAATAGAAGGTTTAGGGAAGAATTTAATTCCAACTGCTACAGATTTTGAAGTTATTGATGAATTTGTAAAAGTAACAGACGAAGAAAGTGCACATACAGCTAGATTAATAGCTAAGACTGAAGGTTTATTTGTTGGTTATACGTCTGGAGCTGTGATACAAGCTATCTTGCAATTGGGAGAACTAGGAGAGTTTAAAAAAGAAGATAATATTGTCGTTATCTTTCCAGATCATGGATCTCGATATATGAGTAAAGTATACAGCGATAAATGGATGAACGAGCAAGGCTTTTTTGATAGTAAAAATGAAGTTGCAGCACAAAAAGTTGAATACATAAAATAACATAAAATATTACTTTAAAAAGAGATGGTGTTTTGTTATAAAGGCAAAAAACTATCTCTTTTTTTATTTTATTAATAATTGGGCTGTAAAAATTATGTTCAAACCATATAAATATTTAATTTTGCATTAACTAACTAAGGACAGAAAGCTTTCATGAAATATGCTTAAACATTATAATTTGTTTTTGTTTTCCCTCAAAAGCAGCTACTCCTATGTAGTTATGTCTTAATTTTAATAGCTATAAGATTGTAATAAATGAAGGATTTATTTGAAAAGATTTATAAGGACAAAGGACCATTAGGTAAATGGGCTTCCCAAGCAGAAGGGTACTTTGTATTCCCTAAATTAGAAGGAGAAATTTCTAATCGTATGAAATTTCAAGGAAAAGATGTTATTACTTGGAGTATTAATGATTATTTAGGATTAGCTAATCATCCAGAGGTAAGAAGAGTAGATGCTGAAGCTGCTGCTCAATATGGTTCTGCTTACCCTATGGGTGCTAGAATGATGTCTGGACATACAGATTTGCATGAAAAATTGCAAGACGAGTTAGCTTCCTTTGTAAATAAAGAAGCTGCATATTTATTAAACTTTGGGTATCAGGGTATGGTATCTACTATCGATGCTCTAGTATCTAAAGATGATATTATTGTTTATGATGTTGATGCACATGCATGTATTATTGATGGTGTTCGTTTACACATGGGTAAACGATTTACTTATAAGCATAATGATGTCGAAAGTTTAGAAAAAAACTTAGACAGAGCTACAAAAATGGCTGAACAAACCGGAGGAGGTATTTTGGTAATTTCTGAAGGTGTGTTTGGAATGCGAGGAGAACAAGGACGATTAAAAGAGATCGTAGCTCTTAAAGAGAAGTATAATTTTAGATTATTTGTTGATGATGCACATGGTTTTGGCACGTTAGGAGCTACAGGAGCTGGAGCTGGAGAAGAGCAAGGGGTGCAAGACGATATCGATGTCTATTTTGCAACATTTGCTAAATCATTAGCAAGTACAGGAGCGTTTATTGCAGGAGATCAAGAAATAATAGATTACCTAAAATATAACTTACGCTCTCAAATGTTTGCAAAATCATTGCAAATGCAATTAGTTGTAGGTGCTTTAAAGCGTTTAGAAATGCTTAAAACAATGCCAGAACTTAAAAATAAACTTTGGGAAAATGTAAATGCTTTACAATCTGGATTAAAAGATCGTGGGTTTGACATAGGAACAACTCAAAGCTGTGTAACACCAGTATATTTAAAAGGAAGTATTCCAGAAGCTATGGCTTTAGTTAGGGATCTGCGTGAAAATTATGGAATTTTCTGTTCTATAGTTGTTTATCCAGTAATACCTAAAGGGTTGATATTATTAAGATTAATACCGACAGCAACACATACTTTAGAGGATGTTTCAGAAACTTTAGCAGCTTTTGAGGCTATTAGATCTCGATTAGAAAATGGAACTTACAAACGTCTATCTGCTTCTGTAATGGCAGCAATGGGAGAGTAGTATATTTTAAAAACAGATATAAAAAAATCCAATTCATAATTGAATTGGATTTTTTTATGCAATGAAGTAAGTAGTTTAAACTTTTTCAATATCTTTTCTAAAAGTACAGCGTCTTTTATTGGTAACTGGCTTAAAGTTTTTCCATATTTGCTGTATGGCAACATTGTCATCTAATTCAGGCCCTCTTACACATAGCTCAATACCCTTTTCTGTAAATGTTTTATGAAATTCATCAAAAATAATGGCAGTAACTCCTTTGTTTTGGTATTCAGGTAAAACACCGATTAGATAAAAAGTCACTGTTTTTGCATGCTTCTTCGCGTGTAATAAGTGTTTTACACCAAAAGGGAACAGCTTACCATTCATTTTTTGTAAAGCTTTTGCATAAGAAGGGGTTACAATCCCAAAAGCAATTAACTTGCCATCTTTATCTAAAACAAATTTCACATATTCCGGATTAAGAAAACCAATAAATTTTTTCTTAAAATACTCACGCTGCTCATCATTTATTTCAACAAATGTTGAAAGGACGGCATGTGATTTAGAAAAGACATCAAACATCTCATCAGTATAGGGAAGAATATCTTTATTTTTAGTGAAGTTTAAAGCTCTTAACTGATAACGTTTTTTTATAAGCTCTTGTATTCTCGAGAAAAATTCAGGTTTAATGTTTTTAAACTGCATGATATTCTCAGAATATGTCTTAGCAATATCGTAGCCTAGTTTTTTAAAATGAGTCGCATAATATGGTAGATTGTGCCATGTAATCATACTCCCAATTTGGTCAAAACCTTCTGTTACTATGCCTACTTTGTCAAGATTAGAAAAACCAACAGGACCTTCAATAAATTCAAGGTTGTTTTCTTTTCCAATTTCTATAACCTTATCAAGTAAAACTTTTGAAACATTAACGTCGTCAATAACATCAAACCAACCAAAGCGCATTTTTTTTAAAGTTTGCTCCTTTACTTCTAGCCAATTGATTATGGCTGCTATGCGACCAACAATTTCTTCATTTTTATAAGCCAGAAATAATCTGGCTTCAGCATCGTTAAATACAGGGTTTTCTTTTTTGCTAAAAGTTTTAATTTCTTCACTAATAATTGGAGGTACCCAATATTTAGAATTTTTATTAAGCTTAAAAGGGAACTTTACAAAAGCTTTTAAGTCCTTTTTTTTATGTACTTCTTTGAGTATTATCATATGTTATGATAGCTGTTTTGATTCTTAATTGTCGTCAAAATCTATATCGTTTCGTTTTTGTTTTTTATCTGTATCAGTAGCATTTTTTTTGTTTTTATTGCGTCTGGATCTTCTTTTTCCTTCTTCTTTAGCCGAGTTACCATTATTTATTTCTTTATCCTTGCTTTCTTTGTCTTTATGAAAATCTAATCGATATGATACTCCAAAGTTTACACCAAAAACAGATGGAGTATCTTTTGTGTTAAAGGTTAACGCCGTATCTAATTGAAGATCTCGTTTCAATAAGTAAGCACCTCCAAGTCTAAAAAGATTATCAGCATAAAAATCACTTTGTATTCCTTGGGTTTCACCAAATATAACCCACTTAGGGTTGAAAGAGTGGGTTAATGTTAAAATATATTGAAAATCTGATTGATCAGATCCAATTCTATCTTTTATTAAATTCATAACAAATACCCATCCTCCTGGGAAATTGTTTTGAGTTGCTATCATTATTTTAGGGCTAAACCCTTCAATACCTGAAGCTGTATAAGGATTGTTTTTTGTGTCAAAATTAGCTCCCAAGTATACTGAAACAGCGGGAATTAATGAGCTCCATCTAAAGCGATGGTTAGCTCTCCAACTGTATAGGTTAGGTTTCTTTTCTTCTGAATTTTTATAAGGATCATACACAAGGTATTTAGCTCCAACTGTTAACATTTTAAAATTAGATCGCTTTTCTTCGGCAGATAAATTTGATGTATATGTTTTTGTGTCGTTTTGGTAGGTACCTTCAATATTTAATTCTAATTCCTCAAGTAATAATCCGTAACGTGCAGCAAAATCAATTCCAAACCCAGATACTTCATGGGAGGTAGCAGGTGTCCTTTTTTCTTTTGTAATATAAGGGCCTATTTCAAATTGAACAACATTTGTGCCTACAGAAAAAGCGCTTCGAGACACACCGGGTCTATTCGAGTTAATAACATCAGTATATTGACTGTAGGCCTGAATTGAAATTAAAGTCAGTAATAAACATAAGGTAGATTTCATTGGGTTCATAATTAAGGTTTTAGTTTGCAACTAGTAGCACATTGGTAATACACTGATATCATATTTTGGCTCAAAGACTTTTTCAAATATAGATATTTTATACTTTTTTTATCATTTTTGAACGTTTTTTAAGCGTATAGAATTGTATTTTTGTTAAAAATAATTTTTATGCTACAATTTGCATCTGTAACAGGTTTTGTTAGAATGATACTAATCATTCTTCTTATTTACTTTGGAATAAAAATTTTATCACGCTTATTTGCTCCGTTTCTTGTTAAATACGTTGCTAAAAAAGCGGAACAGCGTTTTGGTGATCAATTTGGCCAGTTTGGAAAACAACAACAAGAAAAACAAAAAAAAGAAGGAGAAGTTAGTATAGATAAAATACCAAAAACTAAAACTTCGAATAAAAATGTAGGGGATTATGTTGATTACGAAGAAATTGATTAATTTTCACAAACATTGTTCTTAATATACTTTCATGCAATTTTCAGTTAAAAGAATAGGTCCTCATTTATTAGTTTTAGTAGGATTTGTAATACTTTCATTGGCTTATTTTAGCCCTGTTTTAAAAGGAGAAAAAATATTTCAAAGCGATATCATGCAATACATAGGCATGAGTAAGCAACAAAAAGATTTTAAAGCAGAAACTGGTGAAGAAACGTATTGGACGAATAGCGCATTTGCTGGGATGCCCACCTATCAGTTAGGAGCAAAGTATCCACACAATTATATTAAAAAATTAGATTTAACACTTCGGTTTTTACCTCGACCAGCAGACTACTTGTTTTTGTACCTGCTAAGTTTTTATGTACTGTTGTTGGTTTTAAAGGTCGATTTTAAACTCGCTGCACTTGGAGCTATAGCTTTTGGGTTCTCAACCTATTTAATAATTATTTTAGGTGTAGGACATAATAGTAAAGCACATGCTATTGCTTATATGCCATTGGTTTTAAGTGGTGTTCTGCTTGTTTTTCAAAAAAAGTATATTCATGGTTTTTTACTAACAACAGTGGCTATGGGTTTAGAGCTTGTGGCTAATCATTTTCAAATGACTTACTATTTATTGCTGTTAGTCATTGTTTTAGGTGTCGCGTACTTAATTGATGCTTATAGAAAAAAGATACTTCCACATTATTTTAAATCGATAGGGATTATGGTTGCTGCTGTAGTTCTTTCAATAGCTCTGAATGCAACAAATGTCTTGGCAACACAAGAATATGTAAAGGAAAGTACCCGAGGTAAAAGCGAACTAACAATAAATCCTGATGGCTCACCAAAACCAGTGACTTCTGGTTTAGATAGAGATTATATTACACAGTTTAGTTATGGTCTTGTTGAAACTTTTAATCTTTTTATCCCAAGATTCATGGGAGGAGGAAATGGTGAAAATCTTGGTAAAGGTTCTGCTACTTATGAAGCCTATAGAAAGTTAGGAGCTAGTACGACACAAGCTTTGGAAGAGTCGAAACACGCACCTATGTATTGGGGAGAACAACCTATTGTTGAAGCTCCAGCATATATTGGAGCCGTTATATTATTTTTATTTGTTTTTGCTCTATTTCTTGTAAAAGGACGACTAAAATGGTGGCTTGTTGGTGGAACTTTATTGTCCTTGTTATTGTCTTATGGCAAGAATTTAGGGTTTTTAACGAATTTCTTTATTGATTATGTGCCGCTTTATAACAAATTTAGAGCCGTTAGTTCTATTCAAGTAATTTTAGAATTGTGTATTCCAGTGTTGGCGATTTTCGGGTTGGTAAGATTGTTCGATGACTTTGAAAAGAAAGAAGAGAAGCTTAAAGCTTTAAAATATACCAGTATTATCACAGGTGGTATTGCTGTTATGTTTTTGTTGTTTAAGTCATCATTATTTGATTTTGTTGGAGCTAATGATGGTCAGTATATGCAAGCATATGGCCCAGATTTTGTTAGATCTATTAAAGAAGATAGAAAAGCTATTTTCACCCAAGATACGTTGCGAACACTTGTTTTAGTGTCATTATCAGCAGTCGTCGTTTTTATGTTTTTACGTGATAAACTAAAAGAAAAATGGGTAATAGTCGTGTTTTGTGCGCTTATTCTTTTTGATTTAGTTGGTGTAAATAGGCGTTATGTAAATAATGATGATTTTGTATCTGCTATTAAAGTAAATAAACCATTTCAAGCAAATGAGGTAGATCGAGAAATTTTAAAGGATACTGCACACTTTAGAGTGTTCGATTTGGTTTCAGGGCCTTCAAAACCTTCATATTTTCATAACTCTTTAAATGGTTATAATGCTGCAGAATTAAAGCGTTATAGGGAAGTGTTTGATTTCTATGTAGCGAGAAATAATATGAACGTACTTAACATGTTTAATACCAAGTATATTATAGCTCAAGATGACAAGGGAGGGCTGTTTTCTTATAAGAATGATGAAGCAAATGGTAACGCATGGTTTGTGCAAAGATTGCAAGAGGTGGAGTCGGCAAACGAAGAAATTAAGCAATTAGATAGTTTGCCTAATAAGGCTATAGCTATTTATTCTTCACATAAAGCTTTAGAAAATTTAAAAAATGTGAAACCAAATTATGTGATTGACTCGTTAACATCTATTCGTTTGACTGAAGTAAAGCCAAATTATTTAAAGTATAAGTCTAGAAATTCGAATGAAGGATTTGCCGTTTTTTCAGAAGTATATTATGGCAATGGGTGGAAAACTTTTGTGGATGGAGAAGAACGCTCGCATATTCGTGTTAATTATACATTACGCGGTATGCAAATACCTGTAGGGAACCATACCATAGAATTTAAGTTTGATCCAGATGTTGTTAAAACAGGTAGTCATATTGCTTTAGCGAGTTCTGTTTTGTTTGGAATATTGCTACTTGGTGGATTGTTATATGAATTTAAAAAGAAATGATGATAGTTGTTCCTGCGAAGGCAGGAATCTTAAAAATTGAAACTAAATTAACAATGTATTCCCACCGTAGTTTATCTTGAGTGTAGACGAAAGGCTGGAATAGGGAAATGAAAAAAAAAGTACTTATTATAACTTATTATTGGCCACCAGCAGGAGGCCCTGGGGTACAACGCTGGTTGAAATTCGTAAAGTATTTGCCAGAATTTAATATAGATCCCATTGTCTATATTCCAGATAACCCTAATTACCCTTTGTTGGATGAAAGTTTAGTGTCTGAAATTCCAGATAGTATCACCATTTTAAAACAGCCAATAAAGGAGCCTTATAAGTTAGCGGGGATGTTCTCAAAAAAATCATCGAAAACCATAAGTAAAGGGATTATTTTAGATCATAAAAAGCAAAGTTTTATTGAGAAATTGATGCTTTACGTTAGAGGTAACTTTTTTATACCTGATGCGCGAATAGGCTGGGTGAAGCCATCTGTAGCCTATCTTTCAAAGTATATTTCAGAAAATAATATTGAAACTGTAATAACTACTGGACCTCCACATAGTTTGCATCTTATAGGCTTACAGTTAAAGGAAAGATTAGGGGTAAAGTGGCTAGCTGATTTTAGAGACCCATGGACGACCATTGGCTACCATAAGCAATTAAAACTAACAAATGTTTCAAAAGAAAAGCATATAGCTTTAGAAAAGAAGGTTTTAAATACTGCTGATCAGGTGATAGTGACCAGTTCCACAACTAAAAAAGAGTTTCAACAAATAACAAGTCAACCCATTGAGGTTATTACAAATGGGTATGATTACGAATCTGCTAGTACGTTAAAACTAGATTCTAGATTTTCAATATCCCACATAGGTTCTTTATTGTCAAAACGAAATCCAGAAATTTTATGGAATGTATTAAGTGATCTTGTTAAAGAAAATAATGCTTTTTCAAAGGATTTTCAACTTAATTTTATTGGTGCTGTTAGTGAAGATGTGTTAGAGTCTATTAAAAATAACGAATTAAGTAATTATATTAATGAGGTGGGGTATGTTTCACATAAAGAAGCAGTTATGTTTCAGAAAAAATCACAACTATTATTGTTGGTTGAAATAGATTCAGAAGATACAAAATGCATTATACCTGGAAAACTATTTGAATATATGGTTTCAAACAGACCCATTATTGCAATAGGCCCTAGAGATTCAGATGTTAAAAAAATCATTAAAGAAACGAATACAGGAAATTACTTTAATTACAATGATTATGAACCGTTAAAAACGACTATATTAGAATGTTATAAAGCGTTCCAAAATAAAGATTTACAATCGTTTCCAATCGGATTGCAAAAATATAGTAGAAAACAATTAACTGAGCAGTTAACTGCGTTAATTAAGAAATAAAGATTCAAAAAACTCTAAATTCTAACTTATTTCAATTTACAACGTTTTTAGGATTTAATTATAAATATTTTAAGAATTAATGGGAATAGTCGCTTCACAATCTTTTAAAAATGTCATCTCGACATATTTGGGTTTTTTTATTGGAGCCATTAATACGTTATTTCTTTATACAGAGTTTCTTAGCGATGAATATTACGGAATGGTAGGGTATATGTTGTCTTTGGCATATGTAATCATGCCTTTGATAGCTTTCGGAGCACACAATACATTGGTTAAATTTTATTCGTCTTTTAAAACGCGCGTATCGTTAAACAGCTTTTTAACACTCATGTTATTTTTGCCATTTATAATTACGATTCCTCTAAGTTTTTTTAGCTATGTGTGCTATGATATGATTGGTGATCTTTTGTCCCAAAAGAACGACATGATCGGAGGCTATTTGTGGCATATAATAATTATAGCCCTTGCGCTGGCTTATTTTGAAGTGTTTTTTGCTTGGGCCAAGGTGCAAATGCAAACCGTATTTGGCAACTTTATGAAAGAAGTTTTTCACCGGGTAGCAACCATGATATTACTGTTTTTACTGTATTTTAAAGTTGTTGATGTAGAGCAGTTTATGATAGGCTTGGTTTGTGTTTATGTTTTAAGAATGTTCATAATGAATGTTTATGCATTTAATGTTAAGCTTCCTGTTATCACATTTAAACGTATAAATGGCTTGAAGAATATTTTTAAATATTCGTTTTTAATAATTATAGCAGGCTCTATAGTTACTATTCTTTTAGATGTAGACAAAGTAATGCTAGGGCATTATATTCAAATTGAAGAAATAGCTTATTACAATGTTGCTATTTTTATAGCTACGGTTATTGCTGTGCCTCAGCGATCTATGCATCAAATACTATTGCCCTTATCTGCTAAGTTTTTAAATGAAAAAAAATTTGATGCTTTGGAAGATTTGTACAAAAAGAGCTCGTTAAATTTATTTATAATAAGTGGATTTATATTTCTTTTAATAGTCTTGAATATTAATCAGTTATATTACATAATTCCGGAAGAGTTTAGTGGAGGACTTTTTGTAGTACTCATGATTAGTGCCACTAAATTATATGATGCTTTTTTGGGTAGCAACAATGCTATTTTATTTAATAGTGACTATTATAGAGTCGTGTTATTCTTAGGAGTAGCCCTAGTTATTTTAATGATTATTTTAAATATTATCTTTATTCCTCTATATGGTATAAATGGAGCGGCTTTGGCAACTTCTTTGGCTATTTTTGTATATGATTCTATAAAACTACTTTTTGTATATAAGAAGTTTAAAATGCACCCTTTTACAACAGATATATTTAGAATAGCGGGTTTAATATCTTTAAATGTTTTGCTATTCTATTTTTGGGAATTCCCTTTTAATCCTGTGATCAATATTGCTTTAAAATCGGCTTTAATTGCTGTGTTGTATGTATTTGTAGTTTATAGGTTTAAGTTTTCTGAAGATATCTCAATACTTATTGAGCGTTACTTGAAGATTAAATGATATCACTTCTATTTTTATATAAAAAGAGTAAATGAAAACAGAAAACCCCACGATGTCGCTTTGAGGCAAACATATCGAAGGGCTTTCCAAACTAACCAACCAAAATTGTTATGATCGTCTTCTACTAGTCGATCTTATATTGTTATTACTAGACTTACTTTTGCTCTGAGTAGCTCTTGGTCTACTACTTTGGGAAGACCTATTAACACTTCTTTGTTGTGTTGCTCTAGGCTTGCTTAAAGAAGATCTATTAACGCTTCTTCTTTGTTGTGTTGCTCTAGGCTTGCTTCGAGTAGTACGTTGTGTTACTTGTCTTGTATTTCTAGTATTACTATTGTTTCTATTATATGTACGCGTATTTTGTGTCCTTGGTTTTTGAGCAACGACACTTTTACGTTGACGAGTCACATTATTTGTTCTTACATTATTAGTTCTAGGTTTTACTGTTCTATTGTTAACGTTTGTTCTAGTTCTTTTAGTATTACTGTTTGCTTGTGCATAATTCCTAGTACTTCTAGTATCACTATTGCTCTTAACAACTCTATTAGCATTAGAATTATTACGTCTAGTAGTATTTCTGTTTACCGTTGAATTAGTCCTAGAATTTCTATTAATAGTGCTATTTCGTCGTGTATTGTTAGTTCGCGCAACACTTCTTCTTGAGTTTGCATTTCTATTTATTCGTGTTACGTTTCTAGTACTTCTATTTACAGTAGCATAGTTTCTATTTCTTACTATAGTGCTACCTCGTCTGCTGGCAATTGATGTTCTAGGTCTGTAATTGTTGTAAAACGGTCTATTATAAACATAGCGTACAGGATTGTAATATTGTCTGTAAGGCCTGTTGTAAACGACACAGTGGTCATAAGACGGAATACTGTAATAACGGTGCCAAGGTCTGTAAACATAATGTCTGTTGTACACATTTATAAAACCTGAACAATGCGAATAACGATTATATCTGTTATAATGAACATACAGACCACCTACACGGTTTACGTATCCAAAGTTGTTATAATAAATATTTACATTGCCTACTTGACTAACACGTCCGTGATAATCATAATAAATAGGCGTATTTTCTATTTGAATAATAGCACCATATTCATCATATTGTACATAAGCATTGTAATCGTATCCAGAATTAAAACTGAAATTTATATTCGGTGTTCCTATGGAAACATTTACATTGGAACCGCAGTAGCGTTGTATGTTAAAATCAAATTGCCCGTCACGGAACACTGAAAACTCGATACCATTTTCAACAAATATGAAAGAGTTTCCATAACCTCTGTTATAGATAGATGTTGCATTTGTATCTGCATTAGTTGTGGTTGCGTTAACAGTAATAAACCCTGTAAGGATTAAACTAGCTACTAAGAATATAAACTTTCTCATAATAATTTTGTTTTAATAGATGAATACGTTTTATCAATTACAAACAACGTGCCAAAAACTTTAACCTATAATCAAGTTTTTTTTTGTAAAGCTTAAAAATTGAAATACAATATTGTAGGAATTTATTTTTGTTTTTGTAGGTTTTTTTATTTATTTTTGGATTAAGTGTAGTTTTTATTCGATATAATACATATTGTTTTGAATGTTACATTAAATAAATTACTAACCCATTAATACCCCTATCATGAAAAAAAATTATCTATTAATTACGCTTTTTATTTTTCAAATTAGTTTTATTAATGCACAAATAAAACTTGTACATTGGTTTGGCACAAATACGTCCACAGAAACTTACCCTCGTTCAGGATCTGCTCTTTCTTCTGAATTAACCACTGCTGCAGAGAATTATAATGGACTTAATACGTATGCTGATAATAGAAATGTTTGGAATAACCCAAGTACAGATGCAACTGTTGATCCAAATACGAGCCCATATCTTTCTTACGAATTAACAACTAACTCTGATGTTGAGTTTGATCGTTTTGTTATTGGTGGCGCTGCTGCTGTTGGAGGCTCTGTTCAACTCCAATTAAGGTGGAGTGTTGATAGTTATGCTAGCTCTTTAGGAGATTTTACTCCTTTAAATAGTGGATATCAATTATTCTCTATTGATCTATCCTCAGCCAGTTCAGTTTCTACCGGTACTGTAGAATTTAGAGTGTATTTTTATAATGCCTCTGGAAATATTTTCAATCCAGGATATTATTCTTATTCGTCGCCAGATGGTACACCGGCTTCATATGGAGATACAGCACAAGCTGTTAGTATATGGGCTAAAGAATCGATTCTTGGCTTAGATTCTTTCAATAAAATTAATGTAGAATTGTATCCTAATCCAACTAGTGAGCGCATAAAAATTTCCGGACTAAAAAATACCGAAAACTATAATATTTACAATATTTTGGGATTAAAAGTTAAAGAAGGCAACATTTCAAATAAGCAAGAAATTAATATTCAGAACCTAAAAAGAGGTTTGTATTTTATTCAATTAGAAAGTGGATCAATTATTAAATTTATGAAAGAATAGATTAATGTAGACTAACTATATTGCACGCAAAACCCCGAAACATTCATAAAATGTTTCGGGGTTTTTGCCTTAAAAAATTTACCTATTATTTTTTCGATGCTTTTTCACTTTACCATTTTGTTTAAAATAGTAGTAGTTATCGTCGTTATCGTAAATGCCATCATCCCAATCGTTATAATGGTTATCATGATGTCTATCGTCATTCCAATCATTATCATAATGATTTCCAAACTTATGGTTTACAGAGCAGGATTGTACGCCACAAAAATTGCAATAATCACTATGCCTTTTTACTTGACCGCGAGTATTTACAATTTTCCCCCAATGGTTGTAAGCAACTCTTAAGCCACCTACTTGGCTTAATGAACCATGTCCATAACGATAATTCATATAAACAGAACCAGCACGCTTAATTTTTCCATATCTGTCGTAATTTAAATATACATTACCAATACGCCTTACCTTGCCATCTCTATCATGTGAAACAGAAACACCTCTATTATAACGATAAGGATTATACTTATAGCTTCTATTTCTAATGCCATAAGTTGTGTTTGTAGAGCCTCTTCTAGAGCTTCTTTTGTAATAATGATCATTGTGATAACCATCATTAGCATTGGTATTAAAATCAAAACTTCCGTCAGGGAAAATTAAAAATTCTACACCACGTTCTACAAACATAATGGGTTGTGCGTAACGGTAGCGTTTAGTTATATCTAAATTATTTTCTAGTTTTTGATGGTTTAGCTCTGTTGCGGATACAGTTGTTAATCCTATTAACAAACTTGCAAATAATAGTACTAATCTTTTCATAATTATAGGATTTTACATTTTGCCTACTCTTTAGCTTTTCGGCTTTCGCTGTTGCTTAATTGTTTTCAATTTGCGTGCCAAAAATGTAATTGTTTAATTGTTAACAGGTTAAATATTTGGTTGTTTCTAACATAGAGAGAAATAACATTATTTTATTAAAAATTTATTTGACTTACATAATGGTTTAAAAAAATAGTGAAGCAATGCATTCAAAGCAGATATTTGGACTAATCTCACTTTTTAAGTGGGGTCTCATGTTTGACACCTTCACTCTTAGTTCGATTCAAGGATAAGTTTATTACATAAAAAAACCACTGTCAAAGGCAGTGGTTTTTGAGAGTGTTTTATTATTTTTAATCCTGTTTAACCTGTAACGTTTTTTTAGGACTAGTCAATAAGCTATTAATTAAGCTCATCATAAGTATGAATAGACTTCATGATATCTTCATAAAACAAAACAGCTGAAACTAAGTTTCCTCTATCGGAATACGGTAAAATCACTTTTTGAAACTCGACTGTGTTTTTTACGTAACTATCGGTGTTTTCGTGTTGATTATCAAGGGCTTTTCTGTTATCATTACTATTCGGAATGCCTAAAGTAGACATGGTAGTACCGGGCTTTGTAGCAAAAGCTATGTAGGGCAATATATTAGCTAGAACCTCAATTCTTTCAACATACAAGTCTAACAATTGACCTTTTTGCATGCGTTCTAGTTCTTCACCATCGTGATACTTTTTTATACCTATATTTTTACTTATGATACTTTTAGGCGTGTCCTTTTTTTGAGCAAAACTATAGGCAGTAATTAAAAAAAGGCAAATACTTAATAGGGTAATTTTTGTTTTCATGATTATGGGGTTAAATTTTGCCTACTCTTTAGCTTTTCGGCTTTCGCTGTTGTTTAATTGTTTTCAATTTGCGTGCCAAAAATGTAAATGACTGAATTACAGCTTGTTGATTTGTTTTGTTGTTTTCACCTATTTATTGAGATAGGCAAATCTGACCATGAAATTGTATAATTTGAATAAAATATGTTTTAATCATGCCTTATTTCAATATAATTAGGAGGCTCTATTTAACTGTTTTTGGCTATTTTGACTTTTCGACTTCGCCTAAGATAAATTTAGAAGCAATAGCAGTCGTTCAAACTAACAGTTAGTATTATAAAAAACCTTATTTTTATAAAAACTAATCGTTTTAATGAAAACCGAACTAGAGACCTGTAAAAATTGTGAGAATCAATTTGAAGAAACGTTTAAGTTTTGTCCGCATTGTGGGCAGCAAACCAAGGAAGATCTCACTGTTGGTGTCTTGTTTTATAATACGATAAGTAATTATTTTTCTTTTGATGCACGTTTTTTTAAAAGCTTTTTACCCTTATTATTTAAGCCTGGGTATTTAGCTAAAAAATTTATAGAAGGTAAACGCTTACTATATTTACATCCAGCGCAATTATACTTGTTTGTTTCGGTAGTCTTTTTCTTTTTATTAACTACGGTTGTGGTGAGAGACCAAGTTCAAGACTTAGATACTGCCTTTAAGAAAACACGCGATACACCTATAATTTCAGATAATACAGTAGCTAAAGCACAACAAGCTTTAGATTCCGTAAAACTGGATAGTATTTTACTGCCCTTAAAGGAGAAGGGGATTCCAGGAATGAAAGCGGAGCAGGTAAAAGCTTTGGATTCTTTAATAAAGGCCAGCAATAAAGATACTGTCGCCGAAACATTAACTTTTGATTTTGATCAAAAAAAAGTAGACTCTTTAATAGCTATTGATGCTTCTGATACAGAAATTTATAGTGCCATGGGTGTGAGTGATGATGCCGGTTATCTTACCAAGAAATTTTATACACAAGTACTTAAGTTTTACAAACAGCGTAATGGCGGACAAATTTTACAAGCTATTTACGATACGATTCCTATCTCGTTATTTGTTTTGCTGCCAATTTTTGCTTTTATATTAAAACTGTTATTCTTTAAACGAGGGCATTATGCACATCATTTAGTTTTTAGTTTTTATTTTTTCTCGTTTTTATTCACTGTTTTTAGCTTAATTCTGATAGTTAACAACTTTTTTGAAGTTCCGAATTGGATAGATTGGCTACTTGTCGTATCAACTTTCTTCTATTTATTTGTCGCTATTAAGCGATTTTATAATCATGGATGGTTTTTAAGCTTTATAAAAACGGGAATTTCTAGTTTTGTTTATTTAATGTTTGTAATCCCAATAGCTATTATAATAGTTGGCTTAATTGGTTTCTTATTTTATTAATTTAAAAATGATTTAGTAATTAATGCGTTTTATCACTTATGTCTCGAGTTTTGTATTAACCCTTGGCTGTATTTTAGCTTTTAACGATATAAACTTATCTTCTTTTGTTTTTATAATTACCATACCGGTACTATTCATAATAAACCTGCTGTTGCTTTTTTATTGGATTATTAGAAAAAAGAAGGCTTTTTTATTTCCATTATTAAGCCTTTTAATTTATTCGTTTTTATTTGACTCTTTTTTTCAAATAAATTCTAAAAGAGAAGAAATAGAAGATGTTTCAATATTAACATATAATGCAAAGGGGTTTAGTTTAGACTATGTTACTGATAATGCTAATGGAAATATTGCAGACTTTATAAAAGAGAAAGATGCAGATATTGTATGTATTCAAGAGTTTTTTCACAAAAAAATTCCAGATTTTGAAATATATCCATATAGATTTTGGGGATACCGTCCAGGGATTAAAAAATCACTTTCAGTAATATTTTCAAAATACCCAATTTTAGAAACTGGTTTTATTGATTTCCCTAATACGGTTAACAATGGTATATATGCCGATATAGCTATAAAGAATAAAAAAATCCGAATTTATAATTTGCATCTACAATCATTTGGTATTAATTTAAACTCAGATGAGTTAAATGATAGCTCAGTATTTGAAAAAGTCTCAAAAACATTACAAATGCAAGCTAAACAATCTCAAATAATTAATGATAAATTGAACGCTTACAACGGTTTTAAAATAGTATGTGGAGACTTTAATTCCACATCATTTTCATCGGTTTATAAAACTATAAAAGGGTCTTTACAAGATACATTTGTTGAACGAGGTTTTGGTTTAGGCACTACTTATAATTTGCTTCACTATCCTTTAAGGTTAGATTTTGTTTTGATAGATAATAATTTTGAAGCTATTTCTCATGAAAATTATAGCTTAGGCTTATCTGACCATGATCCAATTTTTGTGAAATTGAAATATAAATAGTTACTTGGAAACTCACTTATTTTTTTGATTGAAGTGAAAAAATGATATTCTATTTCAAGATGAATGCTTTTTTGCACTATATAACCTGACTTCTTTTTTATAAGGATTAGATTGTTGCTAGCTTTGATATTTGATATTAAATAATCAGTTAGTATCTAGTGTTTATGAATTTTAAAAACCCTTGCGGCTTGTGTAACTTGTTGATATTTAGTAAATTGAGATCTTATTAATCCAAAAACATGTAATTATGAAAAATTTTACTAACCTCATTTCTTTTTGTTTTGCCGTTTTATTGTTAACGTCCTGTGCTACAAGGGCAGCATATCTCTCTCGTTCAGAAAGATTTAGTTCTTCATCATCAGGTATCTCTTTGGCTCCTAATACATCAAAGTCATCAAGTACTAGCAAAGCCTCTGCAGCGAATAGTGCGGCATTGAATATTTCCAATACAACTTCAAGGTCTGGTTTTCTTATTGGTATTTATTTTACAGGTATTGAGCTTGGTGAAAAATTTGAACTTCAACCTGAGGTGGATTTTTTAGTGGTTAAAGATTTAAACGAAATTCAGGCACCAGTTTTAGTTAAATATAATGTAGCCGAAGAATTTAGTGTTTTAGCTGGTCCTAACCTAGGGTTTCTTGTAGATGCTCCTACCGGAATTAAATCTTTCAACTTTGGTTTAGATTTTGGTGCAGCATATGATATCGCTGAAAAAATTAATATTAATGCGAGATATGGACTGGGTTTAGCTGATCTGTCAGAAAATGCAGGCGGCTCCTTAAAGCTGAGTGGCTTTCAAATTGGTGTAGGTTATCAATTCTAATTGAAAAGATTAACTAAAAAAAAACGAAAGCAAGCTTGCTTTCGTTTTTTTTTAGTTTAAAAGCTAAAGCTTAGAGTTTGTCTTTTAAATATTTTCCTGTTTCTGAAGCTTTCGTATTAACAATATCTTCAGGAGTTCCGATAGCAACTAAGTTACCGCCGGTTTCCCCACCTTCAGGACCTAAATCTATAATATAATCTGCACACTTGATAAGCTCTAAATTATGCTCTACAACTATAATAGAATGATCATTTTCAATAAGCGCAGTAAAAGATTTTAAAAGCTTTTGAATGTCATGAAAATGCAGTCCAGTGGTGGGTTCGTCAAAAATAAAAAGCGCTTTATCCTTATTGTTGCCTTTTCCTAAAAAGGACGCTAATTTTATACGTTGAGCTTCACCTCCAGAAAGGGTGGAAGAGCTTTGTCCTAATGTGACATACCCCAAACCAACATCCTGTAAAGGTTGGAGTTTGTTTTTAATTTTCGTTTGTTTCTGGGTATCAAAAAATTCGATGGCGTTATCTATAGTTAAATTTAAAATATCATCAATACTTTTATCTCCAAAAGTCACCTCAAGTACCTCTTTTTTAAAGCGTTTTCCTTTACAGGTTTCACATTCTAAATGTACATCAGCCATAAATTGCATTTCAATAGTTACTTCACCTTCACCTTTGCAAGTTTCACAACGTCCACCATCTACATTAAAAGAAAAATGTTTTGCCTGATAATTTCTTATGGTACTTAATTTCTGTTTTGAAAACAAAGCTCTTATATCATCGTAAGCTTTTATATAGGTTACCGGGTTAGAACGTGAAGATCGGCCAATAGGGTTTTGATCAACAAACTCTATATGCTTAATATTACTAAAATTACCTTCTAAACTTGTAAATTGACCTGGCTTATCTCCAAAATCAGTTAGTTTCTTTTGCAACGAAGGGTAGAGTATTTTTTTAATTAAGGTGCTTTTTCCGCTACCGGAAACTCCAGTTATAACGGTTAGCATACCAAGAGGAAAGCGAACGTCGATATTCTTTAGGTTATTTTCACGAGCTCCTTTAATATCTACATAGTATTTTGAGGTTCTACGCTTCTTTGGTACTTCAATTTTCAGAGATTCATTTAAATATTGTGCTGTTAAAGAATCTGATGCCAGAATATCTGCATAATTACCATGAGCAACTACATGGCCACCAAAGGTTCCCGCTTCAGGACCAATATCTATAATACTATCGGCAGCAATCATAATATCTTCATCATGCTCAACTACAATAACCGTATTTCCCAAATCACGAAGCGATTTTAATACAGAAATTAATCGTTCTGTATCTTTAGGATGCAAGCCAATACTGGGCTCGTCCAAAATATACATAGAACCTACTAAGCTACTTCCTAAGGAGGTTGCCAGATTAATACGCTGACTTTCACCGCCAGATAAGGTATTTGATTTTCTATTAAGTGTTAGATAATTTAAGCCAACATTAGCGAGAAACGATAATCTGTTATTTATTTCTTTTAAAAGCCTATTGGCAATTTGCGTATCATAATCGTTTAATTCTAACTGCTTGAAGAAGTTTGCTAGTTTACCTAAAGGCATTTCAACTAAATCTGTAATAGTAGCACCGCCAATCTTTATGTAATTTGCTTCTATGCGTAAACGTTTTCCATGACATGCTTTACACTTTGTTTTTCCGCGGTAACGCGATAACATAACGCGATTTTGAATCTTATATGCTTTAGATTCTAATTCTGCGAAAAAAGAATTTAATCCTTCAAAATATTGATTTCCGTTCCAAATAAGTTGTTTTTGAGTATCACTTAGCTCAAAATATGGCTTATGAATAGGGAAATCAAATTTATGAGAATTATTCACTAATTGATCTCTATACCAACTCATACTTTCTCCACGCCATGGAAAAATGGCATTTTCATAAACAGAAAGGCCAGTATTTGGAATCACTAAATCATCATCAATGCCAATGATATCACCATAGCCCTCACATTTTGGACAAGCGCCATATGGATTATTGAAGCTAAATAGGTGCGCATTAGGCTCTAAGAAATTAATACCATCCAATTCAAACTTATTACTAAAAACACGCTGTTTGTTATCACTTAAAATTTCTATGACACATTCTCCTTTACCTTCAAAAAACGCTGTTTGTATAGCATCTGCTAATCGATTAAGAAAATCTTCTTCATTCTTAAAAATAATTCTGTCAACAACTAATAGTATATTTTCCTCGTTTGTAAGGTCTTTAATTTCATCAATACGTGTCACTACATCTTTTATTTTAACCCTTGCATATCCTTGTTGCTGTAAAGCTTTAAGTTTGTCTTGCATACTACGGCCTTCTTCTAAATGAATAGGAGCGAGGAGCAGTAGCTTTTCTCTTTCCGGAAAAGTTTTTAAATAATTTAAAACATCTGTAACAGTATCTTTTCTCACTTCGTCGCCAGAAACTGGTGAGTAGGTTTTACCGATTCTGGCAAATAATAGTTTTAAATAATCGTAAATCTCTGTAGTAGTGCCAACAGTTGAACGTGGATTGGTTGAATTCACCTTTTGTTCAATAGCTATGGCAGGAGCAATTCCTTTTATGTAATCTACTTTAGGTTTATTTAATCTACCCAAAAATTGACGGGCATAACTCGATAAGCTCTCCACATAACGTCTTTGCCCTTCAGCATATAGGGTATCAAATGCTAAACTAGACTTTCCTGATCCCGATAAACCCGTAATAACTACTAACTTGTTTCTTGGTATCACTACATCGATATTTTTCAAATTATGCAATTTAGCACCTTTAACGATGATGTTTTCTTTAGGGTTTACTTCGGAAATATTAGTATTCATAGGCTTTTTAAAGGAATAATTTTGCAAAGATAGTATAACTATTTCAGCTTAAAAAATGCATCATATTGCAAATAAATATTAAAAAAAATGATTAATTTTTGTTTTTTAGGAAGGAATGTTGTTATATTTGAATTCATTAATTAAATAATAAATCAACTCTCGCCTATAGCAAAACATTACTTTTAAACATGTAACCCCAAGCAAAGAAGCCCTCTTCTATGCACTAAAAGTAATTATTATGCAATACGAATTTATTTCTGATGCTAATCTGGTTAGCAGTTATATTAAAGGTGAAGAAAGTGCTTTAGAAACTCTTATCACTAGGCACAAACAAAAAATTTATAGTTTTATTTATTCTAAAGTTTACGATAGAGATGTCGCAGAAGATATCTTTCAAGATACTTTTATAAAAGTTATCCGAACGCTAAAACGTGGAGCTTATAATGAAGAAGGGAAGTTTTTACCATGGGTAATGCGTATTTCCCATAACTTGGTTATTGATTTTTTTAGAAAAAATAAAAGAATGCCAAAATTTGATAACGCAGGAGAATTTAGTATTTTTTCTGTACTTAGTGATACTAGCTTAAATGCTGAAAAAAGTATCATTAAAGAACAAGTTGAAACAGACGTAAGACGTTTGGTAGATAAGCTTCCGGAAGACCAGAAAGAAGTACTACTAATGCGTATTTATAATGATATGAGTTTTAAAGAGATATCAGATAGAACGGGGGTTAGTATTAACACAGCTCTTGGTAGAATGCGTTATGCTTTAATCAATTTAAGGAAGATTATAGATAAGCATAATATTGTTTTAACAAATTGATGCAATAAAGTTAATTTTGCTACGTTAATAATTTAATATAAACCCTTAAATTGTTAAAATGGCAAAAATTTACTCTGGAAATTCTATTAAAAATTTAAACGAACAAGAACCGAAGGAAGAAACGGTTAATTTTCTTCTAAATTACTCTAAGGCTTTAAGTGTTATAAATTGTAATAAATTGAAGTTTGAAGCGCTTCTAAACTAAGTTTTCGAAAAGTCCTAACATATTTATGTTAGGACTTTTTTAATTTATTGTATTCATTTATAACAGATTGTCTTCCAATTGTTTTTGTGATAATGTCTTTCTCTAGGTTCCAACCACGTGCTGGTGAATATTCCCTACCATACCAAATAATTTGAAGATGCAAATCGTTCCATAATTCTTTTGGAAACAATCTTTTCGCATCTTTTTCTGTTTGGACAACATTTTTCCCATTACTTAAATTCCATCGATACATCAATCTATGTATATGTGTATCTACAGGAAAAGCAGGAATACCAAAAGCCTGAGACATAACTACGCTTGCTGTTTTATGTCCTACGGCAGGCAAAGCCTCTAAGTCTTCAAAGCTTATAGGCACTTTTCCACTGTGCTTTTCAATTAGAATTTGTGATAACCCATGGATACCTTTGCTTTTCATTGGTGATAATCCCACAGGTTTTATAATGTCTCTTATTTCTTCTACAGAAAGTTTAACCATATCATATGGATTATTCGCTTTTTCAAAGAGTAAAGGAGTTATTTTATTAACTCTAACATCGGTGCTTTGTGCAGACATTAATACCGCTATTAATAAGGTATATGGATCGTTATGGTCTAATGGAATCGGTATTTCTGGATAAAGTTTATATAGTGTATTAATAACAAAGTTTACTCTTTCTTGTTTGGTCATTCGTTTGTATTTTAGCAATAACAAAGTTATAAAATATGAACACATTAAAAGTAGGAAATAAGGCACCAAATTTTGAATCTTTAGACGAACAAGGAAATACAGTTAAATTATCGGATTTTAAAGGAAAAAAGTTAGTCGTTTTCTTTTATCCAAAAGCAAATACCCCAACATGTACAGTAGAGGCTTGCAATTTACGAGATGAATATACTGTTTTACAAGAACAGGGTTATGAAATTTTAGGAGTTAGTGCAGATACTGCAAAAAAGCAATCGAACTTTAAAAAGAAATTTAATTTTCCATATCCGTTATTAGCAGATGTAGATAAAACGGTTATCAACGCTTTTGGTGTTTGGGGAGAGAAAAAATTTATGGGACGTACCTTTGACGGTATTCATCGTGTAACATTTGTTATTGACGAAGAAGGCGTTATTGTAAAGGTGATAGATAAAGTAAAAGCTAAAATACATGCGCATCAAATTTTAGAATAAATAAAAATAAAAACCCTTCATGTGATTTGAAGGGTTTTATTATTGAACTATCTGGTGCGATATATTTACTTTTTAATTCTTTTACTAAGGGTTAGAGGTTTTAAAGGTTTACGAGTGTATCCAAATAAGCGATAATCCTTAATTAAATCTGCAGTACCTTCAGGTATCATATCTTCCCAACCACGTTCACCTTCAGAAATCATGTGTAAAATTTCACGAGAGAATATATTCATTATACTCGTGTCATAATCTTCAATATCGATTACTTTTCCATTGTATTTAAAGAATTTATATAATTCTTTCATACGTGGATATACTTTTAAATTTTCACTATTAATTAATTCTCCAGTTTCTGGATCCAACATTGGGTATAGGTAAACTTTTAAATCTTTGAAAAATAATTTTCCAAATGCTTCAAGAATACCACCACTTATATGGCGATAGTATTTTTCATCAAAAATATCAACCAAATTACTAACACCCATAGCTAGCCCCATTCTAGCTTTTGTGTAATTTGAGAAATACTCAACAACTTTATAGTATTCCTGGAAATTAGAAATCATTACAGATTGCCCTAGTGAACATAATAAATCAGCTCTATCTATAAAATCTTGTTCATCAATCTCTCCCTCGGCTCTTAAATTAGATAAAGTGATTTCAAAAACGACTACGGTTTTATCAGGATTAACTTTGTTTTCTTTAATAAACATTTCGTATGACTTCTCATACATAGCCATATTCACCTTAGTTACAGGTCTAAAGCTACCACGCAGAGCCAATATGTTTTTTTTGTAAAAAACTCTTGCAGGAAGCACATTAGTTCCATCAGGACCAAATACTACAGCATCTGTCATGCCATTTTTAACAAGTTGTAAACTCATTAATCGATTATCGATGTTTTCAAAGGCTGGACCTGAAAAATTAATAGTATCAATCTCTAATTGATCTTTATCCAAATGATCATATAAATAACGTAGTAATTTTTTTGGTTCGTTATATTTATAAAACGCTCCATAAATGAGGTTCGTACCTAATACACCCAGTGTTTCCTGTTGTAAACGTGCATCAGTTTCTTTAAACCGAAGGTGTAAAATAATTTCATTATAATCACCTGTTGCTTCTACTTGATATTTAAGACCAACCCAGCCATGACCTTTAAATTGCTTGGCAAAATCTATTGTAGCTACAGTATTAGCATATGTAAAAAATATTTTATTAGGATGTTTTTCACGTGTTAACCTAGTTTCCATAAGGTCCATTTCATGACTAAGCATCTTTCTTAAACGAGCTTCGGTTACATAACGGCCATCATCTTCAGTACCATAAACGGCATCACTAAAATCTTTATCATAAGCAGACATTGCTTTCGCAATGGTACCTGAAGCACCTCCAGCTCTAAAAAAATGACGACAAGTTTCTTGTCCTGCTCCAATTTCGGCAAATGTTCCGTAAATATTTTCGTTTAAATTAATACGAAGTGCCTTTGATTTCAATGATGGAACATCATTAAATTCTTTATCGCCTTGTATGGTTATTTCCATATTATTAACTGCTTGTTTGTCCTGCGACAAAGGTATTAAATATGTACAGCAAACAAAAAAATAACACTATTTTTGTGCAAAACTTAACACGGTTGAAAATAACTTTTCTTGGAACAGGAACATCACAAGGAATTCCAATTATTGGAAGCAAACACCCTGTTTGTTTAAGTACAGATTCAAAAGATAAACGATTACGGGTTTCTGTTTTGGTAGCATGGGATAATTACAAATACGTCATCGATTGTGGACCAGATTTTAGATATCAAATGTTAAGAGCGGGATGTGATAGAATTGATGGTATTGTTTTTACTCATGAACATTCCGATCATATATCGGGATTAGATGACATTAGACCATTCTATTTCAAACAAGGCGATATTCCTATTTATGCACATAAACGGGTGTTAAAGTCTTTGCGCAAAAGGTTTGACTATATTTTTGCTACTGAAAATAAATACCCGGGAGCACCAGCTGTAATTACAAATCGAATAAAAAACAAGCCTTTTAAATTAAAAAACTTAGAAGTAATACCCATAAATGGTTTGCATGATACATTACAGGTTTTTGGGTTTAGATTTAATGATTTTGCATATTTAACCGATATGAAGACCGTTAAAGATAAAGAGATTAAAAAAATAAAAGGCGTAAAGGTTTTAGTTGTTAATGCATTAAGAATAGATTCACATCGTTCACATTTTAATTTAGAGGAGGCATTAGAATTTATTAATAAAGTAAATCCAGAAACAGCATACTTAACTCATATTAGTCATTTACTTGGTTTTCATGAGAAAGTAGAGAAAACATTACCTGAAAATGTTTTTTTAGCCTATGATGGCTTGGAAATAACAATTTAAATTAAAGTATATGAAAGAGAGAATTTTTATGTATTTGTTCGTTTTTGCGGCATTATTGGTTTTATTTCAGTACGTAAATTCAAAACGAGTATTTGAAGATCTAAATAGTAAGCTGGCAACCCAAAAAATAGCATTAGAAAAATATAAGGATTCGGTAGCGACTTTACAAGATGATATTTTAGGAGTTTCTCATTTTAATTTGGATAGAAATGAGGACGCTATTAGCTATTTTGAAAATGATGGCTATGACATATCAGAATTAATTCCTTTTATAAAAGATGAGCTTTACAAATTAAATGAAGTTAAAGGAGAGCATCCTATAGTACCGTACGCAGCTAGTGAAGGCAGAAAAATGCTGATTAATACTGTGAAAATGTTAAACCACAAATGGATAATTGCTGATTTTTCAGATGGAGAATATTGGGGTGAAATCTTTTTAACTTACGAAATAACAGAAGACAAACAGCTTAAATTCAATTTAATCGAGTATTTTTTATACCCATTTGATTGAGTTTATAAACTGGTATTACTTAACTTTATAAGCAATACCTTTTTGTTTTTTTGTTTCACCTACATAGGAATATTCAAAAGTATAGGAGGAATCTGTTGTGGTTAAAATTTTTAAGTGAATGTCTTTTTTTTCCGCCATGTTTTTAGGTTTGATTGTTTTAAAAATAACCTCGCAGTCATTAATCCAACGTAATTTAGACGAGTCTATCTCATTATTATAGGCTTCAACCTGTAAACCTTCAGTTCTTTTGAATTTAGATGTAAACAATTCATCATCAATGATTACTTCGCTATAAAACTCACCGATTTTATAATCTTTGCAATTACGAGTTGTTTCATAACAACTAACAACGCTTAATAAAAGCATTAGAAAAAGAAATCTCATACTGAATTTGTTTATACTTTTTGGATTGTAGCAAAACCCAGCATTTTTATTTCCATTTATAGGCCTTTTTGAGTTGTGCAGCAGGGCTACGGAAGGAAAAAAAGATAAAAAACGAGGGTATATGGGGGATTTTTTAGCCAATTGAAAAAAGTTTAAATGAGTTCACCATAAATTTAGTTGCAAATTTACTAAAGAATTGTGCTAGTTCTGAAAATTTTTAAAACTTCCGTCTGAATAAAAAATAACGATACGTTCGATTTCTTTTTTGTTTGATATTTTCGGTTGTAATTTTTCAGTCACAGAGAAAAGATCTGTTTCTTTTTTGGCTTCTTCAAATTTTCCTTTTGAAGGAAATTCTCCCTTGCCATTAAAAAGCCAGTACAAGTCAACCTCAGGATAGGCCGAAAGAATTTTTAAGACAAAATCTAAACTAGGTTTATTTCTGCCAGATAGAATATGTGAAATGCTTGAGCGTTGTACGCCAATTTTTTCTGCAAAAGAAGATGCAGATTCACCGTAGTAATCCATTACTTTTTGTAACCTGTTTACAAAATCTTCCATGTTTACCATTGTAAACAAATTAAAATTAATAGTTCTACAAATGTAATAATATAACCCGTAAATATGCATGTTTATTGCATAATAGTTCATAAACACATTAACTAAAGCTTCACTTTAAATACTATAAGTCACTAATTTTATGTGGTTTATGCATGCTTTTTGCCTAATGGAGTTATTAAGTAAACAAATGTAAATTAATAACTAAACCACCGTATAATCTTGTAAACATTTTAATAGTTTTCTTTGTTTACATTTGTAAAATTGTAAATGTTTACATTTGTCACATAAAAAAATAGCATGTACATAGAAGAAATAAAATCATTGTTTTTAAAGCACAGGGAAACCAACTTATTTCATCGTTATATTACTAATAAACACATAGAACCTCTCTTAAATAACTTAGGAGAATATGTCGTAATAGAAACTATAGGAGAATCAGTTTTGAACAATCCTATTTACGGATTAAAAATCGGAACAGGAAATAAGCGTATTTTAATGTGGTCTCAGATGCATGGAAATGAATCAACCACCACTAAAGGGCTTTTTGACCTCTTAAACACTTTTTTAGATAAAAATGTATACTCTGAGAATATTTTGGATACTTGTACCTTATATATAATTCCTATACTAAACCCGGACGGGGCAGAAGCCTATACTAGAATAAACGCAAACAGAGTTGATTTAAATAGAGATGCTCAAAATTTGTCTCAACCAGAAAGTAAGGTGTTAAGAAGAGTCTTTGAATCTTTTAAACCTCATTTCTGCTATAACCTACATGGCCAACGTACTATTTTTGGTGCTGGTAATACTAATAAATCTGCAACCGTATCATTTTTAGCACCAGCACAAGACGAAGCCTGTACAATTACTCCCAATAGAAAGATTGCTATGGAGGTTATTGGAGTTATGAACGAGACTTTGCAGAAGATTATTCCTAATCAGGTAGGTGTATATGACGATGCATTTAATTTAAATTGCGTTGGGGATACATTTCAAAATGAAAATATTCCAACAATTTTATTTGAAGCGGGTCACTATGAGGATGATTATGAACGTGAAATAACGCGTGAGCTCATTTATATATCATATATATCTTCATTAAATTATATCGCTAATAATAGTATAATGGGGAATAATTACGAATCTTATTTTAAAATTCCAGAAAACGAAAAATGTTTTCATGATGTTATCATAAGAAACGCTAGAGTAGCAGTGAGTCATTCAAATGAAAAAATTAACGATATAGCAATTCAATATCAGGAAAAATTGATTCATGATAAAATCGAGTTTATTCCTAAAATTGAAAAGATTGAAAAATTAGATGATTTTTACGGGCATAAAGAAATTGATGCCAATGGTTTGAAGGTATTTGACATTAATAACCAATTGGTTAATATTAATTACGAAAACGATTTCGTAATAATAAATAATGATAAAATCGCATTATTATCGAAATAAAACATATAAATTATGCATAATTATTATTGAAAATGTATTATTTTTGCTTTTTATTTAAGAATAGTTAATTATGGGGAAAATTAAATTAGACGAAATCGACCACCAAATTCTTGATATGTTAATTGATAACACAAGAATACCATTTACAGATATAGCAAAGAAATTATTAATTTCTGCAGGTACAGTACATGTTCGAGTAAAAAAAATGGAAGAGTCAGGAATCATTAAAGGCTCTTCATTAATGCTAGACTACAAAAAACTTGGTTATTCATTTATTGCATACGTAGGTGTGTATTTAAATAATACTTCTCAGACTAAGTTTGTTTTAGAACGCATTAATGAAATAGCATATGTCACTGTAGCGCATATTACTACTGGGAAGTTTAATATTTTCTGTAAAATTAGAGCAAAAAGTACTGAACATGCTAAAGAGGTTATTTTTCTATTAGATGATATAGAGGGGGTTTACAGAACAGAAACCATGATATCTTTAGAAGAAAGTATTAATGACAAAAAACGTTTAATGCATTCCATATTTAAAAATATGTAAAGTCATACCAATTAAGATTATCAGTAAAAGACATAAAAAAAACCTTTTCAAAGGTTTTTTTTATGTCTTTTTTTATAGATTATTTATAGTGATAACTATGTTGTCTTATTAGCTTATGCCTCTAAAATAAACTATTATTTTATGTAAATAATACATCTATTGCAATAGAACTGTATAAGTGTTCTTGTTTGTCAGTAATCTCTAACAGAAAAGAGCAGGATGAGATAAGGATTAGATGTAGATTTTACCGATGAATTTATTGTTGAAAAGTAATTCATCAGTACAAAAAATGAGTTTGTCTAAATTGTTATGAAAAAGTAGTCTGGTGTTTCTTTTAATATTATTTTTAGTTGAAATCATTATATAATGGAAATAGAAATTAATAATATTTTAGTTATTGGAGCTAATGGACAAATAGGTTCAGTTCTTGTTCCTGCTTTACAAAATATTTATGGAAAATCATGTGTTATAGCATCAGACATTTATGACAATGGAGATGCTAATAAGGTGTTTGAAATATTAGACGCAACTAATTTTGATGCTTTACAAGGTGTCATTGAAAAATATAAAATCACTCAAATTTATCACTTGGCAGCAATACTTTCTGCTAAAGGAGAAAAGAACCCTCAACTGGCCTGGGAAGTGAATGTAAATTCATTTATAAATGTCTTAGAGGTTTCTGTTAAACATGATATTAAAAAAGTGTTTTATCCGAGTTCTATAGCTGTTTTTGGATTAAATGCACCACCAAAAAACACTCCTCAAAATACTATTTTAAACCCAACAACTATTTATGGAGTAAGCAAAGTAGCTGGTGAAAATCTAGCACAATATTATTTTACAAAATATGGTCTGGATGTACGTTCTTTAAGATACCCTGGTATAATTGGATATCAATCCTTACCCGGAGGAGGTACTACGGATTACGCAGTAGATATTTACCATAAAGCTATTATTGGTGAAAATTTTGATTGTTTTTTAAAAGCCAATACAGAATTGCCAATGATATTTATGGATGATGCGATTAAAGCAACTATAAAATTAATGCAAGCGCCAATAGAAAATATAAAAATTAGAACGTCATATAATTTATCAGGAATGAGTTTCTCACCAGAAGAAATATATAACTCTATAAAAAAGCATTACCCTAATTTCAGTATTAAATATATTCCGGATTTCAGACAAGATATTGCGGATAATTGGGTAAGTAGTATAGATGATAAAGAAGCTGTGATAGATTGGAATTGGAGCCCTAATTATGATTTAGAATCTATGACGGACATTATGGTTACTATGTTAGCAAAACGTTATAAATCTGCATAGTATAAGTAGATAATTGATTGAAGTAAACTTTAAATATAAATTTTGTCGAATGAGAATATTAGTATTTATTAGAAAAGTATCATTTTGGTTGTTGGATTGTTTTAAAGGATGTCCAATTCGTAGGCATTATAATGATATTAAGTATATTTCTGAAAACTACAGTTCGGCAAATGCCATCAAGAGGAGGGAAAAACACCTAAACAACATATTAAAACATGCGCAGCAAAGTACCGTATTCTATAAAAATAATAGCTCAGGCTTATCTCTGTCAGATTTTCCTATTATAGATAAAAGAGTTGTTCAAAATAATTACGATGATTTCAATTCAGATTTATTTTGTGATAAAAAAAATGCACCGCGGGTAACAAGCGGTTCAACTGGAACGCCATTCAAAATTTTCCATGATCAAAACAAGAGAGATCGAAGTACAGCAGACATCATTTATTTTGGAAAGAAAAATGGCTTCGATATAGGTGATAAATTATATTATGTAAAGGTTTGGAATGATATAAATATGAAATCACTTATAAGGCAATGGATGGAAAACATTGAAATGTATAGTGTCTTTAATTATAATGATGAAGGGATAAAAAAGTTCATATCAGATCTTAGAAATGACAAATCAAAAAAGGCTATAACTTGCTTTGCATCTACATGTAATGTTATTGTTAATTATTTGGATTCTATAAAAGCAAAACCTGAAGATTTTAATATAAAATCGATAATTGCTAATTCTGATGCTCTTGACAATAAAGTCAAGGATAAAATGGAATACTATTTTAAAATACCTGTAGTAGCAAGATATTCTAATATGGAAAATGGACTTCTTGGAATGCAGAGAAGTAACAGTGGTTATGAGTATGAAATAAATTGGGCGAGTTATGTTATCGAAATTTTAGATGTTAATGAGGACAAACCGGCTAAACTAGGTGATTATGGAAGGGTAGTGGTTACAGATTTATTTAATTATTGTATGCCGTTAATTAGATATGATACAGGAGATGTTGCTATTATGGAATTGGATGAAAAGGATAAAGGGGAGGCGCCTATATTAAAGACCATTGAAGGGCGTAAAGTTGATTTAATTAGAAACACCGAAGGGGAGGTTATTACATCTCATATTGTAACTGTTAATATGTGGAAGTATACCGAATTGAAACAATATCAATTCGTTCAAAAAGGAAACGGACATTATATGTTTAGGTTAAATCCGCATTCAACATTTACTAAGGAAGAAGAATTAATCTCTGAGTTTAAAGGTTATTTGGGGAATGACGCTACTATTGATATAGAGTATATAGATGAAGTCCCTCAACTGTCTTCTGGAAAAAGAAGACTTGTGGTAAATGAAATGTAGTTTTTTGTAAAACGTTTTTGTCCACATATTATTTAGCCTAATGAAAAATAGTTTAAAGAGTAAAATAGCTTTAACTAACTTGATTAGTTTTCTTGGAATATTAATTGTTTGGATTGTTGAACTTTTAACAATATCAGGTAATCAAGAAGAAAAACTTATTAATCGTTTATCTCAGTTATTTACGGAATTATCTCATTCTTTAGGATTCCTCGCAGTTATAATTTTCTTACTCCTTATTTTAATGGCTATTGATTATATTGTATTGAATTCTAAAAATAGATTTAAGCATCATTGGGGGGTCATAATTTTTCAATGTCTTATTTTATCAAGTCCCTTTTTGTATTGGATTATTAAAAGTGACTTTAATAGAGGTATCAATATTTTTTTCATTTTTATAATATTTATTACCCAGTACATCCGAAAACAGATAATAAGAAAAATTAAAGTTAAACAAGAAGGGGATTTTACAAAATAAATGAATAGTTTTAGTCTCTGATAATGATAAAATCTATGAGATAAATAACTAAAAGTATTATGAATACAAAGGAACAGTTAAACAAATACAAAAAAGTCTTTTAAAAGATTATCAATAAATATATTACGGCAATATGATATTTAATTCTTTAGAGTTTTTTATATTCCTTCCTGTTACTTTTTTGCTCTATTGGCTAGTCTTTAAAAAATTTATAAAAGTTCAAAATATATTTCTTCTTATTGCTAGTTATATATTTTATGGCTGGTGGGATTGGAGGTTTCTTTCATTAATACTTTTGAGTACAATAGTTGATTATCTGGTTGGAATTAAAATTGATTCAAGTGATAAACAAGTAAAAAGAAAATCATGGCTTTGGGTTAGTGTCGTTTTTAATGTTGGACTCCTTGGTTTTTTTAAATATTATAATTTCTTTATTGATTCTTGGATCGATATGTTTTCAATCTTAGGATATGAGATTAAAAGTACTTGGACTTTGAGGGTTATTCTTCCTGTAGGCATCTCTTTTTATACATTTCAAACCATGTCTTATTCGTTTGATATCTATTATAAAAAACTTAAGCATACAAAAGATTTCCTGTCATTCGCTACTTTTGTTAGTTTCTTTCCTCAGCTAGTTGCCGGACCTATTGAAAGAGCATCAAATTTACTTTCTCAGATTACCAACAAGAGAACGTTTAACTATGAACAAGCAGTTGGTGGTTTAAAATTAATACTTTGGGGGTTATTTAAAAAGGTTGTTATTGCAGATTCATTAGGAGTTATAGTCGACGATATATTTGCAAATTATAGCACTTATCCGGCATCTACATTAATATTGGGAGTGACTCTTTTTAGTTTTCAAATATATGGTGACTTTAGCGGCTATTCAGATATAGCAATAGGAACAGCAAAGCTTTTTGGAATAGAGCTAACGTCTAACTTTAAGTTTCCATACTTTTCAAGAAACGTAGCTGAGTTTTGGAGACGTTGGCATATATCATTATCAACATGGTTTCGATATTATATATATATACCGTTAGGTGGATCTTATCAAAGTAAATGGATCTCTCTTAGGAATATAGCCATCGTTTTTTTAGTAAGTGGATTTTGGCATGGAGCCAATTGGACCTTTATATTTTGGGGATTAATACATGCTCTTTTATTTATACCATCTTTTTTAACTGGTCGAAATAGAACATATGTATATTCGCATATAGGAGAAAGCAGGTTTCTTAAAACAACAAATGAATTTTTCAACGTTATACTTACATTCTGTATCGTAACATTTGCTTGGGTTTTTTTTAGATCAGATTCTATTTTAGAAGCATTTGAATTTATTAAAAGAATAATATTCAATTTTTCTCATGAATCATATAGTCACCCTATGGGTTATAGAATGATTGACTATTACGTCTTAATAGTTTTGTTTGTATTATACGAGTATAGAATACGAAAAGACGAAAGAGCACCATTTAAATTTAAATCAAAATTCATTAGATTTATTATATACACTTTAGTTATATTTTTGTTATTGTTGTTTTATGATGACACTATTGATAGATCGTTTATTTATTTTCAGTTTTAATATATAAAACTTAGTAATTTTTAATTTGGTATTCTGTGAACAATAACCTGGAGGTGATAGCCTTAACAAAAAAAGACCTTAGGGAAGCCATTGCCCTTAATACGTATTGGGATAATTCTATAGAGGCTCCTTTTTCGAAGAATAAAGCGCTATGGATGCTTAATAACAAACGGTCAGATGATGATGATACGCTAGCGATATTAGCTTATGAAAATAGTGCCTTAGTATCTTTTGTTTGTGTCGTTCCCGATTTAATAAGAAAAAAAGAAGGAGGGAATGTCAAAAAAGTATTTTGGAGCCACCGTTGGTGGGTTTCAGACAATTATAAAGACACCATACTTTCTACTTATACCAAGGGTATGTCTTTAAATGCTCTAGATAACCAGATTGTAATAAAATTTTTAGGAGATGCTACCAAAGCATATTATGAAAAACAAAATTTTACTAGATTTTCCGAAAGAGACCGGCATATCATTGTCTTTAGTTTAAATTACGATCTTTTAATTTATAAAAAAAGTAGTCTAAAAAAGATTAAAGGGCTATTAAAATTTCTTGATAAGGCTTCAGGTAAATTGATTTCGTTAATCAATGGTAAAAAAAGTAGCAATAGAACTAAATTATTATCTTATAAATATGTGTCACATTTAGACGAAACTAATTGGAACTTTATTAAAGAATATTGTGCTGATGATATCGTGCCAAAAACGCTAGAATACATCAATTGGCAATTAAATAATGATCAATACCAAGTTTCAACTAATATTACAGATGAATTAAAAGATAATTGTAGGTTAGGCAGTATTTCAAATTCTATATCTAATTTAAATTTCATAGTGAATAAAGATGATAAACCCATAGGTTTTATATCGGGTCTTGTATTGGGAAAAAGATTTATAGTAAGATATTTTTTATCAAATAAAAATAATTTTGATTCTTGCTTAGATGCATTGATTAAGAATATGATAAAGTCAAAGTGTACACTATTGCAAACTGAAAATGATGTTTTGGGAGACCGAATTAAAAGTAGATACTTAAATCTATATGTAGATACAAGAAAATTGTTTTCTCTTATTCATGATGATGTCGGTATAGATGCGACAAATATTACAGTGAAAGATCAAGATGGTAATTTTCTCTAATTTATAATGGGTTATGAATTTGATTCTCTCTTTACGCGATTCTTTTCTTAAAAATAAGAACAAAAATGCTTTTTGTATTAATGATGTTTTTTATACTTATCAAGACTTATTGAAATGTATTATAAAAATTAGAAAAATTATAAATAGTGATATTGTACATGACGAAAAAATTATTGGTTTGGCTACTAATAACGATTTAGAAACTTATGCTACAATTTGCTCATTATGGATGGAAGGGAAAGCATATATTCCCGTAAATCCAACAGCTCCAATAAGTCGAAATGTAGAAATTCTAGATTCAATTAATGTAAAAACTATTTTTGACTCATCCTCCAAAACTGATTTTACTGCATTTAAAGTATTGAATATAAATGAAGTTGCAGAAGACAATGTAGCATTGTTAGAATCTATCAATTTTAATGAAAATAATATAGCATATGTGTTGTTTACCAGTGGTAGTACAGGAAGCCCCAAAGGAATTCCTATTAGCTTTAAAAATTTAAATGCACTAATAACAGAGCTTGATATAGATAAAGAGTATAAACTAAATTCGTCTGACAGATGCTTACAAATGTATGATTTAACATTTGATGCTTCACTTACAGCTCTTTTACCGGCACTCTTAGTTGGGGCATGTGCTTATACTGTATCTTCTAATAGTATAAAGTATTTATATGTATATAAGCTTTTAGAACAATATAAACTTACCGTTTTAAAAATGGTGCCTTCAATAATCTATTATTTAAGACCGTATTTTTCCGAGATACACGCACCATCTGTTCGATATTCTATTTTTGGAGGAGAAAAACTGTATGAGAATATTGTTCATGAATGGAGCAAATGTATTCCTAATAGTACAGTTTTAAATCATTATGGGCCAACAGAGTTTACCGTATGCAGTGGTTATTATAATTTTAAACTTAATGAGGAAAACAAATCCCATAATGGTGTGTTGTCAATAGGTAAACCTTTTAAAAATGTTGATTATATTATATTAGATAATGATGGTCATGTAGTTTCAGATAATGTAGAAGGGGAGTTATGTCTATCTGGTAATCAATTAACAAATGGTTACTGGAAAAATAATAAGTTAAATGAGGTCTCATTTTTTATGCATAAAACAGAATCGGGAGAGGTGAAAAGATTTTATAAAACGGGAGATATTTGCCTTAGGAATCAAGAGGGGAACTATATGTATATTGGAAGAAAGGATTTTCAAGTAAAAATTGGAGGTTATAGAGTTGAGTTAGGTGAAATAGAATATCATGTTAGAAACCATGTGTCTACTAAATCTAAAAACATTAGTGTAATAGATGTTAAGAATTCTAATAATAATGATGAACTCATACTTATAGTAGAAAGTGCTAAATTTGACACTAAAGGTTTATTGGATTATTTGAGTATAAAACTTGCAGATTACATGGTTCCAAAAAAAGTATTTTTTATAGATAATTTTCCACATAATAGTAATGGGAAATTAGATAGAAATAAATTAAGGAGTTTAATAAATAATTAAAAATGAATAACGAAGAAATTTTTGCTACTATAAGAAAATCATTTATTAAAATATTAGAGCATGATAATTTTGAACTAAATGAAACTACAACAGCAAAAGATGTAGACGGTTGGGAGTCTATTACACACTTATTAATTATTAATGAGGTGGAAAAGTCTTTCAATATTAAATTTAGGCTAATGGATTTAATGTCAATGCAAAATATTGGAGATTTAATAGCATCCATAAAAAAAGAAACAAACCCTTAAAGTGTATTTGCTTAAGCTAATCAATATTAATTTTTATAAAGATTTTTCTGAAAAGAATAGGATACCCTATTTTTATGAGAATGTCTATAACAAGATTAGTTTGCAAGATTATTTTAACAAAAAAAAAGCTAAGAGTAGTTTACACAAAAAGGGGGTAATAGCTATTAATTTTATACCTCCTTATTTTGATTTAAAGTTCAGAAAATCAGATAAAATTCATGGTTTTTTTAAAGTTTTTACTCATTATGGTTTCTTAGCTGATTTTAAGGGGTATTCGAGTTTTTCCGAATACTTTAAATCTCAAGTAAAAGCAAAAAGAAGAAAGTCTTTAAAAAGTCAATTAAGAAAACTAGAGACGTGTTTTAATCTTAGTCATAAAGTATATCTAGGTAAAATCGATAAGTCTCATTATGCTTTTTTACTTGAAGAGCTGAGAATATTAATAAAACGAAGATTTATTCAAAGAGGAGGTGTCCATCCTTTTTTAAATAATTGGAGTTTTTATAAAGAATCGGCTTATTCCATGCTGATAGACAAAAAGGCGTGTCTTTTTGTGATTTATGATGGTGAAAAACCAATTGCTATAAGTTTAAACTACCTCCATCAAAATATTTTCGTTGGCGCCATAGATTCATATGATATAGACTATTCAAAATTTAGCCCTGGAAATATTATGATTTTAAAGAAAATCGAATGGTCTTTATTGAATAATTATAAAATATTCAATATGGGTTATGGAGATCTAAAATACAAACGGGAATGGTGCAATACCGTTTACAAATATGAAAGCCATATTTTATTTAAAAAAAATAGCTCGCTAAGTAAATTAGTGGCATATTTAGTAAGTAGATTAATACTGCTAAAAATTAATTTTAAACAAAAAAATAAGCCTATTCAAGATCATTTTTTAAATTTTTTAAAAAAAAACAAAAAGATTTTAAATATTAATCATCATGTATCTTACATGGATTATTTAGATGCCACAAATTTAATTACGAGCAAGAACACGGTTAAATTAGACATTAATAAAGATGAAAATGCTTTTTTGAGAAAACATGTATATAATTTTCAATACAGTAATTCAGAAAATTCCAAAGACATTGATGTCTTTATGGTTGTTAATGATATAGAATCTGATAGTTATATCATTAAAGGGAAAACAAATTGTTGCATTTTAAATTATACAAAAGACTGAATGTCTATGGTTTAAAATTTTATTCTTACTATATCAAGAGCGTTAGGAGAAGAGTTTTAACGAACTTTTTTTAGTATATATATTACACTTCAACGATTATTTTAATCTATCATTGGTTTAATTTTTAATTAGACTGTTAGTTTCTGATATTAAAGTACTTAAATATTTAGGCATGATTATATTAGGGTTAAACTATTACTTTCATGATTCAACCGCATGCATCGTTAAAGATGGAAAACTTATATGCGCCATAGAAGAAGAAAGGCTTAATAGAGACAAGCACACACAAGCATTTCCAGAATTAGCTATTAAAAAATGTTTAGATATTGCAGGACTTAGGCACTCAGATATTGATCATATTGCGGTCTCAATTAAACCTCAAACCCATTGGTTTAAAAAAATAGTATATATATTGAAAAACTTAAAAAGTTTCATGCCCTTTTTTGGGCATCATTTGGTAAATGCATATGCAAAACAAAGGCGATTTAAATTATGGTATCATAAAATGTATGATAATACTGAAGGACCTAAAGTGCATTTTATAGAACATCATTTAACACATGTAGCTGGGACTTTTTTTGTGTCTCCATACAAAGAAGCTGCGCTATTGGGTCTTGATGGATCGGGGGAATGGGCTACTACATGGCTTGGACATGGAATTGACAATAAAGTAAAACAGATAGGGGAGAGTTTTTTTCCTAATTCCTTGGGATCCTTTTATGAAACGGTAACCCAATTTTGTGGTTTTATACCTAATTATGATGAAGGCAAAACGATGGGATTGGCCCCAATGGGCGATGCCAATGTTTATAAAGATCAGGTGGAAAAATTAGTTCGTGTAAATAATAAAGGTGAAATAAAGATTGACTTATCTTATTTTAACTACCAATATCTTATAAAGAACAGATATTCAGAAAAATTCATAAAAGTATTTGGGAAACCAAGAGATCCAAATGGTGAATTTGAAGAAAACCATATAAATGCTGCTGCGGCCTTTCAACGTGTTTTGGAGGACAAGGTTTTAGAAATGTGTAAAATACTTTATAATAAGACTAAGGCAGATTATTTAGTGATTTCTGGAGGCGTTTCTTTAAACAGCGTTATGAATGGTAGAATAGTTAGAGAAACACCCTTTAAGGATGTTTACGTCATGCCAGCAGCAGGTGATAATGGGACTGCTATTGGTGCTGTATATTATTTATATAATGGTATACTAAATAAACCTAGGAATTTTGTTCACTCTAATCCTTATTTAGGCACAATATATTCAAATACAGAAATTAAGGCCATTATTGATGAAGCAAAGGTTAAATCAGAGTATTTTGAAGATATATGTGAAAAAGCATCCTCATTACTGTCTGAAGGAAAAATAATTGGTTGGTTTCAAGGTGCTATGGAGATTGGGCCAAGATCCCTTGGTAGCAGAAGTATTCTTGCAAACCCAGCTTTTCCAGATATGAAAGATAAGATTAATGCTGAAGTAAAACATAGAGAAGCGTATAGACCTTTCGCGCCTTCTGCATTAGTTGAATTTTATAAAGAATATTTTGATCTTGAAGTCGAGGCTCCTTTCATGCTCAAAGTTTGTAATGTACATAAGGATAAACAAAATGTTATTCCCGCAGTGACTCACGTAGATGGTAGTGCCAGATTGCAAACAGTTGATGGGAAATTCCATCCTCTATACCATGGTGTTATAAAGAAATTTGCAGAAAAAACTGGGGTTCCCGTAGTTCTAAATACGAGTTTTAATATTCAAGGAGAACCTGTGGTAGAGTCGCCTAAAGATGCGTTAAGATGTTTTTATTCAACAGGTCTTGATGCATTAGTTATGGGCAATTATGTTTTACAAAAATAGATGTTAAACTTCCTTTTTTGTACTTATAAAGTACAAAGCTTGTCTTGCCTATACTTTTTTTAATTAAAATCATATCATATATTTAGTTTCCAGATTGTTCTTTCCAAAAAGTCTGTTTTTAGTTTTATTTGATGAAGATGGTGTTTTTAAATATTTAACCACATTATTTTTTCTTTTATCGTCAGTATTCTTTGTGCGGAGCTTATCCAGAAAGAAATCCTTATTTATCAACAGTTATATTTTAATTATTGCGCTAGTATGTTTTTTTATTGGTACGGAGGAAATTAGTTGGGGGCAACGTATTTTTAACATTGAAACACCAGAATCACTTAAGCATATAAACTATCAAGAAGAAATTACTGTTCACAACCTAATACCTCCAGATTATCATCCGTTTATATATTTAGTTATATCTCTGTGTTGTTTGGTGTTTTTTGCTTTTACCAATAATAGGAGGTATGAAGCATTATTTTGGGTTACAAAAAAATACCTTCCATCAAAGAAGTTTTTAGTAATTGCATTTTTATTACCACTTATTTCATGGTATAACATGGAGCATTTTGAAGTTATACTTTCTTTTCTGTTTTGCGTGTATGCATTTCAATTGTTTAAGAAATTCCGAAGTAGTTAGTCTATATAAAGTTTATTGAAAGCTAGTTTTTAAACCCTTTATTATCATTAAGTCCAGGTATTAAGAATTGAATATCGCATCAATTATTACTTTGTTTTCATTACCTATAATTAAATATTTATTAGAGGTATCTAATACTTCATAGACTTTAATGTCTTTTTCATTAGCATTAAAATTAAAGAGAAAATCATAAACCGTTTTCTTTATAAAATGATGTTCAGTCTCGTAAATATTAATTTCATCTCCAATATTTACTTCTACATTAAAATCGATATTACTAATTTTAATTTCTGTTTTCTTTAAAGGCTTTATAGTATTCTTTAATTTCTGCTTTTTTACATGGTACTTATCTATTAATCCTCGTTCTCTTAATACATGTTTTATTTTAATCTTAGACACATATACTTTAGATTTAATAATAGATAACAAGGATTTTGAATTGTAAAATATATGGTAGTTATGCTTATAGCTAGTATTGCACCAACGCTTTTTCCAATAATAAGTTCCAAACGAAAAGTCAATAAAATCAATGTTATTATTGATACACCACTCAATTTGTTTTATTAAATCTATATACCCTGTATTGAATTTTGAATAAGCAATATCATAAGTTCTTATAAATTGGTAGACAATACTATTGTTGTGATAGTTTAGACAAATATCTATAGGATTATCACCATTATAAATGACAAACAAGGAAGCTCTTTTTTGTAATATAAGTGGGTAAAACTTTTTATAAAAATAATCAGATCGTTTAATATTTATATTGTCTAAAATTCCTTTTTCAATTGATCTTAGTTCTAATAATCTAAAAAACTTTTTGAATATGAAATCATATTCCTCCTTTGACATCTCTCCATAGTACATTTTATACTTTATGTCAAAAGATGCTTCTAGCTTTTTAATTGATCTTCGTAATTTATATCGGCTAGAATTTCCGAATCGAGTTTTTAAATAATCATTGACATCATTTATTCCTTCAAAACTTATAGAAAAACCAGGATATTGTTCTACTGTAACATGTTTAATGTTTTTAGGTAACTGTTTGTACTCTAGTTCAAAATATTCAGGGATATCTTTTATTACTTGAAAACTGTTTCTAGGGCTTTTAAAATTACTATCATCATTGGTGTAGTTAAACCCATTTAAAGAATTACTACTTAAAGTTTTATAAAATCCTGGAAGTTTATCTAATAGGAATATTTGTTCTTTTAAGTCTAATGGTTCGCTCATGGATTTTAATGTGATAATCTAATTTAAAAGAATTTTAATATTTAAATGAATAATATATCTGGAATCTAATTTATTGTTTTGCTTTGTGAAAAATATTTAGCGATTTCTTTAGAAATTAATTCCCTGCCATGATCATTCCAATGCTGGTCGTAAATTAGAGTAGGAGTTTGCTCAGATTCTTCGAAAAGGATGCCGTAGTCTATAATCTGAAACCCATTTGCTTTACAATAGTCTAAAAAGTCTTTATTGGTAGCCTTAGAGTTTAATAAAAAAGACATTTTGCTTTTATCAAAACCAAAAGTGTCTATTAGAGCCTTAAAATTTTCTAGCCTTTTTAAGTCTTCATCAATTTTGTACGTTGTATCTACTGCTTTAGGTTTTACTCCTCTATTAATAATACTAATTGCCATATTTTTAATAGGATCTACTATTCCAATAGAAGATGCATATGAAAGTAGTTTGATTTTATCTCGCATTCTAAACAATGGAGACTTAAGCAAAGCTATCCTTTCGTTGTTTGGTTTATATTCAACACGTTCTAAATCTTCATCATATTTTAAGTAAATAATAATATGATCAACTAATTTAAAGTGTTCTTTATAGATATTGACTAAATTTAGTTGATCAGCTAAATCATAACCAGCATACCCATATTCATATACTTCAATGTTCTTTAGTTTGTTCTCAATTTTTTTACCTGTTGAATCATAATAATCCTGATGCATCCCTTCTATAAAAGAATCTCCAATTATCGCTATTTCTATTTTATCTTTTGATGGTGTAAAATCTCTATAAGAATTAAACCCAAAGTTATTTATTTTATATTCTGAATGATTTTGTCTTCTATTGCCAGTTACAGCATACCCTGTTTGATTTGGCAAGCTCTTTTCAACACCAAATTCATCTATATATCTTATGGGTACTTCAGTATATAGGTGAAAAACCCTAACAAAAACCTCTAAGGCGATTAGTATAAGAAACAGGTATAATATACATTTTATAAAAAGCTTTTTCATGAGTTTTTACTGCATAAATTTCACTTGCTGAATTAAGGTGTCACAGGAAACAATATAAGTATTATTTTCATTTTTCATTTTATAAATATCAATTTCGTTATAAGACTTAACTACTAAATAAAGAAAGTCGTAAACAGGTTTTGTTAAAAAATGATAGTTAGTATTCTCTTTAATATCTATTTTAAGCAAATCATTGGAAAAGGGTAGAGTCTCCAATTTAGTGATTTGAGCTTCTTTATATAATTTAGAGTGTTTTTTGTTTTTTAAAAAATATGTGATTTTATGAAATTTAACATCTAGTTTTTTGCTTCTTAAGTAGGTTTTAAATTCCAGAAAATTATAATAACTAAAAGCTATAAACTTTGATATAACTGATTTTTTGTCATAAATAATATGATACTCAAAATTATATTCTAACGTGCACATTCTTTTTTTGTAATCGAAATACCCTTTCGAAAAATCTAATGTTTTTAGATTGTTGTCAAAACACCAGGAAAGCAATTTTAAATTGTTTACGTAGCCTATATTAAACTTTGAATAATCAATATCAAAAACAGTAATGGCGTCTATAAGCGTATCTTCGGTATGATAATTATAGGTAATTGCTATCGGCGTTTTATTATCATAAACAACAAAAAGGGAGGCTTTTTTTTCGAGTATTAATGGATATGCTACCTCTTTATAGAAATTCCATTCAGAAGGTTGCATATTGTTATAAGAAATCTGTTTGTCCTGATATCTCTTTTTCAATAAGATCATAAAAGAATCAAATACCTCTTCATATTCATCTTTATTAATACCTCCAAAGAACATTTTGGTGGATATATTGAAACATATATCTAAACGCTTAGTGAACTTGCGCATCTTCATTCTTGTGTTCTTGCTAAAAGTAGAAAGCAAGTACTCATCTATAGTCTTAAATTTGTCTAAGTTTATTAGAAATCCAGGATATTGAATTGATTTGTAAATCCCAAGATCCTTTAAAAAATCGGTAGAGGCATCGTTTAAATGTGGCAATGTATCATATACAACATAGCATTTGTTTTTATAATCTGCACAATCGTATATCTTGTAGTTGTTTCCTTTGGTTAGGTTTTTTCCAGCATTAAAATAGAGAGGTAAAAAAGCGCTTTTATAAAAATTTATACCACTAATGAACTTGAATGTGTTTATTGATTTGTTTGGAATGAAATGCTTTTTCCAAATCTTTTGAAATGTACCGGTCGTAAAAGGGGTGTTTTTAGTTTCCATTTAACACTATAGTGATGTATAATTTGGACATTATTGAGATTTTTTACAGGCTATATGTATGTGCTGCATTTTATTTGAAGGTTCTATTTGTGTTTTAACTTCAAGAATAGAAAACCCATTGTTTTTAAGAATAGTAATGATATCACTTTCTTTAAACCATATATTTCGAGGTTGCTTTTTATTTAAGAATTTCCAATTAAATTTACCATCAATATTCAACCATGGTAACTCATACTTACGAATCTTATCGTTTCTTATAATTCTAAAAAAATTAACTAAAAAGCTTAATATTGGATTGTAAAATTTTGAATGCCAATTAAGAAATGAGAATATATAAGTGCTATCTACTTTTCCTATTCTATGTGCTTCTTTTAAGGCTTTGGGAAGCAATTCTTTATCTACAAAGCATAGGATTTGTTGCAAATAAATTAAATAATCGAATGAGTTGTCGGTATAGGTGATCAGATTAGTTGCATCTGCAGTCTTAAAGTTTATTGAAGCATTTAATTCCTTTTTCTTTTTATTACAAAAGGTTATCATGTTTTCAACATAATCAAAGGCTTCAAGTTTATAAAATCCAAGTCTTTCAATTTCAAAAATTATCCTACCGCCACCTGTACCAGCTTCAATAACTTTCCCTTCTTTATTTGAAAGGTACTTTTTAATAAAATATGACTCAATTGATAGCAAATCATTTTTTTCTGCCCAAACTTTAAATAACTGGTCAGAATAAAGGTCTTTATTTAAATTATTTTTCATTGAATTTTAATTAATCCCTTAATAGTCATTTTTTGATTAAATAAATACTTTAAGCCTATACAATGGAAAGAAATTAGATTCTTTGTTGGTTATTTTATTTTTATCACATATGTTTTTGTAAGCTTTTTCATTTACAATGAGTTTCCAAATGAAAAACTGGTGATATTCATCAGAAAACGAAGATTTAAACCTAAATAAAGAATTGTCTTCACAGGCTCCTAATCCGCCTCCTAGATTAAAAGTATGATAGCCCTCATCTGTCGCACTAATTCTCATTTCATCTATAAGAAGTTTTGTTGGCATTAAATGGAAAAAATCACTTTTAGTACCGGACAAATGATACTGAACAATGCCATTCTTTTTAAAAAAAATCGCTCCAGAAATGATATTTTTAGATTCATTGTCTCTAGCTAAAAGAAGCTCTGTTTCAAAATCTGTACTATTAAATAAGTTATAATAATATTTTTTGTCAAAATAATAAGATTTTTCAGCATTAACCCGATCCATGCTTTCATTGTAGATTTCAATAAACTTATCGACCCCTTCATAACTATCAACCTTTACTATACTACAATTTTTTCTTGATCTATTAATGTGGTTTTTAAGCCTTCTGTGATAATTTTGCCTTTGTATTGTTTTATCTAATTTTAAATTAATATTCACTACTTTGCCCATAGGGAATATAGCTCCAAAATTTTTCAATACATGAGTTTGATTAGGTACATATGGGTGTAATCTTGAAAAGACAGAAATAATATTATTTTCATTAAAAAAATGATTTAATGAATTAATAAAATTGCTATTATCAAAACTGTTGTTAATGCCTTTTGACAAAGGTCCTGTATACCCATATACAGATGTAGCATCTTTAAAAGCAGACCCTTTTATATCTCTAATTAACAGCGGGATCGCAATGATTATATCATTTTCGACATATTTAATTAAAATTGGGTTTTCTCCTTTTGATTTGGCAATTAAATGGTACTCAAAAGTATGATATGAATCATGCATATCAAATTCTGATAACAAGAAATTCCAATCTTCTTTGTTTGTTATTGTTTCTATCATTTTGTTATAAAACCATGTAGTGTTTTTTATTAAACTAATTAATAGAATTTTTTTTACTATTTCCGATGAATTTTTATAAGTCTATCACATTTTGAAAAAATTATGTTTTCCTTATAATTATTATACTTTATTAAGTCTTCATTTTTAGCTCCATTAAGCCATTCTATGTACAATGCTGCTATATTTGCTCCGGCTTCATGAGAAAAGGGATACCCCCCTCCAAACCTAGGGTTAATTTCAAGTAAATAAAGCTTGTCTCCTACAACAAATACATCACTGTCAATATTTCCAACATGTTTTAGACCTTGACTGACCTTTTCCGCCAATTTTTCAAATCTTGAGTCTATTATGGATTTTGCCTTATCTGTTTCACCAGATCGCATAGCCAGTTTTTCTTTAGCAAAAGAACCAAAGTAATTACCGTTAAAGTCGTTTACGATATCCATTCCGTATTCTTTTCCATCCAATTTTTCCTGGATTAAAATGGCATGTTCTATATCCTCCTGACTTGTTTTATTCAGAATGGTTTTTTTGAGCTTGATGTTTTGTAGTTTATACGACAATTTTAATTCTTCAATGGATTCCGGAAAATCAATGCCTATAGAGCCGCTTCCCCAACGCGGTTTAATAACTAAGGGAAATTTTAAAATACCATCCTCGATATCCTCAAGGGCGTTTTCTAATTTTATATAAGTTTTAGGTGTATTTAGCCCCAGGTCCTTTATAAAATTGTATGTTTTCCATTTATCAAAACCTATGGAAATTACATTGGAATTTGAAATTATAACCTTCGTGCCATTCTCTTCAAATAGTTCTTTACTTTTTGATAGGATAGGTAATTCTAAGTCGTTTAAGGAGATTATCGCCATTACAGAATTATCTTTAACAACTTTCAATAATTCCGGAATATAATTATCGGCATAAATACTGGGTACTTTCACAGCAATATCAGCATCAGCCATTGCTGGTGCTAACATTTGTTCATCTACGGCTATAATTTTACCATTTCCATTTAATGCTTCTTTGAAGTAATTTATTAAATAATTTCTTCTTCCCGCACATGTAAATAGGATATTATTTTTTTTCATTTTTGGCTTTCGGTTTGTCTAAATTAATGATTACTCTTCTTTTTCCAGAGCTTAACACAGGTATTTCATCAACATATTCTACAGAAATATTAGCGTCATCACCCAAGTATGAATTATAATAGGCTAATAATTCTTGCTCTCTAGTAAATTCAGAATCAATGTTTATTTTTAAAATATATTTTTTTTTACTTTTTTGTATGATTTGAAACTGGTTTAATTCAGGAAACGGAGTTAAACCATTATAAACAATGAAAGGATTTACTATCTCTCCTTCAGTATTATAGAGAACATCTTTTATTCTACCTGTAACAATTTCAAATTTAGGAATATTATCGTTATCAAAGTTGCATAATTTACCAAGATCTCCTGTGTCATACCTAATTAAAGGGGTCGCTAGATTATATAAATCGGTAACAATGATTCGACCTAATTCTCCCGGTTTTGCAGGTTTATCTTCGTTAATGTCAAAAATTTCAATATAAAAGCTAGCCCAATTAATTGTGAAATGTTTATCATTAATCATTTGTTGAGATATGATGCCATTTTCTTCGTTAGAGTATCTCGATACTACAGGAGCTTTAAAGTAATATTCCATTTTTTTGCGCACAACATCATAAAGACTCTCGGACGTAGCAATAATAGATTTAACATTACACTCTAATGGTAACGATTTTACTTTATCTAAATACTTGCATATCTTCTCAAAACCAGTAGGATATCCTATGAAGCCCTTAGGCTGATTATCATTTTTTATTTTGGAAATAAGTTTTTCTATTTTACTATCTGTTAAATCGGCTTCAACGTCAATTTGAATAATATTCATTAATTTTCTTAAGAGAAATGATTTTTTATATTTTTCAACCCATAGCCTAATAAAAAGAAGTTGATCTCCAATTGTGAAACCAACAGAATTAGCAAAATAAATAACATCTGCTTTATTTCGTCTTTTCTTTCTTTTAGTTTGATAAATTTGAAAAGGAGTACCTGTTGATCCACTACTACTAACTTTATGTAAACCCGTTGATGTCTTTGGGATTATATTTATTAAATCTAAATCTTGTTTTATAATCGATTTATCAACAATAGGAAAATCATCAAGAGTTTTATAATATTTGTATTGATTATAAAATTTAGAGGAATTAACAGCTGTATCTAATAATTCTTTTAATATAGGTGCGTTCCTTTTTTGAAGTTGACTAAATGATTTAATTTTAAAACTTTGTTTAATATCATTTAAATCTTTTTTCAAATGACCACCTTCTAAACTGTCCAATATCCAGAAGCTTTTAAGACGTATTTTATTAATTAAGCTCATTTTTTTTGGTCTAGTAATTCTAATCGCTTAAAGTTAATTATTTTTAAGCTTCTTTGGTATTGTTGCTTCTTAATTCTTTTAAGTCTAGCATTTCTGGATCATATAAAGTATTGTCATAAACAAATACTTTACGAATTGTTTTAAAAAATATAGAGACATCATTAGAAAAAGATAATTTTTTGACATATTCTACATCTTTGGCTAGTTTATCATCCCAATTCAACAAATTTCTACCAGAAATTTGCGCCAAACCTGTTACTCCAGGCTTAACTGTATGTCTTATTTTCTCCTCAGTCGTATAATATGGGAGGTAGCGAACTCTTAACGGTCTGGGGCCAATTAAACTCATATCCCCCTTAATAATATTAATTAATTGAGGAATTTCATCTAAAGATGTTTTTCTTATAAATGTGCCAAATTTAGTAACTCTGTCTGCATCAGGTAATAATATGCCATTTTCGTCCTTTTTATCGGTCATAGACTTGAATTTGATGATATTAAATATTTTTTCATCTTTACCTGGACGTCTTTGGTAAAAGAAAGGGTTTCCTTTATTAATAAATAATAATATAAGGTAAACAATTATTCCAATTGGAGAGAGAACTATTAATCCAGTGAAAGCCAAAAAAAAGTCAATAATTCTTTTAAAAAAATTCTTGTACATTTTATCTTTAGTAGGTTATTGTTAAACAAACCCAAAAATAATACTATCTGTGGCTTTTAAGTCATTATTACGTTCTTGTATGCTATTTTATCGATGAATGATAAGGGGAGATATTTAAGATAATTTCAAGATATTGGTGTTTTATTTAAATATAGGGAAGTTTAAATGTTCTGCTACTTTTATATCAACAACGTAATTGGTTAACATTTAAGTTGTTATAGCTGATTTGGTTTTTCTAAAGGTTTTATGTTATATCTAGTATTTCTTTAAATAATGGATGTGTACAGTAGCCTCCATAACAAACATCAGTAATGCTTAGGGTAGGTGTATTATTACCCTCAACGATAATTGGACCATTAAGAGTAATAGCAATGTCCCAACCAACTATTTTGTTAGGTAAATGTTTTGCTGCTGTTTTAGCCAATTCACATGCTTCCATAAAAAAAGGTACTTTAAAATTTTCTAGCACGGCACCTGTATTTGGGTGTTTTGTAAATACTTTGGCTCCTTTATTGAAATCTTGCATTCCTATACCCTGAAGTACTCCAGTGGTCATGTTCACCGAAATATAAAATCCACCTGCGCTACCATTATCTATAACACTATCTCCGATTCCAAAACGCATAACAACTGATAAGATATGAATGTTGTTTGCTAAATCTATATAAGTTTCTATTCTAAGCGTATTAACAGATTTTGAGTGAATTTTGTTTATTTCTAGATGTTGTTTAATTACTTCTTGATGAACAAAACTGTTAGCAAGTAAGAAGTCTGCATTGTTTTTTATTTGGTTTTTGAAAGTGTTTTTTTTTAAAAGTATCGCACCTTCTCCTCCTTCTAAATCCAAAAGTTTTAAGAAAAGGCTTTCTTGCTTGCTAGTTTCAAATATATTGTCAAAAAAATCAATTAAATCTGATGTTTTCGTTATTGTGCTAATATCTTTATTGTAAACATAATTGTTTTTAAGATTATAGCTTACGAGCTCTGGAATAGGTAAATTAAAGTTTTTGAGATAAAAATTCATGCTTAATTTGTTACCTAAAATTGAGCTAATTTCTGAGAAGACTATGTTTTTTGATCGAATGACCTTTGTAAACTGTTTTAAACTTAAGTAATTAGTGTAATTCTTAATTTCTTTCCTATATAAAAACTTTCTGAAATAATCTGTAGGGAGTTCTTTTTTTACCCAAGCATAATGGATAATCTCTTTTATCATTCTAAAAACCCCTTTTTTATTTGGGTCATTGATAAAATGTCTTAAATAAGTAATTTTCGAAATCATAATTATTATTTTTCAATTATAATTGATTATACTCTTCTAATATGGCTTTCCAAACACTTTTTTACTTACAATTTTTAAAAAATTCTCTCTGATTTTATTCTCGTTTCTTTTAATTTGTCATTATTCGACAAAGTAAATTTCATGGTTTTGCATAATGAATCTACATGCTTTTTAGGAATTATCAAGCCATTGTATTATCTGGTCATCTTTGATAAAAAAATGAATTTTCTTTATTAATAAATATTAAGTAAACGCTCAAACCAATAGGGGCGAGCACTATTAATTCTGAGAATGTCAAAAAGAAGTCAATAATTCTTTTAAAAAATTCTCGTATGTTTTTATCTTTTGTAGGTACGTGATAAGACTAAAAATAATATTATTTGTGGTTTTTAAATCATTATTACGTTCTTGTATGCTATTTTATCGATGAATGATCGATTATAATGATTTATATTGAAATTTTTTCAGTATTTGTTTCAGTCACCTGAGAGTTAGTAATTTATAAATATTTTAATAATCTGTCTCTCGTTAAAATTAACATAGAATGGACTATACCTCATTTAGCATTTCTTTAATCAAAGGATGTTTTAAATAACCGCCATATGCCACATCTGTCATATCCATACCCGGAGTTTGATTACCTTCTATAATAACCGGTCCAGTAGGAGTAATGGCTACATCCCATCCAATAATTCTATTGGGTAAATATTGAGCTGCTTTTTTTGATAATTCGCAGGCTTCATTAAAAAATGGCACTTCAATTCCTTCAAGAATGATATTTGTATCGGGGTGTTTTTCATAAACTTGACTTCCTTGAGTAAAATCTTGTCGACCAACCCCTTGAATTAGACCAGTATCTAAATTCACAGAAACATAAAAGCCTCCTTTACTGGCATTATCAACAATATTGTTACCAACTCCAAAGCGTATAACAACAGATAAAACTTCCATGTTATTTTTATTATTCAAGCATGTTTCAATCCTTAATGTGTTAATCGATTTAGAATGTATTTTATTTAAAGAAGGATGTTGCTCAATGACTTCTTCATGCAAGAAACTTGTTTTAAGCAAGTTATTTAAATGTTTATTAATTTGCCCTTCCAGAGATTCTTTTTTAATTAAAAAAATACCTTTGCCACCTTGAGCATCTAAAGGTTTTAAAAAAAGCTCATTATATGGGCTTTTTTCAAAAACATTAGAGAAATAATCAATCAAATCATTTTTATTGTTTATTGCATAGACATTATTATCAAAATAAAAATGGTTTTTCAAATTATAACTTACCAATTTTGGCATTGGTAAGTGTATACTTGAAAAATAAGAATGCATACTTAGCTTATTGTCTAGAATAGAACTAATTTCTGGAAAAACCATTTTTTTTGAAAAAATAAGCTTCTCGTATTGCCTATAACCTAAATAGGCTGTATAGTTTTTAACCTCTTTTCTATATAGAAATCTTCTAAAATAGTCCAGTGGTAATTCTTTTTTAACATACCAAAAATGAATTATTTCTATGAACATTCTTCCCCAACCTTTTTTATTAGGGTCGCTAAAGAAAAATTTAAAATTACCAATTCTTTTAAGTGACATACTCTTTTGAATTAATATTATTAATTTAGACGCTCATCATTATGATGGATAGTTTCTTTATAACTTAGAGTTTTTTATTCATCTAGAGTTCTTTATACTCGCTCAGTATAGCTTTCCAAACATTTTTTTGCTCATAGTTTTCCAAGATAATCTTTCTCGATTTTTGCCCCATTTCTTTTAATCTGCCATTATTTGACAAAGTAGATTTCATTGACTCATATAGCGAGTTTGTATCCTTTTTGGGGATTATATAACCGTTTTCATTATGTTTGATTATTTCATTACATCCATTTATATCTGTAACAATACAGGCTAGCTCCATAGAGCTTGCTTGCATGACAACATTAGGAAATCCTTCTCTATAACTCGGGAATGCTAAAACGTTCGATATAGAAAAGTAAGGTCTTACATCATTGGTCCAACCAGTTTCAATTATATTAGTATTGGCTTCAATTAGTTTTGTTGTTTCTGAAAATAATGGGTCTAACTCCTTTTCGTAATTGCCAACTAAAATTAATTTTATATTATCAAAACTTTTGTTTAAATTATCAAAGGCCTCAACGAGTTCATTAATTCCCTTATCTTTAACTAGTCTGCCTACAAAAATAAACACAAAATCGTTTTCTTTTATTTTTAAAGAATCTCTTAATGATTTTTTTTGTAATTGATTATAAAGTTTTGGGTCAAAATGATTTGTGTCAATACCATTAGAACTACCTTTTGCAATAACCTCTATTTTTGATTTTTTAGCTAACTTTTCGTTTAACATAATTTCTCTTAGACCAAATGAATTTGGATATACTTTGGTAGCGCAGAAATAGGTTAGCTTGTCAACATAAACAAGTAATTTTTTTTTAAACCCTTTAGCTTCTACTAATGGTAATCCCGCAACTGTATGAAGTCTGTTAGGTACTTTTGCCAATTTCGCAGCAATCATTCCTACTGTTCCTGCCTTTGGGGTATGAGAATGAACGATATATGGTTTTTCTTTTTTTAATATTTTATACAATTTAGTAACGGCCATTAAATCTTTTATTGGAGTAATTTTTCTTGTCATCTCCAGATTAATTGTCCTAACACCTTCATTTTTCGCTAGTATTTCTAATTGATTTTTATTTCCCTTTGAAGATACTCCAACAACCTCAAAATATTGCGAAATATATTTTAACTGACCTTTTAGTAAGGTTGTTAATGACCCAGGAACAGTTGTTATTCTAAATATTTTTTTCTTATCCTTATTCATTTATGTATGTATTGTAGTACCACTTTTGAAAACAGTAGAAAGACCAAACTTTGAATGTATTGTCCTTACTACCAGATAAATGGTTTTTTACAAGTTTAATGATACTGTCTGTATTAAAAATCCCTTGTTTTTCTAGACGTTTTCTTTCAATGAAACCTTCTAACTCATTTTTAAGAATCGTTTTTAGCCAATCACCTACGGGCACGCCAAATCCACTTTTAGATTTGTCTAAGAACTTTTCTGGAAATTGATCTTTAAATGCTTCTTTTAAAATATGTTTTTTATCCCAACCTTTTATAAGGTAGTTTTCAGGTAATGTATTTGTGTAATCCCATAATTTTTTATTTAAAAACGGTGCTCTACATTCCAGAGAATTTAGCATACTTGTACGGTCTACTTTAACCAACATATCTCCTTCTAAACTAATATGTCTATCTATTTCTCTAAAATCATTTAATGTTTTAGGTTTTTCTAATCCAAATAAGGTTTGATATTCTTGAAAAACATTTCCAATATGCCAGTTAGGCCTAATAATTTCCGAGACTTCATTACTAGTGTTTCCTAAAGAAATAATATCCCAATAAAATGCTCCATTATAATCAACACTGTTTAGAATCCTTTTTAACTTGTATCTTTTTCCTCTATTGTCTCTATTGGTTTTTAGCAAAGATTTTGATGTTTTTAAGAAAACCTTATGGATAGCTTGGGGTATATACGAGGTATACATATTATTTATTTTACCCATATAATGTTTATTGTATCCACCAAAGACTTCATCGCCACCATCACCGGTTAGAGCTACTTTTACACTTGTACTGGTTTTTTGTGAAACAAGGAAAGTTGGTAGGGCAGAGGAGTCAGCAAAAGGTTCATCAAAATTTAAAATGATATCATGGATATTATGTTTTAAATCATTTTCATCTATAATAAACTCATTATGATTACTATTAATGAGTTTAGCAACTAATCTGGATTTGTCAGACTCATCATATCCTGCATTTTTAAACCCTATTGAGAACGTATCAATTTTGGAATCTACGCCTTGTGATAAACAAAGAGAAACTACTGAAGAATCAACACCACCTGATAGAAAGGTTCCTAATGGCACATCAGAAATAGACCGACTCATCACGCTATCGTAAACCAGGTTTTTTACGTCCTCAGTTGCTTTTCCAAAAGAAATATTTTTCTTCTCAGGCGTTTCTTCTGGGTTAATTTTATTTATGCTAATGTTAGCTTTTGCTATGTCATATTCAATATAATGATTGGCTTCTAATTTTTTAATACCATCATAAATCGTATACGGTGCTGGTATATAAGTAAGCCTAAAATATAAATTCAAGCCCTTTTTACTAATCTCAGGCTTTTTATCTATTATTTTAATTATCGATTTTAGCTCTGATGCCCAAATTAATTGATTACCATCTTTAAAATAATATAAGGGCTTTTCTCCAAAAAAGTCCCTGGTTATATATAACTTATTCTTGTTTTTATCATAGATACTAAAGGCAAACATACCATCTAGCTCTTTGAAAGACTCTACACCATGTTTTTCATACAGTTTTAAAATAACTTCAGTATCACTTGTTGTTGAGAAGCTAACGCCTTCTTCTATTAGCTTTGATTTTAATTCTCTGTAGTTATAGATTTCGCCATTAAAAACAATGACTATATTCTTATCACTGGAGAAAATAGGTTGCTTTCCAGAACTTAAATCAATAATAGACAATCTTCTCATTGCCATAGCGATAGAGTAGGAGTCGTTTGATTCGTTGAATACACCATCTTCATCGGGACCACGATGAAAGATTAAGTCATTCATTATATTCATATCAGCTTTTAGCTGTTCCTCACTTTCTCGATTAAATTTTATGTATCCGTTAATTCCACACATGAATAAACTCTTATTTCTTTTAATTAATTGAACTTATAATATCTATATATTCTTTCAATATTTTATTTTTTCTAAAATTTTCTGAACGTTTTAAAACATTAGTTTTACATGTGTTTAAAAAATCTTTATTAGAAATAAAATATTCAATTCCTTTAGCCATTAATTCAACGTTTTTTACAGGAACTAATATTCCGTAATCAGTTTTCATTGTATCATTTTTAACGCTTTCTAATTCCATGATTTCACTTGGCCCAGATTTACAATTTGTTGTTAAAATGGGTAAGCCGCAAGACATAGCTTCAAGTAATACATTAGGAAAGCCTTCATGATTTGAACCAAATACAAATAAGTCAGCTTTTTTTAAGTATTTATATGGATTAGGGTCAAAACCAACTAAAATAACTTGTTGTTCTAATTTTAGTTTTTTGATTTTAAGTTCTAATTCCTCTTTCATGTTTCCAGCGCCAAGTATATATAATCTTAAGTTTGGATTATTCAACTTACTCATTGCATCTATAAGTAAACTATGATTTTTTCCAACATCTAGGCGACCAATTGTTACTAGGTTAAATTTTGTATTGTCATAAAAGCCCTCTAAAGCTTCTATTTTATTTATTTTTTCTAAATCAATTGGGTTATGAATTACCTTCATTTTGTTGACAGGTACATTAAAATTATCTATTAAATCATGAGAATTCCCATAAGAATTCGATATTACGATATCGGACTTCTTATATAGTACACGAATCATTTTTTTATTAAAAAAGGATTGAAAATTTTTGTAGCTATATTGAAGACTAGGATATGCACGCTCATTAGTAATTATTTTAAATCTATGGCGTGTTAACTTGCTTGAAATAATATTTATAAAAGAGGGTCTCGTTAAAAAACTTATACTATGACTTATTCTTAGAGTTCTTATTAATCTTGAATATTTATATGCCAAAAACGGAATCTTTAATGTTTTGATTATACCATTTTCGCCAAAACTAGATTTTTCTAAATAGTGTATTTCAATTTCTTCAGGTATTTCGTATTTAATAGTTGGATTCATTAAAATTAAATGAACTTTAATTTTATTTTCAATACAATATGCCAATAGATAAGATACGACTCTTTCTGCACCACCACCAGCTAACGAGTAAATTAAAATTCCAAGACTCATATAAATTATTATACTAATTCAAGAAATAACTCTTCGTACTTATTAAGAATTATCTCTTTATTAAATTTTTTAAATACCGAATAGTTCACTTCTTTTGGGTCCCATTCAAGTTCTGTTGCAGCTTTAATTATGTTTTGAATATATTCCTCTTGACTGTCCGCTACTAATCCGTTCACACCATCTTCCATAATTTCATTTAATCCACCAGGAGCGCGATAGGCTATTACAGGTGTTCCAATAGAGCAACTTTCTAGCAAGCAGTTTGGAAACCCCTCAACATATGCGCCTTGAAGGAAAAAATCACTTTCTGCTAGGTATCTAGGAACCTCATTTGTATATGGTATATGTATTATGTTTTTTTTAATCCCTAATTCTTCAATAAGGTTAAATAAGTTATCTTTTTCAGTACCATCACCAATAATAGTATATTGATATGGGAAATTCAATTTAGAAATGGCTCTAATAATGCGTTCGTGCCCTTTTTGTTTTTTCAATCTAGCCACCGTTATAAACTTTACAACATCATTTTTTTCCTCATTAGGTGTTTTTAAAATAAAAGCATCTGTTATGGGATTATTTATAATGCGCATTTTATTTGGTGGTATATCCTGATTGGCCTTCATATCATTATACATATCTTTAGATTGACATAAAATAATATCTAAAAATTTATAACCAATTTTTGTGAGCGGAATTTTACCTAATATACCTGTTCTTTTTTTATAAAATTTTGCTTGTACACTTAAAACATTGGCTTCTCTTCCAATAAACTTGGTTTTAGGAAAGAAAATTGATAGCAATCCCATGACTGTATTTAGATGAGATATAGAACTGACTACAATATTAGGTCTATTTTTTAATAAGGCAAAGAAAAAACTAGGTGTAGCTGTAAGAACTCTAGGCCTATTAAAGTATTTTACATTAATTCCGTCAATATTGTAAACAGTGTTTTTTTCATAGCCAGCAGCCCATAGCGAAACATCAAAATGTGACTTAGATAGGTTTTGAGCTAAAAAGGTCATAACCCTCTCAGCACCACCAGCAGTGATCTCTGGAACTACAAATACTATTTTCTTCTTTTTATCCATTTCATTTGTTTTAAATAGGACCTTTATTGTGCTATTGGTAATTCATTTTGGTTATCAGTGAATTTTCGGTATATCTGACTGTCAAAAAGTGCTAAGCAGATAATTAGTGTTCTGGTATGCCAAATATTATGTGAAACAAAACCTTCAAAAATCATGAGGACAACAAAAATCAAATAGTAAAATTGATCGTATTTAAGAGATAACTTCACACTATAACCAATATAATACAAGTATATTAATAATGATAATAAACCAAAATTTATCCCCAAATACAGAAAGTAATTATGTGAATTTAAATTATTGAAGTTTTTGTCAGAGCTATACCCTGTACCTCTACCCATTGGATGATCAAGAAAATCTATAAAGAACTCTACGAGTAGGACACCTCTACCACCACTAGTACCTCCTTCATCTATTTTAAGTTCACTTTTCCCTAAAAGCATATCCATTCGTTGTCCTGCAGCACCTCTGGAAAATTGAGGGAAGTTCTCTCGGATTACTTCGGAAAACGAAAGTAATGATATATAGATTATGGAAAAGAGAGCTATAATTTTAAAGAAACTTAAAAAAACTGTTTTGGGGTCTAGCTTTATTTTTGAACTCCAATTATTCATTGTACCAAAAATTAAAATTAGAACAATGGATACCATCCCACTTCTAGATAGTGTTAGGAATACAGTTATCACCATTACTGCAATGGTAAAATATCTTAGTTTTTTGTTTTTATTTATTAATACTAAAAGCCCTAAAGCTAAGAATTTTATTCCAGAAGCTGCTCCATTAGGGTTCTCGGCAAAACCACCTTTCCTTACGTTTTGAGATAGTCTTAAATTATATTTTGGGAGGCCAATGAAAAAGTCATAAAGCATACTGCCTGCTAATACTGCTAAGCACAAAGAGACAACGATTATAACCGTCTTTTTGTCTTCTGCTCTAAAATAATGAACAACAAAGGTATAAAGTAATAGAGTAAATGTGTTAAGAACAATTTTTTGTGTTATTATTTCAGAACTTGCCTGAGAAAATGCGGCATAGGTTATTGAGAATATAAGTATGGACAGGAATAACTTGAAGCTATGAGACCTAAATAAATCAATAAAATCTTTTATTGAATACTTCAATAAAAATACGCCCATAAATAAAGGTAAAAGAAACTCGGCAGGAGGAACAGGTATTATACCTATTCGATATAAGAATATATCTGAATAAGATGCAAATAAAATAATTAAGCCACCTAGAACGTATTTCATACCTACTTGTTTTTTACTTTTTAAATTTACGTTTCATAAAATTGGTTAATCTATAAACTAAATTCTTAAACCCTCGACTTAAAGATATTAAAATTGAAAAGTAAATGATTGTAAATATTGTTCCTAATTTTAAAACTTTTAATGCTAGGACAAATAAATTAGAACTTTCTTCTATACCTAATATCTTATATATATAATAAAAAATGGTTCCAGCTAGTGCTACATATAGAAGGTGCCATGTAAATCCTATCCAATATTTTTTAACATCAATTCCAAAACCTTTTTTAAACAAATAATATGGTCTCCAAATTAAAACAATAATTATCTGACTCAATATAGTACCAATAAATACACCAATAACACCAAGTCTTAATATAAATACGATGGAGAATAGTAAATTTAATCCGCTTTGAGCTAAAGGAGCCCATATGTCGGCATATAATCCATACGCTTGTTTAAAACTATCCACTGGTTGTCTAACCTGCAATATGAAAAATATTAAAACAAGTGCCGATAAAATGTAGTGTGACATAACATATTTTTTCCCTAGCCATAACGTAATCAAATCATCAAAACCAAAAAAAAGCATTATGGAAGCACAGCCAGCAAGAAAAAAACGTAAGGCCATCATTTCCCAAAAAACCTTGGTCATGTTTTTAATATCGTTTTCGGCCACTAAGTTACCAACGCTGGCATTTGTTCCTTTAAATACTTGACCTACCAGAGTATTAATATTATTCATTACTAATTGATAATTACCAACAAATGCCACTGTTGCTGGGTTAATTAGGGCAAATATTAAAATGTTATCAGTACCGTTGGAAACAAACCCTCCAATCTTATGAAAACTTAATTGCTTTATTTTTTTTAGCAATTCTTTATTACGTTCTCTGATCTCTTTGGTTGTTTTAAATTTAAAAATTAACCAAGGGTAAGTTTTTCTTATTTTTTTTCGCAATGCATATATATAAATAAACGGTATTGCCAATTCAAGGGAAATCCAAAGTAGAATATTTTCAAAATAAATTAGAGTCACGCATTGCAATATAAGTCGTAAAACAAATGATGATTGGTAAATGGAGATACTCATATAGCCTTTTTGGTCGGCTTCCATCAGGAATACGTGATATGCAAAAAAGTAACCAAGCAAATTACTTGTTAATAGAGCTATGAACAAGAATATTATAATTCCAACATTAATTGTTGTATTTTCAAATATGTATGGAAAAAAAAATATTAATAGTAATGCTGCACTAAAAACAAATAACCCTATCCTTTTATAAAGGTATCCTAGGTACCCAATAATCTCATTTATTTTTTCCCGATTATTCTCATAAATGGGTTTATAAAGTGAGAAACCAACGGCTGCACCTATACCTAGTTCAGACAGGTTTAAAAACATTAAAATACTTTTTAGGGTTCCAACAATTCCGATAAAATCATCCCCAAGTTTGTCTAAAAAGATATTTCGAGAATAGAATTGGATTATAATGTAGACTATATGAAAAACAACAGCAATCCAAGCGTTTTTTATTGTTAGTGCTAGTCTAGACATTTGAATTGCTATTAAATATTTATTTAGATTTTACTAACTGATAACTTGATGAAATCAATTCCATCACTTTAGTGGGCATAAATAACACTAAAAAAGTACGTAGTCTAATCTCAGAAAAATTACTAGACTTTCTAATGTCTCTTTTTAATTTTTTTCTAAATTTCCTTTCTTTATCAAAAACCACATTTCTGCTTAATAGAAAATAATGATCAGTATAGTAACCAACTATATAATTATCCATTACCTTTTTTAACTTTTCACTTTTTGGAATGTTAGCTTTCATATATTCCGTAGCTCTTATAGCTATATCCCTTTTCATTTCAGAGTATTTGCTTCGAATAATACCAATACTTTCTCTGTTATAGATATAAAAAGGACTATTCAAGTAACCAATAGATGACACTTTATTTATTACATCAATTGTAAAGAAAACATCTTGATGAATAATTTTAGGGATAAATCTCATTTCTTCTACAACATGCCTTCTGTAAATTCGCTTCCAAACTTGAAAAGCATTTGCTTTTATTATTCTTTCGGTAGCAGTAATGGGATCTTCAATTGTAAAACTATTATCGAAGACTTTTGTGTTTGATTCTGCATTTCTTTCTATTTCAACGACTTCAAGATTATTATCTAGCATTAGTTGAAGCATTTTTTCTAGCATTATGGCTTCTATATAATCGTCGCTATCAATAAATGATATAATATCACCACTAGCATTTTCTAGTCCGGTATTTCTTGCTATACTGGAACCTCCATTCTCTTGGTCTATATGAATTATTCTAGAATCTTTTTTAGAGAGAGACTCACAAAGGGACTTACTATTATCTGAAGAACCATCATTAACCAATATAATCTCCAAGTTTTTGTAAGTTTGATTACAAATACTATTCACGCAACGCTCCAAATACTTTTCTGCATTGTATACTGGTACTATAACCGAAATTAAATTAGTCATTGCTTAATATTTAATAGGTTAATGTTTTCTAGTTTGTTAATTTTACATTAGTATTCTCAAATATAATTTCCGATAATTTTTCGACCCCTTTTAGGTTTAAATGATCTTCATCATGAAAATATTCTGGAACGGTAATTCTTGTTGAATAATCAAAATGTTTATGAAGGTTTAAGCTTTGTATAAAACTATCAACTTTTAAACTTTCTTCTTCTTTACATTGATTTATATAATGTTGGCTTACTGGAAATCTAACACCAAAAACTTTTATATTATGAGTCTTACAAAGACTTATAATTTTTTTATAGGTTTCTAGGTAATCATTATTAGTCATTATTGAGTTATGATCTAATTTCCCTGTGTTTATAGCTATTTCTTTTCTTTCTGAGTCTGTTAGTTTACTCCAATCTTTATCTTTGTTTTTATCAACGTTATCAGGTTTGAAGTACGTATAAACCCTGTTTAAGGCAAACCTTAAAAAACTATCATTAAATAACGGTATTCTTTCTGAAATTAAATCTAATTTTGACTTTTTATATACTTCTAATTCGTCATCTACTTGTGAAATATACTTATTTAAAAAGGTACTATTTGATGATAGTGTATTATTGAAAATCTGAGGTTCGGTAGCTATAAAAATATATTTTAGATTTTTATTATACTCAAGCATGTTTAATACCTTAATATACATTTCGTTTATACCATCTCCTCCAAATGCAAGGTTACCAATATTATCTGATAAATCAAGTAATTTAATCGTTTCGACGTGAGAGTCCCCTAGGAATATTACCTCCGATTGATTGTTTATAACCGTTTCAATTCTTTTCACGTATTTTCGTTCTTGTTTATAGAAATCGCTAGTTTGATAAAAAACCACATTTATCAATAAAAAGACAATTATATATGGAACTGATTTTATTATAATTTTTTTCATCGAAGCTAACTTTAGAATTGGAAATAAATAAAATCTATAGGACCGTTTGTGGCTCTAAAAAATAGTATTAACAATAATAGAGAACAATATATTAATGTTCTATAAGGAGCTTTGAAATGTCCCACTTGGAATGAGTAATTGGCATCTCTATTAGAAATTTCGAAAATAAGTAAATACACTAAGCTAATAACAATAACAAATGGCATTACTGAAGACCCCATGCCTTTAAAGTGGCTTGTAGGATTAGCAAGTATACTACTAGATAACATTTCGGAGATATAATTTACAGCATGATTAAAAGATTTTGCTCTAAAGAATATCCAAGCGAAAGTAACTGCAATAAATGTAATTATTATATTGAAAGTTTTTACCAAGTTTGATGGCAAAATCTTTACAGTTTTCATTTGCTTACTGTAGAATGTCTGAATAAAATAAAACAATGAGTGTAATGCTCCCCATATAACAAAGGTCCAATTAGCTCCGTGCCAAAAACCACTCACTGTAAAGGTGATTATAATGTTTACAGATCTCCTAAAACTAGAATCTACTTGACTTCCTCCCAAAGGAATATATACATAATCTCTAAACCATGTAGAAAGGGATATATGCCAGCGTCTCCAGAAGTCTTGAATATTTTCTGCCAGATAAGGTGACTTAAAGTTTTGCATTAAATCTATTCCCATCATTCTAGATATACCAATGGCAATATCAGAATACCCAGAAAAATCACCATAAATCTGAAAAGCGAATAAAATAACACCTATAACTAAAACACTTCCAGGGTAACTATCTGAGTTTTCAAAAATTTGGTTTGCATAAAAAGCACAATTATCTGCAATTACTATTTTCTTGAAAAGCCCCCATAAAACTTGCTTGGCACCTTCTTTAAATTCATATACATCAAATTTTCTCTTTTTCCCAAACTGAGGCAGTAAATGAGATGCTCTTTCTATAGGTCCAGCAACCAGTTGAGGGAAGAAGGACACAAAAGTCATAAACTCTAGCAAGTTTTTATTAGCTTTCATTTTATCCCTATAGATATCTATTGTATAGCTCATTGTTTGGAAAGTATAAAAACTTATACCTACAGGTAAAACTATATTCAATAAAAATGGGTTGGTTTCAAACCCAAATACAGAAATAAAATCCGAAAAAGATTCTGCGAAAAAATTATAATATTTAAAGAATCCAAGTATACCTAAATTGATTAACAAGCTTAAAATAAGAAATTTTTTTCGTTGTTTCTTATTATTACTTTTATCAATTAAACTTCCAATAATATAGTCGCTTATAGAACTAATTATTATTAATGAAAGAAACCTCCAATCCCACCAGCCATAGAAAACATAACTGGAAATTAATAAGAGTGCATTTTGAAATTTTAAATTATTGTATGACTTGTAATATGCAAAAAATACAATAACGAAGAAAATTACAAACTCTAATGAATTGAAAAGCATATGTTATTTTTGATTAGTTAAATATTACAGCCTTCCGTTAACTTTTTCTTTAATAATTCCTTTAACATCATATACCAAGCCGTTTTCGCTTAACAGACTGTTAAAATTCATATTAAGAAATTCCGAATGGGCAACACCTAAAATGACAGTTTCAAACGGACCTTTTGGTAGAGTATTAGTAGCTTCTAAATTATACTCGTGTAGAACTTCTTCCGAATTTACCCAAGGGTCATAAATAGTAATATCTAGCCCATATTCTTTTAAATGCTTAATAACGTCAACGATCTTAGTATTTCTAACATCAGGACAATTTTCCTTAAAAGTTATACCAAGCATAAGTATTTTGGCTCCATTTACTTTGATATCGTTTTTAAGCATCATTTTTACTACTTCGCTTGCTACGTATTGCCCCATGCTATCATTTACACGTCTACCTGCCAAAATAATTTCTGGATGATATCCAACCTCTTGAGCTTTTTGAGCTAAATAGTAGGGGTCTACACCAATACAATGTCCTCCAACTAGCCCCGGTTTAAAAGGTAGGAAATTCCATTTTGTACCTGCAGCTTCTAAAACAGAATGCGTGTCAATATCCATTAAATTGAATATTTTAGCTAACTCATTTACAAACGCAATATTGATATCACGTTGAGAATTTTCTATAACTTTTGCCGCTTCAGCAACTTTTATAGTAGGAGCAAGGTGAGTACCCGCAGTAATAACATCAGCGTATAAGTTATTAACTTTTATACCAATCTCTGGAGTTGATCCAGCTGTTACTTTTAATATCTTATCTACAGTATGTTCTTTATCTCCAGGATTAATACGTTCAGGTGAATATCCTGCGAAGAAATCAGCGTTGAATTTAAGGCCGCTTATTTTTTCTAAAATAGGAACACACTCATCTTCAGTTACACCAGGGTATACAGTTGATTCATAAATCACTATATCTCCCTTTTTAAGAACTTTTGCAACTGTTTCACTAGATTTATACAAAGGTGTTAAATCTGGTCTGTTATTTTTATCGATGGGTGTAGGAACCGTTACAATATAATAGTTGCAATTTTTTATGTCATCAATATTTGACGAGCAATATAAACCGTCTCTAGAATCAGCACTATCTTTTAGTACTCCTTTTAAAACATCATCTTCAATTTCTAAAGTCGCGTCTTTTCCTTGCTGTAATTCAGAAATTCGCTTTTCATTAATATCAAAACCAACAACTGAATATTTTGTTGCGAATAATCGAGCTAATGGTAGGCCTACATACCCTAATCCTATAATTGCTATTTTTTCTTTATTCATAATATTTTATTTACCAATTGAAGAATATTCAAAACCTATTTTCTCCATTTCTGACTTGTCTAATATATTTCTACCATCGAATATAAACGCAGGCTTTTTCATTTCTGTGTATATTCTTTTCCAATCATAAGTTTTAAACTCATCCCATTCTGTCATAATAGCTACAGCATGCGCATCTTTTAAGGCTTCGTAAGGGGTTTCCGTAGCTTTGACTAGTTTGCTGTTTTCTTCTTCAGACCTTGTATTTAAATAGTTTAAATCAGACTGCATTTTTTCATTAGAGACTTTAGGGTCGTAAACAACAACATTAGCTTGTTCGTTTAATAAATGATCGGCAACATAAATCGCTGCAGATTCTCTCGTATCATTAGTGTCCTTTTTAAAAGCCCAGCCTAAAAAACCAATTTTCTTTCCAGAAACTGTATTGTAAAGAGTGCTTATTAAATGATCTGAAAAACGTCTTTTTTGGTGGTCATTTAAAATAATTACTTGCTCCCAATAATCGGCAACAGCTTGTAAGTTATAGCTTCTTGCGATATAAACAAGGTTCAAAATATCTTTTTGAAAGCAAGAACCTCCAAAACCAACAGATGCTTTAAGGAATTTGGGACCAATTCTAGAATCCATACCTATTGCTTTAGCTACTTCATTAACATCAGCCTCGGTTTGTTCACATAGTTCAGATATTGCATTAATTGAAGATATACGTTGCGCTAAAAAGGCATTAGCTGTTAGCTTCGATAACTCTGATGACCAAACATTTGTTCTTAATATTTTGTCTTGAGAAACCCAACTACCATAAATATTCGCTAAACTTTCAATAGCATCTTCGGACGCTCCGCCGATTAATACCCTGTCTGGGTTTAATAAATCTTGAATAGCAGTTCCTTCAGCTAAAAATTCTGGGTTTGATAAAATTTCAAAATTAACATCACTACCGGTATTGTCTAATATACTTTTAATGGCTTGTGCTGTTCTTACAGGTAAGGTTGATTTTTCAACCACAATTTTATCTGTTGTAGCAACCTTGGCTATATTTCTAGCACAAAGTTCTACATATTTTAAATCAGCAGCCATCCCCTTACCTTTACCATAAGTTTTGGTAGGTGTGTTTACCGATATAAAAATCATTTGAGATTCATCAATAGCTTTGTCAATCTCAGTAGAAAAGAACAGGTTTTTTCCTCTAGTCTCTTTTACTATTTCTGCTAAACCCGGTTCATAGATAGGTAGCTTAGATAGATCATTATCGTTCCATGCTGCAATTCGATCTGCATTAATATCAACAATAGTTACTTTAATATCTGGGTTTTTCTTGGCAATTACAGCCATTGTAGGCCCCCCAACATATCCTGCGCCAATGCAGCAGATTTTTGTAATTTTCATCTTATTATAAATGTTTCCAATACCAATTAACAGCTTCTTTTATGCCGTCATTAATATTATATTTAGGATTGTAGTTTAATAATTGTTTTGCTTTATCAACGGAAGCTAATGAATGAGGGATATCACCAACTCTATTTTCACGATGTTTTATTTCGATATTTTTAATAGAATCATCAAATGTAGATAGATGTTCTTTTAATAACATAGTTAATTCCAGCAGCGTCGTCCTGTCTCCATATGCTACATTATAAACGGTGTTTAATGCATCTTCATTATTTGTTGTAATGGCAAGCAAATTCATTTGAACAACATTATCTATATAGGTAAAATCTCTTGAATAGCTTCCATCACCATTAATAACAGGCGATTCATGATTGATCAGTTGTTTTACGAAAAGTGGAATTACAGCGGCATAAGCTCCATTAGGATCTTGTCTTCTCCCAAAAACATTAAAATAACGTAAACCAATAGTATCTAATCCATACGATTTTTGAAAGATATCTGCATATAATTCATTAACATATTTTGTAATAGCGTAAGGAGATAGTGGTTTGCCTATGATATCTTCAACCTTAGGTAGTGCTTCATGATCCCCATAAGTAGAAGAGCTAGCAGCATATACAAACCTTTTAACTTCTGCATCTCTTGATGCTACAAGCATATTTAGGAAACCAGAAACATTTACATCATTTGAGGTAATAGGATCGTTTATAGATCTTGGAACGGAGCCTAAAGCAGCCTGATGCAATACATAGTCAATATTGTTACATGCTTCTTTACAATCATTTAAGTTTCTAATATCACCTTCAATCAATTCGAAACTTGGATGACTCATAAAAGGTTCAACATTCTTTCTTTTGCCTGTTGCAAAATTATCTAAACAAACAACAGATGCACCATTGTTTAGTAGAGTTTCGCAAAGGTTAGATCCTATAAATCCTGCACCACCAGTAACAAGTACTTTACTATTTTTTATTTTATCTTGTAATTGATTAATCATGTTAGATCAGGGTTTTTAATTAAATTGCAGCAAATATGAAAAAAAAATTTTAAAGACAAATTAATATTATATTAAGTAGTACATTTTAACGATAAACGCCATGGGTTTTGTTGAAATACATTAATATTCCGATGAAGGGAGTCTTATTTATAGTAGGATTTAAACCAATCGACAAAAGACTTAACTCCATCTTTTATTGATGTATTTGGACTATAGTTATAATCTTTGATTAGCTCATCAACATTAGCCCAGGTACGTTCTACATCTCCTGGCTGTATAGGTAGCATATCCTTTTTTGCTTCTTTCTCTAAATTCAATTCAATTTCTTTAATAAAATCCAAGAGTTTTACCGAGTTATTATTACCTATATTATATACCTTATATAATTTATTGTTTTTAATTCGTTGTTTTGTAGGAGCTTCTATTATTCTTGTAACACCTTCAACAATATCATCTATATAAGTAAAGTCGCGTTCCATTTTCCCATAATTGAATACTTTTATAGGTTTATTGTTAACTATAGCGTCAGTAAATAAAAACATCGCCATATCAGGTCTTCCCCAAGGACCATAAACTGTAAAGAAGCGAAGCCCTGTTGTTGGTATTTTGAATAAGTGACTATATGTGTGAGCCATCAATTCATTACTCTTTTTTGTGGCTGCATATAAACTGATAGGGTTGTCTACATTATCATCTGTGGAAAAAGGAACTTTTTTGTTTAAGCCATAAACACTTGAACTACTTGCATAAACTAGATGCTTTATGTTATAGTTTCTGCAACATTCAAGAAGGTTTAAAAAACCTACTAAATTTGAATCAACGTAAGATTCTGGGTTTTCTAAACTATATCTAACACCTGCTTGCGCAGCTAGGTTACATACTACATCAAATTGTTCTTCTTTAAATAGTTTAGGTAGCTCTTCTCTATCTTCTAAGTTCATTCTAACAAAAGAAAAACTGTTAAGCTTTTTACTTGAACATAAATTATTAAAAGTATTAGCCTCATTTTTAGCAATGCCTAGCTCTTTAAGCCTATTATATTTTAAACTAATATCATAGTAGTCATTTATATTATCAAGGCCTACAACTGAATGCCCACTATTTATTAGAGCCTTAGAGGTATAAAACCCAATAAATCCAGCAGCTCCTGTTACTAGTATTTTCATCTTAAATTATTTTCTTTTTAATGATTATAAATAATAAAGCAAAGATGTAAAATAGTATTGATATTAAACTAAAAAGCTGTTGAAACTTATATTTTTAACGATGACATTGATTGAAATAATAAAGTCTTAATTTAGTTAATAATGCTGTTTATTGGTAAAATACCTTAATACATCGAAAATTAATGCTTATTTTTTAACATCTCTAGGATATATATTTATATTCGCTTCCAATTAATTACAAACTATTAGTTAATATATGATTTTTAATTCAGTTGCTTTTTTAATTTTTTTTCTAATAGTTTTTATTTCATATTGGTTAATTCCCAAAAGACTTTTTAGATGGCAAAATATATTATTGCTTATAGCTAGCTATGTTTTTTATGGCTGGTGGGATTGGAGGTTCTTATCACTCATTGCATTTTCTACAATTTTAGACTACTATATTGGAATACGAATTGATTCGTCAATATCAAAAAAAAAATTGTTTTTGATAATCAGCTTAATATCAAATTTAGGACTTTTATGCGTATTTAAATATTTTAACTTTTTTATTGAATCTTGGGTTAATCTTTGGTCTCTTTTTGGATATGAAATGTCAATGGGAACTCTAAATATTATTCTTCCTGTTGGGATTTCTTTCTATACGTTTCAAACTATGTCTTATTCAATAGATATTTATAGAGGAGAACTTAAACCAACTAAAAATTTTATTGCATTTGCTACTTTTGTTAGTTTTTTTCCACAACTTGTAGCTGGGCCTATTGAAAGAGCTTCAAATTTACTTCCTCAATTAGAACGGGAAAGGCAATTAAATTTAAACCGGTTTAAAGAAGGTTTACTTCAAATTTTTATTGGTTTTTTTAGAAAAGTTGTTGTAGCAGATGCTATAGGAGCAACAATTGATGGAATTTATAATGCTCCCGATATTCATAATGCATCCAGTATTGTTATGGCTGTCGTATTATATTCTTTTCAGATTTATTTTGATTTTAGTGGTTATTCCGATATAGCTATAGGTACGGCTAAAATTTTAGGTTTTGATTTTAAAAGAAATTTTAACCTTCCGTATTTTTCTGTATCTATTACCGAGTTTTGGAGGAGATGGCATATTTCATTATCCAGCTGGTTAAGGGACTATTTATACATACCTCTGGGAGGAAATAAAAAAGGAGTTAAAATTCAATACAGGAACTTGTTTATAACTATGTTATTAGGTGGATTATGGCATGGTAGCTCTTGGAATTTTGTTGTTTGGGGAGCAATTCATGGTTTATTTTTAAGTATAGAAAAAAAGTTTGGGTTAATACCTAAAAAGTATACAATGTCGAAAAATTTAGTTATTTTTTGCCTTGTCAGTTTGGTTTGGATTTTTTTTAGAGCTTTAAGTTTTGATGACTCCACTCTTATTTTTTCCAAGCTTTTAAGTGGCCCATATTTAATGCCTTATGTAGGTAATTCGGCTAGATTTATAGGGCTTTTTTACGGTTTGATTTTGGCACTAATTTTTGATGTTTATATATTTAAAAAAGATTTGAGCATAGAAAATTTAGGATCTAAGTTAAGTACATTAAGTTTTATAATTATTTCAAATTTTATTTTAATTAATATTGTTTTGTTCTTTTCTAGCTCTAGTAACTTTATATATTTTCAATTTTAAATGAAAAAAATAATAAAATTAATATTAATATTAGCCATAGTTTTCTTTATAACAGATAGAGTGGTTTATTTGGCTATAAAAACATTCGACAAGAAAGTTTTTACTGGGCAGAGTGTAGGTAAGGTTAATCAGTTTTTATTATTAAAAGATTCTGTTGATTTATTGGTTTTTGGTAGTTCTAGAGCAAATCATCATTTAGATAACAGGCTGTTAGATAGCTCATCATATAATATGGGAGTAGATGGAACTAAAATTGGTTATAGCGCAGCCTTAATAGCTACTTTAAATAAAAAAAGACAAAATATATTTATTCATATAGACCCTGACATGTTATTTGATTCAGAATACAAGGGTGATGATATATCAATTCTATTAAATTTAATAAAAAGAAATAAAAAAATCGATGAATTTATTTTTGACTTTTTACCTCAAGAAAATTATTTGTCTAAGATATTCAATTGCTATGCTTATAACGGTAAAGTTTTGGGCATAGCAAGAAATTATATTGCTCCAACATACGATTTTAATAATTATAATGGGTATGATCCACTATACCCAAGTAAAGAACAAGCCAAAATTTTTAAAGAACTTAAGGAAAAAGACAGTCTGCATGGTTTTCATAATGACTCATTTAATTCTTCTCCAAATCAACTTACAAATGAATTAATTAATCGGATTATTATAAAATGTGAAGAAAATAATTCGAGGTTAGTATTTTTTACTTCTCCAACTCTAATTAAGCATAAGAATAAAGTCAAGTTTAATATTCGTGAATATTTTAGAGGTAAAGAGGTGAAATATTATGATTTTTCAGACATCCTTGATAATGAAAATATAGGGAATTGGAAAGATTTTACTCATTTATCAGAAAAAGGTGCCAGAATTTTTTCTAATCAATTTAAAGATGCATTTTATTAGTTTTTTTGTTTATTTATAACTGCTAAAGCTCCCCCTTCATTAAACATAACTTAAAACTTTTGTTAAATTTTAAGTTTATTATTGACTTTTTTACTAGTAGTTTACTTTCCTTATTTTAACAAGATTCCATAAAGTTATTAACAATTACAAGGTTCTTAATAAGAAAGTTATTAACAATGATAATATTCTTAATGAGTTTCTGCTATTTTTGTTTTTCGTTTTGAAATCCATAAATGATTTTGAATCGTATATAATTGGAGTACTAACCAAAAAAACATTTTATCGATAAAATCTTACACTTAAACAGATTTAATCAAATTACAAACGTATTTTGTCGAAAATCTTATACGTTTTGACGATTTTTTTGAGTTATTTATGTCAACATTGAATCAATTACTAACGAGTACCCCAATTAACAAATAGATTATGGAATTTTTTTTAAAACCTACAGCAAAAGCATGTTTAACGATGTTTATTATCTCTCTACTAATGCTTTTTTCAACTTTATCCTGTAACAATGAAGAAATTTTTGCGAGTGAAGCAATTATCCCTGAAGATGAAGAAGTAAACACTCCTGAAGATGAAGATGATTCTCAAATTACTCTTGTGAATGATGAATTTACTACAATTGAAGATACATCTACTCCCATTGCTCTCTTTACTAACGATGTAATAAGTTTTGATAATGTTATTTTTACGTATGTTGAACCTGATAATGGTTCTCTAGATGTAGATAACAATCAAACCCCTGATAATCCTATTGATGATATAATAAGTTATATACCCAATACTGGGTTTGAGGGTACTGATACCTTTGAGTATACAATATGCGATACAGAAACTCAACAAACATGCGATACGGCAACAGTAACTATAACTGTGACTCCTAAACAATCAATAGATGATGATTTTGCTGGAGAATTAAAAGCTTTCCCCTCTGCATATGGAGCAGGAGCTTATTCAACAGGGGGACGAGGCGGTAATGTATATCATGTTACAAATTTAAACGATTCTGGGCCTGGTTCTTTTAGTTGGGCAGTAAATCAGCCTAGACCAGCTACTGTGGTTTTTGATGTTTCAGGAATAATTAAGCTACAAACTTGGTTAACTATCAGCGGGAGTGATTTAACTATTGCAGGACAAACTGCCCCAGAGGGAGGAATAACGCTTACCTACGAACCTTCTGTGAGACTTAGAATGGCAGCATCTGATAACATTGTAATAAGATATTTACGATTCCGCCCTTATCATTCTGGTAATGATGCGTTTGAAATATTTAGTGATAACAATGAAGCCACAAATATTGTACTAGATCATATATCAGGTTCTTATGGTGGTGATGAAACTATGAGTATAAGAGGAAGAGACACGCATAACATTACTTTTCAAAGACTTTTAATAGCCGAAAGTAAAACGGGGTCTTTATTTGGAGACTCTGATAGTAATAGTCCTAATAATAGCTATGATAATTCTATACATAACTGTTTATACTTTAATGTATCTCATAGAACACCAAACGCTGCAAGTTCTGGTCGAATAGATATTATAAACAATATATCTCATGATTGGCATTATAGAATGACTTATTTACAACATGGTACACGAACTAACCATATTAATAATTACGGATCGGCAGGAGCAAGAAAAAGTTTATATACATCCAACCGTACAAATCCGGGACATCAAGTTAATGCTGCAAATAGTGCACATGGTCACCAAATTTACACCGCAGGAAATATAATTGATAAAGGTTTTTTTACAGATCCTAATGCTGATAACAGGGTTCTTTGGGCTGAATATAATGGTGGCTTTCAAAACGTAGGTTTGTTACCTAATTCACAATTCACTTCTGTACAACACCCATTATTAGGCGCTCCTCTTCCAATAAAATCTGCCAGAGATGCATATAACGATATTATCAAAAACGTTGGAGCAAATGCTTTCCTAAACGCAGATGGAAGTGTCGGTTATTATACCGATACACAAGACACATTTTACCTCAATATTATGAATCAAGGAGAAGGGGCATTTCATCCTTATGAAATGTATGATCAAGTAAGAAGTTGGACTTCAGAATCTATGTATCTTAATTTCATAGCTGGAATTAACTCTAACCCAATAAATACTAGACCTACAGGTTATGATACTGATGGAGATGGCATGCCTAATGTTTGGGAAACAATGTATGGAACAAACCCAGATGTACCAGACAATAATGATGATAAAGACGGAGACGGTTACACTAACCTAGAAGAATTTTTAAATTCTGTTGATAAGAATCAATAAAACTTCAAACATAATATTTAAGATTATATAATTCGGGTTTGGGTAATTAATTATTATCTAAACCCGAATTCTTTATACCACTTGCTTAAAACATATAGTTTCCATATATTTTCGGTATGGTCATGTACATTGTTCATATGTTCATTCAGTATTTTCTTAAATTTTGAAATATTCAAATTTGGGACAGAGTTTAAAAAATCATCATTTAAGGCTGAAAGAAATTCTTCTCTTAATTCGTTTCTCATCCAGTTGCCAATAGGTACCGAAAACCCTTTTTTTGGTTGTGTAAATACTTCCTCTGGAATATACTCTTTTAATATATCTCTTAATAACTTTTTTTGCCTTCCTGATTCATAGCGATAGGACATAGGAAGAGATCTCGCAAATTCTATAACTCTATAATCCAGAAAAGGACTTCTAACTTCAACAGAATAGGCCATACTTGCTCTATCTACTTTTACATTGCTATCATTTTCCAGCCAAAGCTTTATATTTAAATCAGCTGCTTTTTGTAAAAAATTATCAGACCATTTTTTGTAGCCTTGATAATATTTCATGTAGTCTTGTTTTTGTTCTTTTAACAAAAAGCCTTTTCTAGAGAAAATATTCTCAATAAAGTCATTTTTTGTCTTTGTTTTTAGGGCATTTCTAACCCTATGAGAATTTTGACCAATTAATTTTAAAAAAAATGGTTTACCTAAAAACTTTCTTATTGGGTATGGTATATTTATTATATTCTTATTTTTTACTAAGGAATGAAAATGAGTGTACCCCATAAAACTTTCATCACCTCCATCTCCTGATAAAGCTACCGTTACATGCTCTCTAGTTACTTGATTTAGCAATAAAGAGGGGAGAGCAGAACTATCCGCAAAAGGTTCGTCGTAAACTTCAGTTAGTTTAGGGATGAGTTTTAAAATATCATCAGAACTACATATTGTTGTTTTGTGGTTAGAATCGATGATTTTAGCAAATTGTTCAGCAATTTTACTTTCATCAAATTTAGGATCTTCAAATCCAATAGAAAATGTATTTATTTGAGTTTTTGAGACTTTAGCGGCAATGCTAGATACTAATGCTGAGTCTATACCTCCGGATAAAAAGGATCCAATCGGCACATCAGACTGAAGCCTTATTTTTACTGCATCAATTAGTAAATCATGAAGTTCTTTTTTTGCTTCTTCATAAGAAATATTTTTAATTTTTACATCATTTAAATTCCAATATTCTTTAATTGTAAATTCTTTAGAATTTAAATCTATTTTCATGAAATTCCCTGGAGGAAGTTTATAAACATCTTCAATAACAGTATATGGGCTAGGAATAAACTTGCAATCTAAGAACATTGAGATAGATTCTTTGTCAACTGTTTTGTTTTTCAGCAAAGGTCTTATCTGACTGCAAATTTCAAATTCACCATTCTTCCAGAAATAATAAAATGGTTTTACTCCTAATCGATCTCTAGCTGAAAAAACCTCATTATTTGCTACATCATAAATACAAAAAGCAAACATGCCATTTAGTCTTTGTAAAACATCTTCTCCCCATTCATTATAACCAATTAAAAGAACTTCAGTATCACTTTCTGTTTTAAAAGAATAGCCTTTATCCAGTAATTCTTTTTTTATATCCTTATAGTTGTAAATTTCTCCATTAAAAACGATATGCAAATTTTCATATACCATTGGTTGGTGAGAACGAGCATCTAAATCTAAAATAGAAAGTCTAAGATGTCCAAGCGAAAGATTGTTGATTTTTTTTATACCAGTATAATCAGGTCCTCTAAAAGAAATTGATTCTAACTTTTCTTTTATTAGATCTTTTTCATAAGGAATATTAGTTAAGTATATACCACACATGCTTGTTTTTTTTGTAAAGCACGCTTATATTTTTTATAAATACAATATAAATATTAGAAAATCTATAAAAAGGTTAAAAGTTAAGATGTCATGCTTTATACTACCTTATAAATGTTCATTTTTCCAGTATTTATCTACATTATCAGAATCCAGCTTCATCAAATATGATTGGTTGGTTAATTCTAAAAAATGCTTATCAGAAGAACTATCACCGTAGCCATAACTAAAGGCATAATTTTTGTTCTTCAAATATTCGGTAAGGAATGTTCTTTTTTCAATTCCAAAGCAGTTATTGCCTTTGATTTTACCAGTAAAACAGTCATCTATTGTTTCGAATTGTGTAGATTTTAGCTCATAATTATTAGATGCACACCATTGTTTTAGCCAAATGTCTGATGATGCAGTTAATATTATAATATCATGTTCTTGCTCTTGATGCCATTTTAATACGTTTAATGCAGATTTATAACAAAGAGCAGGTAAGATTGTTTCTGAAAATTCGACTCCTTTTTTTTTAAGCTCAGAAGCTTTATATCCTTTGAAAAAAAAAGAAAAAAAGCATTCTTTCAACCTATTATTATTGTAAAGCTTTAGATAAAATAAAATAATAAATGGAGATAAAACTACTATCCCTAGATAAAAAAACAAAGTTCCTTTACAAAACTTTATAAACTCAAGATAAGTGTCTTTAGATGTTATGGTCCCATCTAAATCAAAAACTGCAATAGTATTTATATTTTTAATCATTTTTGATGTGTAAAAATTAATTCGCTTACTTATATTATTGCAAGTAGTTTTTTTATCGCAAAGTAAAACATGCCATCCAGGCTAAATCCAAATTTGAAATGATAAATTCTCCATGTGAAAAAAAACGGAATCAATAATATTAAAAATACAAGTTCTTTCTTTTTTAGAAAAAATTTAAATGAACTATTTCCTCCATTAGTTAAAAGCGGTAATTTGGCTGCTAAAATAACTAGTAATAAAATAAAATGAATTTGAAGCCATCTTCCCCAGTCGCAAACCAAAACAAAAAGAGGCAATGAATATACTAAAGAAAACAAGAAACCTTTGATTAGTATTTTGAAGTTTTCTCTAGATTCGGTCTTTAAATAATATGAAAAATGAAGTAGTCCAAGTATTAAAGAAACTAGATATAAAGAATAGCTAACAGGGGCACTTTTATATCTGTCTAGACTAGATAGAAGTGTGTTAGTGAAATCAAAAATATTAATTTTATCACTATTAAAATCCACGCCTCGTTGTGAGAGTATTACCAACGACTCTCCTTCATTAATTAGACCTCCGGCAAAAAAGATTAAGAATGTGGGTAATAATACGCTAAGAAAAAGAAAAACATATTGTTTGACCTTAGTTTCTTTGTTAAAAAGATAAAGCGCAATTAAAAAATATGGCATGTAAAAAATAAAAATCTCATGCAAAAAAGTAGCTGTACAAAGTAGTATATAAACAGAGTATTCTTTTATGCCTTTAAACTCCTTTCTGTCATTCAAATAAATAAAATAAGCGAAAATCACAAATAAGATAATCTCTTTTCTACCAATAATATTAACATCATTAAAATAAAAGATAAAGGTAAGAGGAGATAGTATGAGGGTGAAAAACAGTAGTGAAATGGTTTTTTTATAAATAATTCTACCTAACAAAATAAAAAATGCAAAATACAAAATCATCTGACCGGAATAGACTAATGTTTTCAATTTTAACCCAGTAATATCCTGAAGAATAAAGAATAAACTTCCAGAAAGACCACGCCTTTTAAATCCTCCATCATGGTAATTTACGAGCCAATCTCCTAATATAAAACCATGACTCCCATCTACATGCTTAAACAAATAAATCCCAATCCAAATAAATAATATAGAGAAAAAGAAATAAAACAGTGTTTTTAAATTGACTAAATACTTTAAAATACTCATCAGTTCAGTTATTTTTATATAATTCTAGAAATAGATAAAATAAGTAAATAGTAAAATCCAACACAGTAATACTAATTGTAAAAAGATGTCTTTACTTAAAATTTTTATAGGAGATCCGGATTTGTTTTCCACAACAGATATTTGTAAATATCTCATGATACCAATAAAAACAAAAAGAGAAGTGGTGTATAATTTATCCGTTCCTAAACGCTCAATAACTTCTGTCGAAATGGAGTACATTATATAAGCAATTAATGTTATTGAAAAACAAATGCCTTTTGCAATATCAATAAAAGCAATAGAGTAGCCACTTTGTGATTTTCTTAAGATAGTATTATCATTTTTGATAGTTAAATCGTCTCTTCTCTTGGCAAAAGCAATTGACATACTTAATAGGAAAACAATTATAGTCATCCATTGGCTAACTATAACACCTATAGCAAATCCTCCGGCCAGTATACGAAGCAAAAAACCTAAGCTAACACATGTAACATCTATTATAGCAATATTTTTTAATTTAAACGAATACAAAATATTTAAGATAAAATAACTAACGACGAACCATATAGAATCTTCTAATAAGAATAAAAAATAACTTAATACTATGAAAAAAACACCAGCGATAAAAAAAGCTTGTTTTTTTGTAAAAAAACCGCTAGCAATTGGACGTAGAGATTTAACAGGGTGTAATCTATCCTTATCTACATCTATAGAATCATTAATAATATAGATTATTGAGCTTGCAAAACAAAATGCAAAGAAAAGAATAACCAATTTATAAATACTGTTATCATCAAATATTTCAATAAACTGCCCTGAAAAAAACACAGGTAAAAAAACAGCAATATTCTTTACCCAATGATGTATTCTTATTAGTTTAAGTGTTTGAAGAATCATTTTATAACGAATTTAATGTTAAACCTAAATTATTATCCAAATAAAACACATCGTTTATTATTAATTGCAAAAAAATGCTAAACTCACATATATAATCGATAAAGAGGTTCCACTTCTTTTAGAAGGTTTATGAATTAATTAATATCAGTTTAGCTTCAGATTCTTATTTTGACAATCGATAATCTACAAAGTTTAACTATGAATTAAAATAGATGTGTATTTAACCGATTTTAATTACTCTTTTAGCGAATTAACCTAAATCTAATCTTGTTGCTTTAAAACAATTACTAAATTTACACCGTAAAACACAAATTGAATTGATTAATAGCATATTGATTTAATTGTATTAAAAGATAAAATAAAAATATTTTCAAAATCTCTCAATTACTTAATCTATAATAAAGGAAATACAAATAGATTAATAATTAATATTTTAAAAATCATTTAATACTAATTTTAATTTAAGCTAATAATGGGGAATTAATTTTGTTTTATGAGCAAAGAGGGGAATCATTCAGAAAAAATAATTGTATTTAATAATATGACCATAAAAAGTTGTACAGGTGTTTTATGCAATAAACTGAAATTATAAAACTTTTAGATGTTGACCAAAACTAAAATATATTTATCATCACCTCACATGGGAGGTTCAGAACAAAAATTTGTTGCTGATGCTTTTGATACTAATTGGATTGCTCCATTAGGACCTCATGTTGATGGTTTTGAAAATGATTTAACAAATTACTTAGGGGGTAACAAACACATTGCGGCATTAAGTTCAGGAACTGCTGCTATACATATTGCTTTGCAATTATTGGATATCTCCAAAGGGGACGAAGTCTTATGTCAGAGTTTTACATTTTCAGCTTCTGCTAACCCAGTAATTTACCAGGGAGCAACTCCTGTATTTATTGATAGTGAATCTGATACTTGGAATATGTCTCCAGAATTACTAGAAATAGCAATAAAAGACAGAATTGAGAATTACAAAAAGCCTAAGGCCATAATCGCAGTACATTTATATGGTATGCCATATAAAGCTAATGAGATAAATGCCATTGCTAAGAAATATGAAATCCCTGTAATTGAAGATAGTGCTGAAGCTTTAGGAAGCACATACTTTGGTCAAGCTTGTGGAACGCTTTCTGATATTGGTATTTTATCATTTAACGGAAATAAAATAATAACGACATCTGGTGGAGGTGCTTTAATTGCAAATACTGAAAGCTTGAAAAAGAAAACTGTTTTTCTATCTACTCAGGCTAGAGATAATGCACCCCATTATGAACATTCGTCTATAGGTTTTAATTATAGGATGAGTAATGTTTTAGCCGGAATTGGAAGAGGACAAATGGAAGTGCTTGATGATAGGGTGGATGCCAGAAGAAGAAATTTCGAATATTATAAAAAGAATATATCAAAGAATAATAACATTTCTTTTTTGGAAGAGCCTGAAAACCTCTTTTCAAATAGATGGATCACTTGTGTTGAAACGAGTTCATTTGAACAAAGAGAAAGCATAAGATTAGAATTATTAAAAGATGACATAGAATCTAGACCTCTATGGAAACCTATGCACATGCAGCCTGTTTTTAAAGATTGCTTACATTTTACGGATGGAACGTCGGAAAAACTTTTTGAAAAAGGTCTTTGCCTGCCTAGTGGATCAAACCTAAGTGAAAATGACTTAGAAAGAATTGTTAGTATAATTAATAAAAACCCAGTTCATGATAAATAATTACTTCGCTTATTACTCTCAAAAATATGCTTCTAAGTGGTTAGTACTTGGTATTGACTTAGTGTCAATTCTTGCTACTTTCTTTATGGCTTATTTTATAAGGTTTAATTTTACGCTTGGCTTTGATTTAACTCAATTTTTAGTTCAGCTTCCATTTATTTTAGCTTTAGCTGCTATAAGCTTTTTAGTTGTAGGATCGTTCAAAAGTGTTATAAGACATACTGGATTTACAGATGTAGTAAATGTATTCAAATCAATAGTGTTAATGTCTTTTACATGTGTTGCTGTTGTTTTGTTCAATAGGTTTGCTGATGTATTACCAGGGTTTACCATTCCTCTTTCAATAATAGTTATGCACGCATTATTAAGTTTTGTAGTGCTTAGTGCAAGCAGACTACTTTTTAAAATGACTTATAAGCATTTAAAATGTAAATTATTATTAACAAAAAGAGTGCTTATTTACGGTATAGAAGACTCAGCAATAGCAACTTATAATGCCTTATTGAATAACGCAAGAACAAGTTTTAATATTATCGCTTTTGTTGATGATGATGTTAAGAAAAAAGGAAGATCTATTAATGGCGTACCCATTTTGTCTTACAATCGTTTGAATGGAAATTATGTTGATTCAAATAATATTGACGAAATAATTGTAGCTGATCAAAATGCGGATAACGGTAAATTAATGAAACTTGTTGATGGCTTGGTAGATTCTGATGTTAAAGTTACTAAGGTACCACCAATTGAGCAATGGATTAATGGAGAATTAAATACTAAACAGATAAAGCAAGTACAGATTGAAGATTTACTTGGGCGTCCTCCAATTAAAATTGATAATCCTAATTTATTGAATGAGTTTAGAGGGGAAACAGTATTAGTAACTGGAGCAGCAGGTTCTATAGGTAGTGAACTGGTTAAACAGCTTTCTAATTTTGATGTAAAGCAATTGGTTTTAGTTGATCAGGCAGAATCAGCATTGTACGATGTCCAACAGGATTTAAAACGCGATGGGAAGCATAATTACACAGCCATTGTTGCAGATATAAGAGATGGATTAAGAATTGATTCTATTTTCCAAACGCACAAACCTACAATGGTATTTCATGCTGCAGCATATAAGCATGTTCCGTTAATGGAAAAATCTCCTTATGAAGCCATAAAAATAAATGTTAACGGTACAAAACTATTAGCAGATACGTCTTCTCGTTATAATGTGAAAAAGTTTGTTTTTGTTTCTACAGATAAAGCGGTTAATCCAACTAGTGTTATGGGAGCGACTAAGAGAATGGCCGAAATGTATATTAGCTGTCTCCAAAAAGAAAGTAAAACGAAATTTATCACGACACGTTTTGGAAATGTTTTAGGTTCTAACGGTTCTGTAATTCCATTGTTTAAAAAACAAATAGAAAATGGAAGCCCGTTAACCTTAACACATAAGGATATTACAAGATATTTCATGACCATACCAGAAGCATCTCAACTCGTACTTGAAGCAGGGACCATGGGTAAAGGTGGGGAAATTTTTATATTTGATATGGGAGAATCGGTGAAAATTTACGATCTTGCTAAGAATATGATTAAATTATCAGGTCTAAGATACCCAGAAGACATTGATATAAAAATTACTGGACTTCGCTCTGGCGAGAAATTATATGAAGAATTGTTGGCAAATGGAGAGAACACCTTGTCAACCTATCATAAAAAGATATTAATAAGTAAAACGAGAGAATTAGATTATGCCAGAGTAAAATCTGAAATAGAAGAGCTTTGTATTACAAATCGTTTCCAAAACAATAATATTGTTATGAAAATGAAAAGTTTGATTCCTGAATATAAATCGAACAATTCAGAATACGAAAAGTTCGATAAAAGAGTTAATCTTTATAAAAAAGCAAAAGGAATTAATGAGAATAAACAGGATTCAAATATTTTTAAATCTGTAAAATAATTAATAAAATAAGCTCCAAACATAAATATGATTTTAAGTTTAAGCAGAAAGAAAATTGGCATAATATACATATTAGTTGCAACGTTTTTAGTATCATGTGGTTCTAGTGAAAAAGTCGTATACTTTCAGAATGCTAAGGATTTTGAAACTATTGTAGATACTGATACTTTTACTCCAAAATTCAAGATAAATGACATTGTAAGCATTTATGTTTCTACATTTAATCTAGATGCCGTTAGACCTTTTAATTTACTAAAAGGTGGTGCTGAAACACGAAATTCAGAGCCTGTTGATTATTTAGTTGATATAGATGGTAATATAGATTACCCTGTTTTAGGTAAAATCAAACTGTTAGGTTTAACAGTTGAAGAAGCTAAAAACTTGATTAAAGAAAAACTTTCTGAAGGTTACCTTAAAGACCCAATAGTAAACATCCGAATTTTAAATTTTAGGATTTCTGTTTTAGGTCAAGTGAATAGACCTGGTAGATACGATATTTCTGGCGAACGAATCTCTCTTCTAGAAGCCATTGCCATGGCAGGTGATTTGGCTATTAAGGGAAAAAGAAAAAATGTGTTGGTTATTAGAGATTTTAATGGCACTAAAACATATACTAGAATTGATTTAACAAATAAAGAACTATTTAACTCTCCTGTATACTATCTAACACAAAATGATATCGTATATGTAGAGCCAAATAAATCTGCCATAAGTACTGCTTTTTTAGATTCTCGGTCTAGTATAGCAATTTCTATCGCCTCAATATTAATTACTTCTGCCATAGTACTATTAAGATAATTATTTATGGAAACTCTATCTAATAAAAGTAGTAATACTAAAAAACCTCAAGATGAGCTTGATATAAAAAAAATGCTTTCCATTTACTTAAAGCAATGGAAGTGGTTTGTTTTAAGCTGCATGATATTTATTGGATTAGGTTTTTTCTATTTGAGATATACGACTCCTAAGTATAATGCATATGCAAAAATAATGTTGATGGAAAATGATGGCATAACTAATCCAGCTGATGCATTACTTAAAGATTTGGGAGAGATTTCCAATACAGATAAAATAGCAATAGAAGACGAAATAGAAGTGTTTAAGTCTAGAAAATTAATGACGGGTGTTGTTAAAAAGCTAAATTTAAATAAACAGTTTTACCTTAAAGGAAGATTACATGATACACAGCTTTTTCCTAATGAAAAGGCTCCCGTTAAAATAAATTTTCTTGCTTCAGATTCTATTATTTACAAATCAAATTTTACTTTTAGTTTACGAATTACTTCTGAAACTACATTTGATTTTATTTACAAACCGCGATCTCAAAAAGAAGAGATTTCGAAAAAAATGTTTTTTGGAAAAAATGTACCTACACCGGTAGGTGATATCATAGTAACACCTAATGTTGAGAAAATTTCAAATTTAGCAAATCAGGTTGTTTATGTTCAACTTAAATCTTTGGATAGAGTTGCAGAAAGTTTCAAAAGTTCAATACGAATATCACAAGCAGCAGACCTTTCTAAAGTTCTTAACCTATCTTTAAAGGATCCTTCTGTACCAAAAGCTAAAGCCGTTATAAATACTTTAATAGAAGAATATAATAGGGTTTCAATTGAGGATAAAAGCAATAAATCTAACAATACAGCAGAATTTATTAATAAAAGAATAAATTTAATTGCAACCGACTTATCAGAAGTAGATGATGAAATAGAACAATTTAAAACAGGTAACAAATTAACAGACATAACTTCTGAGGCAGATTTATATTTAAATTCTAATGCTCAGACAGAACGAAATTTGGCAGCAAGTAGAACACAGTATAGTATGATTAACTATATGAAGAATCAAATTAGTGATGATTCTTTTGAACGCATACCGTCTAATGTTGGTTTAAAAGATGGTTCAATAAACTTAATTGCAAAAAAGTATAACGACCTATTAGATGAACGAGATAAATTACTTAAAAGTTCTAGTGAAAAAAATCCAATTATTGTAAATTTAGATCAACAGCTGGGGAATTTAAAGAATAACTTAAGACAAAGTTTGAACAGTACATCCAAAGCAATAAGTATTCAAATTAGTAGTCTTGAAAATCGTTCAGCTAAGATAAACTCAAAAATTTATGCAGTTCCGGGGCAAGTAAGAAAATCAAGAGATATTCAACGAGAACAAGGGATTAAAGAATCCTTATACTTATATCTTCTTCAAAAACGTGAAGAGGCAACAATATCGATGATTTCTACATCTCCTAATGCCAAGGTTATAGACGAAGCTCATTCCAATTATACTCAGGTCTCTCCTAAAAAAACGATGACTTACTTAGCATCTATGATGATTGGTTTACTTATCCCTTTTGGGGTTATTTATATCAGAGATTTGTTAGATAACAAAATTCATAATAAAGAAGATTTAGAAAAAGAGATTAGAAACATAACAGTTTTAGGTGAGATTCCAAATGCAAAGGGTAATGATAAAAATTTAATAGAGCGTAATGATAGATCGATTTTATCTGAATCATTTAGAATTATAAGAACAAATTTTGATTATGTAAAAAGAGGTAGAGAAGTAGATAATTATGAAAATGTAATTTTTGTAACATCAACTATCAATGGGGAAGGAAAATCCTTTTTTAGCCTAAATATGGCACTTACATTAGCTAATACAGGCAAAAGAGTTTTACTTCTTGGAGCAGATATCAGAAACCCTCAAATTTATTCTGCAATTAAAAATAAAAAGGGAAAAGATCATTCAAAGGTTGGGCTTACAGAATTCATAGTTGACAAATCTATAATAGTAGGGGAAACTATTAATACCTACGACATTAATGGAATCAATATTGATATTTTACTTTCTGGAAAAGTACCTCCTAATCCGGCAGAGCTCTTAATGAGTGATAGAATAAAAGATTTATTTGATTCTGTATCCGATCAATATGATTATGTTATTGTTGATACAGCACCTTCTATGCTTGTTACAGATACATTATTGATGAGTCAATATGCCGGACACACTATTTATTTAACAAGAGCAGATTATACCGAAAAGCGTATCCTGAATTTTGCTAAAGAACTGCATGCTGAAAAGAAGCTTAATGGTATGATGTTAGTTGTAAATGATGTAAAGCAATCTAACTTTGGGTATGGTGCAAAATATGGTTATTATGGAGCACCTCAAAAGAAAGGTTTTTTTAGAAGAAAAGCTTAGATTAAAGTGAATTTTGGATAAGAAAATTCATGTCAGTTTGAAAAGCTTCTCGATACAAAATTCTTCCATAATTTCGCTCGAAGTGACATCTAGAACGCTTAAACAAGATTCACGTTAAATTACTGAAAAGGTTCGATTCGTGTTTTTAATTATTTCATTGAGGTTTTCACTTGTTTTTTTATTCACTATCAGATTAGATATCTTATCTATGTGTTTTTCATTATGAATATCTGTGCCAACAAAATCAATTAATTGTTCTTCCATTAAATAACTAGCCGTTTTTTCAACTTTTTTTCCATAATGATCACTTAGAGAAAGCATGTTAAGTTGAAAAAAACACCCCAGCTGTTTAAGTCTTTTATAATAAGCTAGATTGTTATGATAAAAAGAATAACGTTCTGGGTGTGCTAAAACGGGTAAATATCCCTTAGTTTTAATTTTAAAAATGATACTTTCTAAATTTAAAGGTGCTTGTAAATATGACATCTCAACAAGTACGAAGTCTTTTTTTAAAGTAAATAAATCCCTGTTTTCCAATAAACTTTCAAAATGATTATCGAGCATATATTCGGCAGCAGGGTTTAATGTAATGCTTTTAAGTTGTTTTGAATCTAAAGCACCCAATAAATTGTGATAAGCATTTCCAATAGTTTCATCTGTGTTGGGATAAAAGCCCTGCATAATATGAGGTGTAGGTATAAACTGCTTTATCCCTAATCCTTTCATCTTTTTTATTAAAGACAAAGAATCTTTGATATTCTTTGCTCCATCATCAATACCAGGAAGGATGTGGTTATGAATATCTACAAAATCTTCTAATAAATCTTTTAAGAATAGTTTTTTAGAAAAAAAATGAAGCATTTTTTGGGTTACAAATTTATATTAGTCCACGCTTATTGCGCGGCAGGAAAATTTAACTTTAAAAAGTGCAAAGCAATGTTTTCAAAATTGGTAGTTGAACTATTAGTTGTCATAAAAATGAAAAGCATCTACTATTACTTTGTCGTCAACTAAGCAATCTATTTTGGGATTGCCTATCGATTCTAAAAGGACAAAATTAATATTACCATGATTATTCTTTTTGTCATATTTAAGCAATTCGATGATGGCAGGATATTCATCTTCATTAATTTTAACTTTGCCATAATAATCAATGAATAAGTTTTTAATATCTAGAGTTGTTTGTTTAGGGAAATTTGCTAATTCCGTAGAAATATAGCATGCTAAAATCATTCCGACTATAATGGCCTCTCCATGTAGCAATGTATTTTTATTAGGATTGCTTAAAAAATAAGACTCTATAGCATGACCAAGCGTATGGCCAAAATTTAAAGTTTTTCGCAAATTATCTTCAAATGGATCTATTTCAATAACATTCTTTTTTATTAATACAGATTCATAAATTAAAACGTCCAGATCGTCCAAAGTCAATTTTGACAAGTCTTTGAATTTATTCCAGTAAGTCTCATCACTAATTAGCCCGTGCTTTAACATTTCGGCTAAACCCGAACGCATTTGGTTTTGTGGTAAAGTATTCAGGTACTTTGAGTCTATTAGCACCAAATCAGAGTTGCTAATAACACCTATTTGATTTTTTAAATGCCCTAGATCGACTCCTGTTTTTCCACCAACCGATGCATCAACCATAGATAATAGGGTAGTAGGGACATTGATATAAGCGATACCTCTTTTAAAAGTGCAGGCAACAAAGCCTCCTAAATCTGTAATGACACCACCTCCAATATTTATAAGTAAGCTTTTTCTATCTGCATCTAAATCAGAAAGTGTATTCCAAATGCCAACACAAGTATTTATTGTTTTATTAATTTCCCCAGATTCAATTTCGATAATTTCAACAACGATATCTGTTTCCAGCTTTTCTAAAAAATATGGCAAACAATGTTGATGCGTATTCTCATCAACTAAAATAAAAATCTTAGAAAAATTCCTGTCCTTAATATGATTGTTTAAAGGTTCATAACAGGCGTTATTAAAATGAATTGTGCATTCATTTGTGGTAATTGAATCCATGAAATAATTGTTGTCATTAAAAGTTGGTGAAATTAAGGAGATTTTATATAAAATGATAGTATTTTATATAAAATGATCTTAATCATACAAAATGAAATATGGATATAATTATATTTGCACAAATTTTTTATATGAATACTGATCGAATATTTGACAACACAGAAATAGCATTCTCATTAAAGAATGATTCTGAATTAGAGCGCGCTTATTTTTTATTCAAAATGATATCTATCCAACCCTTAGTCAGGATAGGTACAGCCGCTACAAACTTTGCTCTTAAAGCTAATTTGCCTATTGAAGGTTTAATTCGCTCCACAGTGTTCGATCATTTTTGTGGTGGTGTTAATGAAAAGGATTGTTTATCTGTAATAGATAGCATGTTTTTAAAAGGAGTAAGTTCAGTTTTAGATTATTCTGTAGAAGGAAAAGAGAGTGAAAAGGAATTTGATTCCGCTATGAATACAGTACTCAAAATTATTGATTTTGCTAAAAATATTGAAGCTATCCCTATTGCTGTTTTTAAGCCAACAGGGTTTGGTCGATTAAAATTATATGAAAAAGTTGGTAGTGGAGAAGCATTAACTCAAAATGAGCAGAAAGAATGGGCTAATGTTGTAAATAGGTTTGATATGGTTTGCAAAAAAGCCAAAGAAAATGATATTGCTGTTTTAATTGATGCAGAAGAAAGCTGGATGCAAGATGCTGCGGATGATTTAGTAACAAAAATGATGCAAAAGTATAATACAGAAAAACCTATAGTATATAATACTTTGCAGATGTACAGACATGATCGATTGGCTTTTTTAAAGAGCGAACATCAAAAAGCAAAAGAAGGCAATTATTTTCTTGGCTATAAATTGGTTCGCGGCGCTTATATGGAAAAAGAAAATGAGAGAGCTAAAGAAAAAGAATATACGTCTCCTATCTGTATAAGCAAAGAGGCTACCGACGATAATTTTGACAATGCGTTACTATATATGATTGACCATTTAGATTGCATGTCTATATTTTCAGGAACCCATAATGAGAATAGTTCATATTTGTTAATGGAATTAATGGCAAGTAAAAACTTAAAAAATAATGATAAGCGCATATGGTTTGGTCAATTATATGGTATGAGTGATCATATTAGCTTTAATTTGGCAGATAAAGGTTATAACGTCGCCAAGTATATACCATTCGGACCTGTAAAAGATGTGATGCCTTATTTAATTAGAAGAGCGGAAGAAAACACTTCTGTAGCAGGACAAACCGGAAGGGAATTATCGCTTATAACCAAGGAAAAGAAACGACGGAAAATATAATAAAACTATTATCGTTTTTTAAACATATTTTTCTAAAATAGATTTGATATCTGAACTTGACATGTTTGGTGTGATGTTTGCTAATTTAGTAAAATCAATTTTCTGAGTTTCAAAATTATTTTTTGAGTTGACCAATAGAATATTTTTATTATCGGTTGGCACTAATATTTCATTTTTTGAAATGATATGCTCATGAAGTTTTTCTCCTGGGCGTAATTCTGTGATTTTTACTTCAATTTTTTCACCAATATTGTTATATAGTGACACGAGTCTTTCAGCTAAATCAATTATCTTAATTGGTTCACCCATATTAAAAGTAAAAATATTGTTTTCTTTATTATTGAAAGTAGCAATCTCCAATATTAAGGCGCATGCTTTATTTTTGCTTATGAAATATCGAGAAATAATACTATTGGTAACCGTGAGTGGCATACCTGATTTAATTTGCTTCTTAAAAAGTGGTAAAACTGACCCATTAGAGCCTAAGATATTTCCAAATCGAGTTATGATAAATTGTGTCTCTGATTTAGTCAAGAAATAATTTAGGTAATTTTCTGCTATACGCTTAGACATCCCCATAACACTTTTAGGATTTACAGCTTTATCTGTAGAAATAAAGATGAATTTTTTTACTTTATATTCTATTGATAAATCAGCCAGTAACTTCGTTCCAAAAATGTTAAGCTTAATCGCTTCATGTGGGTTTGCTTCCATTAATGGCACATGTTTGTAAGCAGCAGTATGAAAAACAAATGTAGGTTTGTAGGTTTCAAAAAGGTGTTTTAGAGATTGCTCTTCTGTAATATTTAGAAGTAAAAAAACAATCTTACTGGTATCTTCAAACTCTATATCTTTTATAAGGTCATAAAGAGGAGACTCAGCAATATCGATAAGGACGAGCTTTTTATAATTACATGTTAACAATTGTTTTGAAAGTTCACTACCTATAGAACCAGCTGCTCCTGTGATTAAAATGATTTCATCAGAGAAATCAAAATTACTTAATGGTTTTTGCGATGCTTTTTTAGTAGGAAACAACCCAGAATCAATCAATAATTGATCTATATGATTAGTTTTAGATGTATTCATTTTAGGGTTTAGCTTCGCTTAACATATGTTTTACGAAGTGAGTTTCATTTGCAAAATAAGAATAATAATGTTTTATGCCAAATACTGTGAAATAGTGCCAATACTTAAACTCACATTAAGCTATTTGGTAATAACTTTAATTATGGTAATACCTATAAGTTTTAAATCAAAAAAGAAATTTTGTCTTCTAATATATTCCTTATTGTATTTTAATTTGTCTGGAATAATGGTATTAACGAAAAAATCTTCTGGATTTTTAGCCGCTTTCAAAAGCTCTACTTCATTCCTGTACTTTAAAGATGCTAGACCTGTAATACCTGGTCTAACAGCGAAAATTTTCATATCACTTTCACTATAAAAATTCACATAATATCTTAATTCTGGCCTTGGACCTACAAAACTCATGTCTCCTTTTAGAATATTAATAAGTTGTGGAAACTCATCAATTTTATAACGTCTTAAAAAATAACCCACTTTAGTTATTCTAGAATCATTATTTCCTAAGGTAAGGAGTCCCTTCCCTTGAGATTGTACACGCATAGTACGAAACTTGAAAATGTTGAAGTCTATATTGTTTTTGCCAACACGTCCCTGAACAAAAAGAACAGGTCCTTTTGAATCTAATTTAATTAAAACAGCAATTAATATTAAAAATGGAGATAGAATAAATAACCCCATTATAGAAAAAACAACATCGAAACTACGTTTAAGCATTATGGTTTATTCTATTTTTAAAGTAGTTATAGTCGCAATACTATCACAATTTTCAACAGTTAAAATAATATCTTTCTTTTCAAATTCACCTTCAATATTGTACATACCGCATGGCTTTTGTCTTGCATTACTTTTAGAAAAATCAATACTTCCTTTTTTCAAAATATAATTTATAGCTACAGAATCTAAATTATAATCCTCTAAATGAGATTGAATATGATTGCTATAAACTATTTTTTTCAGCCTAATATTCTTTAAAACTCTAGCATCTGGACCATAGCTGCATGATGTTTTTTTTCCATTTAAAAAGAAAGCTAAAATTATTAATCCGATAGAAAAACCACCAAGATAATAACCAACGCGCTGTATAAGTTTCATTTAATGTGTTTAGTGAAATAAATCAGAATTGCAATCAATCAAAAAATAAGCAAATTAACATCGCTAAAATCCAAATCGAACCAATCACCTACAGATTTACTAGTTAAAATTCCGTGGTAAAAATACAATCCATTTTTCAAACCCTTATCAAATCTTAAAGAATTTTCTATACCGCCTTCTTCTGCTATTTTTAATAAATAAGGTGTAAAAAAATTACTTATGGAAACAGAGGCAGTACGCGAGTATCTGGCTAGAATATTAGGAACACAATAATGTATCACATTATGCTTAATAAATATTGGGTTTTTATGTGTAGTCACTTCGCTGGTTTCAATACAACCTCCCATATCGATACTTACATCTATTATGATGGCTCCTTTTTTCATAGATCGCACCATATCCTCAGAAACGATTACAGGAGCTCTATTTGTTCCTCGCACCGCTCCAATAACAACATCACAGCGTTTTAGAGCTTTTGTTAAATTTTTTGGAGTAATTGTAGATGTAAAAAATGGCCTGCCTAGATTTGTTTGTATACGTCTTAATTTTGTAATAGAATTGTCAAAGACCTTTACATTTGCACCCAACCCCATCGAGCTTCTAGCTGCAAATTCCCCAACGGTACCAGCTCCTAGTATGACAACCTCTACAGGAGGTACGCCGCTAATGTTTCCAAACATTAACCCATTACCATTACCGTCTTTAGTATCAGATAATAACTCTGAAGCTATTAAGACAGAAGCCGTTCCTGCAATTTCACTTAATGATCTTACAGCAGGGTATGCACCATCGGCATCACGAATAAACTCAAAAGCTAATGCTGTGATGCGTTTTGAGGCTAATGCCTCAAAATATTTTTTAGATTGGGTTTTTATCTGAAGCGCAGATATTAATATGGTTTGCGGATTAATAAGTTTAATTTGTTCTATACTTGGAGGTTCCACTTTAAGAACCATAGGACAAGCATATACTTTAGCCGTATCTTTTGTAATTTCAGCACCAGCTTCACTATAATCCTTATCACTAAAACTGGCACCATTTCCTGCTCCAGATTCAAGCAATACCTTATGCCCGTTACTTACTAAAGCAAATACTGCATCCGGTGTTAAACATACCCTTTTTTCTTGAAAAGCAGTCTCTTTAGGTATACCTATAAACAGTTCTCCCTTGCGTTTTAGTAGTTCAAGAGTTTCTTCTTGAGGTAAAAGTTGTTCCTTAGTAAAAGGCGAGAGTGGTTTCGACATGGTTAGTTTAATTAATAAAAAATCAAATTACAAATAAATTTTCTATTGTTAACACAAACTGAAAATAATTATTTTAGTTTTTTAAAAGCTAACAAGATTAATATTTTAATTTCAATTCTTGTAAGAAAATAATTATTATTTTTATAACTCCTCAATAAAATGTTTTAAATTAATTATTTATAAGTTTGCATTATCAAATACATCCATGATTAAAAATCTATTTTATCACTTTATTCTGTTGCTTTCTCTCTCATCTTTTTCTCAAGAATATAGGTTAAATGGCTATGTTAAAGATGACAATAATAATCCAATAGCGCATTCTAATATATTAATTACTAGTTTAGGAGGTTCAAAAATTGCAAATGGTACTTCTACAGATGAAAAAGGTTATTTTATAATCGAAAATCTAAAAGCCGGGGATTATATATTAAAAATTAGATTCCTTGGGTTTAAAACATATTCTACAAGAGTCGAACTCGATAGAAACATTCATTTTGATACTATAATACTTGAAGAAAATTTAGAAACGCTTGATGGAATAACGGTGGTCGCAAAGAGACCTACAGTTAATCGCATGGTAGATCGCTTGGTTTTTAATGTAGAAAACTCTACGTTATCGAATGATAATGTTTTAGATGTTTTAAAGCATACACCTGGTGTTTTGGTTCATGATGGTACTATAACTGTAAAACAATCAACACCCACGGTATATATAAATGACAGAAGGGTGCATTTGTCTTCAAGCGAGGTTCAGCAACTTTTAGAAGGCACCTCTGCCACTAATGTAAAATCGATTGAAGTCATAACAAATCCTCCTGCAAAGTATGAAGCAGAAGGTGGTGCCGTGCTTAACATTGTAACCAATAGAAATATTATAGCAGGCTATAACGGAAGTGTTTTTGGGAATTATAGACAAGGCTCAGAATTTCCAAAATATTCATTTGGAACGAGTCACTTTTTTAAAGCAAAAAAACTCAACACCTATATAAACTATAGTATAAGCCCTAGAAAGGATTTTCAGCATAATAACGAATTTATAAACTTTTTAAATGACAACAATCAAAATACATCAAGTTGGGAAACAGATTATAAAAGAACACGCGAAACTTCAAACCAAAATATAAATGCCAATATAGATTATGATATAAATGATCGTAATAGTCTTGGTTTTTCAACAAGCATGTTAATCACTCCAAGAGACCATACAAACACTTTTGTTAATTCTCTAACCGAAGTTTTTAACGCAAATAAAACTTTAGATTCTACATTTAATACTTTAAACCGTAAGGTGGATGAAACCTTCAATCTGGCTTTCACACTTGATTATGTGCATAAATTTAAAAAGGAAGGGGAGAAGCTCTCTATAAGTACGCATCATACAAATTATGATTTTTCGAGTTTCCAAAATGTAGATACAGACTATCGTTTTCCTGATAATATACTCATACGAAGTAATCGATTTCAAACATTTTCAAGTCAGGTTATAAAATTATATACAGGTCAGCTAGATTATGAATTGCCAATAAATGGTTCAGCACAATTTGAAGCAGGAGGCAAGGTTTCTAATATTAATTCTGAAAGTATCTTAAATCAGTTTATTTTTGAAAATGATATAAAAATAGAGGATTTACAAAATTCTGATACTTTTTTATATGATGAAATTAATTATGCAGCCTATATAAGTTATTCCAAAGATTGGGAGCGTTGGAGTTTTAAATCTGGACTAAGAGTTGAACATACGGATATAAAAGGGAATTCATTATCTACTAGTCAAAATAGTAATAATGATTATTTAAAGTTGTTTCCATCTCTTCATTTACTGCATAAGTTAAACGATAATAATGAACTGTATTTTAACTATAATAAACGCATACATAGGCCGAGATATAATGAATTAAACCCGTTTAAGTATTTTTTAAATGATAATGTATATATAACTGGAGACCCAAATTTAAAGCCTCAAATTGATGATACATTTACTTTAGGATACACTTTAAAAAAGGATTATGCTTTTGAGCTCTATTATCGCTATGAAACTGATCCAACAATTCGAATCATATTTCAAGACAATGACAATAATAAGTTAACATATGTAGATACTAATATAAATCGTAGTATTTCATATGGCTTAGATTTTACAACATATAAAAAGTTAGCTAATAACTGGAATTTATATGTGTTATCATCTCTTTTTTATTATGAAGAAGAATTTTTTGCGTTAAAAAGCAGTAACGCCCTATTAGTAAATAACAGATGGTCAATCTTTGGGCAAATAATCAATTACTATAGTTTTTTAAAAGATCATAGTTTAACAGCAGATATTTCCTATTTATATATATCACCTATAGTTAATGGGCCAACAGATGCAAGTGCACGATCGGGAATTGATATAAGTATAAAAAAAACATTTTGGAATAAAAAAGCAACACTTAGTATTGGAGCTACAGATATATTTAATACTCAAAACTTTAAAACAATTACTCAATACCTAAATCAAGATGTGTTTTTAAAATCGAGAAGAGAAAACAGATTACTTACTTTTGGGTTTAATTATAAGTTTGGAAACTTTAGATTGCGTACAAATAAAAAAGAAATAGATCTAAATGAGCGAGAGCGATTTAAAGAAAATACAAATTAATTGATTTTTGATTAAAATTGGCAGTAATCAAACGAAAGTGTGTTAAGCTAAAAATAATTCTTAACCTTACCCCAAAAGTTTTTAGGAGACATTTTAAATTCATCTTCAAGTTCTTGCATTGATTTATTGACTTCAGATAAGCTATTAAATATTCTTGCCCTAATCAAATAAATGGTAGGTATTACAATTGCCATGACTGGTATTAAATACATTATGTGATTAGAATCTAAGTATTCAATATCATCATTAAAAGTCATAATTATTTGATAAAAATACATAGCAATTGGCACTAGTAATGCATGATACCACCAATGACGACATGTAAAAAACCATAGAAATATTAATAATAAAGGAACTAATTTATTGGTAAGCGTCCATGCTACAGTTCGAACGCTTTCATAATGTGTACTCTCATAGTTAAATAAAAAAGTGTTCCAAATTTTTATATCTGGAACACTTTGGTATAAATCGAACAAATAAGGTGTAATAGCTACCAAAGTAGCTATTACACTCCCAAGGATTAGATCCTTTTTATTAATATTATTATTTTGGGAGTCTGATTTTACTCTTTTCAATTTTTGCTGTTTGTTGTCCATTTTGGTTGTAAGCATCAGCAGCTTGAGCCATAAACAACATTCCTCCGAAAATTGCGATTGCAATTACATACTTTTTAGTTTTCATTTTTAAAGGGATTTATTAATTAATATATCCAAATGTAACTAAAGGCAATTTTGAAGTTTTTCTTGAAATGTTAAAAAAATGTTAAAAAAAGAGTTTTTTTAAATTTCCAATGTGGTTTTCCCGTAAAACTTCAAAATTCGGAGTGTTTTTTATGTTATTTATTTGTATAAGCTAGTAATTATGTTAGTTATATGTCTTTTAAATTTAGTCTTAAAATCCTATTATTAGTACTTAATTCTAAATCAACTCTATCGAAATGATCCGTTAAAATGGGTTCAATCTTTTCTGGCCATTCGATCAGTTTCCAATGCTCCGAGTCTATATAATCTTCAATTCCAAAATTATAAGCCTCTTCTAAATCATTTATCCTATATAAATCAAAATGATATACTTTATCATTATTTAATTGATACTCATTTACAATAGAAAATGTTGGACTACTTACTTCGTCATCACTACCTAAAACTTTTACTATGTTTTTTATTAATGTTGTTTTACCAACACCCATATCGCCATAAAACAATAAGGTTTTAGTTTTTACATTTTTAATGAGCTGTTTTGCAATATTTTCAACATCATTTAATCCAAAGCTAATCTCCAATTTTATTAAATTTTATACGCAAGTATAACCATAAAAAATCAAAAAAACAACAAAAAAATGTATTTTATCGATGTTTTTTGCTTTACATAGAGTTTTTATTTTTAATTGATCTATATAAAGGTTATTTAATTTCCTTCCGATAGTAGATTTAGTTTTATAAATTCAGACACTGTTTTAATAATAACGGTTATATTTATTTTGGGTCAAAAACTACGAAAGGGATAATCATTTCTTCAAGAGAAACACCACCATGCTGATAGGTGTTTCTAAAGTAACTTACATAATGATTATAGTTATTTGGATATGCAAAAAACAAGTCGCTTTTTGCAAAAATATAAGAGCTACTCATCTTTATTGACGGTAAGTGAGCTTCTTTTGGGTTTTTAAAAACCAATACATCCTTATCATCGTAAGTTAAGCTCCTTCCGGTTTTATAACGAAGATTTAAACTTGTGTCTCTATCACCAATTACTTTTGATGGATTTTTAACATTAATAGTACCGTGATCTGTTGTTAAAATGAGTTTAAACCCTAGTTGTTGGGCCTGCTGTATCATTTCTAAAAGGGGTGAGTTTTTAAACCAGCTTAAAGCTAAAGACCTGTATGCCTTATCGTTTGAAGCCAATTCTTTAACAACTTCCATTTCTGTTTTGGAATGTGATAGCATATCAACAAAATTATAGACAACAACTGTTAAGTCGTTAGACTTAAGTGATTTGAAATTATCAGCTAATTTCTTACCGTTTTTCAGATTTGTGATTTTATGATAATCATAATTTAAATGAGTTAATCCTAATCGTTTCATCTGGGTATCTAAAAAGGCCGCTTCATGCAAATTTTTACCACCGTCATCGGTATCGTTTTTCCAATATTCTGGAAATAACTTTTCCATCTCACTAGGCATTAACCCAGAAAAAATAGCATTACGAGCATATTGAGTGGCCGTTGGTAAAATACTGAAAAAAGCCTCTTCTTTGATTTTTTTATAATAGTTGTTAATTATAGGTTCAAAAACTTTCCATTGGTCATAACGTAAATTATCAATAACAATTAAAACCGTTGGTTGATCTTCACTAATCTCAGGAGCAATTTTTTCTTTAAAAAGCATGTGGGACATTATGGGGGATTCTGAGTTCGGTTTAAACCAATTGGCATAGTTCTTCTCTATAAATTTACCGAACTGAATATTTGCTTCATTTTTTTGAGACTCTAAAATCTCGAACATCCCTGCATCTTCAATATCTTCAAGTTGAATTTCCCAATAAATAAGTTTTTGATACAAATGGACCCATTCTTCATAAGAATTAACCATAGATAAATCCATAGCGATTTTCCGAAATTCCTGCTGATAGTTTGAAGTTGTTTTTTCAGATACTAATCGAGAATGATCCAAATTCTTCTTTAAGCTTAATAATATTTGATTTGGATTTACAGGCTTAATGAGATAATCCGCTATTTTGTTACCAATAGCTTCTTCCATAATATATTCTTCCTCACTTTTGGTGATCATAACAACAGGGAGGTTGTCTTTCTTTTCCTTTATTTCATTTAAAGTTTCAAGACCAGTAAGCCCAGGCATATTTTCATCTAAAAATACGATATCAAAATTTTTATCATCTATGACATCAATAGCTTCACTGCCACTCATGCATGTTGTAACGCTATAATTACGTTGTTCCAGAAATAGAATATGAGGTTTTAGTAGATCAATTTCATCATCTACCCAAAGTATTTGTATTGTATTCATTTAAATGTTTTTAATAATCATTTATTGGTAATTGTCTTTTATCTAGATTTCTTTAAATACGTAACAAAAATTAATATAAGCTCTTAAATGTCGGGTCGAGCACAGTCGAGACTTTCTTTTTTAAGACTCTATAATAAAGGGACCTCTCGACTGTGCTCGAGGAGGCACTGTTTTAATTTTTGTTATGTATTAAATAATAGTCTGTATATAATTATATTTGTGTCTATTAAACATTAACTTTTTCAAGTTTGAACAAACTTAAAATATTAAACGACCCAATTTACGGATTTATTACTATTCCAAATTCGCTTATTTTCGATTTAATTCAGCATAAATATTTTCAACGGTTACGTAGAATTACTCAAATGGGTATGTCATATTTGGTTTATCCCGGGGCACACCATACTAGATTTCATCATGCTATAGGCTGTGTGCATTTAATGCAACAAGCGGTCAATGTACTTCGTTTTAAAGGAGTTGCGATTTCTGAAGAGGAAGAAAAAGGACTGTACGCTGCTATTTTGTTGCACGATATAGGTCACGGCCCTTTCTCTCATGCTATGGAACATAGTATCGTTAATAATGTATCGCACGAAGACATTTCTTTGCTTTTTATGGAGCTATTAAATAAAGAATTTAACGGAAGTTTAACGCTTGCTATTCAAATTTTCAAAGGAGAATATCATCGAAAATTTATGTGTCAGCTTATTTCCGGACAATTGGATATGGATCGGGCCGATTATTTAAAGAGGGATAGTTTTTATACCGGAGTTGCAGAAGGCAATATAAATAGTGAACGATTAATCACGATGCTTCATGTTGTTAATGATGAATTAGTAATTGAAGAAAAGGGAATTTATAGTGTTGAGAAATTTTTGGTGGCTAGACGTCTCATGTACTGGCAAGTTTACTTGCATAAAACGGGATTGGTTGCAGAACAATTATTGATTCGAGTTTTAAAGCGCGCTAAGGAGCTACATCATATTGGGGTTCAATTAGAAGCCAGCAAAGCTTTATTATTCTTTTTAGAGAATAAAATAGCAATTGATAATTTCGACAACGATACGCTAGATATATTTTCCCAGTTAGATGATTATGACATTATTTCGGCTATGAAACACTGGCAACATCATGATGACTTTGTACTTAGTAAGTTGAGTAAAATGATAATAAACAGAGACTTATTAAAAATTAAATTGAAAAGTAAAGTCATTAAAAAGCAAAATCTAGAAAAACATATTCAAGATTTAATTACTACATATAGAATAAGTGAAAAAGAAGCAACATATTTTGTGTTTACTGGAGAAATCTCAAATCAGGCCTACCAACTGAAACACCAAGGTATAAATATTTTACATAAATCGGGGAAAATTGAGGACATCGTTAAAGCTTCAGATCAACTTAATCTAAAGGCCTTATCAAAACCCGTAACTAAATATTATATCTGCTACCCTAAAGAAGTACTATAGTTAATTTTTACAAATTAAAAAAAATATAACTATATAAAATGTGACATGTGTCTTTAGAAAACAATAAGCATCGGCACATGAAAAACTTTAGTACATTTTTCCTATTTTTGCGTCAATCAAACAAAAAACTACAAACTTTTCAGTGTGAAATTTACAGCACAACAAATAGCAGGAATATTAGAAGGTGATATTGTTGGTGATCCAAATGTAGAAGTTTCAAAATTATCTAAAATTGAAGAAGGAACCCAGGGTTCCTTAACGTTTCTATCCAATCCAAAATACACCCAATATATATATTCTACAAAAGCGTCAGTGGCCATAGTTAATAAAAGCTTTGTCCCTGAAACCGAAATAGACACGACATTAATCAAAGTTGAAGATGCGTATGCCGCCTTTACTAAATTACTTGAGTATTATAATATTGCAAAACTTAACAAAGTAGGCATTGAACAACCTTCGTCTATATCAGAATCTGCAAAATTTGGCGATAATATTTATTTAGGAGCGTTTTCATATTTAGGGGATAATGTTAAAATAGGGGATAATGTTAAAATATTTCCAAATGTTTATATAGGTGATAATGTTACTATTGGCGAAAACTCCATTGTTTTTTCTGGAGCCAAAATTTATTCAGATACTATTATAGGGACCTCTTGTGTTATAAATTCTGGAGCAATCATTGGAGCTGATGGCTTTGGTTTTGCACCAAATTCAGATGGTAGTTACAAGAAAATACCTCAAATAGGAAATGTTATTTTAGAAAATCATGTTGATGTGGGAGCTGGAACTACTATAGATAGAGCGACTATGGGTTCTACCATAATAAGGAATGGGGTTAAATTGGATAATCAAATTCAAATTGCTCATAACGTAGAAATAGGCAAGCATACTGTAATAGCAGCACAATCTGGTGTTGCCGGTTCGACTAAAATTGGTGAGTACTGCCAAATTGGAGGGCAAGTAGGTATTGCTGGTCATATTACTATTGGTAACAACGTGAAAATCCAAGCACAATCGGGTATAGCTAGAAATGTTAAAGATAATGAAATCCTTCAGGGTTCACCTGCACTAGCATTGAGTGATTATAACAAATCCTATGTGCATTTTAAAAACTTACCTAAGATTGTAAAAAATATTAATGAATTAGAAAAAAATAAATGGGAATAGTTAATACTGAAATAAAGCAAAAAACTATTAAAGATGAAATTTCTTTAACTGGTGTCGGTTTGCATACAGGAAAAGATGTTACTTTAACTTTCAAACCAGCTATTGCCAATTCTGGATTAGCATTTAAACGTGTTGATTTAGAAGGCACACCTGTAATTGAAGCTGATGCAAATTATGTCACCAATACACAGCGAGGTACCTGTTTAGAGAAAAATGGTGTAGCAATTCAAACTTCAGAGCATGTGCTTGCTGCATTGGTTGGGTTAGATGTTGATAATGCTATCATCGAATTGAATGCCTCGGAACCGCCTATTATGGATGGTTCTTCCAAATTTTTTGTAGATGCTATTGAAAAAGCTGGTATTGTAGAACTTGATGCTTTTAGAGAAGAGTTTGTCATTACAGATATTGTTTCTTATACAGACGAAGAATCTGGTAGCGAAATTTTAGTAATGCCTTCTAAAGAATACCAAATAACCGCCATGGTAGATTTTGGTACTAAAGTTTTGGGTACTCAAAACGCTACTTTAAATAAAATTTCAGATTTCAAAAAGGATATTTCAAACTCACGTACATTTAGTTTTTTACATGAAATTGAAATGTTGTTGGAGCATGGGTTAATTAAAGGAGGGGATTTAAATAATGCCATTGTTTATGTAGACAAAGCATTATCTCCAGAAACTATGGAAAAGCTTAGAGTAGCCTTTAAAAAAGATTCCATAGCTGTAAAACCAAATGGTATTTTAGATAATTTGACGCTACACCATCCAAATGAAGCAGCAAGACATAAGTTGCTGGATGTTTTAGGAGATTTGGCACTTATAGGAACAAGAATTCGTGGTAAAGTCATAGCAAATAAACCTGGACACTTTGTAAACACACAGTTTGCTAAAAAATTAGCTAAAATAATAAAAAACGAACGTCGCAATAATGTACCTAATATAGATTTGAATCAACCGCCTCTAATGGATGTTAATCAAATTATGAGCATGCTTCCTCACAGGCAACCATTTCTATTAATAGATAAAGTTTTTGAGCTTACAGATAATCATGTTACAGCTATAAAAAATGTAACAATGAACGAACCATTTTTTGCTGGTCATTTTCCTGGAGCACCTGTAATGCCAGGCGTTTTAATTGTAGAAGCCATGGCACAAACGGGAGGTATTTTAGTGCTTAATACCGTTCCGGATCCAGAAAATTATTTGACCTTCTTTATGAAAATGGATAAAGTTAAGTTTAAACAAAAAGTAATGCCCGGAGATACGTTAATATTTAAATGTTCGTTAATAACTCCTATTCGCCGTGGCATTTGCCACATGCAAGGCTATGCATATGCCAATGGTAAACTTTGTGCAGAAGCAGAACTAATGGCTCAAATCTCTAAAGTAAAATAAATATGAACCAACCACTAGCATACGTTCACCCAGGTGCCAAGATTGCTAAAAATGTCGTAATAGAACCTTTCACAACTATTAATAATAATGTAAAAATAGGAGAGGGGACTTGGATAGGTAGTAACGTAACCATTATGGAAGGTGCCCGAATTGGTAAAAATTGCAATATTTTTCCAGGTTCAGTTATTTCAGCTGTTCCTCAGGACTTAAAATATAATGACGAAGATACCATTGTAGAAATAGGAGATAATGTTACCATAAGGGAATGTGTCACTATTAACAGAGGTACAGCAGATAGAATGAAAACCGTTATCGGTGATAATTGCTTAATAATGGCTTACTGTCATATTGCTCACGACTGTATTGTTGGGAATAATTGTATTTTCTCTAATAATAGTACACTGGCAGGACATATAACAATAGGTGACTATGTTGTTTTAGCAGGAATGACGGCAGTGCATCAATTTGTATCTGTAGGTAACCATGCTTTTGTTACCGGTGGATCTTTGGTTAGAAAAGATGTGCCTCCTTATGTAAAAGCAGCACGTGAACCTTTGTCATATGTTGGAATAAATTCTGTCGGACTAAGAAGACGTGGATTTACAACAGAGAAAATACGAGAGATTCAAAATATTTTCAGAATACTCTATCAAAAGAATTATAATAATACTCAAGCCTCAGAAATTATTGAGGCAGAAATGGAGGCGACAACAGAGCGTGATGAAATTCTTCAATTTATAAAAAATTCGCATCGAGGTATCATGAAAGGGTATTTCAAATCAAATTAATTAAACTAACGATTATACAAAAGAGAATTTATGGCAACTACAAGTGATATTAGAAATGGATTATGTATAAAATATAATAATGATATTTATAAAATAATAGAATTTTTACATGTAAAACCTGGTAAAGGCCCCGCATTTGTTAGGACAAAAATGAAAAGTGTTACTAGTGGTAAAGTTTTGGATAATACCTTTTCTGCCGGGCACAAATTAGAAGATGTACGTGTAGAAACCCATAAATTCCAGTTTTTATATAATGATGGTGAATTTTACCATTTTATGAACACAGAAGATTACGCGCAAATTCAATTAGTGGAATCTGCTCTAGATAATCCAAGTTTAATGAAAGAAGGTGAAGTTGTAACAGTTATTATTAATTCTGAAGATAATATGCCACTTTCTGTTGAAATGCCGGCAAGTGTTATATTAGAAGTCACTGCAACCGAACCAGGAGTAAAAGGAAATACTGCTACCAATGCAACAAAGCCTGCAACTGTTGAAACAGGAGCAACCGTAAATGTACCTTTATTTATTAATGAAGGGGACAAGATAAAAGTTGAAACTGAAAAAGGGACTTATAAAGAACGTGTTAAGGAATAATAAATCAGTCCACAGTTACCAGTATCCAGTAAGCAGTACTTACTCATATACTGAAGACTGTATATACTGTATACTGAATACTGAATACTGAATACTGAATACTGAATTATGAAATTTTGGCAACCACATACCTTAAAAGACATTGCAGAATTAATTGATTGCACTTTTGTTGGTGATGCTAATTTCCCTGTTCTCGGAATGAATGAAATTCATGTCGTGGAACCTGGAGATATCGTTTTTGTCGATCATCCTAAATATTATGACAAAGCACTTGATTCTGCAGCGACCATTATACTTATTAATAAAGAAGTAGCTTGCCCTTCTGGAAAAGCATTATTAATTAGTGATGATCCTTTTAGAGACTTTAATAGGCTTACAAATCATTTCAAGCCTTTTAAAGCATCTAACACTGCTATATCAAATTCTGCAACAATTGGAAAAAATACAGTAATCCAACCAAATTGTTTTATCGGTAATAATGTTGTTATAGGTGACCATTGCATAATACACGGTAACGTAAGTATTTATGATGATACTATAATAGGGAACAATGTTATAATACATTCTGGAACTATTTTAGGATCAAGCGCCTTTTATTATAAAAACAGACCTGAAGGATTCGATCAACTAAAGTCTGGAGGGCGCGTGGTAATTGAAGATGATGTAGATCTTGGAGCGGCCTGTACTATTGACAAGGGGGTAACAGGAGATACAACGATTAAAGCAGGTACTAAAATTGATAATCAAGTGCAGGTAGGGCATGATACCGTCATAGGAAAAAAATGTCTAATTGCCTCCCAAGTAGGGATTGCAGGTTGTGTTATCATTGAAGATGAAGTTACTATTTGGGGACAGGTAGGGATTACTAGCGCTATTACCATTGGAAAAAAAGCTGTAATATCGGCAAAAGCAGGAGTTAGCAAATCATTAGAAGGCGGTAAAAGTTATTTCGGAATTCCAGCTGATGATTTTCGCTCAAAATATAAAGAAATAGCAGCCATAAGAAAGATTCCTGAAATACTTGAAAAATTAAAGGAACAGAATATAAAATAGAGCTTGGTTTTTATTAGAACTCATTTGAAAAAGCCTTAAGCAAGTTCTTAAAATAAAAAGTACGTTTTTACTTTAAAATTTTAATACAAAAAATTACATTTGCTCAATTAAATTAATTAAAAGACAAATAACCACCTATGAGTGTTTTAGTAAATAAAAATTCAAAAATTATAGTTCAAGGATTTACAGGTAGTGAAGGTACATTTCACGCTAGTCAAATGATTGAATACGGAACGAATGTCGTTGGCGGTGTTACACCAGGAAAAGGTGGGCAAACACATTTAGATAAGCCGGTTTTTAATACCGTTTTAGATGCAGTTAACGAAGTAGGGGCAGATACCACTATTATTTTTGTGCCGCCTGCTTTTGCTGCCGACGCTATTATGGAGGCCGCAGATGCTGGTATAAAAGTTATTATTACAATAACAGAAGGTATTCCGGTTGCAGATATGATTACGGCATCCAACTACATTAAAAATAAGGAGTGTCGCTTAATTGGCCCCAACTGTCCAGGAGTTATTACTCCGGAAGAAGCCAAAGTTGGTATTATGCCAGGTTTTGTTTTCAAAAAAGGTAAAGTAGGTATTGTTTCTAAATCAGGAACACTTACATATGAAGCTGCTGATCAAGTAGTGAAACAAGGATTGGGAATTACTACAGCCATTGGTATTGGTGGAGACCCAATTATTGGAACGACGACAAAAGAAGCTGTTGAATTATTAATTAACGATCCGGAGACTGAAGCAGTTGTCATGATTGGAGAAATAGGAGGGCAATTAGAAGCAGATGCTGCTAATTGGTATAAAGCTAGTGGAAGCAAAAAACCGGTTGTTGGTTTTATAGCTGGAGAGACGGCTCCTGCTGGACGTACTATGGGGCATGCTGGTGCTATTGTAGGAGGAAGTGATGATACAGCTCAAGCTAAGAAGAAAATAATGAGAGCTTGTGGTATTCATGTGGTTGATTCTCCTGCCGAAATAGGAAAGAAAATAGCTGAAGTATTAGGGTAAACTTAATAGCTCATTAAAATAAGTAATCCGTTAACTAAAAAGTTAACGGATTTTTTTATGCAATAAATTTAAAATATAGGGTAACAAAAATAGCACTGCTTTTATATACTAGTATAAAACTAAAAAACAGGAATTATGAAAGCACAAAAAATAATATTAGGACTAACAATCATAGCATTATCTCTTTTTAATTGCTCTAAAAATGATGATGAAATAGAAATTGTAGAAGTAGAAGCAATACCACAATATCCAATGAAATCGTTGATAGAAAGTGGACACATGCAGGTAAACTATCAAAAAGTAGATGGTCCTAGTATCTTTGAAATTGGCTATAAATTTAAATCATTTAAAGATGGAAAGATCACGGCACTAGGTATTAGAGTACCAAACAATGATATATATCGAGTAACCCTATGGAATGTAGAAACAGAAACCATTTTAGCAACTACAATGGTTACTTCAAGTTCAGGGCTTCTCTCTTTCGAAGCTATAGAACCTATAACTATAAGTTCTGGAACAGCTTACTTTGTTTCAGTTAATACTAATGATTATTACCAGTTTACTAATGCTGGAAATGATTTATTTCCTGTAGAAATGGGAGACATATTAATTTCTGGTTATGGGTCGAACTATGGCACCAGCCAAACATTGCCAGATACGTTCTCGGAAACATCTTATCTAGGAATGGTAGATATTAAATTTGTGCCCAATAATTAACGCTTGCATAATAAAAGAAGTATACTGAAAAAGAGGGTGTCTAAAAGGTCTTTATAATTTGATTTGTCAGGTTGAGCCTGTCGAAACCGATATTGATTATCTGTAAGTTAAATATATTTCGACAGGCTCAATATGACATCGAACTTACTTTTAGACACTCTCTTTTAATTTATGTCAAAAAATCATATTTTATATTTGCTTAAGGAGCTCTAGTATATTCAATAGAAGTACCAAACCCATCAATATTCAATATGATAGTTTCTCCTTGCTCTGCAAGATTCGAAACATCAAAAGAAGTTGTAACAGATATAGAAGTTGGTTTAGTTAGGCTTTCTTTAAGATTGAATTTTATACGTCTTTGTGCAGGACTGCTTTCTAGAACCTCACCAGAATCTACCAATTTTACATCTTCAATTCTATCTTGAGTAGAAAGTATACTAAACGTTATCTCCAAACAATTGCCATTAGTTTTTGCAGATGTAATTGGTGAGGGTTTAAGTTCTTTATAGAGTTTAGGGCTGATTATAGTACCTTTTTCGCAATTTCTGTCAGTGAATAATATCTTTTCATTGATCGCTTCAGTATCAAAATCAGGACAAGTATTTATTCCTGCTATACCTCCAAATTCACAAACTTTATGCTTTTCACAATCATAAACAGTTGTAAAGCTATCTGCACAGTTTAAGCAGTTATTTATTGAAAAAACTGTTTGCTGATTATAATCATATTGTATAATTTCTAAACCATTAGTATTAGGATGATTTACTAATTCTTTTAGCCATTCTATATTTTCAAGCGGATCTACTGAGCATATTTTAGAAGGATTACCATCATCAGTTTCATTACATCCTAAAAATGAAATTAATAGTAAAAAAAGAAACGTATATTTCATAATGCTTGAGTTTAATATTCGCTGTTAAATTCAATTATTAGATGCTTTCAATAAATAAAGGTTGCGTAAAAAGTAATCTTTTATTTATTACATATAATGTGATTTTATAGCATTTTTTATATGATACAACATTGTATTTCCTATATTTGAATATCTAATTTATTAATGAACTTCAAGAATGAAATACACAATATATATTATTGTGTTTTTTATGTCAAATTAAAAATATCTAAATGAAATTATTACAAGGAAAAACAGCCATAGTTACAGGTGCTAGTCGTGGAATTGGTAAAGGAATTGCAAAAGTTTTTGCAGAACAAGGTGCGAATGTAGCATTTACATACAGTTCTTCTGTAGAAGCTGCAAACGCATTAGAAGCAGAATTGAATGTGTTGGGTATAAAAGCTAAAGGATATCAAAGTAATGCTGCCAGTTTTGATGATGCTCAAAAATTAGCTGATGAAGTTGTTTCTGAATTTGGAAGTATTGATATTTTGGTGAATAATGCCGGTATAACAAAAGATAATTTGTTAATGCGTATTAGTGAAGAAGACTTTGATTCTGTTATAGAAGTAAACTTAAAGTCAGTTTTCAATATGACAAAAGCAGTACAACGTACTATGCTAAAACAGCGTAAAGGTTCCATTATAAATATGAGTTCGGTAGTTGGTGTTAAAGGAAATGCCGGACAAACCAATTACGCAGCCTCTAAAGCCGGAATTATTGGGTTTTCTAAATCGGTAGCTTTAGAATTAGGCTCCAGAAACATAAGGAGTAATGTTGTTGCTCCCGGCTTTATAGAAACAGAAATGACCGCAAAACTTGATGAAGAGATTGTGAAAGGGTGGCGTGCTGGAATCCCTTTAAAAAGAGGTGGTACACCAGAAGACATCGCAAATGTTTGTGTGTTTTTAGCTAGTGACATGAGTGCCTATATAACTGGGCAAACGCTTAATGTTGATGGAGGTATGCTAACATAATACTATGAAAAAGAGCATCTTATTACTATTTTTTTTTATTTGTAATGTATCGGCTTTAATTGCTCAAAATAAAGAATGGGTAAAAGTTAAGGATACAGTTAATGCGTATATTATTGAGTTTCCAACAAAACCTCAAAAAGGATCTCAAGATGTTCCTACAGCAAAAGGAACTGTAAAAATGCACACATATACTTCGCAAACAGAAAATGATAAAAATAAGATTTACATGACATCGTTTACAAAGTATCCGAAATCTTTTTTTGAAAACGGATTAAATACTTTTGAATCACAAAATAGAGTTTTAAATGGTAGTATTGAAGGTGCTGTTACCAATACAAAGGGACGTTTGGTAAGTGATAAAAAAATTACTTTTAATGGGTATCATGGTAGGGATGTTAAAATAGAAGTAAAAAGTTTAGATCTAACTTACATGATTGAAATGAGAACGGTTTTGGCTGGGTATAATTTGTATTTAACTCAAATTATTTACGAGAAAATGAACAAAGGTCATGAAGAAGCCAAGCACTTTTTTGAATCTTTTGAGTTAATAAATGTCAAGCAGTAATTGGACACCCAAACACTCTTATATATAATCCTTTCTGGAATTGTTGCACTACTATTAGCGCTTTTTCAGTATATGCATAAAAAGAAAGGCATGTCTAAATTGAACATGCTTTTTTCTTTTTTAAGATTCCTGAGCATTTTTTCTATTTTTTTATTGCTTATAAATCCGAAATTTGAACAGCTTAGTTTTTCTATTGAAAAACCAAATTTGGTTGTTGCTGTAGATAACTCAAGTTCTATAAAACACCTCAATCAAGATACTCAAGTCATTAATTTAGTTGAAAGATTATCTAATGATGACAATTTAAATGATAAATTCAATATAGACCTATATACATTTGGTGAATCGTTTAAAGCTTCAGATTCTACTGATTTTTCAGAGAATCAGACGAATATCAACAATGCTTTTAAGCAATTATCTCAAATATATAGACAAACCACAGCACCTACCTTGATAATTTCAGACGGTAATCAAACCTACGGTAATGATTATCAGTTTACCACATCGACATACAAACAAAACATTTATCCTGTAATATTAGGAGATACAGTAACATATACCGATTTAAAAATTCAACAATTAAATGTAAACAAGTATGCCTATTTAAAAAACAGATTTCCTGTTGAAACCATTCTAGTTTATAATGGAAATAACACGATAAACTCTCGCTTTCTAGTAACAAGAGGCCATACAACTGTTTATTCTGAATCGATTCGCTTTTCAAAAGAGAACAACTCAAAAGTTATTAACTTTACATTACCAGCAAATGGTGTAGGTGTAAGTAGCTATAAAGCGACCATTGTTCCTATTGATAATGAAAAAAATAAGATTAACAATTCTAAAAACTTTGCGGTAGAAGTCATTGACCAAAAAACAAAAATTGCTATTGTTAGCGATTTTTTGCACCCGGATTTAGGTGCTTTAAAAAAGAGTATTGAAAGTAATGAACAGCGCTCGGTTGAATTTTTAAATCCAAAAAATATACTAAACCAAATAAATGATTTCCAGCTAATTATAATCAATCAACCAAACTACAAGTTTAAACAGTTGTTTGAGGTCTTAGAAAAAGAAAACAAGAATCATTTTACCGTTGTTGGGATTAAAACTGATTTAAATTTCTTAAATAGCATCAAGCCTAATTTTTTAAGCGAAATAACAAATCAAACCGAAACTTATCAAGCCGAATTAAACACCAATTATACACCGTTTATAGTTGATGATATCGACTTTGAATCATTCCCACCTTTAAACTCAAATTACGGATTGGTATCTTTCACTATACCGTACGAACCCATTTTAAATAAAAGCATTAATGGCATTTCAACAAACGAGCCCTTATTAGTAACTTATGAAACTAATGGTAGGAGAGAAGGGGTGTTGTTCGGAGAAAATATTTGGCAATGGAGAGCACAAAGTTATATTAATAACAAATCATTTAATCAATTTGATGATTTTATAGGAAAGCTTGTTCAGTATTTAGCTTCAAGCAAAAGAAAAGATCGATTGAATGTCGATTATGAGTCTTTCTATAATGGTAGTAGTAGCATTATAATTAAGGCGGAGTTTTTCGACAAAAATTATGTTTTTGATACACGAGAAACACTTAATATTTCCGTAACAGATAATATTACAAAAGAGAATAAAACATTCCCGCTTATTCTTAAAAATAATAATTTTCAAGTTGATTTAAGTAGTTTACCGCCTTCAGAATATAGTTTTACCGTAAGAGCAATTAATGCTAATATAGCCAAATCCGGAAGCTTTCAGGTTTTAGAATATCATGTTGAACAACAATTTTTAAATGCCAATGTAACAAAGTTGCAACAGTTAGCTACTAACAGTGAAGGTAAGAGTTATTTTATTGATAATACAAAGGGTTTAGTGAACGATTTATTAAACGATAATCGTTACGTATCTATTCAAAAAAGCAATAAAAATATCATACCTTTGATAGATTGGAAATATCTACTCATCATAATTGCTTTAAGCTTAGGTTTAGAGTGGTTTATTAGAAAATATAACGGATTAATTTAAATTAAAATAATAATGGAAAAATTACCTAAAGTGGCATTGCCAGTAATTGTTGTTGCAATTATACTTGTTATAGTATTAGCAAAATCAGCCGTAACCATTGGTTCTGGTGAAGCAGGAGTTCTTTATAAAACATTTGACAATGGTGTTGTTACAGACGCACCACCTTTAGGGGAAGGATTTCATATTGTAGCACCTTGGAATAAGGTTATTATTTATGAAGTGCGTCAACAAGAACTTTTTGAGAAAATGAAAGTACTTTCTTCAAATGGATTGGATATTATATTAGAAACCACAGCTTGGTACATGCCAAAATCAGTAGATTTAGGAAGATTGCATCAAGAAAAAGGCGAAAATTATCTTGATAGAATTATCAAGCCAGCGTTAAGATCGGCAGCTAGAAGTGTGGTCGGTCGTTATACACCCGAGCAACTTTATTCTAGTAAGAGAGATATCATTCAAAGTGAAATTTTTGATGAAACTAAGAAAATCCTTGACAATCAATACATTGTATTAAATGATGTCTTAGTTAGAGATGTCACTTTACCTGCAACAATTAAAGATGCCATTGAACGCAAATTAAAACAAGAACAAGAGTCTTTAGAATACGAATTTAGACTGGTTACTGCTGCAAAAGAAGCGGAAAAAGTAATTATTGAAGCACAGGGTAAGGCAGATGCTAACCGTATTTTAAGTGCTTCTTTAACAGATAAAATTCTTCAAGACAAAGGTATTGAAGCTACTATTAAATTGTCAGAGTCACCTAATAGTAAAGTTATTGTTATAGGTTCTGGAGACAGTGGAATGCCAATTATTTTAGGAAACCAATAGTAATAAGTTTCTAAAAAAAGTGTATGAAACACTTTTTGTCGCAGCCATTTACACTCATAGACAATACTAAGCAAAAGTTAATATTAATTGGCTTTTGCTTAGTATTTGGTATTATATTTATTAATATATTTCTTCCTTTCAATATTAATCTATGGGAAAAAGATTCAGGAATTCAACAGTTTTTCAGGCTATCTAGCTTTAGTTTTATTGCCGCCATTGTAATAGCTTGCTCCCAATTTTTAGTTAGGAAACTTTTAAAAATAAATTCATTTCTTTTGGGAGGTTTTCTCCTTTGGTTTTTTGGAGAAGTTATTATTATTTCACTCATATTACATCTAATATACGGTAACTTAACCTTTCCTTTTTGGCCAGAGTATTTACAATCATTTCGTTATACTTTTTTTGGCACATTAATTCCGTATTTTTCAAGTATACTAATTATATATATGTTACAGCAAAAAGAATTAAATGCTTCAGTTGTTTCTAGTAAAGGAACAGGTTTAATAGGTATTCCAGATGAAAATGGTGTTGTAAAGTTGTCTTTACTTCTTTCCAATATATTATATATAGAATCTGCAGATAATTATATTGCTGTATATTATCTTGATGTTGACCAAATAAAGAGTATTTTAATTAGAAATACTCTAAAAAATATAGAGAACATTTTCACAAACAGTAGTCTTAAACGATGCCATCGATCATATATAGTTAATATAAATATGATTAAAATGGTTCAAAAAAAATCAAGTAAGCTGTACTTACATATAAAAAACACAACAACTGTTATCCCCGTATCGCGTAATTACACCACAGCATTCGAATCAATTATTCCATCTGTCCCTAAATAGTATTATTCGCCACATTTTTTTTTAACGAATTGAAGTATCAGTTAATTTTGTTGAAATAAAACAACCTTACAACATTAAAATTATAACTTAAATTTATTATGAAAAAACAATTTGTAGCAACAACAATTTTAGTATTATTTGTGATTTTTGTAGCAAAATCACAAAATACTGTAAACGATTTTTTGGGGACTTGGGAGTATGTATGTGATGGTGCTGAATATGGATATACTAATGGAGAACTTAAAATAGAAAAAAAAGAAAATAATATAACAACTACAGTTATATTTACTGATGGCAGAAAATTAGTAGCAGACACTACCAAGCTTAAGAAAGGCATTTTGCATTTCGATTTGTACATTGAAGGCGCTATAATAAATATCTCGCTAAAAAATACTAAAGGCACTTTAAAAGGTGAAGTAACTATACCCGATAATCCTAAGCTAGGATTGATAGCAAACAAAAAGAAAAAATAGAAAAGATCTCTTAAATGATACTTTTGTAATATTTATATTAATAAAAGTATCATTAATTGTATTATAGTGACTAATTACCTAAAAGGAGGTAGTATATGCTTATTTATGTACTGCCTTTTTATTACTTAACACACTTTTATTTAAGCGTAAATTTTTTGGAAATTACAGCTAGCTCTTCATCGTTTAAGCTTGTCGTATTTTTTAATATCTTAATAAATTCAGCAACCTCTTTTTTACTAGCTGGGCAACCCAGATTTTGCTTATTCGAATCAAAAGAGTCTTCAATAAGTTTACCATCACTATTAAAAATTAAAAAAAATGGAATCCCAGTTTGTTTACCACCTGTATATTGTTTGAACATGTCTTCAGCACCAGGGTTTTCTAAATGACTTTTTTTATCTGGTTCCATAACCACTAAATGTTCGGTAACGAAACTCTTATCGAATAAATCTTTACAAACAGGATCATTCATGTTATCATCCATTTTTTTACACCAACCACACCAAGATGCATGAAAAATAATAAGCACGTTTTTGTTTTCCTTTTTAGCTTTTACTTTAGCGTTTTCCATAATCACTTCAGCACTTTCCTGGGCAAAAATGGCGTTTTGAAATGAAAAGAGAATAATAAAACAACATACTAGATATTTCATAATTTATTAATGTTTAAGCTTATTCTTTAAAAATAAATAAATTTTGAAAGCAATAAATAGGTTTTATTTAATTTTATTAAATCTTTAACTATAATTTGGAATTATAAATATAAATTACAGATATTTGCATAAACAAAACAAAACATGAACTTTATTCAATTCCATCATCATTTTCATATTTGCTCTCAAGCGAACTGAAAATGTATTGAATAAAATCAGCATATTTTTAAACCCGTTTGAGACAATCAAGCGGGTTTTTTAATTTTAATTCCAAATTGATTGTTTCAAACTCATAAAAACAACAAAATGAGTAAACTAAGAATTGCAGTGCAAAAGTCGGGGCGTTTAAACGAAGACTCGATGAAAATTTTAAAAGACATCGGTATTTCTATCGATAATGGAAAAGATCAATTAAAAGCTGCAGCCAGAAATTTCCCGGTAGAAGTTTTTTACTTAAGAAATGGAGACATCCCTCAATACCTTAAAGATGGCGTAGTAGACGCAGCAATTATTGGCGAAAATGTTCTAATAGAAAAAGGGAATGATATTAGAGTTGCCGAAAAATTAGGCTTTTCTACCTGTAGAGTCTGTATCGCTGTACCAAAATCGGTTGATTACAAAGGCATCCAAGACCTGGAAGGAAAACGTATTGCTACATCCTACCCAAATACCGTTAAGAGTTATTTAGAAAAGAATAATATTTCTGCTAATCTTCACATTATTAATGGTTCTGTAGAAATCGCACCAAACATAGGATTAGCTGATGCTATTTGCGATATTGTTTCTAGTGGAAGTACCTTGTTTAAAAACAACCTAAAGGAGGTCGAAATGATTCTAAAATCTGAGGCTGTGTTAGCCGTTTCTCCGCTTCTAAGTACAGATAAACAAGCTATTCTTGATAAAATTCAGTTTAGAATTCAGTCTGTATTAAAAGGACGTCAATCAAAATATATTTTATTGAATGCTCCTAACGAGAAAATTCAGGCCATTATTAACGTATTACCAGGTATGAAAAGCCCAACGGTTTTACCTTTAGCACAAGAAGGTTGGAGTTCTGTACATTCTGTTATAAGCAAAAATGAATTTTGGGATGTTATTGATGAATTAAAAGCTAACGGTGCACAAGGCATTTTGGTTTGTCCTATTGAAAAAATGGTGCTCTGATGTACGATATTAAATTAATAGATAATGCCCAAATGGGAATAATAATCCCATTTTTGAAAGAGTTGAAACCCGATGTTAGTGTTGCCTCTTTAGAAGAAAGGTTAAAAGACATGCTATTAAATAATTATAAATGTGTTGGCATATTTGATGATCAAAAACTCATTGGGATTTCTGGATTATGGGTACTAACAAAATACTATGTTGGTAAACATATTGAACCAGATAATGTTTTTATTTCTCCAGAATACCAAGGTAAAGGAATAGGTAAACTTCTAGTAGATTGGATATTTAAATATGCTAAATCTATAGGTTGTGAAGCATCAGAATTAAATTGTTATGTGAAAAATGAGAGAGGGCGAAGATTCTGGGAATCTCAAGGATATGAATTAGTAGCCTATCACTTTCAAAAACAATTATAAAATAATGAATAAAATATATAATCCAAATAAAGAAAGTTGGTCTGAGGTCTTAAAACGCCCCACGCAGACGGTAGATGATATTGAAGGCATCGTTAACGAGATATTCAATGAAGTTAGCAGGCAAGGAGACAGAGCTATTTCTGAATACACAACACGTTTTGATGGGGTTATCCTTGAAAATAATGTTGTGAGTCTTGAAGAGCTCAATTCGGCTATTAAAAATATTCCCGTTAATCTTCAAAACGCCATAAAATTAGCAAAAACAAATATTGAAAAGTTTCATAAAGCGCAACTAACAAATAGAGTAGAAGTGGAAACCATAAACGGTGTCTCTTGCTGGCAAGAAAAACGCCCTATTGAAAAAGTAGGATTGTATATTCCCGGAGGAACTGCTCCTTTGTTTTCAACGGTTTTAATGTTAGCGGTTCCAGCGCAAATTGCTGGCTGTAAAGAGATCGTATTATGCTCACCACCTAATAAAAAAGGTGAATTAGCTCCAGAAATTCTTTTTGCTGCACAACTTTGTGGCGTTACAAAGATTATTAAAGTTGGTGGCATACAAGCCATAGCTGGATTAACATTTGGAACAGAAATCATTCCACAAGTTTATAAAATTTTTGGCCCGGGAAATCAATTTGTTACCGTAGCAAAACAACTTGCTACAAAATTTGGAGTAGCTATTGATATGCCTGCAGGGCCAAGTGAGTTATTAGTGGTTGCTGATGATGATGCCAACGCATCTTATATTGCCTCAGATTTATTAAGTCAAGCAGAACACGGTGCCGATAGCCAGGTTATTTTAGTATCTACATCAAAAAACTTGATCAACTCAGTTTCTGAAGAAATTGAAAGGCAAATTAAAGAATTGCCAAGACAAGCTATTGCGAAAAAGGCCATCGCCAACTCTAAATTAATTTATATTGAAAATAATGAATTTGCTCTCGATTTAATTAATGAATATGGACCAGAACATTTTATTATTTGTACTAAAAATGAAGATTTCTATATAAATGGTATCGCTAACGCAGGCTCTGTTTTTATAGGTGATTATACACCTGAAAGTGCAGGTGATTATGCTTCAGGAACAAATCACACCTTACCTACCAATGGGTTTTCAAAAGCCTATTCCGGAGTAAACTTAGATAGCTTTTTAAAAAGTATGACTTTTCAAAAAATATCAAAAGACGGCTTATTAAATATAGGAGAAACCATAGAGTTAATGGCAGAAGCAGAGGGCTTACAAGCACACAAAAATGCCGTATCTATTAGATTAAAAGATATAATTCCTGCGAAGACGGGAATCTCATAAACTAAGCTCACAAGATGACTATGAAAGCAGCATATTTCAATATAGACAACTTAATAAGACCAACCATTAAAGCATTAAAGCCTTATTCATCGGCAAGAGATGAATTTCAGGGTACTAGTGATGCTATGGTGTTTTTAGATGCCAATGAAAATCCATTCGAAAATGGAGTGAACCGTTATCCAGACCCTCAACAAAGTGGTGTAAAGGCAATACTTTCTGAAATAAAAAATGTCAGTTCAAAAAACATGCTTTTAGGTAATGGAAGCGATGAAGTACTAGATCTTATTTTTAGGGTCTTTTGCGAGCCAAACAAAGACAACATCATCATATTACCTCCAACCTATGGTATGTATAGCGTTTTGGCTAATATTAACGCTATTGGTATTAAAGAAGTGCAACTATCAAACAGTTTTCAACCACAAGTTGAAACTATACTAAATGCAGTAGATGATAGCAGTAAAATTCTTTTCTTATGTTCGCCAAACAACCCTACAGGTAACAGCTTTTCAAGCCAATCAATTGAAGAATTACTAAATAGATTTAAAGGCATTGTTGTTATTGATGAAGCCTATATTGATTTTTCAAGAGAGAAAAGTTGGATCTATCGCTTGGAAGAATTTCCTAATTTAATAGTTACTCAAACGCTTTCTAAAGCATATGGAATGGCAGGAATTCGATTAGGAGTTTGCTATGCATCCACAGAGATTATTTCAGTTTTAAATAGAATAAAGCCACCGTATAACGTTAATGAACTAACACAACAAAAGGCTATTCAACAATTAAGCATAGAAGATTTAACAACAAATCAAATCAATGATATTTTAAAAGAGCGTGCTCTTTTAATTTCAGAATTGGATGCTATTAGTTTTATTTCAAAAATTTATCCCTCTGATGCCAACTTTGTTTTAGTAAAAGTAGATAATGCTACAAAACGTTACGATCAACTTATAGAGCAAGGTATTGTTATAAGAAATAGGACCACACAACCTGGTTGTGAAAATTGTTTACGATTGACCGTTGGTACTTCTAAAGAAAATAAAGTATTAATAAAAACATTAAAAGGTTTATAAAACCTTGTCATTCCGTACTTGACGCGGAATCCAATATAGAATAATAATTAAAAAATAGATTCCTGTGAAGGCAGGAATGACAAAAAGATGAAAAAAGTATTGTTTATAGACCGTGATGGAACCATTATTAAGGAACCTTCAGATGAGCAAATCGATTCGCTTGAAAAACTAGAGTTTTATCCTAAAGTATTTCAATATTTAGGTAAAATAGCTAAAGAATTAGATTATGAAATAGTGATGATCACAAACCAAGATGGGTTAGGAACAGAAGCATTTCCTGAAAGTGATTTTTGGCCTATTCATAATTTTATTATAAAATGTTTTGAGGATCAGGGCATTGTTTTCAAAGAACAATTCATTGATAGAACTTTTGCAAAAGATAACGCACCAACAAGAAAACCTAATACGGGCTTACTAACAAAATATTTTTCTGATGATTACGACTTAGAAAACTCTTTTGTAATAGGTGATAGACTTACGGATATTGAATTAGCAAAAAACCTAGGAGCTAAAGGTGTTTTTATAAACGATGAAACCAATTTGGGGACTGATGAAATCACTGTTAAAAGGGAACAATTAGACGCTTACATCGCATTAGAGAGCAACGATTGGGAAGCTATCTATACCTTCTTAAAAACAAATGCTCGTACAGGAGAAATTTTTAGAAACACTAATGAAACAAAGATTGCTATAGATGTGAATTTAGATGGGACAGGAAAAAGTAATATCGATACGGGACTTGCTTTTTTTGATCATATGTTAGACCAAATAGCTCGTCACGGACAATTAGATTTAAACATAAAAGTAGATGGTGATTTAGAAGTCGATGAACACCATACTATTGAAGATACAGCTATTGCATTAGGTGAATTATTTAATACGGCTTTAGGAAATAAATTAGGTATTGAACGCTATGGGTTTTGCTTACCTATGGACGATTGTTATGCACAGGCTGCTATTGATTTTGGTGGAAGAAATTGGCTTGTTTGGGAAGCTGACTTTAAAAGGGAAATGATTGGAAAAATGCCAACAGAAATGTTTTATCATTTCTTTAAATCGTTTACAGACGGAGCCAAATGTAATTTAAACATCAAAGCAGAAGGGCAAAACGAACACCATAAAATTGAAGCTATTTTTAAAGCATTTGCAAAAGCAATAAAGATGGCAGTAAAGCGAGATGTTGAGAAAATGATTTTACCATCAACAAAAGGAATGTTGTAAACGCCCATCCCAACCTTCCCAAAAGGAAGGAGTTATAAACGGATAAAAATATAAAATGAGTAAAATAACAGATCAGAATAATAGTTCTTCCCCTTTGGGGAAGTTAGATGGGGCTTCTATTGTAATTATAAATTACGGTGCTGGGAACATTAAAAGTATTCAATTTGCTTTTAAACGCTTAGGAATTGATGCTGTTTTATCAAATAATCCAGAAGAAATTTTAGCGGCAGACAAAATTATTTTTCCCGGTGTTGGTGAAGCAAGTACAGCCATGGCTATGTTACGAAACAGCGGATTAGATAAACTGATTCCAACTTTAAAGCAACCTGTTTTAGGTATCTGCCTTGGTATGCAATTACTCTGCGAATCAACCGAAGAAGGAAATACTAAGGGACTCGGTATATTCAGAACGAAAGTGAAACGTTTCACAAACGATGTAAAGGTCCCACAAATGGGGTGGAATGTTATAAAAGATCTAAAGTCTGATTTGTTTTCTGGGATTAAAGAAAATGAATATATGTATTTGGTACACAGTTACTATGCCGAACACTGTAATGAAACCATAGCAAAAACAGATTATGGTATTAATTATGCTTCAGCATTACAACACAATAATTTTTATGGTGTGCAATTTCACCCAGAAAAGAGTAGCTTAGCAGGAGCTAAAATTTTGCAGAACTTTTTAAAGTTAGAAGTGGAAAATTAAATATTAAAAGTTGTAGTATGAAAAATGAATTATTGAATAGAACAAAAAAATTTGCACTAGATTGCTGGCATTTTTGTTTTAAAATACCTAAATCTAGGGAATATAATGCATTTGTCAATCAACTAATACGAAGTTCGAGCTCTGTTGGAGCTAATTATAGGGCTTCACAAAGAGCTAAATCTACAGCAGATTTTATAAACAAATTAAAAATAGTTGAGGAAGAAGCCGATGAAAGTGTTTATTGGTTAGAAATATTTGAAGAAATACTTTCAGGTCAATCAGAAGAAAAAATAAAATTGAAACAAGAAGGAAAAGAATTGTTAGCTATTACAGTTGCGTCAATTAATACAGCAAAGCGCAATAGGAAATAACTTTTAACCTTTAATATTTAACTTTTAAGATGAGAATAATACCAGCCATAGATATAATAGACGGAAAATGTGTCCGATTAACAAAAGGAGATTATGACACTAAAAAAGTATATAATGAAAACCCATTAGAGATTGCTAAGATGTTTGAGGGATCTGGCATTGAATACTTACATTTAGTTGATTTAGATGGTGCAAAAGCCAAACATATTGTAAATTATAAAGTCCTAGAGCAAATAGCGTCTAAAACAAGCCTTAAAATAGATTTTGGCGGCGGATTAAAAACAAATGAAGATTTACACATTGCTTTTAATTCTGGTGCTAAACAGATTACAGGAGGAAGTATTGCAGTTAATGATCCTGAAACTTTTGAAAGCTGGATCAATAAATATGGTTCTGAAAAAATTATTTTAGGAGCAGATAGTGACCATGGAAAAGTAGCTATTGGTGGTTGGATGGAACAAAGCAAAGAAGATGTTATTCCGTTTATTAAAGCTTATCAGAAGAAAAGAATTAAGTATGTTATTTGTACAGATATTTCAAAAGATGGTATGCTTGAAGGCCCATCCGTAGAATTGTATAAGCAAATCATTTCAGAATGTTCAAATAGTAGTAGCGATCAATCAATTAAGTTAATAGCTTCTGGCGGTATTTCATCCATTGAAGAGTTACCGATTTTAAAAGAAATTGGTTGTGAAGGTGTTATTATTGGTAAAGCCATATATGAAAACAGAATAAGCCTGTTCGAATTAGAAAAATACATTTGAAAGTACGATGTGCAATATTAGAGGTTAGAAGTGTTTTTTGTACCGACTTTTAACTTTCAATATTTAACTTTTAATTTTAAAAAATGCTAACAAAAAGAATTATACCCTGTTTAGATATTAAAAATGGGAGAACTGTTAAAGGTGTTAATTTTATTGATTTACGTGATGCTGGAGATCCTGTTGAATTAGCAAAACAATATGCAGATATTGGGGCAGACGAATTAGTTTTTCTTGACATTTCGGCAACACTGGAAGGACGGGCAACCACTTTAGATATGGTATTGCATGTCGCAGAGCAAGTAAATATTCCATTTACAGTCGGAGGTGGGATATCTTCTATTGAAGATGTTGATGCTTTGTTAAAATGTGGAGCTGATAAAGTATCTATAAATTCATCAGCAGTTAAAAGACCAGAACTGATTAATGAATTATCCGATAAATTTGGAAGCCAATGTATTGTTGTGGCCATAGATGCAAAAGAAGTTGATGGACAATGGAAAGTGCATTTAGCAGGTGGTAGTATTCCAACGGAAATTGATTTATTTGAATGGGCTAAAGAAGTTGAAGTGCGTGGTGCAGGAGAAATCCTGTTTACATCCATGAATCATGATGGTACCAAAAATGGGTTTGCAAATAAAGCTTTAGCTAAATTATCTGAAGCGTTGAACATTCCAATTATTGCCTCTGGTGGTGCTGGAAATGTACAACATTTTATAGACACCTTTAAAGAAGGGAAATCGGATGCAGCCTTGGCAGCTAGTGTTTTTCACTTTGGTGAAATTCCAATTCCAGACTTAAAAAAAGAGTTAAAAGCTAATAATATAGAAGTACGACTTTAGTCGTTAAATTGAGAATGCCTCCCTGAGCGCAGTCGAAGGGTCTTTTCAATATTCAATAATAAAAAATTATGACTATTAAATACGATAACAACGGACTTGTTCCTGCAATCATTCAAGACGCCACAACAAAAAATGTATTAATGTTGGGGTATATGAATGATGTCGCTTACCAAAAAACGATTGAAACCAAACAGGTTACTTTTTTTAGTAGGAGTAAACAACGCTTATGGACAAAAGGAGAAGAAAGTGGGAACTTTTTAAATTTGGTCGACATAAAAAATGATTGTGATAATGATACACTTTTAATTCAGGTAAACTCTATTGGTCCTACATGCCACAGAGGAACAGATACCTGTTGGCAAACTGAGAATAAACCAACATATGGATTTTTATCAACTTTAGAGGCTATTATTACAGAACGCATTTCTAATAAAGACACTAACAAATCATACGTTGCTAGTTTATTTGAAAAAGGCATTAATAAAATTGCTCAAAAAGTAGGAGAGGAGGCTGTAGAAACTGTTATTGAAGCCATGGATAATAACGATGAGCTGTTTTTATATGAGTCGGCAGACTTATTATTTCACTATTTAATGCTATTGCAAGCAAAAGGATTCACGTTGAAAGATATTGAGGAAGAATTAAAAGGAAGACACAAATAATTAAATTTCATTATATTTACTCTATAATTTTAAATTATTACCCCATGAACCTACAAAAAACTATCATGTCGTTATTATTTTTTATAATCACGTCATCTGCCGTATTTGCTCAAAAAGATATTGATAGTCAAATAAATGACTTAATCAAGGAAGATAATATCATGTTAACAGAAACAGATAAATCTCTAAAACTTTCAGAAGAGCAAGAAGTTAAGATTAAAGAAATTTACAGAGCACTTATTGTTTTCAAAAATGAAACATCTAAATCGAAGAAAAAGAAAGGAGTCTATAAAAAAGCATTGACATCTAAACTGATGGAAACTATGCAGGAGAAGAAAGATTTGTTTACTCCAAAACAGTTGGCCGCTTATGATGCTTATGATGCAAAGTAACTAGCTTACCAATAATTTAAAAAAAGGTATTAGAAAATTTCTAATACCTTTTTTTATTGACTTAGACCTTGTGAAGCTTAACGAGAGGTACTTAAACAAATTCAAACTTCAATAGGTCTCGACAGATGGTAATGATTGAACTCGAATAACTGAGGAATTAAGTTTTGATCCTGGAAATACAGCTTATCAAGAATATGTTTTAGATGAATTACAGACAATAAGACATATTAGGTTAGTTATGACAGAAGGATTACAAAGTTTATCTTTCTTATCTGAATTTGTTGTATTTACTTTTTAAGTAAACAAACTATATTCAATAAATTGCAAATACTATATAACTTATTTGTTGTATAGTATTTGTTTTTATATAAGCATAGTGTGAAGTTCGCGTCTAGTCTGTCTCACTAAAATTATTTTTAATTTTGGTGTCATTAAACTTATATAAATAGAACTAATCAAGCATTTTAAAATAATAGCTGTATTAATAAAATTTATTTTTAATATTGAACTTTCATTAAAAAATGAATAAGCCCCAAAATAATATTAAATGAAAAAAAATAACAAAAGGAAAAAGCAGGCAAAAATATTAAGAGTATTTAGGAAAGTTCATAGATGGACTGGAGCTTTGTTATTTGTGTTTTTTATTTTTATTTCTATAACAGGTGTGCTATTAGGTTGGAAAAAGCATAGTAACGGTATTATTTTACCAAAATCGCATTATGGCACATCAACAGATCTTAAAGAATGGATACCTATAGACAGTCTACATATCATAGCTTGTAAAACTTTACAAGATTCTATTTCAACAAATTTATCACTTGAGCTAGATAGAATAGACATGCGAAAAGATAAAGGTATAGTTAAATTTGTTTTTTCTGATCATTATTGGGGTGTTCAAATTGATGGAGCAACAGGAAATGTATTAAGTGTTAGACGTAGAAACTCAGACATCATTGAGAATATACATGATGGTTTAATCTTAGATCGTTATTTTAATACCTCAGGAAAACAAATAAGACTAGTTTATACAAGTATTATGGGACTCGCATTATTAACATTTACCATTACAGGATTTTGGCTGTGGTACGGACCTAAGCAAATGAAAAAAAGAAAACAAATGAATTGAAATATTATTGATTAAATACGAGTCAAAAAAACTATTGAAAACATAATTATTACCTGCCAAGAGTATAACAAGCACAAAAAAGAAACTTTAGAAGTTTCTTCAATTATTACACTACTTCCTAATAATCATGCTATAAAAGCCAGCCTTTAGCTTGAGATTTTCTTGAAAACCATAGAAAAAGAAAGGCAAATACAAGTATCATAATAGTCATCCACAAATGAGTTACCTGCTTATTAATAAAACCATATCCCATTTGGATAATCACTGCAATTAACGAAATAATCCAAAAAATAGTCGCCCATTTTTTTCTTAACAAAAGTCCAATAGCTCCAATAACCCCTGCAAAAACTGCAATGGCAAATGCAGCTGTTATCCATGAGGGAAGATTTGCTGCCATTTCGAGTTCTTCAGCTGAGAAAGCGCTTCGGTATCTTTCCGTATTATATGCTTGTCCTAAGTAACCGTCTACCCCAAGCCCGTTCCAAATAAGAGCTATGCCACTCACTATCCAGAACCAAACAGGTGGTTTATTCATTGATGTTTCTGTCATAATTATTAATATTTAGTTAGTTATACCAATTTGAGTGTAAAATGTCGTATTAAAGGTTTAAAATGCACTCAACTTCTAGGAAAACAGGGATTGAGTAAATGAGTCGACATGCAACAATTTACACTCAAATTGACATTAATTAGATATACAAGTTATAAATTTTTTGTCACAATTAATAAAGAGCGTATTTTGCCTCACCCAGAATTGCAAAAAAAAGCAATTCTGACCTCTCCAAAGGAGTGGGTAGATAGGAAACCTCGATCCTTGGGTCGGTGAATTTTTTAAATGAAAAAATGAAAAAATATTTTTATGTTTTTACTATTCAATATTTAGGGTATCGTTTTCATGGTTGGCAAAAACAACCTAATGTAAAAACACTTCATTTAATGGTAGATAGAACTTTAAATTTTATTCTTGAAGGCAAACGATTTAAAAGTTTAAGTTCTGGTAGAACCGATGCTATGGTGTCTGCCGAAAATGCTGCTTTTGAATTGTTTTTATTCGAACCAATTGAGGATAAGAAAGCATTTTTAGAGCTATTTAATCATAACCTTCCACAAGATATTAGAGCAACAAGTATACGTGAAGTCAACGCTGATTTTAACATCATAAATCACTCAAAAATTAAAGAATATTTATATTTATTTACTTGCGGAGAAAAATGCCATCCCTTTTGCGCGCCAATTATGACGACTATCCTTGATGACTTAGATATTGATATTATGAAACAAGGTGCTAAGCTTTTTGAAGGCCAACACTATTTTAAAACATATTGCTATAAACCTACAGACAATGGCATTTACCATCGAGAGGTACTCTTATGTGAATTAGTAGAAAATACAATCTATTCGGCTAATTACTTTCCTAAAAACACCTATTTATTAAGAGTGAAGGGCAAAGGGTTTATGCGAAACCAAATAAGATTGATGATGGGAACACTAATTGATTTAGGAAAAGGCAAACTATCCTTAGAAGACATAAAAACTAGTTTATTACCCAATAGCAGCATAAAAATGGAATACATCGCTCCCGCATCAGGACTCATTCTTAACAATATTGAGTTTGAATAGTAAAGTGATTTTTGTAATTTACCTCACACTATCTAGATTACTAATCTATTTAAAAGAATTTAATACTAATCAATTTCAAAAAATATAATAGACATGGGGGTACAAGTACCAAAAGAAGCGTTAGACTTTTTTAAAAAATTAGAAAAAAACAATAACAGAGATTGGTTTAACGAACGGAAAAAAGAATTTAAAACCATGGAGGCTGAAGTTAAACAAGTATATAACACAGTTTTCGAAGCACTTAATACTCATGATGAAGTAGACAAGCTAAAAATGTTTAGAATCTATAGAGATGTTCGGTTTTCAAAAAACAAAGCCCCTTATAAAACACATTTTGGTGGTTCGTTTCGTAGAACAAAACCAAGATTAAGAGGTGGGTATTATCTTCATATTCAACCTAATGACGAAAGTTTTATTGCAACAGGTTTCTGGGAACCAGCACCTGCAGATTTATTGCGGATTAGGAAAGAATTTGAAATGGATGACAGTGAAATTCGTGACATTTTAGCAAATAAAAAGTTTAACAGCGTTTGGGGAGATCGTTTTGTTGGAGACGAGGTGAAAACAGCCCCAAAAGGCTTTAGCAAAGAGCATAAAGCTATTGATTTGATAAAGAAGAAGCAATATATTTTTACTAAAAAGTATACAGACAAAGAAGTCTTGGACGCTGATTTTATAAAAAATGTAAATGATTCTTTTAAGGCTATCAGACCTTATTTTAATTATATGAGTGATGTACTTACTACAGATTTAAATGGCGTGTCTTTAATTTAAGCTTCCATTTTTATGGGGGATGATCTTTCTAGATAGAGAGTAATAGTCTATGTCATTGCGAGACTTTACAAAAGTTGTGGCAATCTGTTTAATCCAAAGAATTCCTCGAGGTCTTGCCTCGGGTAGTTCTTTATCTAAAAAAATATAATGTAAAATAATTTTATTGTTTAATTCTATAAAAAGAAGCCCAATCAATAATGCCACCTTTTACCTGGTAACTGAAATAATAATTGTGACCGTTAAAATAAATTACAGCTTGATAATAACCTAATGAAGAATTATAGGTTGAGTAGTCCATTTAGCATCAACTGACACTAAATTAGAAGGTGCATCCACAGAAATTCACATTTTACACAAATTAAAATTCTACCCTAAATACTAGGTTTGGAGTAATCCCTAAAGAAATCTTATCAACTTTTTGCAAAGCATAAGTAACATCTGCTTCTGTAAAAATAGGTCTGATTTTATATGTTCTACTTAAAAGACTCTTATTATTGTACAAATTGAGTAATGAAAAGCCTAATTTTCCTTTCCATTTTTTGTTTTCTGAAAAATTGAACTTATAGGTTGATGAAAAATCTAAACGGTGATAATTGGGTAATCGTACGCCGTTAATAGGTCCATAATTAATTGTAAAACCATCGTCATCTATACTTAATCCTTTTGTATATGGTGTATTTGTTCTAAAATTCCATCCTAAAGAAAAATCAAAAGCATTCCATTTATAAGTATGTGACCATGTTAGTTGATGAACTATATGAAAATTTCCAGGGAACTTTTTACCTTCATTTAAATCATCAAAAACAAAATCATTTTTCATTATAGAATAACTTAACCATGTTCTATAATTTTCAATTTTCTTTTTTAATAAAAAATCAGCCCCTAAAACATCACTTTTTCCTTCAGAAAAATTTATATTAATATTGTTAAATCCTCTAATATCTGACGTAAGTCCAGTAATATTTTTTGAGTAAAAATCCAGATCTAAATTCCAACCATTTTTATTAAAATTAAAACCTACAGATACCTGATTACTTTTTAATAACGGGATTGATTCACCATCTACCAATGTCCAGATTTGATTTTCTAAACCAAAACTACTAGTATTAAACTCTACTATTTGACTTATGGCCTGATTAATTTGTTCTGCAGATAATTTAACTTTAAAATGAGGGCTCAGTTTTTTTTCAAAATAGACTCTTGGCTCTAATAAAAACATGTTTAATACGGATATATTATTGGCCCTTAACCCTAAATTTAAATACCATTTTTTTTGTTTTTTATATTGATATTCTAAATAAAAGGCGCTGGTTATGTTATTTCCTGATTTGGTATCTTCATAACCATTATCTTCAAACAAACTATTTTTATAGCCTAATGTATACCCAACTTTGTTTGAAGAAAATTGATAGCCTCCAAGTATTGTGCTTTTTGAATTCAATTTCAAATCAGTTTGAAGCGAAATTCCAAAATCATTTATCTCATTTTTTTTAATGGTTTCTGTACTTTCATCTTCCGAAAAAATTTCTTTTCCTAAATAATCTATATTAAATCTTGAATAATAAGTTTGAAAAGTATGAGACAAAACACTGTTATATTGATGACTCCATGTGGAACTTAACCCTTGGTTAACAATATCTAATTTATCATTTGTTTCTCCAAAACCTTCAAGAAGAAACTCATAATTAAGTTTATTTTTAGTAAAAAGCGTGCTAAAAGTAATATTATCTTTAACCGATGGTTGAATAATGGCTTTTAGCGTAACATCTGAGAAATAAAAAAGATCTTTTTTCGTCGTTTTTACACCTTCTTCAATGTTATTATTGACTATTGAAATACTTGTATTTTGAAATACACGCTTCGTTAAATTATTAAATGTAAATGTATTTATAAAATCTGTAAACGAACGTCTTGCAGATACTATTAAGGCAAATTTTTCGCTAATAGGCGTTTTTAAATAAGCATCGACATGAGTCATATTAAAACCCATACCACCTTCTGTTTTTTTAGGTATTTTATTTGATGAGGTGATATCTATGACTCCAGAAATTCTATTACCATACTTTGCTCGTGTGCCACTAGTATAAAGTTTTACATCTTTAGTAATGTATGGGTTAAATGCCGAAATCATTCCAAAAAAATGGCCTGAATGATACATTTTAATACCGTCCCAAAGTATCAAGTTTTGGTCTGGAGTACCACCTCTAATATATAACCCTGAAGCCGTTTCAGAGGGACTTTGTACTCCTGGCAATAATTGCAAACTTTGTAATACATCAGGTTCGGTTAAACCAGGTAATATCCCTAAACTACTTGGGGATAGTAATATTGAGCCATCTTTTTTTTTATTAATTCCAGATGTAAGATATTCGCTAATAACAACTTCATCAAGATTTTGTGTTTGAGATAAATCTATTACGGCTTGTCTTTTAAGAATGTAATAACGCTCTGTAACCTTTTCAAAAGCAATATTTATTTGCCCTTCAATAGCATTAATAACATCTTTTAATAAAGTGTCTTCTTTTCTAAAACTAATGACTTGATTATTGATTAATTCTGAATTGAAAGAGATCTTTATATCAAATTTCTTCTCAAGTTCGATAATTACTTCATTTAACGGTGTGTTATTAAACAACAATGATGTCTTTTTTTGAGACATCATTGTTAATGAGAATAGGAAAATTAAAATGGTTAATTTGAATTTCATATACTTCTAGCAAGAATTTATGAAGAAGCAATATTACTAAATTCTTACAGCTTCTCTATTTTTTATTGCTTTTATTAACGAGAATTATCTTGTTTTCGTCTTTAATCGTATATAAAATATTCATAGAAGTAAACACTGACTTTAGTGCTACCTTTAAATTTTTATGAGGAAACCCTCCTGTAAATTTTTGTTTAGTATCAATTTTTGAAACATCAAAAGATACTTTAAATTGGTTTTCTAATGCTTGAATAACTTGCTTTAATGGTGCATTTTTAAAAGTTGTTTCACCTTGTAACCATGTTGGATTTGTTTCGGTAAATGTCCACTCTTCTTTCTCTGTATTTGCAATTCTAAAAGCTTTTCCAGGAGTTAAGATTACTACTTCATTACTACTACTTTTAACTTGTACACGGCCTTCATGACACTGTACCTCAAAATAAGCTTGTCTTGCAATAACATTAAACTCGGTTCCTAACACTTCAATTGTTCCAACACTAGTAATTACTTTAAAAGTCATTCCTTTTTCTACATCAAAGAAAGCTTCTCCAACTAATCTTACTTCTCTTTGCTCTTTCCAAGTTTTTGAATTAAAATCTAATTGAGAATTTGCATTAAGCTGTACTTTAGAATTATCAGGAAGTGTTACCGCTAATTGTTCACTAAACCCTGTTTGATAGTGTGATGACGAATTATTTATAAAAAAGAATATTCCAAACGCAATCACCAATACAGCCGCAGCACTATATACCCAACTTGGTATTAGTTTTATAACTTTTGATTCTTCTTTTTGGATGTTTAATTGTTCTCGCAGTTTGTTTAAAGCGCCCTCCTTATTATATGCAGGCACTGTAAGCTTTTGAGAGCCTTCATTAATTTTTTCAAACCTCTTATAGTCTTCAGACTTTTTAAAAGCATCAAGCTCTTTATCTGAAAGATCTCCAGAAATCCATCGTGCTAAAAATGTATCGTCTGTGTATTGTTTTTCCACTGTATTAAAATTTCATTCTACTACTAAAACATCTATCTTTTCTCTTACCCTACTTTTAACTTAAATATCTCCTATTTTTTCTCTCAATATTACTAAAGCTTGACTCATCCTCTTTTCTACAGCTTTAACAGAAATTCCTAAAAGCTCAGAAATTTCAGAATATTTCTTTTTATCTATTCTACTTAATAAAAAAACTTCGCGTTGTTTTTCAGGTAAATCTGCTATTACCCTTTTTAATTTTAGCATAAACTCCTGTTCTTCTAATATATATTCAGGGGTTTCGTTTGTTCTATCTGTCACTAAATGTACTTGATGCTCTAAGACCACTTTTTTATGAGCTACTTCATTAAAAAAAGCATTTTTTGTTATCGTATATAAATACGATTTGGCTTTTTCAAAAATTACTTTGGCACAGTTATTCCAAAGTTTTATAAAAGCATCTTGTACTAAATCTTCAGCTTGTTGTAAATCACCGCATTTATAATAAATGAAATTCCTTAGAGCTTCAGAGTGACTATTAAAAAGAAGCTCATAGTTTTCTTGTTCGCAAACAGATTTTATTTTGGGGCTCATTTGTGACAACTATTATGTTTTACCATTTATGCTCAAATCTAAAAAAAAATTAATGAAAAAGTAGGGTGTTTTATTTTTTAGCTGTTTACCTATAACAAACAGAAAATTATGAAATATTTAAATATAAAATTAGTTGCGTTGCTTTTTTCTTTATTAATAGCCTTTACTTCTTGTAATAAAGACGATAGTATTTTTGATGAAAAAGTTGAAAAGAAAGCCGAAGAGAAAACTGAAGAAAATAATAATCAAAATGGAGAAGACGGTGAAATTATTTCATTTACAATAAATGGTGAAGATTTAGTGAAACTAAAAACTTATAATGTTACTGGCAAAAATTTAGAGCTTCAAAAAGACACTAAAAAACATCAAGAAATTTGGGCTTTAGTAAAAAAGATTATCCCTTTAAGTCATCGAAATCGAATTAGTGAATTTATACTCTATAGTGGCGAAACTAGTGGTTCTGCTGGGTTTGTTTTTGAAAGCTCTAAAGATTTATCGACTTGGAAAATGGGTATAGCTATTGATTTTGCTTACGATGGAGGCTTTAATAAAAACGGTGAATTAGCTTATACAATAATACATGAATTTGGACATATTTTAACTTTAGATAAAAACCAAGTAAATTCTAGCATAAATGAAAGTGATTGTTCTAACTTTTATACAGGTGAAGGTTGTGCTAAAGAAGCATCATTTATAAACCAATCCTACAACAAATTTTGGAAAGATATTTGGGGAGAGTTTAATAGTGCAGGAGAAGACGAAACCAAAAGAGACGCTTTCTATACAAAACATAAAAATAGATTTTTAACCCAATATGCCTCTACAAACCCAGGAGAAGATAGTGCTGAAGTATTTGCCGTTTTTGTAACCAGAAATGGAGGTGCTAATGGAAATACTATAGCAGAACAAAAGTTGAAGCTTATGTATACTTACTCAAATTTTGTAGAATTAAGAAACTATATAAGAGGCAATATTAGTAACACATCCAAAAACAGTATAAAAGCTAAATCTAGTCATAACTTTTTACCAGAAGCTGGCAGTTGGAAACAAGCTAATACTATAGGAAAACCTGGCAAATTACACTGTGCTAGTTCTCATTAAAATTTAATTAGTTATAAGTTTGGTTGATCGTTGTAACAAAGCGGGTTTTAAAGCTGTAAGTCTTTCTTACATTTTCATAATAATAATTAAAAGCCCTAAACATGAAAAACACCCTACTTAATATAATATTAATAACAATGATTTTAATAGCCTCTTGTAAAACAAGTAAAAAAACACAAATAATAGATACCGAAAGCTCTTTAATAAGCTTATCTAAAGGGCGTTGTTTAGGGAATTGCCCTGTTTACGATTTATGGATTTTTAAAAACGGAAACGTCATCTATAATGGCATTGATAATGTTAATAAAAAAGGCATCCAAGAAATAACCATTTCCGAAAGTAAAATAGATACCCTTACCAAGCTTATGACAAGCATTAATCCTTCCGATTTGGGAGAAATAAAAGGGTATGATAAACCACTATCTATTTTACGTTTTAACAACAAAAAATTCGTTTATCAGTCAAAAAATATTCAAGGTAATTTGCATAAAATCAACAATTTAATAGAAAACATTCATTTTTATATAAATAATAGGTAAGATATGTATTTTCTCACCTGTTTTAGATAAGTACAAGTCAAGATTGAACCTCTCCAGTATAGATATGGATAATAAACCGATTACCAACACTTTAGTGTAAAAAGTTTAAATCACTTCAATAAAAAAATTACTACAAATTTCACTTGATGTAATAAAAACGCTTGCACGAATTTTAATATAGTAATATGGCTACTATAACCTAAATTAATTTGAAGGGTTTAAAGGCAGAGCTTCGGGGAAGTTCATTTTTAGTTTTAATTTAAAAGATTACCACGTCGCTTCTCTCCTCGTAATGACAGGTCGTTTCAACTTTTTAGATAGATCTATCTTAATTGTTTTCAACTAAACAGCCGCAAGTAATTCTGGTTTTTCTAAAAGTTGAATGTTATTTAATAATTGTTCTTTAACGATACGCATCATCCGTTTATTTAAAGCAGATGAATTTTTAATGTATAACAGGTATTCTTCAACAGTAAATTGTCCAATAATCATACCTTTTAAAGAATTTCTAAATTTCATATCTCTTTGAATGGCATTTTCAATATAGATTAAGCGCTTCTCAATAGATAAATCAAAAAAAACCGATTTATGTTTCACAACATAATTTTTAAAAACAGCAACTAACAAATCACTTTGTAACTTTGCAACTGGTCTTAAAACTAAATTTTGAAAACGCTCATCACTACTCATAGTATCATTAATAGTAGTAGAAAGAACTTCTGGACGAATACTTTTTAGGTTAAATTGTCTTGTGTTCATGATATTGGTTTTGATAAAAATATAGATTATTAAACCTCAAAAATTATAGCACCCCTCATAATTGTTAACGAGTTTATTAACAAAAAGACCGAAAACATTCATTTTCAGTCTTTTAAATAAAAATAATTCCTTGAGGGTTTAGCCTTGAAGAGTTTTTTGATTAAATCTGACTTAGTCCACCATCAATCTCTAATTCAACACCATTTATATAAGAAGCATCTTCAGAAGCCAAGAACAAAGCTGTTTTCGCTATTTCTTCAGAAGTACCAAAACGGCCTAAAGGCACCATAGCTGCAAAGCCTTTTCCTGTTTCCTCTAACACGTCCTCTGGTAAGCCCATTTTTCCATAAATAGGAGTGTCTATTGGTCCAGGAGCAAGTGTGTTTACACGTATTCCTCTAGATTTCACTTCAGAAGTCAATACTTTTGAGAAAGCACGTAATGCGCCTTTACTAGCAGAGTATACTCCAAAACCATCAAACCCTTTTTGATTTACAATAGAGCCCGTAAACAATATGGTCCCTCCATCATTTAAATGTGGTAAAGCTTCTTTTGTAGCCAAAATGGGACCTTTAACATTGATATTAAAAATGTCATCATAATGATTTTCATCAACTTCTGTGATAGGAGCAATAGGAGCGATTCCTGCATTTAAAAATAATATATCAATCTTTCCATAGGCATTCGTTGCTTCTTTTATAAGCCTAACATTATCTTCTGGTTTTGATACATCGGCCAGAACAGTAATAAAATCACCCTCTAGAGTTTCTGCTACTTCATCTAACGCTTCTTGTCGTCTTCCCGAAAGAACTACTTTTGCGCCTTCTTTTAAAAATAATTTGGCTGAAGCTAAGCCAATTCCACTGTTTGCGCCCGTTATAATAGCGACTTTGTTTTTCAATTTACTCATGATTTGCATATTTTATTTGAAACAATCGTTCCAAATAGGATTAAAAAAAAATTAATTTAATGTTTGTATAATAGTCTTTACAATAGTTTGTAAGTCTTTTTTATTAGATATCAAAATACCTGTCGTTCTAAAACCTTGTATGGATGAAAATAAATACAAAGCATATTCATTAGGGGTTCTATTAAGATTAATAGTAGATTCCTTCTGGCCTTTACTCACTAATGCTTCTAATAATTCTATAAAAGAACTCTGATTGGAACTCAAAAAATTAATAATAGATGTCTCTTGATTGGCCATTTCGGAAGTACAATTAGTAATCAAGCACCCTTTATCTTCTTTGTCACTAATAATTTCATTTAAATAAAATTCAAAAAGAAGTTCTATGGCGTGTAAAGCGTTTTGCCCCTTATGTAATGTCTCAGAAATTTTTATAGTGTAAAAATCTTGGTAAGATTTTAAGCATTCTAAAAACAAATCTAGTTTACTTCCAAAAGAGTTATAAATACTCGATCTATTAAGAGCAGTAGCCTCTACTAAGTCTTGCATAGATGTGGCATTAAAGCCTTTTTCATGAAAGACATCAGTGGCCTTTTTTAAGACCAACTCTTTATCGAATGTTTCTACTTTTGGCATATCTATTTGAAATGAACGTTCCAAATATATAAAATATTCTAGACACTGTTGTTAAATTTTTGTTATTATACCAATTAAATTTCAAAATGACTCATAAATAATTTGAATTATTTTTTGCTTAGATAAGTCAAAAAATCTAAGCATAGTCAAAGTTATGGTTCTTTTTTTTGAAGAAATAGAAGTGAAAAAGAAGTGAATTTCATGTGTCATTTTGAGGTTTATTGGTATTTACGATAAAAACACTGAAAATACTCTCAAAATATTTACTTTTGATTAAATAAATATACCATTAAAGCTCAAGATGAGTTCATATCTGAAATTTAAAACTTCAATGTATTTTATATGAATGACCTCTAGCTAATAAAAAGAATCAAAATTATATGAAATTTGGAAGTGTAGATAACCCTGAAATAATTGATTTTACTTTACCTAAAGATCATTTAGATACCAATAACGTATTAAGTAAAATAAAAGATGACAACATTCCTGAAATTTATGTGGGTTGCGCTAAGTGGAATAGGGCAGACCTTAAAGGGTTTTATCCTAGAGGCACTAAAGATGAGTTAGCATATTATTCAAGACAATTCAACGCCATCGAACTAAATGCTACATTTTATAGAATTTTCCCAGCAGAACAATTTGCTACTTGGTATGATAAAACACCTTCGGGATTTAAATTCTTTCCTAAGCTAAATCAGGAAATAAGTCATTGGAAACGATTAAATGAAACTCAAGCTATTGTTCAGGATTATTTATACAATGCTTCTAATTTAAAAGAAAAATTAGGAACCATCTTCTTACAAATGCATAGTAATTTTGCTCCTAAAGACTTTAATAGAGTTATTACTTTTGTGGAAAATTGGCCGAAAGAAATCCCATTGGCTATGGAGTTTAGACATACCAACTGGTATAACGATGCTTCCGTATCTAAAGAATTATACCAACTATTAGAAGAAAATAATATCTCTAATGTTATTGTAGATACTGCGGGCAGACGGGATTTAATGCATATGCGCTTAACCAATGCTACTGCTTTTGTTAGATACGTAGGCGCCAATCATGAAACGGACTATTCTCGCTTAGATGATTGGGTGAAACGATTAAAATTTTGGAAAGATTCCGGAATTAAAGAAATTAACTTTTTTATTCATCAAAATATAGAAAAAGAGTCTCCTTTACTGTCTTCTTATTTTATAAAAAAACTAAATAGCGAATTAGGATATACCCTTAAAATTCCTAATGAAAACAAACAACAAACCTTGCTTTGATATCTCTTTTTAAAATTATTAAGCTATTTTAATATTTTATTGCATTTAATTCAAAGAATGAGTTATTTGTTAGTGATTTTATAAAAATTTAATAGCAAAGTATCTTCTACACTTAAAAGACTGCAATAAAAAGCAGTTTTTTATAAATTTGCTCTACTAAATATACAATGAACTCATCTTGACTTTTTGTGTTTAATCGAAAATGAGATAAAATATGTCCAGATAAGGCACTTTTTGAAAGGCATAGCATCGCTACGGATAATAAAAGTAACAAAATATGGACGAATTTTAGCCATTTTTTAGGAAATAGTAAAAGTCAAGATGAGTTCAATACATTAAATTTAAAATATTTTATGAGTAAATCATTATTTGACAAAGTGTGGGATTCGCATGTTGTAAGAAAGATTGAAGGCGGACCAGACGTATTCTTTATTGATCGTCATTTTATACACGAAGTAACAAGTCCTGTGGCTTTTTTAGGCTTAAAGAATAGAGGTTTAAGCGTATTGTACCCAGAGCGTACATTTGCTACTGCCGATCATAATACACCAACTATAAATCAACATTTACCAGTTGAAGATCCGTTATCTGCAAATCAATTAAAGGCTTTAGAAGATAACTCTAACGAATATGGTATTAGCCATTGGGGGCTTGGTCATAAAAAGAATGGCATTGTACACGTGGTAGGTCCCGAAAACGGTATTACGTTTCCTGGAGCCACTATAGTTTGTGGTGACTCGCATACATCTACTCACGGCGCATTTGGAGCCATTGCTTTTGGTATTGGAACCTCTGAAGTTGAAATGGTATTATCTACACAATGTATCATGCAACCAAAACCTAAAAAAATGCGCATTAATGTAAATGGGCAATTAGGAAAAGGCGTGACGTCTAAAGATGTAGCGCTCTATATTATTTCAAAATTAACAACTTCTGGTGCTACAGGGTATTTTGTAGAATACGCAGGTGATGTTTTTGAAAATATGACTATGGAAGGCCGTATGACGGTTTGTAACTTATCTATTGAGATGGGTGCTCGTGGTGGTATGATTGCTCCAGATGAAACTACTTTCGAATATTTAAAAGACAAGCCGCTATCTCCAAAAGGTGACGCTTGGGATGCAGCTGTAGTCCATTGGAAAACCTTAAAAACAGAAGACGGTGCAACCTTTGATAAAGAATTAACTTTCTTAGCTAGTGATATAGAACCCATGATTACTTATGGTACAAATCCTGGTATGGGAATAGGTATTTCGAGCAACATACCTAATGCAGATGCTGTTGAAGGTGGTGTTGCTACGTACAAAAAGTCTTTAGATTACATGGGCTATGAAGAAAATGATTCTATGCTTGGTAAAAAGATTGATTATGTTTTCTTAGGAAGCTGTACAAATGGCAGAATTGAAGATTTTAGAGCATTTGCCTCTATAGTTAAGGGAAAACAAAAGGCAGATCATGTTACTGCTTGGTTAGTTCCTGGTTCTCACGAAGTAGAAGATAAAATTAAGGAAGAAGGTATTTTAGATATCATTACTGAAGCTGGATTTGTATTAAGACAACCTGGTTGTTCTGCATGTTTAGCGATGAATGATGATAAAGTGCCTGCTGGAAAATATGCAGTAAGCACCTCTAATAGAAACTTTGAAGGACGTCAAGGTCCAGGTTCCAGAACTTTACTTGCTAGTCCGTTAGTTGCAGCAGCAGCGGCAATTAAAGGTGTAGTAACAGATCCAAGAGAATTAATTTAGTTGATTTGTGGTTGTTAGTTTCTAACAATGGCAAAATCAACTTTTAAATAATACAAATAACAAACAACTGTCAACTAAAAACTGACAACAAAAAAATATGGCTTACGATAAATTTAATATACTAACAAGCACAGCGGTTCCTTTACCATTAGAAAATGTGGATACCGATCAAATTATACCTGCAAGATTCTTAAAAGCTACAGAGCGTAAAGGATTTGGAGATAATTTATTTAGAGATTGGAGATATAATGGTGATAACACACCAAAAAAGGACTTTGTATTAAACAATCCTATTTATAGTGGTAAGATTTTAGTAGGAGGTAAGAATTTTGGTTCTGGTTCTTCTAGAGAACATGCAGCATGGGCTGTTTATGATTATGGATTTCGTTGTGTGGTATCTAGCTTTTTTGCTGATATCTTTAAAAACAACTGTTTAAATATTGGTGTTTTGCCTGTACAGGTGAGCCCTGAGTTTTCAGAGCAGATCTTCAATGCCATATATGAAGACGCTAATGTAGAAATCGAAGTAAACTTACCAGAGCAAACAATTACTATTAAGTCTACGGGAGCTCAAGAGTCTTTCGATATTAATAGTTACAAAAAAGACAATATGCTTAATGGTTTTGATGATATTGATTATTTACAAAACATAAAAAGTGATATAGAAACATTTGCTAATGGTTTGATGCTATAAATGGCAATGAAGAAGATAGAAATAATGGACACGACATTGCGCGATGGTGAACAAACCTCGAGTGTGTCGTTTTCTGCTTCAGAGAAACTAACTATTGCAAAGCTTTTATTAGAAGAGTTAAAAGTTGACCGTATAGAAATAGCTTCGGCTAGAGTCTCTGAAGGCGAACTTCAAGCGGTAAAAGATGTCACTAATTGGGCAAAAGAAAATAATTATTTGGATGCTGTTGAAGTTCTTACTTTTGTTGATCAAGGAGTTTCAATAGATTGGATGATTGAAGCGGGAGCAAAGGTTCAAAATTTATTAACAAAAGGTTCATTAAACCATTTAACTCACCAACTTAAAAAGACTTCTAATCAGCATTTTAAAGAAATATCAGAAGTTACTTTACTGGCTAAAGAAAAGGGAATTGAAACCAATATCTATTTAGAAGATTGGAGCAATGGGATGCGCAATTCTAAAGCCTATGTATTTGAGTTTTTAGAATTTCTTTCAACACAACCTGTGAAGCGTATTATGCTTCCTGATACATTAGGAGTTATTACCCCTAAAGAATCTTATGATTTTGTAAAAGAAATCAAGGATAGGTATCCGAATTTACATTTCGATTTTCATGCACATAATGATTACGATTTGGGAGTCGCCAATGTTATGGAGGCACTCAAAGCTGGTGCAGATGGACTTCACTTAACCATTAATGGTATGGGTGAACGAGCTGGTAATGCACCTATGGCGAGTACTATTGCCGTCATTAATGATTTTATGCCCGACATAGAAGTTGGTGTCAATGAAAAAGTATTATACACGGTTAGTAAACTGGTTGAAACATTTTCTGGCGTTATGATTCCTGCTAACAAACCTGTGATTGGTGCCAATGTATTTACACAAACCGCGGGCATACATGCCGATGGAGACAATAAAAAGAATTTGTATTTCAGTGATTTATTACCAGAGCGCTTTGGAAGAACCCGTAAGTACGCATTAGGAAAATCATCTGGAAAGGCAAATATTCAAAAAAATTTACAAGAATTAGGGCTTCAGCTTAATGATGATGATTTAAGGAAAGTCACCCAACGCATCATTAAATTGGGTGATAAAAAACAAGTGGTTACTAAAGAAGACTTGCCATATATCATATCTGATGTTTTAGATTATACTTATGAAGAAAAGGTAAAGGTTAATTCTTATGTACTAACACATTCAAAAGGCTTAAGACCATCTACAACGGTTTCTGTTACAATAAATAATGAAACTTTTGAAGAAAATGCTCAAGGTGATGGGCAGTTTGATGCTTTTATGAATGCCATTAGAAATATCTTCATAAAGAAAAAAATGGTATTGCCTGATTTAATAGATTATGCTGTAAGAATCCCTCCAGGGAGTCATTCTGACGCTTTATGTGAAACCATTATTACTTGGAAGAATCCTGAGAAAGAGTTTAAAACACGTGGTCTTAACTCGGATCAAACAGTGTCTGCTATTAAAGCGACCGAAAAAATGCTAAACATTATTATTAACTAAGATTACAATAAAATAAATGAAATTTAATATTGCGCTTTTAGCCGGAGACGGTATAGGACCAGAAGTAATAGATCAAGCCGTAAAGGTAAGTGATGCTGTTGCTAAAAAATTTGGACATGAAATAACATGGAAACCAGCATTAACTGGTGCAGCAGCCATTGATGCTGTTGGAGAGCCTTACCCAGATGAAACTCATGATGTTTGTGTTGCTTCTGATGCAGTTTTATTCGGTGCTATTGGCCACCCGCGTTTCGATAATGATCCGTCTGCCAAGGTTCGTCCTGAGCAAGGGTTACTGAAAATGCGTAAAAAATTAGGCCTATTTGCCAATGTAAGACCAACTTTTACATTTCCGTCATTAATAGATAAATCACCTTTAAAGAGAGAACGTATTGAAGGTACAGATTTGGTGTTTTTACGTGAATTGACTGGTGGTATCTATTTTGGAGAAAAGGGTAGAAGGGATGAAGGCGAAACCGCTTATGATAATTGTGTTTATACAAGAGCTGAAGTACAGAGATTGGCTAAAAAAGGTTTCGAATTAGCTATGGCTCGTTCTAAAAAACTGTGTTGTGTTGATAAAGCGAATGTTTTAGAGACCTCACGATTATGGAGAGAAACGGTTCAAGCTATGGAAAAAGATTATCCAGAAGTAGAAGTGAGTTATGAGTTTGTTGATGCTGTTGCTATGCGATTAGTCCAATGGCCAAATAGCTACGACGTATTAATTACTGAAAACTTATTTGGAGATATCTTAACAGACGAAGCATCTGTTATTTCTGGTTCTATGGGACTTATGCCATCGGCATCTATGGGAAGCGATATTGCTTTGTTCGAGCCCATTCATGGATCGTATCCGCAAGCAACAGGGTTAAACATCGCCAACCCTTTAGCAACTGTTTTATCTGCCGCTATGATGTTTGAAACAGCATTTAATTTACCCGAAGAAGGTGCTGCTATAAGAGACGTTGTAAATAAATCGTTATCTGAAGGTGTTGTTACTGAGGATTTAGCTAATGGTGAAAAAGCATACGGAACCCAAGAAGTAGGGGACTGGTTAGCTGCAAATATTTAAAATACTACTCTAATTTATATTTAAACGTGAGCTCTATTATTGAGTTCGCGTTTTTATTTTATCTGTTTAATAACTCAAATATTTCCTTTAAAGCTGGAACCACTTGGCAGTTCAAATATTTCCAAATCGAAGTAGGGAAGAGCTGCTATTAAATGATCGAATATATCAGACATAATATACTCGTAATTTTCCCAGCGCTTGTCACTACTAAAAGCATAAATTTCCATCGGAATACCTTGCGTTGTTGGCGCCAATTGACGTGCCATGATCATCATATCTTTATTGACTCCTGAATGCTGATTTAGGTATGCATCAATATATTTTCTAAAGACACCAATGTTTGTAAGGTTTCTACCGTTTATTGAAAGGGATTTATCAATATTATTAGAGGTATTATATGAATTGATATCTTCTTTTCGAGTTTCTAAATAAGATGTGATGAGTTGAATGCCTTGAAGTTTATTTACTTCATGTCCACTCAAATATTTAATACTTTCTTGTTTAATGAATAAAGCTCTCTTAATGCGTCTTCCGTCTGAATTAGTCATTCCTCTCCAATTCTTAAAAGAATCTGATATAAGAGCATAGGTAGGTATGGTAGTAATTGTTTTATCGAAATTTTGAACTTTAACTGTTGCTAGATTAATTTCAATGACATCACCATCGGCTCCATATTTTTCAAACGTGATCCAATCGCCAATGCGTACCATATCATTAATTGATACTTGAATACTGGCTACAAAACCAAGAATGGTATCTTTAAAAACCAGAATAATGATAGCAGAAGCTGCCCCTAAAGCTGTTAAAAACGACAGGAGGGAAGTTCCAGTTATAATCGCTATGGCTGACATAAAACCGGCAACCCAGGCAAAAATCATGAATACTTGAATATAACTGTCAACGGGTTTATCCTTTAACCGGGGAAGCGTTTTTAAATAATCTTTTAGCGTATTTAATACGCTTCGTACAATCCAAAGTATTAAAACGATAGCAAAGACTTGCAATCCTTTTTCAATAACACCATCAAAATTTGGGAAATCCCCAAAAACAGTAGGTGTAAATTCCATGGCTATCAATAGTGGAACAATATGAGCTATATTCCTAGGTACTTTATTAGCAACCAGTAAATCGTCAAAATTAGTTTTTGATACCGAAGCAAACCTATTAAAGGCTTTTACTAATAATTTCCTTGTAATAAAATCTATAATAAAAACAACCAGTAATAATACCAAAAGAAGTCCGAGCATATTCAAATATTCGGCAGTAGATTCAGATACATGTAACGCTATTAAACGGTCATATATCACATGTTTAAAACCGAAAGATTCTGAAACGACTTCAGTATTTTCTATGTCTTGCATCACTTCACGAGTTTTAAATATTTTCTATCAATATAAAAGGTACCAAATGGAATAATAGATGCTAAAAGAACTGTAGCAAATTGTTTGGAATTCCAATTAAAATCCTTTTTCAACATAAAAGCAAAAGCAACATAAGCTACAAATAGTAAACCATGGGGCATTCCCAATAATTTAACATATTGTGGATCACCCAAAAAGTATTTAATAGGTGTTGCTATAAATAACAACAAAATATAAGATACACCTTCTAAAAAGGCAACCAATCGAAATATATTGATAAATGAAAACATATATAAAATTTTCGTACAAAAATAAGGCAGAATAAGAAAATAACCTTAAGATATATAGCTTATTTAAAGTACATTAAAAATAATGAGTCCATAGATAACAAAACGTACTAATCGCAGTGAGCCGTATAATACAACATTCTTAAATGGAAATTCAATAATACCAGCAGCTATACAGGATATTGAGAATGGGAGTGGAAGTAGAGCCCCAACAATTATTAGGAAACCGCCCCATTTTTTGGAGTTCTTCAATTGCTTTTCCATTTTAGTTTCTAAATAACTATGTACTGATGGAATTTTTGTTATAATATAACCAATCCAGTATGATAGTAAACCACCAAAATAGGATAAAAGAGCAAGTATACCAAGATAAAGCCACGGGTCTGACAGTTTTCCTGCCCAGGCAATAAACATTTCCGGTGGTATTAATCCGAGTAGCGTTTCAGAAGCAAAAAAGAAGCTCAGCACCCCATATACAGGTAAGCTTTCTGTAAGTCTAACCAAAAAAGCATTAATATCAAAAAAATGATTAATGGCATAAATTGCAATTACAATAACTATAATAGTAGGTAATGAGCGTTTTACAGCACGCCATACAAAACTATAAAAGCCTGTAAACTGGTAATATTGGTGCAGTAAACGTAGTCGCGATTTATCTGGTTTTGATTTTGGTTTGCTTTTCATGCTAAAAGGGGACTTTTTTTAACGAAACACAAAAATACTAGCTTTCTTCCAAAACACATAGCTTTTATATTTTTTTTATGAAAAAGATGACAATAAAAAACGTGCAATACTTCACAAGGTAGTATTGCACGTTTTTATTATATAAAGATCTTCTTAATTAGCAACAACTGTGTTGCTATCCATCAGTGCAAAGAATTTATTAATATTTGGTAAGATGACTATACGTGTTCTTCTGTTTTTGGCTCTATCATCGCGAGAATCATTACTAGCCAAAGGAGCATAGCTACTTCTTCCTGAAGCAATAAGCTTTTCAGGAGACACATTAAATTCGCTTTGTAGTTTACGAACTACTGAAGTAGCACGTAATACACTAAGGTCCCAGTTATCTTGTACCATAGCATTGTTAATACTTCTTGAGTCGGTATGACCTTCAACCATCACATCAATACTAGGTTCAGAGTTGATTACATCTGCTAATTTTTGTAAAATACCATTAGCTTTATTACTCACACGGTAACTTGCTGTATTAAATAATAATTTATCAGAAATAGAAATCATTACAACGGCTTCATCAATACTAATAGCGATATCCTCGTCTTCATTTAAACTGGAAGTGCCAATAGATTTTGTAAGGTTATAAGATACTGCAAGATCCATAGAATCCTTTAAGGTTTTTGCTTCTGCTACCAGAGTAGGATCAACTTTTTCAAGAGTATTACGCATACTTTTCTTAGTATCGTTGGAAATCACAGCTACATTGGCTACAGTCTCCATCTTAGAATCATTTTCTTTATTAAGTTCTGTATTCAAATCACTTAAAGAAGTTATTTTTTTATTGTAAGAGTCAACACGTTTTTGGATGATATCAAACTTAGTTTCAAGATCTTCCTTGGCAACTCGGGTTTTATATAGTTCATTTCTAATCTGACCGTTTTCTGTTTCCAAAGCTATATATTTCTTTTTAGAAACACAGGAAGCCAAAACAAACACACTTAAACATACTAGATAAATTTTTTTCATGATAAATAATTAGGTAAAATAGATAATAATTAATTGTTTAGTTTATCTACGAGTCAAACCAAAAAAAAGATTTTCTGCAGTGGTTTAATTATAAAATTTGATTTAGTTTAACTCAATGCCATTCTATATTGAAACTAGTTGTAATTAAGTAGGGTTGATGCTGGTCAAAATATTCTATTTTACATAATGTTAATTATAGTACATTTTATAACAATTAGCGAAATAGCGCTTTTGGGCGATATTTGACATAATTGCAGATATAACGTCTTAGACTTATATCGATAGTAATTATGTCAAGCTAATTGTGTCTTCGTTATAATAATTTAGATGTGTAGCTATAATGTTATATTATGTAAAATATCCCAGAGTGTTTATTGTGCATTATAATATTTAGTACTTGGGTCATTAAACTTCATCGTTTTTGTTTCTCGTATAATTTTAATATTCTGTACAATCCTTCAACATTTTTTAAATACGCGATTCTCAAGAAACATTAAAACTAAATAAGTGTACTATAATTAGTCGCTATGTAAAATTGCCGCTGCCAAGCGCTCGATTGTTTTTTAAAAATTAAAATGCTTTATGGCATTTATTTTTAAACACAATTATCCATCGCTTGCCTAAGCTTGTCCTGAGCGTAGCCGAAGGGCCAAAAAAAGCTAGCTTTTAGATCCGTTTTTAACTTTTCGTTAACGAGAATATTCTCGTTATATTTTTTTCACGAGCTTTTCGTTATGTTGCCACAAGAGTATAAAATTTTCCCTTGCTCAAAAAATCCATACTTTAAAATTTCTATACACTTGTTTTATGTATAGCTCCGATTAAGCTTCTTTTGTTTGGTACTTCTAACATTATGTCAAATACGACAGAAATTTTAGAGATTAAGTATCTCTGAAATTTTGTGCGAGTTGGTGCGCTGGCATCGAATACTAGATGTTTATTAAAGGTTTCATTATATCTTTTTTTCTTGATAAAAAAGAAACAAAAAAATCAAGACTGCATATAATTTTGGAAACAATTACGGCTCGTTACGCTATATTTTAGGAAACGGGCTAACTTTTTAAGACTGTTTTTAGGAACATTTAAAATTAGAACTCCTAAGATTGTGTATTACTAGACCCCTAAAATATGGACGCTTCACTCACCTATTGTTTTAGCCAAAATTAGTATGAGGTCGTTTTTAACATCCTGCGCACACAAGTTAAATTATTTAACCAACACTTTTATAATACTGAAATATCATAATATCATAATATTATGATATTATGATATTTTTTGTATATTGTAGTACTTTTTAAAAATTCAAAAATTATAAAAGATAATTATGAAAATAAGTAACAACCAAAAAGAAACAGGAAAGGACATCAATGAATTAATACAAAGAATAGAAAATGGTGAATCAATTACCCCCCAAGAAGAAATAGAACTTCATTCTTGGTTTGACCAAGTTAGATCAGAAATATCGATTGCAAAAAATAGAAATGAGAAACCACAAAGTTTTTCAAAAAGAAAAACAATAACTTCTCAAATAATTAAATATGTAGGGTTTAAAATTATATGTGATCAAATTGAAAAGATTTTGAAGGAGATATTTCAAGAATTATAATATGTACAAATTTTAATATATCAAATATGGAAACTATGGATACCACAGGAAACAAAGCTCTTGCACTAGACAATCTACCTCTAGAGGGTTATGCTCTAGGCAAATTTTTAAAAGAAATGAGAGAAAAAAAATCGGTTCCTCAGAGGAGCTTATATCAATCTGGTAAATATAAACAATCTCATGTAAGTAATGTAGAAAATGGTAAAGCAGAACCAGACATAGAAATGCTTGAAGAATATGCAAGTGCTATAGGTGTGGAGTTTTATTCTCTTCTGCTTGAAGTTGTAAATGCTTACGAAAAGTATTTAATGGGAAAAATAAAGAATAACAATGAGTTAAAATCTATATTATCAAAAAAAAATAAAAATAAAAAATAAGGTTTTGACTTGAACAAAATTCTAATTCTTAAAAAAGGGTCTATTTGACCCTTTTTCTTTTTTAACTTCTATTAAGCCTTTAGTTTATCAATCATATTTTCTAACGAATACTCTGCTAATTCTGGGATCGTATTACTAGATACTTTAATCTCCCAATTGGATAGATTAGGCATTAGACTTACTTCATTCTCTATAAAGATATTACTATCAGGCTGTGGTAATTGTTTTGATGGAATTAAGTAAACAACCCTTGGTTGTTTCTCAATTATCGAAACTAAAACGATAAATAAGTTATCTTTTAATCCTCCTAATTCTTGCTTGGATATTTTAATACTGCGTTGAGTTGTATCTATATCTATGGATTGTAGATATAATTGGTTATTTCCAATTAAAAAATCAACTCCTTCCCTCCCATCGATTTTTGTAGTAAATTCTAAACCTAAGTTTTTGAGTTCCGATTTTAGGAAATCTAGCATAGAAGAAAGCATTATTATTTTTCTTCTTTTAATTTAAGGTCTTTACAAATCTCATTGAATATATCGCAGGGGTCAACATCTATTGCTAAAGCAATTAAATATAACTCATCTACTCTAAGCTTTGTGCGCTCATTGTTTGCTAGTTCGCTTAGTCTAGTTTTACTAATTCCTGTTTTTCTTGAAACATCGGAACGATTAACTGATTTTCTTGATAGGAATAGTCCTAATTCGGTCATTATTGTCTGGTTTTAAGAACATAAAGTTACATAATAAGATAACTTATTCCGATTTTATGAATTGACAATTTGTTTTTTATCCGTATTTAAGTATATTTGTTCTGATAATCGGAATATTTAATCCTAAAACAAGAATAATGCCAAGAACAAGATATACAAAAGCGCAACTAGAACAGATTGTTTATGCACAATTGGAGAATTTAAACGCTATTCACGATCTGTTACGGATAATGAAAGTTCAAAATGAGCTAATAGATAATGCAAATAAGAAATTAAGGGATGAAGTGATTGATTTTAAGAAACGGGTTAATTATGGGACTAGAAAACGGAACTAAAATATTACGCTCCGCTTACCTATTGTTTTACCAAAATTTTATGAGGTCATACGCATTATGAAAAATCAATTTGAATAAAGGTTAGTTAATTTTAATATCTGCTACCAACCGCTTTGCCAGTGCCAAAAAAAAGCTAGCTTTTAGATGTTATCAAATTGTTTTTTAATTTTTGGACATATTCATTTTCATTATCTTTATTGAAAATTTTCAAAATTTTCTTCACAATTACAAATTCAATAAATCCGATAAATATTGTTAGCAAAATATAAGAAGTGTTTTTTCTAAAATCGTCTAATAGATTAATTTCATTAACCAAGTTTGTCATGAAATTCCAATTATTTCCTTTATAAAAAAATATTAAAATAATCGGAGACATCAATAATATTGCTAAAATAATGAAAAATACTCCATAAACCTTTCGTACTTTCATCTTCGATGTAACTATTTTATTAATTAAGTCATTATTTCTTTTATCTATTTTCTTTAATTTATTAACTACTTCCATTTTTTCTTGCTCATCATAAATACTATATGGGATTGAATTAGTTGTTTCTTCTACCTTATTTTTTCCCTTAATATTTGTCATATTTGATTGGGTTTCAATATTTATACTGTATCGTTCAGTAAACTCAGTAGCCAATATGTTTAAATTAGTAGGTTCTAATATATTATTAATATCGACCGAATAAAAGGGTTTATTATCACATCTAATTTCTTCTTGAGAATATGCCATAAGTTCCTTTAATAATTCATATTTATAAAAATGAGGTGTATCTAATTCAATACAAACATTACATATGCAAGGCACTTTTTTAATTACATTAATGTTTTTAAATTTTTTGTTAATTTTGTCTATAGTATCAATGATTATAGTTCTAAAATCATTTTTTTGATTACCATTTATCCTAATGACAATTTCGTCGTTTGAAATTTGTTTAATTAGAGCTTTACTATTTTTTGTTTCTAGAACGACTCCTTTAGTCCATGCAAAATCAATATTCTCTATGTTTGTATGTAACCTAACAATTATCGAATTCATAATACCTTTAGGCATAAATTCATATTTATAAATTAATTGAATATTGTTTTCATTATTCCAATTAATACTTTCAGGTTCTTCTACAGGCAACAATTGTGGAATAAGATAATTCCCTTTTTTATCTGGTATTTCATAGCATAACTCGAATTTAATCATTAGCGATAACAGTTCACAAACCATATCTTGGAATTTTTCACCTTTCCATATACTTTTTAAATTTTGGATAGTAAAGTGACCATGATTATTTTTAATATTTTCGTCGTCTAAAACTTTATAAACAGCATTAGTTGCCCATTCATTTTGTAAAATAATAATTTTATGTAATATTATATCATTCTGATAATGTAATACAGTACCTAAATCATGTAAATATTTACTTAATTCAAAAGCAAGTTTTTTATTTAAAATTAAATATTTATTATATATAATATAATATTCGTCTATTGTTATATATGGTTTCTTTTTTGAAATTTCAACTAATTCATTTCTAATAGATAACCATTTTGACGGGAAAAGTTTTCCGACATGGGGTAGTTTTTGTATATAATGAAATAAATCATATTCTAACTTATCTAATCCTCTATTTGATTCTAAATTTACTTTATATACTTCTCCTTTAATAAAACTAAATCTATTTTTAAAACTTTTAAAATCTATAGCTTTACTTCGGTCAAATTTTTCATTTTGAACTATTAGTAAAGGGCTATCATTTCCGAAAATTTTTACAGTTTCAAGCCAATAACTAAAACTAATCTCATTAAATGCTTTGTCATTCTTTCTTGTATCATCTACTAAAACATATAAAGAACTATTCGTTAGAAAAAACTGATGCGTAGCCTTATATATTTCTTGCCCCCCAAAATCCCAAATATTTATAATAAAATCACCACTATTAATAGTTTTAAACTTTAAATTATATATATCTATACCTTTTGTATCATTTTTTGATAACTCATTTTTCCTGTCCATTAATTTTAAAGCAAGACTTGTTTTTCCAACCGCCCCATCACCAACAATTAATAATTTTGCTTCATATAAGTATTCACCCCCTTGTAATTCTAATTGCGAAAAATAATTTAAAACAGCTTCAGTACCTTGGTTCAAGTATTCCTTTGGGGGAATATGTATTGGATTGTTTTTAATTTTAATACAATTTTCAGTAACATTAACATTTTCAAATGAATAAACAAGTTCAAAACCTATTTGCAAAAATGGAATAAGTTCATAAATCTCATTTATTTCATTATTCGACAAATCAAAAGATTGTATATTATTTGGGATGTTCTTTATTTCGGATATTCGATTATTCGATAAGTCAAAAGATTGTATATTATTTGGAATGTTCTTTATTTCGGATATTTGATTATGAGATAGATCAATTATTTGAGTATCCAATGGAATATTCTCCAATTGCACAATTTTATTATATGATAAATTAATAAATTGAGCATTAATTGGTAATTTATTTATCTTTCTTATATTATTCTTTGAAAGATTTATTAGCTCCACCCCATTAGGTATCTTTTCTATTTTTCTAATGTTGTTATCAAATAGACTAAGATTTTTAATATTGTTTGGAAGGTTTTCTATTTTAGAAATAAAATTATGAGAAATAATAAGGGTTTGGGTCTTATTTGGAATGTTCTTTATTTCGGATATTTCATTTTTATGAATGTATAACCATTTTACTGATTCAGGTATGCATTCAATATTAATAATCTTATTATTAGAAAGGTTAAGTTGATAAAGCCAATTAAACTCTAACAAATTGGGAACTTCTTTGGCTATACTAACAATTTCACAATTAGATAGGTCTAATATGCCTGTTTTATTTACTTTTTCAGTTTCTAATATTCTTGAAATTTTTTCATGCATAATTTTCCTCATAATTTCCCTTTTCTTAATTACAAAATGTAATTTTAATTAATTTCTTGCTCATTCAGTTTATTCAAATTTTAAAAATTGTCATGTCCTGTAAAGAAGTTTTTTATAAAATATAATATCAAAGATAATATTAATGACTTTTATTATTATTTGTTTTGAATCAATATAAATTACATTTTTAGAGAAAGTTTTAGAAAGAAAAAATCAAAGAAAGTAATAGTAAATACTTCGCTTTTATCAAAGCAAGGTACACATAACACATAACATTATAGTACAAATGTATTTCATAGCATTAGATTTAGATAGCTATAATTCAATATTATGCAAAATAAAAATGTAATTATTGCTTAAACTCAATTTTATATGTTTCACAATAGTCTTCAATTGTAGCGTGAATTAAAGCAGAATCATGCTCTCTTATCACAACATAAATTCTTAATTCTGTGCCAGTCTGTAAGCTATTTAAGGCTCTCCGTACTGATGCAGTATGAGATAATGCATGATGTATAGAACGGCTTATTGCAACGACAGGTGCAAGCATATTAACATTTTTAGCAAAACCTTGAAATAAATTTGTGTTTACTGGTCCAATAAATGTATAATCATTTTTTTGTAAATATGATTGAAACCTATCTTCAATCTCTATTAAGTCTTCCATATTTATGGGTATAATTTAAATTATTAATATATTATTCTTTTAAAACTAGGAATTAACTTCATCTTCGTTAACACCATTTTCACCATTATTAGTAATGCCTGAAAGAACTTTATTTAATACTTCATCTTTGACAGATATTTTCTTTTTAGCTTTTCGATCTAATATAGCTGCGACTTTGCCCATACCTGGAATACCTTCTAATTTGTCAATTGTCATTTGAAACTTATAACTTTGCTCGAGAGCCTCCATAACAGGATGGTCAGATGCTTCATAATTTGAAATAAGTTTACCAGGGTTTTCTGAAGAAGCTTGTAAAAAGTTAGCAAGTAACCTAAATTTAAGTTCCTCTGATTGCTCTGGATTATCCAGATTTTCAATTTGAGTTGAAAGACCTTCGTAAGTCTTACTTAACACCTCTTTATGGGAGTATTCTTCAATAAGTCTTTTTGAAAGGTTTAGTTTTTTATTAGCAGAATAAGTAAACCATAATACAGGAATATACATGGGGATAATTGCCAAAACCAATCTTGGAACACGCATTATAACCTCTTGAACATCAACACCTTGAATCAAAAACACTATACTTACGACTACTGGTATTAAACTTACAGCAATCATTAAGTTAATACCTTGATTAAAACGTTGTTGGAGAATTCCAGAAGATTCTACTTCTTTATCTTTTTTACTAGAAAATGCTGAACTTAATCCAGCCGTCATTGCATCTGGTAGTAATTTAGCTATGTCATCATTGATTTTTTTGTATTTCTTTTTATATAGACCTTCAAAAGATTCATATTTTTTCTCAAATTCAGTATTTATCTCATCTACATTTTCAAATGACTTGCCTATTTTTTCTTTAAGTTCATCATAAGATGAATATAGCTCGTCTTTCAATCCTCTTATTTTAGTTTCATCTCCTGTTTCATCATCAGTTTGAGTATAACCAAAAACCTCTAGGTGTAAATCGTCGATATCTTTTTTACTTTTATTTAATGCAGAAAGACTTATACCTGATTTTGTTAAATTTTCTTCAATTTTTATTGTAAAATCATCAATCTCTTCAAGTTGAGATTCTAAATCTGGATATCTTTCTAGGATACTATCTATATTACCTATACCAGAAGTAATTGTTTCCAGTTTTTTTTCAAAATTAGATTCAGCAACATCAAGCCTACTTTTAGAATCATCAATAGCTAATTTTTGTTGACTGGCCTCAATACTAAACTCATTTATTTCATTTTTTGTTTTTCTTGCTGAATCTAGTTCTGTTGTAAGTTGTTCAACAAGTTGATTGGCTTCAACTAGTTTAGCTTCTATTTTATTTTTATATTCAGAAGCTTTCTTAGAGCTTTGGCGTGCTTCTTTTTCATCGTCAGAAGCACGTCTACCAATTTCGGTTTTTAGCTCTTGCGTATATTTTTCCAATCCTCCTATGCGATCCCAAAGCTTTTGTCTTTCCTCTTCAAGATATTCTATTTGTTTTCCTTTATCATCAAAAAAGCCCATAATAATTTTTTTTACAAGTAACTATATAATTTTTTTTCTAAAAATAGAATTTCACTGGGTATGAGACTACATCCTTTTACTTTCAGTAAAAGAACATTACATTAAACAATGACAAATTCAACTATTAATTATATATTAATAATTATGTGTTTCGATTATATATTAGAAATAAATATAAATTGGAAGTATCTATAAAACTGAAATTCTAAACTAGATTTAGTAGAGTAAATACAAGTGTAATATTTGTATATATAATAATTCTATTAACACTGTTAATACAACAAAAAAAGAAAAGCGGGTGGTAAAATTTACGAAAATTATTTACTTTTATTTTTTTAAATATTTGGATTGTAGAATTATTGAGTCATACTTAAGATTCCAAACCTTACAGCTAATTTAATCTTTCGGGTAAATAACCCCATTCCATACACACTCCCACTTTTAAGATCATTAAACAAAAGATTAATAACACCAAAAATGTCTCATTAACTTTAGTAGAAGTTACTTTCAGATATTTTTTTTGAGATAAAAGGCACTTTAATGCCCTTTATACATATTTGTTGTTTGCTTTCATATCTCTGTGGAATTAAGAAGATACTCAACATTTTTCCTTCTAGTACTATCTAAAGCAAGAGGAACGAAAGAAATAGGAGAGATTGGGTTTTGAATTGTTCCAGAACAATCAATACTAGGGGCAATATTTGGGGTGTTTTTTGCAATCCCCATTACCCTAATTGTGATTTTTTCAGCTATTTGACCACCGAACTGAATATGAGTTCCATCTATTTTTACATCTCCTAATTTGAAACCACTATCCTTAGGTACTTGAAAAACAACCCTTAACATGTTATTTTGGTCACCTCTTACAATTGTCATAAGATCACTTGCCTCTAAACCATCAGGCACATCAAATCCTGTTAAATCAATATTATCAATATATAGTCCAGATGGAGCTGCTAAGGAAATAATATTTCCTTGTCTTATTAATGCATTAATTTCTGCACCAATGTGAGGATCACTATGTCTTCCTGCGTCACCGTAGTTCCGACAATCAATTAGCTGCTGTTCATCGCTAATTATATTACCATTTAAGTCTACACTTGGCCAAGTAGCTTCAGCCGATAAATCAACTGCTGCAGAAAATGAATTTGGTCCAATCATATGCAAAAGGACGCCACGTTTGTTTATGATTTCTGGCGTATTCCAAATGTTTATCCTTTTGTATTTACCATTACCGCTTGTAAGGTCTCCTATTTTAACTTTTGTAGAAACATGTTTGTGATATATATCTAATAATAACTTAGGGTCATTATTAAATAAGAACTCAAAATAATCAGGTGTTTCAGTGGTGAACGTAACCCGTATAATCTTATTGTCAACTTGGTCACGTACTACTTCCCATTCACAATATTCATCTTGATTTCCTCTTGATTTATCGCCCTCTCTCCAAGCCTTAATTTTACTTGCATACATGGTAGTAAGGTTTTTGGGAAAAGCATTCCAATCGATTTTCTTTTTCACAGTATTTGCATCTCCTTCTAGTATAGGGTTAAACATCCAAGCATCATTTGAAGGCGGGCTAACTTCATTTTTAGCTCTTTTAATTCCTTCTTCAAAAAGGCGACTTAATTCACTTTGCCATAATTTTTGGAGTGTATCATTCAATTCTTTAATATTTCCTGGTCCTTTGTAATTACTCATTTTTAATATATTTTATAGATTAACGATTTTTCCTATCTTAGTCAAGGTAAGTGGTGTATTTGATGTTCCAAGCTGAGATATCGTAGAAACAAATTCATTTAGTTTTCTTTTTCGGAATAAGGATTTTCTATATTCAGCAAGAATAACCAAATTTTTAAGATAATTTTTATCAACTACTTTTTCTTGAATTCCTCTCATAAAAATGTCAAGTTCGGATTTTACCAAACCTAATAAATCTGGAGAAGTCCAATAACGTATCAGTTCAGACTCTGGTGAGTCTTGATTTGATTCTGAAGATTCTATTTTTTTAATAATGACTTTATCAAGAGCATATTCTTCATTCGTATTAATTTCATCAGGACAATATTTCATTATCTTTTTGCGATGTAGCGATTCTACTGGATTAGTGAAATCCAACATTATGAGTACTAAAAGCATTTTAGGGCTGAGTAATTTTCGTTCTACTAATTGTCGACAGACTTCAATATCTTCAAAGGCTCTTTCTGGAACTAGGAAACAAAAATGCGTATCACCTTCAAAAGAAGTTATACCATCATTACTTTTCACTTCCATATTTAAAATATCACATACTTTTTTGTAAAGAGAACCACTTATGGTAATTCTATCAGAGGGTACTATATCTAATGTTGGATTTATTGTAAATGCAGCAAATTCGATTACATCAATATCAAAAAAGAAAGAACTTGGTAATCCAATTTCTTTTTCTTCTACATTGTCAAAATTTATACTTGTACTAACTAAATTTACAGAGGTAGGAGTCAAAATTTGTCTAAAGTAACTCAATATATTAACGGTTTTTGAGTTTTTTATATCATTGTTAATCCTACTTTTTGTCCATCTTCTTATCCCTGTTTTAACAATGTTTTCTAAATGTTCTGCTCCATCAACTTTTGAAAATAATACATGAGAATTAAATTCTGAATCATGTTCAAACACCTCTCTTGGAATACTGTTTGATTGACTATGCCAATGTGCCCATGGAAATTTCAGTTCTTTCATCACTAATCCACCATTTATATGACTATCAAAAGGTCCTTTTCCTCTTGTTGGTGGATTTAGCGAGGTAAATGAGTTACCTGCCCAACCCCAGATATTAGCTTTTCTTTCAAAAAAATGAAACGAATTATCTGACTCACTCCATGATATTAATTGTAATAATGAATCTTTTTTATTAGTAGATGGCACAGTACTAAGAAGGAAGTCAGGAGGAGAAGAATTTGATTTTTGCCAAGTAAAAACCAATCGAGCATTCAAAGAAAAACTAGGAAGCTCAATTTTGAACTGCCCACCTTCAGCTACTAAAAACATTTTTCTGTTTATAGCTGAAAATCCATCTAATCTCTCAATTTCATCAACAAGTTGTTCCAATGTTAAAGGTTTTTTGTCTTTTAATAAAATTTCCTTTGTAAACATGTCACCAAGTTTTTCAATCTCGTGCATTTCCATTAAAAAAGGAGGGGAATCTAATCCCACACGAACTGATAACAATTGAACTGTACTTTCATTAGCCATAGAAAAGTTGGTCATCTCTTTCTCTTGGCTTTTTAAAGTGCCTTTTTTCGGTTCTAAGTCATGAATCCCCGAGTTTTGTCTGGTTGGGAAATGCATATTCTCATTTTTCATTTGTTATTTTTTCAATTCTGTTTAATTCTAATTTATCACAACTACTTACTTATAGTGCATCAGGATTACAAGGGCACAATAGTCCTTTTTGAGATTGTAAAAACTGAAATATGCGTTAACAATAAGTTTTTATGCTTAGTTACACACTAAGCAATAGTATTGTTTAATTAAAAACAAAAACATACCCAATAGAGGGTAATTAATAAAAAAAATATGCTATTATCTTTGCTAAAAGGGAAAGTTAATCACTTATAATAAAGTGATTACGTAAATATAATAAAAATATTTTAATGTAACCCATTTCACACACATTCCACTTCTCTCCTACGTCGTTTCGTAAAAAGAGTGTTCCATTAACATTGTAGAGAAGCATTTTGGGAAGAAAAAAACAAAGAAAATTTGAAGTAATTACTTCGCTTTTACCGAAGCAAAGTTACATAACGCAGAACATTATAGTACAAATGTATTTCATAGCATTGGATAGCTATAATTCAATATTATGTAAAATATCCCAGTATGTGCTAAATTCTCTTAATATATTTAGTGTTTCGCCAAAATTTTCCAATAAATAACTAACACTATTATTACACCTAATCCAACAAGGTAACGAGAAATATTGATTTCTATATTTGGTTCAAATAAATTTGAAATAAGAAATAAACTTATATAAGAGATTATTGAACCAATAAATAAGTTTTTAACCATTCCTATTATTTTTACGCTATCATTAATTGTACCTTTTTCAGGTACTTTTCCGTCAGCTAAAGCTCCAACAATTTTTTTAGAAAAAATAAATATTGCATAAGACATAAATATTGGTAGTGCCACTAAGAAAAAGGATTCTACAAAATGAACAATGTCTTCTGTTCCGTAGTGCCCTTCGATCATATATTTAACTTTAAAAAACAAAAAAATCAAAGTATATATAGTTACAAATAGCATTAACAATAATGAACTATAAACGACGAAATGAGATATCTTGATATTTTCTCCATTTATGCGGTTATCTTTTTGCTCTTTTGATGGTTCAGCATAATCAATGGATAATATCTTAGAAACATATTTAATAAAGTTTTTGTTTGTTTCCAAGCTACTTTTTTTAAAAAACTTTTTTGACATCTCTCTCGTCAAATTATTTGCATCAATCTTTGAAACAAATAATGTGATTTTTTTTAAACTTTCAGAAAAAGAATTATACAGGTTTTTTCCTGTAGTGTCAGATTCAAGACCATACCTTTCTATCAAACCAACATCAATAATTATTAAATTATAATTATTACTATTTAAATATTCTGAAATGTTTTCCCCTTTTTTAATTTGATCTAAATGGGGACCTGGAATTTTAATAATTCTTAAATCATCAAAATTGTTATCTAACGTATCTTGTATCATTTCAAAATCATTCTGTTCATCCTCAATTACTAATATTTTTTTCATTTCCTTAAATTTAGTACGGTATAGTGTATATTATTTTGATCATAATTTATCAATTTTGGTAAACCACTTTTTTTCAGAATGGTTTTACAAATAGACATGCCTCTATTTGTAGATGTCCTGTCTCGTAGAATACTATTGGAAAAAACTATGCAATCCTTGTAAATGTTTATTTCCCAATTTGGATTTACTTGTGGAGAATGTTTCTTCATGTTTGAAATAATTTCTGGTAAAATCAAATAGTAAACAGCATCATTAATTTCAAAATTCATATTATCTCCTTTTATTTCTGGTAAGAATTGCCTAGCGGGATATTTTCCGATACTGTTCATTCCAAATAATAACTTGAAATAATCTTTTAATTCAGAGGAATTTCTTAGTGATGTATTGAAATCTGCTGGGTTAAATTCTTCTATTTGAGAGCGAATATTCATTAGATTTAAATCAAACTCTAAAACATTTGATTTTGTTTTACCTCTATCTTTTACGAGTTTTTTAAAACAATACTTAATATTTGAAAGAGAACTTTGTAAGTTATGATCAAGTTTTCGAGAATTTGAAATTTCTAATTGACTAGTAATATATTCGTCATAACCTCCGTGTTCAAATTGATTTTTTAGCACTCTTAAAAAATTTAGTTTTAACGCAAGCAAAAGTCTTAACTTCGAATCACTAAAAACTTGTTTGAAAATATTTAAATTGGGATTTAAATCTGAATAAAATAGTAATACAGCAGATTGCTCAGGATTATAATTATCCATAAACTTAACCGCAATTAGCATATTAGCATTACCTAAAAATTTTAAACGCTTAATATCCTTTTTTAAACTTCTATTTAAACTTAGTTTATAATCATTATTCTCGAACAGGGTATCTTTATATGTTACAAAATCATCCTTGACCTTTAAAAATGATATTAGAGTTTGTTGAGAGAATACTAAATCATTACTGAACTCACTTAATCCAGATAGAAAATTATTTGAAAACCCTGATTTTTTTAGTTTAATTTCACTAAGGTCCAAATCAACTTCTTCACTACACAATAAGAAATCTTTATTATTAAAATTAGACTTACTTCTATAAATAAATAAGTATTCACACTTAAATTTTTTTTCAATAAGAATAGATGTGTATATATTTAATATTTTCTTAATTTTTAAGTTAAAATTGGATTTCGGCAAATCTAAGTTGATGGTATTCCCATTTGTTATTTTATAAAATTTTATGAATTTTGATGTAGCTTTACCAATACTTTTGGTTACACTCCAACCATCATTTACTACAATATCATTTGGATTGCCTGCTAAAGAAATTAGTTTTTTATTAAGTAAAATTATTGGGTCTTTCGTAGATGATTTGTCTCCAAGATAACTATAATATATTTTTGAAGGGCTTTTTCCATTACTAATATTGTTTATTATGTTGTCATTTAGTAATGAATGAACTAATGAATTATTTTCACATATTAACATCCCTTTAAAATTTGTAAATGAATCTTTGACAAAATCAAATACATCTTCAGGATCTTGAAATTCTTTTGATAATAAAATTTCTTCTAAACGTAAAGATTTATAATTATCTTGTTTTAGAAGAATTTTATAATTATAAAGTAAAAAAGAAAAATACTCAGTAATCTGCTCAATTTCATATGAATAATCATCTTCTTTATTTCTATAATATTTTATTAGCTTAACAATTTTTTTACTATCGTATTGTAATTTCAATGACATCAAAAATTCTTTAGAGATAATATAATCTAATCCGAGAGCAACACTTCTAGATATAAAGAACTTATACTCTCTAAATTCTTTAAAAGACTTAATACCTTTATTTAGATGTATTTTCCTATCTATTTGCTTCATTTTAGTAATTACATAGGATGAAGCAACTTTTTTTAAGCTTATAAAATTTATATATGGATGTTTAGTTAATAACCTTATAGTTTGTTCTTTGGCAAATTTTAAAATGGCTTTAGAAAAAGCTGTGTTATTATTAGAAAAAAAATAGCACAATTTTTGTTTATCATTTTCCAATAGTTGAAAAAAGTCACTTAGAAATTCTTTTGAATTGACATTTTTATTTAGACTTATAAAATTATTGAGTAGATGACGCAAATAGAATTTAAATAGATCTATGCTATAATCATTTAATTCAATATTATACTCTTTCAAAAAATTATATCTGTTCTTTAATTCATATCTAGAAACATCAATAGTTTTAGCGTTATTTTCATTGAATAGTTTTATTATTCTCGAATGAATAACATCTAGACTTATTTCTGGTATAATTAATTCAAAATCTCTATTGTTAATATCATTTGTTTGGGATTCCAAATGTGATTTACTTGTTACAGGTATATTTAAATTAACAAATGAATATAACTTCCCCTTCGCATTAGTTCTCTTTTTTATGTCCTCGTGAGTGTAGTAATTCGTTCTATCAATTAATGTAAATATATAATCTATACCCTTTCTTATATTATCTTTTTTAGAAGAAACAACTTTTAAATACTCACTAATTCTTCTCAAGTTTTTAGCACTTGAAAGAACATCTTCAAAATAAATTATTGTAGAATCTGTTAACTCAGAAATTGGTAGACTCGACAAATAGTAATCAAGATAGTCTTCACTTAAAGTAACTCTTAAAATTTTTATCTCTTTACTTTGAAATTTGTTGAACTTTAACACAAAATCTCCAATAAAATTAGAGCCATATGAAAAATCAGATGTTATTAAAACTATTTTTTCTTTAGTAACTAGGTTTTCAAAAATCCTATTAAACTTTTCAAGTATTTTAAGCCTATTATTTTGGTAAAAATTCCTGCAATTTATAAAGCTATTATAATAAACATCATTAACCCTAACATTTCCGTAGAGTATTGAGGGAAAATCTTTATTGCCAAAACATTCAATAAAATTCTCAATTTCTAAAGTTGATGATCTTTTAAAATAATCACCAATTGAAAATAAATCTTTTAAATCCTCACTCTTATCGTCAGTTTTAACAATAGATTCATATTGAGAGAAACAAAGCTCACAAGACTCTCGTGGAAACAAAGTTCTGTCATGTACTAATAGTGAATAAGAAATATGCTCTGTTTGTGATTTTCCCCTATCAACTAAAAATCTAATTAAATTATTATCTTTTTCGATTTTCCAACCCCATTGTTTATATTTTTTTTTTACAGCTATAGATCTATTGTCATTCGAATCTTCTTCTATAGCTTTCAAGTCAATTATTTGCAGAATGGATACAAATTCATTACTGAGTATATTGTTAGACTGTTCTAAACTCAATTTAGAAGCAATTGGATTTTGATTAAGGCTATTATTTACTTTAAATTCTTTATTTAAAAAGTTGTATAGTCTTAAATATGTATCTTGAGAAGAAGATATTGGAAGGATAATAATAATAAACAAATCATTTATATAATTAGAATTCTTTATTAACCATTGAAATTTACCATTCTTCAATTCAACTGTGTTGAAAGAACATTCAAATTCTAAATTATCGCATAAGTTTTGAAGGCATAGATTTAAAAAACTTCGATAGCCTACAAATAGTATTCTTTTATCACTTGGAATTTCAAATTCATTTATAAGTACGCTAATTTTTTCTCCAACTAGAAAACTATTTGTAGAGTTTTCATAAAATTGTTTCAGTAAATAAAAAGTATTACTATGAAAATGTCTCCCAATTTGAAAATGAGAGTTCTCTTTTTTATATCTATCAAATAAATTTTGTAATTTCAAAATTATATAACGTTCAGAATAAAATAAACATTAAAAAACAGGTGGTGTTTGGTATATCAAATAATAGTATTTCATATAAAATTCATACAAAAAAAAATGAAAAGTGGGTAGTATAAATCAGTGAAAATTACTTATTTTTATTTCAAAATTTCTAAGTTATAGAATTATTTCATTCTATTTAAAATTATAAGGTTTGGAGTTGATTCAGGTTTTTGGATAATAATCCCATTCCATACACATTTTGCCTCCACTCCTCTACCCTTTCAACAAAAAGAGTATTCCATTACATTTTTAAAGAAACTTTTAGAAAGAAAAAAATCAAAGAGAATTAGAGGTAAATACTTCGCTTTTACCAAAGCAAAGTTACATAACGCAGAACATTATAGAACATTTATATATTCCATAATCAGTCATTATGTAAAATTGCTTAATAAACTTTAAATTTTTGAGTTTTATTGCAATAGCACTATAGCACTAAGGGAAGTTATAATTTATAGATTATTTTCATAATCCATACTTTGATTTAATACACGAACAATTAAAATATCAATATCTGTAGACAAATAAAAAATAGTATGTGATTTATACGAAAATCTTTTTAATGACAGAACAAATTCTGACGCATCACGTCCTAAAGTAGTATTATCAGCTAAAATTTGAAATAGTGTGTGCATTCCTGATAAATATGTTTGGGCTTGTTTTAATCCAAATGTTTCAATGCCGTACTCATACATTTTGGCAAGATCAATTTCGGCACTTCTTGATACTTTATAAACGCCCATCTGCCCGCATACGGTCTTCAACTTCCTTCATGATATCTGGAACGGATTTATCACTAACACCACTTTCCATGCCTTCAGTTATAGCTCCTTTGAGTGCTGAAAATTTGGCATTTTTTGCTTGGTCACGTCTTACTAAATCACGAAGGTATTCACTATCATTAGTAAATTCTCCTATTGTAATTCGTGATTTTATCCACTTATCTTGTTTTTCTGTAAATGTTATTGTTTTTCTAATCGTAGACATATATTTTCTGTTTAAATAATCATACTATTGATGCAATTTAATATATTAGATTGAATATTACAAAACTATAGAGTCTTAATTTTATGTTTTTAGCAATTATTTCCATTCCATACACATTCCCACTTCACTCCTACCGTCGCTTCGGGCAAAGCGTATTCCATTACATTTTTAAAGAAACTTTTGGGATAGGAAAAAAATCTAAAAAGAAGAATAGTTATTTATAAATCGCTTTTTCTCCCAAGCAAAGTTACATAACGCAGAACATTATAGTACATTTTATAAATAGGTTTATCCAGTGGATGAAGCTATTTATAACACAGATGGCGCGTTGGTGAAATTATGATGTTTTACGACTAAGATCCATTTATAAAAAAAATGATAGCTATAATTCAATATTATGTAAAATATCCCAGAATGTATTCGTTTCTATTTAATGTGCAGTACTTGGGTCATTAAACTAATAAGCGGTTTTGCTTCGCAGCGTTTAAAAAATATTTGTGTCTATGTTTTATCCTGAACCATTTTCAGCTTTTTCTACTTTATTTTTAAAAAGATTAATTTCTATTACTTCTTTTTGCTTCTCTATTTCTATCTGTTGGTTTTTGATTGAATTTATAAAGAAAGCTTAGCGAATAACGTTGTGCATTTCTGTTTCTAGTTTGATTTATATCAAAATTGGTTCCTGTGATTTTTTCTTTTACCTTTCTACTATTTAAAGCATTCGAAATATTAAAAACAATACTTCCTTTATTTTTAAATAGACTTTTATTAATTGCAAAATTTAAGTTTGTTACTGCAGAAGTTTCAGTTTGCGCTGTAGATTTTTTTCCTTGATAATACAATCTAGTTTGTAGTTTCACCGTTTTTACTGGAGTAATATTTGTTGTGAAGTTTACAAACCAAGTACTGTCACTAAAATCAGCATTTGTTGCATTAATAACACCTTTTTGCTTAAACGCATAAGTATTAAAGTCACTAGAGAATCGTAACCATTCTAATGGATTATATGTTGCAGATAGTTCAAAACCATAACGTTTTTCATTATCTAAATTTATAGGTTTCTGTGTGAAAACTTCGTTGTCGTCTTGAGTTGTTTCATATTGAAATACATCGTTTGTATTTGCATAATATATGGATGGATTTAAGCGAAAATTACTGCCTTTATAAATTGTAGATAATTCAAAAGCATCAGTATACGAAGGCGTCAATGATGGGTTTCCTGTAAAACGAGATGTGAAATCTTTCAACTCGAAAAATGGATTTAAATTCCATAAAGAAGGTCGACTTATACGTTTACTGTAACTTAATTGTGCACTTGTTTTATCTGTAAATTCGTATCCAATATTTGCAGATGGAAACAAATTTGTGTAATTATTTTTAGAATTTAATGCAGCACTTGAAGCATCAATATCTATAGATGTAGCTTCTAAACGCAGGCCTACTTGATAACTTATTTTATTTATTTTAGAATTGTATTGCGTGTAACCAGAAACTATCTGTTCTTTATAATCTAATGTATTATTAATATTGTCTATAGTTTCAAAGTTTCCATTGATTAATTCTTCTGCTAAAAAAGTATTTGTAATAGATCTGTTTTCAAATTTTATTCCTGTTTCAAAATTTGAATTTTCATTAAGTGGTGTTGTGAAATCGGATTGTATTACTATATCGTTAGCATCAATTTTAGCTATAGTTCTAATATCTGAAAGATCCATTAATATTGGCATAACTTCATCAGTATTTAATGTCCATTTTTTATTACTATTAAAAAAATCATATTGAAAATCGATTGTGAACTTTTGATCTTTTTTGTCGAATGTTTTGGTGTAATTTCCTTCTAATTGATTGTAATCTCTTTTTTCTTTGGAGTTTCCGAGCGTAAACAATGAATTTACATTACCATCAGAATCTGATAAATCATAATTTAATTTTGTAACATCTGTATCTTTAGTTTCATTTCTATAATAAGCTACTGTTACAGCGTTTTTATCATTAATAAAATAATCTGTTCCTAGATAATAAATACGTCCATCATCATGCCTATCTTCATCTTCATTATAATCTAAAAACGTAGTGATGCCATTTTCAACAGTTGTTTGTTGTTTACTATAATCTCCTTCGTAATCGGAATAACGAATACCTACATTGGCAAATACATTAAATTTATTTGTTCTATAATTTACATTTGCTATTGCTCTATGATCTGCAGGAGTTCCAGCCATTAAACGTGCTTGACCGTTAAAACCAGAAGTTCTATTTTTCTTTAAAATAATATTAATAATTCCTGCAGAACCTGAAGCATCATATTTAGCCGAAGGGTTGGTAATCACTTCTACGCTTTCTATAATATCTGCTGATAATTGCTCTAAAGCTTGAGATTGCGTTAGAGCAGACTGCCTACCATTAATCATTACTTGTACATTACTATTTCCACGCAAGCTTATTTCTCCTGTTGGGCTTACGTTTACAGATGGTACATTGCTTAAAATATCGTTTGCAGAACCGTTTTGAGAGGTTAAATCTTTTCCAACTATAAATACTTTTTTACCCAGTTTTAGTGAGACTTCAGCCGTATTTCCTTGAACAACTACTTCATCTAAAGCATTAGCGTCTTCTTTTAGAATAATTCTACCTAAATCTACGTTTTTAGTGTCTTCTATAATACTAATATTTTGCTTTAATATTTCATATCCTAAATATTGTATTTCTAGAACATAGTTTCCTTTTTTTGGTTGTTGTAAATTAAATTGTCCATCTGCATTTGTAATAACGCCTTCTATAAGTTCTGATTTTTCCGTTTTCAATACCGTTGTAGCATAAACTAAAGGTTCTCCAGAAGCGTCTGTTATGCTCCCTTTTATTTGGTTTTGACTAAAACCTAAGGTGCTAAATAAAAAGATAAATAAGTAAAGATTGATTGATGTTTTCATAATAATAGTTTTAAATTCATTGCTAAGAACATTCTTTTGTTCCTCTATTTATTCGTTTAATATGCCAACTGCTCTAGCAGTTTGTCAACTGCTCTAAAAGCCATTTTATTTAATTTACTTTTACAGTAATAAATTATTTAATGAAAAATTATATACACTTACTGCTAATTTTACTATTAGTATCCTGCAATAATCGTAATGATGCTAATAGGATGTATAAAGCTTCTGAAGCTATTTATCAAAAAGGAGATAGTCCTTCTTATAGTAAAAAAAACATCGACGATAACGGTTGGAGTGAAACTATAAAGGAAACAAAAGGAGATGAAATCTTCTGGTCCAGAAAAACTATTGAAATTACTAAAAAGCTGGATAAGTTTGAAACTACAGGAATATATATGCAAGTATTTGGTGCTTATGAGGTTTTTTGGGATGGTGTTTTAATTGGAACAAATGGTAAACCAGGTTTTGAATCCTCTACAGCAAAAACCGGTTCTTTCATACAGTCTTTTGTTATTCCAAGACATTTGTTAGATATTGGAAATCATTCTTTAGCATTAAGAACATCTATGTTTTATGAAAATGAAGAAGATAGAGATTACCATATTTGTATTGATAACTATAAAAGGATTATTAGAGAACCTTTATTAGGTACTATACTAATTAATATTCTTATTGGTATCTTTTTAATAGCATCCATTTATTACTTTTTACTCTATTTAAACGATATAAAAAAGTATGAACTATTATTGTTTAGTGTAGCTAGTTTATTGTTTTTTTTACTTGCTATTATGGAATATCTAAAGTTTTATATTCCTATTCATTATTCTAATTTTTATCTGCGATTACAAATTATTGGCGTTTTAATATTTTTAATCTCATTTCTAGTGCCTTATTATTTTGCAGTACAATTTAAGTTTAAATACTATAAGTCATTTATGCCTATATACGCTATATTATTGTTGATTGTCTTTGTGTATAATATTGGGCATTATGATTTTACAGCACTACTTTTAGGGCAAATGATGTGGGTTTCTTCAACAATTATTATTAGTTATGCTATTTATAAAAAACAAAAATCAGCGATAATTATATTAATTGGATTAATACTAAGCTTTATAGTTTATAAAAGTTCAGTTTACGACATAAGCTTATTCGTTAGTTTTGGTATAATCTTATTATGCATGTTTAATGTTCTCTCTGTTAAATTAAAAGAGCAACGACAGGCTTTTGAGTTTTCTATTGCAGAGTCTACACGTTTAAAATACGAATTGCTTAAAAAGAAAATCCAGCCACATTTTTTAATGAATACCTTAACGTCTTTAATAGATTGGGTAGAAGAAGCACCCAAAAAAGGAGTTAAATTTATTGAAGCCTTAGCTGAAGAATTTGATTTACTAAATCAAGTTGAAAATGAAACATTAATACCACTTTCTCAAGAAATTAAAATCTGTAAGAGTCATTTAAATATAATGAAATATAGAAAAGAGATAAACTACCTATGGCAAGATGAAGGTGTTTTGGATGATGAAACACAAACAATTCCGCCTGCAGTAATTCATACACTTTTAGAAAACGGAATAACACATTGTTTACCTAATAATGATAACGAAATGAGTTTTAAACTCATTGTAGAAAATGAAGCAGAAAAGCAAAAAATAACATTTTTAACTATTGCTAAAGTAAGACGTAATAAAACAGAAATTAAGGGCGGAACAGGTTTTAAATATGTAAAAGCTAGACTTACTGAGAGTTATGGAAACAAGTGGATATTAACATCACAAGCAACCAAAAATGGTTGGAAAAATGAAATCATAATAACTGCATAAACAATGCGCATATTAATTATTGAAGACGAAGCAAGAATAGCTAAACGCCTTGAGCGAATGGTAAAAGAATTCTTTTTAAACACATTAAAAGAAATAATCTGTGTACATTCTTTAAATGAAGGAATAGATTATATACAAAACAACCAATTAGATTTATTGTTGTTAGATTTAAATTTAAATGGAGAAAACGGATTTGATATTTTGCAACATACTGTTTCTGAGGCTTTCCATACAGTAGTTGTTTCAGCAAATAAGCATCAAGCACTAACTGCTTTTGAGTATGGCGTTTTAGATTTTGTTCCCAAACCTTTTAATAAAGAACGTTTAGCTCAAGCTTTTAATCGCATAATAAAAAAAGAAGATGTTACCAACGAGAATTTGCAGTTCTTGGCTGTAAAAAAGAGAGGAACCATTGAACTAATAAAAATTGAAGACGTTTTATATATAAAAGGAGCTGGAGTTTATACTGAAGTCTATTTGAGTAATGGCCAAAAAGAATTGCACGATAAATCTTTAGAGAAATTGACACAATTGCTACCACAAACTTTTTTGAGAATTCATAAATCGTACTTAATTAAAATGTCAAAAATAAAGGAAGTTATTATACAATCAGGAAGTAAATACTCTGTAGAACTCAACAATGGCGAAATTTTACCTGTTGGTAGAACGCGCTATAAAGAACTAAAAGCCCTATTTAATTAAATTTCTACTTTTCCAATTTTACTACAATTCTTTGATAATTAAAAGTAATAATTCCATACACATCGCCACTACGCTCAGGACAGGCTAGCTTCGGGCAAAGCATATTCCATTACATTTTTAAAGAAACATTTGAGAAGAAAAAAATAAGAAAAAGCAGTAGTTTTAAACTTCGCTTTTTCCAAAACAAAGTTACATAACGCAGAACATTATAGTACATTTTATAAATAGGTTTATCCGGTGGATGAAGCTATTTATAACACAGATGGTGCGTTGGCGAAATTATGATGTTTTACGACTAAGATCCATTTATAAAAAAAATGATAGCTAATAAGTAAAGTATTGTATCCAAATCCAATCATCCACAGGATAATTGTATTCGTATAGCCTAAAATATGGTCGCTCCACCCACCTATTGTTTTAGCCAAAGTTTTATGAGGTCGGCAAATTCGAACTATTATAAAAATTTAGAAATTTTGAAGTATAACTTTCGCTTTTCATTTGAAGTTCTAATGGTGTTCCTTCAAAAATCAATTTGCCTCCATTTTTGCCTCCTTCAGGACCAATATCTATAATCCAATCTGCATTATTCATAATATCTAGACTATGCTCAATAACAATTACTGAATTCCCTTTATTTACTAATTTTTCTAATAGCTCAATAATCTTGGTAATATCAGATAAATGTAAGCCTGTTGTTGGTTCATCCAGAATATAAATGTTTCCTTCTTTATGTAGTTCACTTGCCAATTTTACACGTTGACATTCACCACCAGATAAAGTTGATAATGGTTGCCCTAATTGTAAGTACCCCAATCCTACTTCTTGAAGTACATTTAGTTTTTTTAGAATCTTGCTGTCGTTAAAAAAATCGATTGCTTGACTTACTGTTAATTCTAAAACATCTGCAATAGTTTTATGGTTCAGCTTATGTTTTAAAACTTCTTTTTCGTAGCGATTCCCATTACACTTTTCACAATTGATTTTTATTGGGTCCATAAATGCCAAGTCCATTAAAATATACCCTAATCCTTTACAATTTTCGCAAGCTCCTTCTGCATTAAAACTAAATAAGGAAGCTCTGGTCGTTGGATTTTCTTTTTCGAATAAATCACGAATTTGGTCGAATACTCCTGTGTAAGTTGCTGGATTTGAACGAATAGATTTACCAACAGGTGATTGGTCAATAACTATTGCACCTGGATGTGCTTTTAAAAACTCTTTATTAATTAATGAACTCTTACCAGAACCTGCAACTCCTGTGACACAAACAAAAATTTCTTTAGGAATCTTAACATTTATATTTTTTAAATTATTAGCTGTGGCATTCTTAATTTCAAAATAATTAGTCCAATTTCTAAAGTTCTTTTTTACTGGGATTTTTTGATTTATATATTTACCTGTTAGTGTTTTAGCCTTTAATAATTCATCAAAATTTCCTTGAAATACTACTTCTCCTCCTCTACTTCCTGCGTGTGGTCCCATATCTACAATGTGGTCGGCGATTTTTATTAAATCTGGGTCATGTTCAACCATTAAAATTGTATTTCCCTGGCTACGTAACTCTTTTAATAAATCTGCAACCAAATCTACATCTCTTGGATGTAAACCAACACTTGGCTCATCTAAAACATATAGCATTTCAGTTAAACTATTGCCTAATTGTTTGGCTAACTGAACACGTTGCGCTTCGCCACCAGACAATGTCCCTGTTGCTCTGGATAAGTTTAAATAACCAACACCAATCTTAATCAGATTATCTGTTCGTTTTATTATCTGTTCTAAAACTGTTTCTGCTTCTTGACTTTTAATAGATTTTAAAAAACTAAACAATTCTGTAAGTTGTAGATTCCCTAACTCATAAATATTTTTGCTATTAATTTTACACTCTAAAGCTTCTTTTTTTAATCGTGCTCCATGACAATCAGTACAGGTTGTCGTTTTAACAAACTGTATAATAATTTTTTGTCTTGATTTAGAAAGACTATTGAAATCTTTCTTTAAGAATCCTCTATTGATTTTTGTTACTATACCATTAAAGTTAGCATCGAATCCTTGCTCTCCCTCACTTAATTTAAACTTGAGTCCATCAGCATAAAACAATGTTTCTTTTTCTTTTTCAGAATACTCCTTTAATGGCTTATCAATATCAAAAAAGCCGGAGTTAACTATCAATTTCCAAGCTAAAGAATTGATTTTAAAGTCTGGAAAGAGAATTGCTCCTTGCTTTAAAGATTTGTTCCAATCAATTATTCCATCAATATTTAAATCATTTATAGAGCCAACTCCTCCACATTTTGGACACATACCTTCTGGAGAATTAGAAGAGAAATGATTAGACATACCAACTTCAGGAGAACCTATTCTTGAAAATAACAATCTTAAAAATGCTGAAATTTCGGATAGTGTTCCAACATTTGAACGTGAATTACCAACAATTCGTTTCTGTTCTAAAAGAATTACAGGAGATAAATTTTCAATTGAGTCATAATCTGCTTGGTCATATTTTGGCAAACGACTACGTGCAAATGTGCTAAATGTATCATATAACTGTCTTTGAGCTTCTGCAGTTATAGTCTCAAATACTAAAGAAGATTTTCCAGAACCTGATAACCCTGTGAAAACTACTATTTGATTCCTTGGAATTTCAACATTAATGTTCTTTAAATTATTTTGCCTCGCCCCTTTTATCTTTATATACTTCATTGTGTTGTGCTATACTCGTGCAAGTATCCAATCGATACCTTTATAAAAGTCATGGATAGTTAATACTCCTAAATCTGTTTTCTCATTTTGTGAAGCTGCAGCCAATGCAAAACCATGCGTGTAATCCACAATGACATCTGCGAACAGAATACCTTCAGTTTCATCATTAATTAATGAAATGGCGTGTTCTCTAATTGAATTAGTAAGGTCAATTAATTCTTTATTAATTAAAGAATGGTCTGTTAGTAATAGTCTTGATACATTTGGATGCTTAAAAACGCATTTACAATAGTTCCCTAATAATACTCTTATTACTTCTTTAGAATCATTAGTTATGGTAATTTCATTTACATTTTTATAAACAATTTCTACAAGACTTTTTATGATATCTTGACGTGAACCTACATGATGTTTTAAAGCCATTGCAGTAACTCCAAACACATTCGCTAATTTTCTAAACGAAAGCCCAATCTCTCCTTGTTCATCAAGAATTTTGAGCGCTTCTTTTAAAATATCATCTTTTGACAATATCAATTTATCATTTGTTGGTCTACCTAATGATTTACTTGTCATATTCTATGTATTTAATACTTGATAGTGATTTTGGATAAAGCCAAATTTCATAGGTTTTGAATTCATTAATTCTAAATCAATATCCTTATCCAATTCTCCGAATAATCTCTTTCCCTTACCAATTAGAATAGGAATTTGTGTGAGCGTAATTTCTTCAATTAAACCATCATTAATAAATGATTGCACCAACTTACCACCATCTATATAAGCTTTTTTAAGACCTTTCTCATAAAGAAGTTGCATTAACTCTTTAGGATTTAAAGCCTTAATAGTTACTTGTTCTTTTAATGATTCGGGAACATCATCTTGAGCTAATCTTCTGCTCAAAACATATACAGGCATTTTATAAGGCCATTGTTCAAAACCAAGTACAGTTTTAAATGTGCCACTTCCCATTACTAATACATCTATATTTTTTGTGAACTCCTCAAAACTATTGTCATTTTCATCTACGCCATACTTCATTAACCAATCTAAAGAATTGTCTTGCCTCGCTATAAAACCATCTAAACTTGAAGCCATAAAAACGTAGCCATTTGCATATTTACCTTCCATATTATTTGAGTTAAAAAGCATAAATATACAGTGTATAATTTTAACATCAAAACTATGTTTTCATTTCACACACATTACACTTCCCTCCTACGTCGTATCATAAAAAGTATTCCATTAACATTGCAGAAGAAACTATAGTGAGATCATTAATTTCAGACTATTTGCCGTTTACAAAATATCTAGTAGACCTTTTTAGCTAAATACAATTTGAAACGAGTATTTAGTGAAGTGTTGTATCCAAACACAATCATCCACAGGATAATTGCAATCGTATAGCCTAAAATATCGTCGCTCCTCTCACCTATTGTTTTTGCCAAAATTTTATGAGATCGTAATTAATTTAGCTTCCTGTGCAGCTTAAATAATTCGTAATAAGCTTTTATAACAATCTTATAAAAAAAGTGACTCAATTGTCGTCTCAAGTAACTTTTAAAAATTTAAGGTAATCGAATAACACTTTGAATTAGTTACATTTGAGATATTATATATCTAAAAAAAACATGAAAGCAATCACTAAATATTGGTTTCTAGAAGGGTTTAACCTTTTTAAAAAACTCGGAATGCTAAATATGATGAAAATCTGCGAGATTTTGGAAATGGATAATATTGAAAAAGGACAACTCATTAAGCTTTCAGATGAACATACTAATAGTATTTTCTTTTTAAAAAAAGGGAGCGTAAAAATTGTTAATGCTAGGAATAATACTGTAAAATATGTAGTAAAACGAGGTAACATTTTTGGAGAATTAGCACTTTATGATAAAAAAGTTGCCACGGAAGAAGTTGCATATGCTTTAGAAGATTGTATTATTTGTTATATTAAGTCTGAACAAATGGAAGGACTTATGGTAAAGCATAAATCACTAAAGAATGGAATTCTAAAAGTATATGGATTACGTATAAAAAAGTTAGAACGAAGACTTTACGATTTGTTATATAAAGATAGTCCAACAAGAATCAAAGAGTTTATTATAGATTATATAGATGAGTTTGGTGAACCCAATGAAAAAGGTCAACTAGTAGCAAAAAACCTTTTGTCACATAAAGAAATAGCAAACCTTACGAATACATCCAGGCAAACAGTAAGCAATATATTAAGTACGATGCGAAAAGAAGGACTAATTAGTTATGATATAGATTCTATATCTATTAATACACTTCCAGAAGATCAAGTAGATAACTAAAAAAACAGAACTAACAATATGAAAAACCCAGTAGTAATTGCACAAATAAGTCAGTTAATCAATAAACAACCAGTTCATGCACTTGTAAATGGCTTAGATTTAGTCATTGTGAAATTTGATGAAGACATCTCTGTCCTCTACGGAAGATGTTTGCACAGGGGTGCTTTAATGTCAGATGGTCATGTAGAAGGTGATAATCTTATTTGTGGTGTCCATGGATGGGATTATAGAGTAGATTCTGGTGTTTCTGAGTACAACAACAAAGAAGTCCTGCATAAATTTTCTACCAAAATTGAAGGCGATGATTTAATGGTTGATGCATTTGAAATAGATGCTTATTTAATAAATAGCCCACAACCTTTTAACCGCAGTGAGTATTTAGGTGCTTATGCCGATACACATCCAGAAGATACAGAACCCTATACTGGTTACATTAAAGAATTGGCAAAAAACGGGTTAAAGAATATTGGGCATCATGGATTTTCTGCTTCTATGGGAGTTGATAGAAACATATTGCCTAAATGGAATGATATCCAATTTTTACCAGCACAATTAGCATCAAGACCGTTATTAGACCATGAAGACGTAGTAAGTAAAATTGTAATTGGACCAAAAGCAAAAAAGCCATTACATTTAGATATGCCTCTGTTTGTTAGCGACATGAGTTTTGGTGCGCTTTCACGCGAAGCAAAAATTGCATTATCTAAAGGCGCAGAATTAGCTGGAACGGGAATTTGTTCGGGTGAAGGTGGTATGCTACCAGAAGAACAATCTAATAATTCAAGGTATTTTTACGAATTAGCATCTGCACAATTTGGGTTTACTTGGGATAAATTAGATAATGTACAAGCCTTTCATTTTAAAGGAGGACAAGGTGCAAAAACAGGAACAGGAGGCCACCTGCCGGGAAATAAAGTAAGTTCAGAAATAGCGAAAGTTAGAGGTTTAAAAGAAGGTGAAACAGCTATTTCACCGGCTGCAAATCCTAATTTCCATAGCGTTCAAGATTTTAAAGATTTTGCCGATAAGGTGCGAGAACGCACTGGAGGAATTCCAATTGGATTTAAAATTGCAGCTAGCCATATCGAAAAAGATATTCAGTTTGCACTCGATGTTGGTGTGGATTATATTATACTGGATGGTCGTGGTGGCGGAACAGGTTCTGCTCCTACCATTTTAAGAGACCATATTAATGTGCCAACCATTCCTGCACTAGCAAGAGCCAGAAAGTATATGAATAAGGTTGGAACTACAGATGTAACCTTGGTTATTACAGGTGGTTTGCGCGTTGCAGAAGACTTTGCAAAAGCCATGATGCTTGGTGCAGATGCTATTGCAGTGTCCAACTCGGCATTACAGGCTATCGGTTGTTTGGGGATGCGTGCTTGTGGTAGTAATAACTGCCCTGTAGGTATTGCAACTCAAAAAGAATCACTTCGAGAGCGATTAATTATTGATTCATCAGCAAAACAATTACATAATTTTTTTGATGCCACTAATAATCTAATAAAAGTAATTGCGAGGTCTTGCGGCTATGATAATGTTAATAAATTTAATCATGATGATTTATCTACATTCAATAGAGATATGCATAAGTTAACAGGAATTAATTACGCAGGAATATAATAATATAATGGAAAACTGGTATTTACCAATAACAATGATCCCAGGCATAGGCTTGCTAATACTATCGACCTCAAACTTAATGGTTACATTAACTAATGAGTTAAGTGGATTAATAAAGGAGCTGTCTAAAGACGATTCTATTATTCATCGAAAATTAGCACAGTTGAAGACCTTAAACCGAGCCATGGTCTTTTTTTATACCGCTGTGGCATGTCTAGCAATTTCAGGATTAATAGGCGGTTTGCAATTCAAAGTCATAGAAAATAGTGCTACTTATATAAGTATAATAGGCATTGTAATTATGCTTTTAGGCTTGTTATCTTTAATAAAATATTCCTATAGAGCAGTAAGTATTCGACAAGACCAATTTAAAACAAAATTCAACAAAAACTAAAAAAGTATGGCAGCATCCAAAAAATGGTACAGTGTACTAAAAGATAAAAACACACTACCAGAAGGCCGTGTTCAAACAGTTACTGCTGGCCATCAAGGAGTTTGTTTAACACATTACAATGGCAAATTTTCTGCACTTGATAATAAGTGCCCACATCAAGGCGGTCCTTTAGGAGAAGGCTCTATTGAAAATGGCATGTTGCGTTGCCCTTGGCACGGTTGGGACTTTGACCCTTGCACAGGAACACCACCTGGTGGGTTTGATGATGGTGTAAAAACCTTTGAGGTTAAAGAAGATGGTAATGAAATTTTTATAGCCATAGAAGAAGAGGAAACTCATCAAGACACCATTTCAGATGTAATGATACAAACAATGGTAAACTGGGGTGTTGACACTGGTTTCGGAATGGTAGGTCACTCAAATTTAGGTGTTGCTGATGCCATGAAGCGATTAGAAGAACAAGGTAAATTTCAGTTTTTTGGAATTCGTCATGAAGGCGCAGCCGCTTTTGCAGCATCGGCTTATGGAAAACTAACAGGAAAGCCTGCGGTTTGTTTTGGTATAGCAGGACCTGGTTCTACAAACATGTTTACAGGCATGTGGGATGCTAAAGTAGACCGTTCTCCCCTATTAGCCCTTTCTGGTCAGGTAGACACACAAGTAATGGGAACTGGTGCATTTCAAGAAGTAGATTTAGTGGGTGCGTTTCAAACAGTGGCTAACTTTAATCATAGCGTACAACAAAACTCAAAACATAGTGAGCTAATGAGCTTGGCCATAAAAAGTGCGTTATTAAATAGAGATGTATCGCATATAACATTTCCAGATGAAGTGGCTTTCATGCCCAAACCAACAGGAGAAGAAGCACAAACACCAGAAGGTAGAATTACACCTATGAATATTTCGCCGCCAAAGCAAATGGTTTCAAAAGCAGTTGGTATGCTAGAAAACTCTAAAATGCCTGCTATTATTGTTGGTCATGGAGCGCGTTTTCAAATGAAAGCTATTACGTCTTTTGCTGAAAAATTAAACTGTCCAGTAATTACAACATTTAAGGCGAAAGGGCAAATTTCTGACCATCACGAATTAGGTTGCGGTGTTTTAGGAAGAAGCGGAACACCAATTGCCTCTTGGTTTATGAACGAGAGTGATTTATTAATTGTATTTGGAGCTTCTTTTTCAAACCATACAGGAATTACACCTAAAAAACCAATCATACAAGTAGATTATGACCCAACAGCATTGAGTAAATTTCATAAAGTTGATGCAGCACTTTGGGGAGAAATTTCTGAAACACTAGCTATTATTGAAGAACAATCTAAAGGAAAACTTAATACGGTAGACAGACGTTCAGAAATTGCAAAACGCTGGGCCATCTGGAAAGAAGAAAAAGCAAGTCGATTGAAAGATGAAAGTGAGGCAGGATTAAGTTCTATAGCTGTTTTTGAAGCTATGAATAAAGTAGTTCCGGACAATGCTGTAATTGCAGTGGATGTTGGAAACAACACATACTCTTTTGGGCGTTATTTTGAGCCTAAAAACCAATCTATTTTAATGTCAGGGTATTTAGGGTCTATTGGTTTTTCATTGCCTGCTGCCATGGGAGCTTGGGCTGCACAAGGTAAAGACAGACCTATTTGGTCGGTTTCTGGAGATGGTGGATTTGGACAATATTTAGGTGAAATGATGACCTTGGTAAAATACAATATGAACATTAAACATGTGTTGCTCAACAATTTAGAAATTGGGAAAATTTCTAAAGAGCAAAAAGCTGCCGAATTAGACGTTTGGAAAACCTCTTTACATAATGCAAACTTTTCGAAATATGCAGAGAATTGTGGAGCATTAGGTATTAGAGTAACCAAAAAAGAAGACTTATTATCAGCGTTAGAAAAACTAAAAATACACAATGGTCCGGCTTTATTGGAAATAATAACAGACCCAGCATTAATATAAATACAAGGTAAATTAAAATGAAACAAAATATGAAAAACGGAGTCGCTGCACAAGGATTTGATGTTGTATCATTCGTTAACGGTAGTCCCAAAAAAGGAAGTTCAAATCATACAGCAGAATATGGAGGTGGTCAATTTCTGTTTTCTTCGGAAGCAAATAAAGCAAAGTTTGAAAATTCTCCTGAAGTGTTTACTCCTCAATATGGAGGCTATTGTGCCATAGCCATGTCTGAAGATAAAAAAGTAAATCCAAATCCTAAAAGTTGGGAAATAAGAGAAGGTAAATTGTACTTTTTTACAAGAATGCTTTTTGGAATTATTGATGCTAAAAGACAATGGGTAAAAGACCCTTTAACAAAGCGGGATTTGGCTGATACTGCTTGGGCAAAAATGAATAGTTAAATAAATTTTATTAAGCATATTAAATAATTTGTGTTTAAAATGGGTAGGCTTAAAACAGTAATGGAGGATTACAAATACTTAATTGCACTTTTAAGTGTTTTTAATTTTCTATTAACACCTATTCATATTGTAATAAGTGGTCTTAGTCCAGCCTATATAATTGTTATAAATTATACAATAGTTATTTTAAGTAGCTCGCTAATTGCTACAATGAGAAGGGCAAAACTAATTACTTACCTTCTAGGGTTTTTAACGCTTGTGGCTATTTGGTTAGAATTTTCTGATGATAATTCTGAAACAATTTTAATATCTAGGATATTACTATCCTTTTTATTGTTCGCCTGCTTTTGTATTACTTTAATTAGGCAATTGTTAAAGATAAAAGAAATTAACCTCCAGTTTATTTTAGGACCAATTTTGGGTTTTCTCTATTTAGGCATTATTGGAGGTGCGCTTTTTGAGTTTGTTCATTTTTTAGACCCAAGTGCATTCCAGTTAATTGAGGGCTATTCTGGGTATAGCTTTTATTATTTTAGTTTTATAAGTATTACCTCTGTGGGTTATGGAGATATTACACCAATAACAGCTCCAGCCCAATCTTTAACACTTGTAATGAACATCATAGGTCAATTTTATTTGGTTATTATTATTGGTGTTTTTGTAGGCAAGTATATTAACGTAAAATCAAAATAAATATGTTCGAATCTTTTAGTATCATATTCACCATTGCAGCCCTTTTTAACTATATCAATTATAAATGGTTAAAATTACCAACTACCATTGGTTTAATGATTTTAAGTTTAGTCTTAATCATTCCAATTACAATTAGTAAAACACTATTTCCAGTATTGTATACATTCTTTTGTGACATTATTATTAACGCAGATTTTAAAACACTTTTACTCGATGGTATATTAAGTTTTTTACTCTTCGCAGGAGCATTGCATGTTAATCTTGCTGCACTTGCCAAAGAGAAAAAATCAATTCTATTATTTGCAACTTTTAGTGTTCTCATATCTACATTTTTAGTAGGTAGCTTGGTATTTTATGGCGCTCAACTTGTTGGTTTAGAATTGCCTTTTATACACGCTCTTTTATTTGGTGCTTTAATATCACCAACCGACCCTATTGCTGTTATGGCTATCTTGAAAAAGGCAAATATTGCTAAAAGTTTAGGCATAAAAATAGAAGGAGAATCCTTATTTAATGATGGAATTGGCGTTGTTGTTTTTTCTGGAATCTTACTAATTGCTACCACAACTGGAGAACACAGTTCGGCTGAAATAGGAGCAGAAATAAGCACACTATTTTTAGAAGAAGCCGTAGGCGGATTACTATACGGATTGGTGATTGGCTTTCTAGGGTTAAAATGTATTCAGTCACTAAAAGAAAATCCACAATTAGCAGTTATGATAAGTCTTGCTGTAGTAATGGGTGGAACAGCCAGTGCATTTATGCTACACGTATCTGCGCCATTAGCAATGGTAGTTGCAGGGTTATTAATAGGTCATAAAATACATATAAATGAAGATAAAAACCCTATACAAAAAGCCATCAATTCTTTTTGGGAAATTTTAGATGATGTTTTTAATGGAATTTTGTTTGTTCTTATTGGACTTGCTATTCACTTATTAGAATTAAATACAAGTTATATTTTGTTAGGGATTCTTGCTATATTAATTGTGCTTTTTGCAAGATTTGTTTCTGTGTTTTTACCATATTCATTATTAAAGCATAAAGAAAAAAAGCCAATTAAAACCATCACTATTTTAACTTGGGGAGGATTGCGAGGAGGTATTTCTATTGCATTGGCCTTAAGTTTAAATAACGACCTTTCTGGAGGCTTAATACTTCATATAACATATATAATAGTACTTTTCTCGATAATTGTACAAGGTTTAAGTATTGGTAAGGTTGTAAAAAAATTATATTCTTAAAACTGATTTAGTTTATGAAATGATTTATTCCAACCTATTTACAAATAGCCTTTCCTTGACGCACTATGCTAACACCTTCCTTAATAAAAAGATCTCCATTGCTTAATTTGTAAAGTGGATAAAACTGTTGGTTTCCGTTGTTAGCCATATAATGGATACCATTAATACCGTTTTGACTTGTGATTTTCCAAGTGCCATATTCCTGCCAGTTAGTTTTTTGCTCGTTTCCAAGTACAGTTTTCTTTATTGTATTACCGTAAAGGCCATAATACCCATTGTCACAATAATGGATTTCTAAAAAATAATAAGTGCCATACAATACTTCACCTTCTCTATACGTAAGAAGTAACTGCTGATTATTAAAATAATTATGCAATTCATCAATAGAAGGGTTAACTTGAGCCTGAAGCGTTGTACTATTAACTATCCCTAAAAAAAGGAAGACCCCTAATGTAATATGGTGTTTCATCATAGAAGCTTTAATAATTGTAAGTTACTAATTATTAATATACTAGTCGTTGTTTTAGATCCAAAATAATTGATAATTTTCATGTCACACACATAACTTTGACTTCGATTAGCTCTGGCTTGTTACAAAAAAAGGGTAGTATCAACATTGTAGAAGAAACTGTAGTACTTAGGTCATTAAACATAATGCTTTTTTCTATTACTCGGTGTAACGTGAGAACATTATGCTTATATAGGGTTTCCTTAATCTTCTAGACGCCTTTCAACCCTATAAGCAAAATGTAAACCGATTAGCCTTTTCACTAAATTAGTTTCTAACCTTGTCGATTTTAATAACTTTAATAGCATCAATAAAGCGTGCTAACTCTTGCCGAACATTTGTAAATAAAAGCAATAACCCAATCATATTAGGAAAGACTAATGCTAAAATCATAGCATCAGAAAATTTAATTACCGCGTCTAATGTAATTGCTGCTCCTAAGACAGTAAAAACTAAAAATAGTATCTTATACAAGAGGTCTGTAAATTTTCCTCTACCAAATAAGTACTTCCAAGACTGTAGCCCATAATACGACCAAGATAATATGGTTGAAAAAGCAAATAAACAAACGGCAAATACTAAAACATAAGAGGATCCAGGTATTGCATTGTTGAATGCCAAAGACGTTAAATTAACGCCACCAACTCTACTTCCGTCTGCCATCAAGGCTTGACCATTTATTACATCTCCATATGCAAATGCGCCATCCATATTAAACATGACAATAATAATTGCAGTCATGGAACAAATTACAACCGTATCGATAAAAGGTTCCAATAGTCCAACCAACCCTTCAGAAGCTGCATATTTAGTATTAACTGCTGAATGCGCAATAGCTGCAGAACCTGCTCCAGCTTCGTTGGAAAAAGCAGCGCGTCTAAACCCTTGAATCATGACACCAATAAAACCACCGGTAATAGTTGCTCTAGGTGTAAAGGCTTCTCTAAAAATTAAACGGATGGCATCATCTATAAAACTAAAATTTGAGAAGATTATAAATAGAGCTGCAACCACATATAATATGGCCATAAAAGGCACCACTTTCTCTGTAACTTTGGCAATGCGTTTAATCCCACCAATGATAACAATACCGACAAGAATAGCAAATACAACACCTATCATACTGCCTGTTGATGCCCCTTCTAAACCAAACCTACTTATTATCTGTGCTGCTGCTTGATTAGTTTGAAATGCATTTCCACCTCCAAAAGAAGCTCCTACACATAATATTGCGAATATTGCTGCCAAAAACTTACCCAACTTAACAAATCCTTTTTCTTTTAATCCTCTTGACAAATAATACATGGGTCCTCCATAAACATTCCCTTCTTTATCAATATCTCTATATTTAACACCTAGAGTGCATTCTACAAATTTGGTGGACATACCCAATAAACCTGCTACAACCATCCAAAAAGTTGCTCCAGGACCGCCAATGGAAATGGCTACGGCAACCATCGCGATATTTCCTAAACCAACGGTCCCCGAAACCGCAGTTGCTAATGCCTGAAAATGATTAACTTCCCCATGATGTGCTTCATCCTTAATAGTATCAATAATATCCCCTTCAATTACATGTACATTAGTATTAACTATGGTGTTTTGAGTTTCTATTTCATCATACTTACCCCTCACCACCTGAATAGCAGTTGGGAAATGTTTAATGTTAACAAACCCAAAATAGATTGTAAAAAATAAGGCCCCAAGCAATAGTAAAATTAGAACTATAGGTATTTGGTGGCCTACGATATTTACGGTAGAGAGAATAAACCCTTCCCACCAAGTAGCGAAGGGCATAAATGCATTATTAATCTGTTCGTCTAAACCTGCAGGTTGTGCTTGACTGATGATAGGAAAGCTAATAAATATTGCATAAAGGTTTTTTTGCTTAAAGGACATAACGGCTATTTTTATTATAGCGCAATGTGTTTATTTCAATTTTTGAAATCCTTAAAAATCAGAAAAAAAATAAAATTGTCAGTAATTCAATTACTGACAAAAGGTATGTGAATGCTTTATTTAATTGAAAATATTTTCGATTGGTAAAATCAAACGAATTTTACGATCTCTCTTTTCCGACATTTCGAAAAGCGTATTTTTAAGTGGATTTAAGTGATGTGTATCGGTCCAATTCTGTTTTCCAAACATACCATCTAGTAAGGAAGTTAATAAGCGCTTTACCTCATTATAATCGTTTATATCAAAGTTATTCTCTGCAGTTTTATAACTTTTCGGTTTTATTTCTAACCAATCATCTCCTGACTTTCTTTTAAGTGCGAATTTTAAAAATAATTCATAAGATGCTGGAGTTAACTTTACCTTTCTTTTATTGTTGCCTGGTAAACCTTTTAAAGAAACGTATTGTACATATTTACCAGAATCATTTTTGTGTTTTTCAAAATAGATATACAAATCTTTAGTATCTGGAATAATATTTTCTGATAACTCTTTAACCCAGCTTAAAGCTAAAGCAAAGAATAACATAATAAGCGAAGTTTTAAAAATGGCTGAAAATAACGTCAAGTTTATAGAATAGCCAGATAGCTTATAAATTTGAGCAACTAAAACAATAATTATACACACTAATGATAGCCAAGCCAAAGCCTTTAAACGGCGTTTAATAAAAGACTCCCACAATACATAACCCAGAAAACCTAAAGTAAAAATAGCATAATAAACATCTAGCTCCGTCATCACAGTTATTGCTTTACCAGATATCATTTTACTTAATGTTGGCAATATTGAAAATACAAAGGGTATACCAACAATGTAAACCCAGTATTTAGATTTGATAATGTGTGCAATAGATTCGGGTAAATACCTAAACCATGGCAATGCTAGTAGAATAAATAAACTATTTAATAAGGATAATACACTTCGCCAACCATCTAATACTATTGAGGAATTAATCTCTGTACTCGCAAAATATATTTCAATTACACCGGAAATACTCCAGCATAACACCGATAATGCCAACCATACCTGCCCAAAATCATTTTGCCTCTTACCAATGTGCCACCATATAGCCATAAGAGCTACAAATGCAAATAGGCAAACAGCAAATTGCCACCAACCATAAAATAATAAAATATCATTATTCATTTCTAAAAAGGTTATGGAATTATATGCTCAACAAACTTATAAAAAAAACGCCACAATATAATGTAATCTTAATAATGATAATAACCTGTAAATAAGCATTTTACGTATTTGTTTTTATTCCACACACTTTATAGTCGTCGTATAAAAAGTGTTCCATTAACTTAGGCTAAAAAAGTATTTTAGAAGAAATTTTCGCTTTTACCAAAGCAGAATATATATATATTCTTGTTAATATTTAATAAAAAAGCTCAAACGTTTTGTAAAAACATCTAAGCTTTTTAAAATAACTTTTAATACTCTACCAGTTAGCTATTTCATCAATAAAACTCTCATATAAATCAGAAGATTTATTAGGACATCCTCCATAATTATGAATTCCAATGGCTTCTGTTCTATTTTTTAATAAAGGGCAACCACTTTGACCTCCAAACGTATCTGCATAATATTGAAATCTACCTAAAACTTTTTCTAGAGGGTCATCCTTTTCATATTGAAATAATCCATTATCTCTATCAGCAGGATATCCGCATATATTACCATAATTTACGTCTGTTATAGTAGGTTTTAGAAACTGCTTGAAGGGTACTGATTTATTTAACTTAATAGCTCCCATATCATAGCGAGTAGACTTATTATCTAACCAACCTTGGGTTGTTGCTAAACTTATGGCTTCATAACGGCCATACGGTTCTGAAAGGCCAGATTTAGCAGGTATAATAATTATACTTTCTTTCCACCCTCCTGTACTATGACTAAAAACACAATGTCCAGCTGTATAAAGTTTGTCTCCATCGACCAACCAACCAGACCCTACATATGTTCTACCATTTGGAGCTTTCATATATAACTTACAGATTGCTAAATATGGAAGTTGATTAGTTGCTACTACCTTTTTACGTTCATCAATTCCACAAACTGATTCAGGGGTAAGTTTATTTTCTGGTTCAATCCAGGTTTCTCTTGTAATTTCAGATTCGTTTATTTCGTCTAAATTTCCATTTATTTTATGAAAGATTAATTTTTCCATTTTATATAAATTAAATTTATTAAGCACATAAAGAGTCTAGAGTACTTATAAATAACTTCAACGCATCTCTCCATTTTTTTGGAATTAAAGGAATATTAGCTATCAATTTAATAATACTTCCTATTTTACTCCATATCTGGCATATCTTGGAAGTTATATCTAGTGATTCTTGATTTAAATCTGATTCTAATTGAGTGAGATTTAAATTTTCAATTTCCTTGTTTACGGATTCAAATGTTAATTCTGACATTGTTTTAATTTTTAAATTAATAATTGGAAACCAAAGTATAAATAACTACAAGACAAATAAATACCCATTAAAGGGTATATTTAGAATAGTTTACCATTTTTTTAAGAAGTTTTTTTTTAGGAAGAAAAAAATAAAGAAACTATTGCTAATGTAGCTGTAAAGTTTATTTGATAGCTATAATTCGATATTATGTAAATTATCCCAGAATGTTATAGTTTCTATTTAAAGTGCTCTATTAACTATACTGTAGGACAATTTTTACAAATTTAATGACTTATACCTCCTTTGACATATAAAAAATTTGAATTTAAAGACTTGCATACATTTTTAACTGTACCATCTATTGCATCTTGAATTAATGATACATCAGAAGGTGTAGTCTCTGGCTGTGTTCTATAAGGCAACCTTCTTTTTTGCTTCTTGGTTAGTGCCTTATCATTTCCGGTAAGTTTATACCATTTAGTGTGCCAATTTGAAGAGCCCTGAAAAGTTTCTGAATACTTAATTTCCCCTGTAGAATTATCAACAATTTCGGCAAATATTTTCGCTCTTGAGGAATTTTCTTTACTATAATACGTTACATTTGCCTTTACCTTACTTTTTATTTCATTACCATTGCTATCTTTCCCTGTAGTGATCTCTCGCTCATAATTTACATTATCTGATTTTGTACCACTATGGGTTACAGATACGTCACTTATGGCTAAATTAATTCGGAAATCTGTAGGCATTGATTCTGATACCAAGCGAATGTGTCGCATATGGTCTCTATTTAATGAAGAAGACAATTCGTCCTTTATCATTAGCTGTAAAGATTTATCAAGTCTTCTGTATGTTGAAGACCGAAGACTTTCTGGATATACAGCGACATCGTAAATTGATTTTTCAACAGCCATACCCTCCCTATCTTTGGCATCTTCATAATTTCCTTTATAAATTTGAGCAATAGCGTAATAAGAACTAATTTTTTTCCAATCTGCCTTTTTTGTTGCTAATATTTCTTGTTGAATAGCTAAATTATAATAACAAGGAGCTATTAAGTCTGCTGTATGATTGTAAGCTTCAAGAGCCTTGTTCATTTCTTCCTCATTATATGATGAAATTTCATAGGCTAGCAAATTATCATTAGATAATTTAATCTTATTTAGTTTTTGTAAATACTTTAAATAATCAATGTAGCATTTTTCTGTTTTGGCTTTTTCTATAAAGGTTTGTTTACCTATTAATTCTCTAATACTATCCATTTCAGTATTAACTACAGTCATAACCTCTTTAGACAATTCTGGCGTAAAAACTTTTTTAAATCGTTTTACCTGTCTTTTTTTGGTAGCTTTGGATAGCCCCAGCATATAATGATGCAATGCCGTTTTTTTATTTCCATTTTTTAAATACCTTTTTGCACTGGATTTATGTTTTGCCAAAGTAAGATCTTTATTTATATGATTTATAAAAAGCCAATGATTTGGGTTATCCTTCATTGATGTTTTAGTAATCATTTTTAATATATCATCATCAGATAATTGACTTTGAGCAGGTAAAAATTGGTTAAATAGTAATACAAAAGACAGGGATAAAAACAGTAATCTCATAATTATTTTTTTTGATTTTATATTTGATTATACTAGTATAATTCAATAGGCTAAAAATAATCTCTGAAGATCTTGTTTAATTACGGTAAACCATAAAAGCACTATATTAATTTAAATAATGTTTTATTAATATAGTTAAGATGTTTTTATAAAATAGCATACAAATAAGTAGCGTAGTAGTGCTTATGGAATTTAAAAAAAGCATTAAAATTAGGCGATAGAAAACCTTATTCATTTCATATACATTCTGTTTTACTCCTCTGCTCTTTCAGCAAAAAGAGTACTATATTTTCGAATAAAAAAGATTTCCTGCTTAGATAATAAGTTTTTATTATCTAGACTAGGAAATTTGGTTGAATCTGGGCTTCCTACCAAAAAAGGATAAAATAAATAGTCTATTAAGTCACTGATTTTAATTGGTATCACTATGTCATGTTAATTGTTATTTAAACTATATGCCTTTAAACTTGGTCATATTTTATAAGGCATTTACTTGGGATTCCAAACACCTGCTGTAACAGTCTCTTTTACATACTCTGAAAAATCTTTGGGGTTTCTTCCTAATACATTTTGAATATCATTTGTTATCTCAGAATTGTCAGGATTAGTTAAAACCTCAGAAAATAAGTATTCAATTAACCAGACAAAATCGGCTGGTACTCCTTGTTGTTTCATCACTTTTGTATAAGCTGAAAGTGAAATTGGAGTAAATGCAATATTCCTTCCAGTGGCATCTGAAATTTCCTGGATAACTTCCTTAAATGTGAGTAGCCTAGGACCTGTAAGTTGATAGATTTTTTCATTATGTTTTTTGTGCAATATGGATGCTACCACAACATCAGCAATATCATCAGTATCCACATAAGGCACTCTGGCTTCTGCCTGAGGTAAGGCTACAAAGCCCTCAAGAATGGGCTCTAAAAAAAAGCTTTCGCTAAAATTTTGCATAAACCAACTAGCACGAACAATGGTATAGTCTATTCCGGAGTGAATAACTACTTGTTCACATAATTCGGCCTCTCTTTCTCCTTTTCCTGATAGTAGTACTACCTTTTTTATATTGCAGGTTTTGGCTTTTTTTATTAATGCTTCTATAGCTTCCAGAGCCCCAGGAACAGCTAAGTCTGGTTGAAACGTGATATAGACCTTGTCCATACCTTGCATAGCTGTAGTCCATGTTTCTGGGTTGTTCCAATCAAATGAAGGTGATGCAGATCGTGAACCAATTCTCACATGATGTCCAGATGCCTTCAATCTATTTACTACTTTGCGACCTGTTTTACCAGTTCCGCCAATGACTAAAATATTACTTTTGTTTTCCATTTTATTGATGTTTAGAATTATAATAAGTGATTTGTTTTTCCGGTTAGGTATTACTTTTAGCGACTTGGATAAGACTTATTATTAGTAGAAGAAATGAAATAATGGCACTTAGAGTTCGGATTAAATGCAAACGATTCCATTTCACCTCAAAGTTTTCTCGTAAGCTTTTTAGTTCTTTTATACTAGCTGTGTTTAAGTCAGTTTTATCCAGCATCTCATTTAGAGGCACATTTCCGAAAATGGTTATAAGTATGACGCCAAAAAAGTAACATATGGCAGCTAGTATTAATAACCAGATTAATAAACTAGATGCATTTCTAAGGACATAGAAATTGATTAAGCTTAGAAAAAAAGGACCAAAAAAGACAATAAAAAATATTGGATTCAATATGGTTCTATTCATTTGTTGAAAGGACATTAAAAATCTAAGGTCACTCAATCTTCCAATTCCTGGTGTAACAGTATTTGTCCATGTAAAGCATAATCCAGCAGAAAGTCCTGTTAGTAATATTAGTGCTATGATTATTCCGTTTTGAAAAGTGAAATCCATGATACTACTATTTTGGTATATTTATATTAGGATATACACGAGAGTACCAGTATAAGGTAGCTACAATTAGAAATTCAAAAGCTATAATCCAAAACCCAAAGGAGGTGAAAAAGCTATAGTGATTTCCTCCATTTGGAGCAACAAAAAATGGGACAGTTATCGCTGCATCTAAAGTAACACTGGTTAATAACATGGTCTGTCCTACTTTAATTCCATGAGTTTTATTGTCCTTTTTATAATAGTAGGAGCTTCCCAACCATACTAATGGTATTACTACAACAAATAGCACAGCATTTGCTTGGGTCTCTGCGTTTTCTAAAATAGGAACATAGAAGGAAATTGAATAAAAAAACACACCAATTATCCAAATGGCTATACCTATTAAAATGGTTCTTTTAGTTTTCATATCTAAATAATTATAAATTACCAGACAAAACTATTATGAAGTAGAGAGATTGGTTTGTTCTAAAAGGATAAAGATTTGTTCGAAAGGGAGTCTACTTAATTTGACTAGGACGATAGCCAAACTTTTTTTCAAAGGCATTCGAGAAAGAACTAAGGCTATCATAGCCAACATGCCAAGCAGCTTCCTGAACTGTTGATTTTTGATTTCTAATCATTTTATGAGCTAATGTAAGACGTTCGTTTTGAAGATACTTAAATACCGGAACACCAAAAAATGCCTTAAAATCTTTTTTTAATTTAAAGATATTCAACCCTATTTGCTTAGAAATTTCATCTAAAGAAGGTGGGTTGTCTATATTTTTTAATAGAATATCTTTCACTTGATTCAATTTTTCACGCTCAGGAGTTTTTATTTTTTCGGTTTTTAAAGATGCCAATTGACCAAAAAAATGTGAAAGTAATGCTGTTATTTGACTTCTAAAAAACATCATTTTTGTTTTTCCTCGATATTGAATATTGAACAAGGAATCTACAATCGTTTGCATTTCGGGTGTCATAATGAAACTAGGTCCTTCTACATAATGATCAGATGGGTTAACAAGTTGATTGAGCATCTCACCAAATAGTTCTCCTTCTTGATTAGGGAGATTGTCTATCGCTTTTGCAGATGTTGCTATGACTATACATTCTAATGGTTTTAAAGCAGAAACAACATGCTCAAATTCTACTTTTTCGTCTGCATAAAACGAAAGTGCCAACCCTTTAGTATAGCTGAACTTATTTTGTTTATGACCATAATTTACTTTTAAATCAACATTTCCGGAACCATAAAAAGCCACAGCAATTACAGGCTCATCAAAAAGGCATAAATCTATTGTTGGTTCATCAACTTTGGCTTCTTCAACCAAAATTGTAAAGTCATTTATATCTATAATATCTCTTGTCATACAGCGTATAACAAATTTACTAAATTTGAGTTTAGTGTTTTTTTATAAAATTAGATTTTCCTAATAGGTGTTTTAACCATTTTAGTTTCCTTCTAACTTTCAATGTCAAAAATCGAGACTGTCTTAAAAAATTATCAATCCCTTTTTACGCACCAACATTTTATAGTACCATCAGCTCTCTTTTTACATTTTAATTTTTTTCCTTCTGCAGCACAATCCTCTTCAGCTAATTCTTGTGTTGAAGAAATATCTATTCCTGTTACTTCAATATCATTCATTCCATGTTCTATGAGTAGTTTCTCTACTTCTTTAAACAACTCGGTTGGAAGGCTTCTTAGTTTCGTTTTAAAATTATTCATAACTTATTATTTTTGAGCATAAATGGTTAATGTATCAGACTTTGTTTCATTATTAATACCTGTAGCCGTAGAAATAACGAATAACTCACCCTGATAATCGTCGTTTCCTAAGGTATATTTATTTATAATTTTTCCTTCAGAATTCGTTTTGTTTTTATAGTTATTAAAGATCCCTCTTGGCTGCCATAGAGTATCCTTAACCACTGTCTCTGCTATACAATTAAGGCTTACTACTCCTTTATTTCTTACTAACTCTGTAGTTAAATCTATTTCATTGAATGAACTAGGAGTTATAGTTAAAGAGGAAGTTGTTATATTTATTGAATTAAAATATGCTTTTGAAAAATTTATGAATACTTCCTCTGAAATGAGAACCCCATTAACAGAAATAGTTGCTTTCACTTTCAATGATGCTTCTTCGTTATGTTTTACCAAAATACTTGCTCTTTTTTTCTGTATCCCATTTTCTTGAGCGAGTTCTATAGCTTGACTATATGTTTCATTAGTATCTTTAAAAACCACAAAATCAACAATACCATCTGTCTCGGTAGTAAAATCTATAGGGAATTCTGCTATTACTTTAATCGCTTCCACCCCATCGGATACTGCGTTATCATTTTCAACTGATATTGCTAAAATATTATCTAAGTTTTCAGGGCTGAATTCGTTATCATTATTACATGAACATATTATAACGATTAACATGAATAAGTATCTTATTTTTAACATGACTATATTTCTATTTTAGGAAAAATTGTTTGTAACCATTTCTTTATCTCTAAATCAATAGACAATCCTATAAAAGGCTGTACTGCTATTGATTTACTTCCATTTATGGCATCTATCTTGTGGTAAAATAAACCCCCAAAATTAATTCTAGTACCTTGTGTAAGGACTTTATAGCTGCCTCCTAATAAAAGAGAGTAGTTACCAAAAAAATTATCTCTTACATTATCTTTTTGAATGGAACCAACTGTAACCCCTGTATGTATTGACAAACGCTGCATGAGACTCAATTTAGAAATTTGTAATGGCACATTTTTATTTGAAGGTGATAAAGAAATATTGACGCCTAAAAACAAATTCCCTCCTTTTGGTGCATTTTCTTGTTCTGTTATATAAGTTACGTATCCAAAATCTGGTACTAATGATGTTTTAAAAGAGGTTTCAAACGAATCAGAATATGTTGACAAGGCAAAGGTTCCATGCATAACAATCTCTTCAAAATTCATTAAATAATTGGGTATTAATTCACTACCTGTATAAAATTTCTTTTCATTATCAATTGATTGAGCAATTACATTTTTGAGGTTTCCTGCTCTAATAGCATCGTCATTTAATGGGCCGATAAGATAATTTTCATAGAACTCATAAATATTAATATAGTCTAAAGAATTTACGAGTTCACTTGAAAAATATGTCGTATCATCATTAGTGAAATTTGATTTAGATTTAATCCATTTACAGAATTTGACCAAGCTATTATTATCTATCTTACTTTTATTTTCATCAAAATTTAAAATTTCAAATTCTCTTTTAGAAATTTGATGCAATGCCACAAGCAAATCTTCCTTTTTCTTTTTTAGTTCTTGTTTCTTTTTCTCGATTATTTTTGCATCCTGAATACCACTGATAAAATCAGCTTCATTAATTTCTAAAACGCCCAAATCAATGTTCTTTATACGATTTTTAAAACTATTCAATTCCACAATCGTTGGGTCATAAGTAATTGAATATGGTTCGTTTCTTTTACTAATACGTTTTAAGAGTTTCATCCACTCTTTTTTATCAGTATACCAATCTGTATTTTTCTCCTCATGCATCATTGTAAACATGGTCACTATACTTTCACTTGAAAAATAAGAAGCATCCAATCTGTAAAACCTATTTGGTTTTAAAGGGGGTATAACCACCTCATATAAATTATTATCTCCAGCTTTTTTTTCCAGGTAACTTTTACATTTTCCACTTTTTTATAAGCATGTTCATAACCTTCTTCGTTGTTATCGTTATAATAATTTCTCGAATCCGCTTTTGAAAGCACTTCTAAATGAATATCTAATAGATAATTATATTTATTTGGTAATTCAATCTCTATGTCTCTTATGGTTACACCAAAATCAACCGTTTGTGAAAACGCGAAATCCATTTGTAGAAATAAAATGAGCCCCAAAAGGACATACTTATTAAAAAAAGTTTCTTTGAGTAATAACCTCCTATTATATTTTTTTGAATCTATCATTGTGTAATTATTAAAATAACTTTTGTACATAAATTGGTAAATAAAACTATGTAATATTATGTATTAACAAAATCCCCAATAATGGGTATTTTTCCAATAAACATGTTATTGGTAATAATTAAAAAAGAGGGAAATGTACGAAATTATTTCATAATACACACTACTTACCTACTCGTCGCTTTGGGTAAGTAGAGTATTGTTTTTAGATCTAAAAAACACTTCATGAATGTTGAAAAAACAGGAATAAGACGATCAGATACTAATAGCCTTATTATTTTTGAATGTCCCTTATTTTTTGTATCTTAAAGTGCTATGTTATAAGTATTTAATTTACTTAAATGCTTAATGAATTTAGTCTATCATCAAGACTTTAGTTACTGATTGAACTTTATTTCTAAAACTTTGTAATCATGAACCCAATACAAATATTAAGTATCATACTCGTCATTTTCCTTCTAGCTGGAATACGCATCGTGTATGAATATAAACGAGCTCCTAAATTCAGGTTTGGTAAATATATTAAGACATTACGGCCTGGTTTTAGATGGATTATTCCAATTGTTGAAACCATTCAAATAGTTGACATTCGAGTCATTACCATTAATATTCTTTCTCAAGAAGTAATGACTGAAGATAATGTCCCCTGTAGTATCGATGGTGTTTTATTCTTTAAAATTAATGACCCTGAACGCGCCGTATTAGAAGTTGAAGAATATAAATTTGCTATTACCCAACTGGCGCAGGCTGCTTTGCGAGACGTTTGTGGTAAAGTGGAGTTGGACACTATTTTATCAAAACGTGAAGAAATGGGGAAAAACATAAAAAACATTGTGGAAATAGAGACCAAAGAATGGGGTATTGATATTAATGATGTAAAAATTAAAGACATTCAATTGCCCGAGAACATGAGACGTATGATGGCCAATCAGGCAGAAGCTGAGCGTTCCAGACGTGCACGTATTATATTGGCTTTGGCGGAAGAACAGGCCGCTGGAAAATTACTCGAAGCTGGGAAATTGATAGATCAATCACCATCGGCCATTAAACTAAGACTTTATCAAACTTTGTCTAACATTGCTGCAGAAAAGAATTCGACTATTCTTTTCCCTTTCCCTGAGGAAGTATTACATAAAGCTAGTCAAGTATTACCAAAAAAGAAAAAGAAAAAATAATACGAGCAAGGCAAGGATAATACAAAATTACTCAGTATTAATTCAAATACTTGTTGAAAAAATTAACAATAACCTGATAAGCGTCTCGAGATTCGGTAAGCTCAGAGTTGGCTAAAAATACATGCCCTAAACCCTCCCAAACATGAAGCTCTGCTTCTACCCCAAGCTTTATCAATTGAGAGTGCGTATATACTACAGAACTAAGATGAAAATCCCTAGTCGAAGCAATTAATAACGACGGTGGAAAATTAGATAATATTTCTTTAGATTTTAAAGGTACTAAGAGAGGGTTTTCAAAATCAGGATTCTTGCCATAATAAGGCTCAAAAACGGTAAAGGGTGCTATTCCGTCATGTCCAAGTGTCGCAGAAACCATATACATAGAATCAGTTTTTGGACGTGGTTCTGCCGCAGCCATACATATAATACCTACTGCTCCTGGAAGTGGTAAGTTTTCTTTTTGAAACCACGCAAGAGATTGTGTTGTTAATGCACCTCCTGCGGCATATCCATATATCCCTATATTTTCTGGCTTGTAGTCTTTTAATAATCCTTTATAGACAGCGGTAACATCTTCACTTGCAGCAGGAAATTGATGCTTTGGCCCCATTCTATAATCAATACTAATAACTTTAATACCTCCAACCGATGCGATAGGAATAGACTCCATACGACTATCAGTACGTGAACCATATAAAAATGCTCCAGAATGCAAACTGATTAAAACACGATCACGATTCGCTTCTTTTATACCTTCAGAAGGCGTAAATACTTCAGTGTACACGCCATTTATCGTATCAATTTCTATATTAACATCATATCGAGCCAATGTATTACGATATAATGAAGTTGTATAAAAATACTGCCGATTACATTCTTCATGAACTCTAATCTGTTCTTCATTTGGATTTGAAGGGTACGGACAAACAAGTGACTGTTCTTTAAACAGCTTTTTATATTCTTCTCGTTTCTTTTTGATAATAGTTTTGCTTTCATCACTAAGAAAAGACGATTCTGGTAATGTATATGCTGGCACATGAATGGTTCCATCTTCTTTGATATAATATTTTTGAGATGTACTTGAACATGCACCAAGTATCATAAATAAAATTGGCAGGATATATATTTTATGATTCATTTTTTATGGATTTATAACGTTCGAAAAATTAATATAACATAGTGTGTTTCATTAATCATAGATAAGGTTCATAACTTATTTTAACGGGGTGTTTTAAACATTTATAGAAGTATTCTATGGTTTTAGCTGGATCATTTTTATCAGCTTTAAAAACGATGTAAGCATTTTTCTCTTTATATTTACTTCCTTTTGGCACGAATGTATTCTTGCTATTAATGAGTCGCCTATTCCAATACCTTCCAGAATTAGTACTTGATGTAATTTTTGTGTGACTTCTTTCTATAGGTGAATCACCTCCATAAAGATTTGTATTATCATAATGTAGTCGTATGGAACCAAAAGCATAAGACTTAGATTTGTTATAAAAAAATAACCATGATGCATCATCTGTTATTGGATTCCCATCTAAATAAGCCATCTCACTTTCATCATAAAGTAACAAGTCAATAATTTCCCCGTTGGATTTAGGAAAAACAACATTAGTAAACAAACTGTCCATCGTCATTTCATCATTTCTTAACAGGTTTAGAGAGTCATCATCAGTAAAAATCATTTCACTGCTAAAAACAAAATATGGAAGCCCTGCATAAAATTTGTATTCTCCTTGTAGCCAAATTTTCTCGTACCCTTCAATATGACCTCTTCTAAACAAACTAAAGTAATAGGGCCCTTTTGTAGAGGTGAAACACGAATCTGGAGAAGTAAGGTGAGCCATTGTTCTATAGTTTAAATTTTCTTTACCAAAGTTTGGCCCCCAATGCATTTTTAGATTGGGATCTTTTCGCTCTAATATTATGTTACCAAATTCTTTTAAAGAAATACTCCCTAAGTGACCGGAGCTTAATTTTTCTTCTTTATAACCAATAAACTCTTTAAAAGAGGCTGAAAAATATTTGTTTTCAATCATTACATCCAATTTCTCTCCTAAAACATTTAAGTCCGTATGCGTTTCAATATTTTTATCTGACTCTACTTTAATTATATATTCTTTTGTTTCATTTTCTTTAATAGTAATTGGAAATACTATTTGAATTTCTTTTTTTTTCTCTATAACTTGTACGCCTATTTGTTTTCCTTCATCAATAGAATAAGCATATATTTTATCGCCTTCTTGATAAGTTTCTACACGAGGCAAAATAATTTCTATATACTCCAAAGGTCTATTAAGCCCTACCTGTTCTTCAACTTTTATTTTCAAAAGAACAGTGCTATTATTATAACAACATGATGTTAGAGAGACAGCTACTATTGATAGAATAAAAAGGCGTTTCTTTTTTATAGCTATCAGACTTCCTGTAAGATTAAAAGAAAATCTACTATTTATTGTACATCTAAATTTCATGAGTTATTGCTTAATTACTAATTCTTTAATCTGTTAAATAAATCTTCTTATGATAATATCTGTAAGATTGTATTCAGTTATACTGTTGATTCTTTTATTAAAAATAGTTCAAATGCTATTATTATTTTTAATTAGTAGATCATTAGGTATTTTATGCCATTGGAAAGTGATTCTTTGTCTATTTAGTGATTCATCATCACTAAACTTGTATTTAACATCGTCAAAAACAGTTTTGTCTATATTTACAATATAATGGTTTTAATAATTATATTTTAGAAGATTAAATATGTCTCATTTAAAAACCAAATATCATTTTTTTAACAAACCATTTTTTAGACATTTGGTGTTTTGGCTGGGTGTTCTTTTATACTTTATCTTCTATATAAGTATTGCAAATTATAGTGGTTATAGGCAATTATTTGAATTCTCTATTGCTGTCGTTAGCTTGCAAATAATAACAGCCTATACAATTATTTACTTCTTAATTCCTCACTTTTTAAATAGAAAAAAAACAATACTATTTATCTTTTGGGCATCTGTACTTTTAATAGTTATATATGCCTTGTATATTCTGTTTAAGACATCTTATTATGATCCAAAATATTTGGAATATTACAGTCCTATACAAAAAGAACAGGCTTCGCAATCTCATTGGCAGCGTCTCACAGATTTTTCAGCTTTTTTTAGTAAATCTATTAAGTTTTTAACGCCTGCAGCCATACTATTAATGTTTCGCTTTTATAAGAACCAACAGACATACTTAAAACTTAACGAACAGAAAAAAATTGCTGAATTAACAGCGTTACGACATCAATTAAACCCTCATTTCTTATTCAATACCTTAAATAATTTATATGCACTTGCTTTAAAAAAATCTAATCAAACTCCCGAAGTTATTGAGAAATTATCTGATATTCTAGACTATATGTTATACCGTTGTGAGGATACTTTTGTTCCACTTAATAAAGAAATTGAGTTGATTCAAAATTATTTGTCTCTAGAAAAGCTACGCTATGGAAAGCGCGTTAATATTACATTTTCTGAACACATTAATAAAGATGTAAAAATTGCGCCATTATTATTGTTGGTCTTTATTGAAAATGCTTTTAAACATGGTGTTATTCAAGAATTAAAAGAAGCTTTTATTTCAATAAAAATCAGCTTAAACAAAGACGATATTATTTTTACTATTCTAAACTCAAAACCAAAGTTGCAAGCTGACTCTAATAGAATAAAAGGAATAGGTTTAAGTAATGTAAAAAAGCAGTTGGAACTATTATATGGAAATGGATATTCTTTGTATATTAAAGATGAAAAGGAAACATATAATGTAACTTTAAAACTTAAGATTAAATAATGTATAAGTGCGTAATTATAGATGATGAGGAGTTAGCTAGAGAGCTTATACAAACACATGTATCCCAATTAGATGATTTTGAGTTAGTGGCTTCTTGTGCTAGTGCTATTGAAGCTAGCAAGGTTTTACAACAAGAAACAGTTGATTTATTATTTTTAGATATTGAAATGCCTGTTTTAAAAGGTACGGATTTCTTTAAAAATATAGTTAATAAGCCTAAAGTTATATTTGTGACAGCATATCGAGACTATGCTCTAGATGGTTTTGAATTAAATGCTGTTGATTATTTATTAAAACCTATCACTTTTGCTCGTTTTTTCAATGCTATTGAAAAATTTAAAGCACAGCAACAAATCCCTATTGATGGAGAAGCTCCTATTCCTATTCAATTAAAATCGGACTATATTTTTGTTACCAAAAACCGAAAAAAAATTAAAATTATATTTGACAACATTTTATATATAGAAAGTATAAAGGACTATATAAGAATTCATTTAATCAATGAATCCATTACCATAAAATTTAGCATTTCTGCTTTCCAAAAAGAATTAGATACTCGTTTTATACGCATTCACCGTTCATACATTGTAAATCACGATAAAATTACCGCTTATACAAAGCATGATATCGAAATAGAAAAAATAGAGCTTCCTGTAGGTGAAAATTATAAGAAGAATATAATTAATCTATAGTTTTGTTTTTAACTTATAAGAAAGATTGCAGGTTTCAATTTTATGATGTTAAACCAGTAATTTTTAAAAATTTGTTTGAAAATAGCTCACACATATCCTCCTATAATAATGGCTGTCTTTGTTTAATCCATTTTTTTGCATGATCTCCATGCATATGTGCTTCCAATCCAGGTAATTCCCAATCAGTATTTTTTTCCCAATGCAAGATAAACGGAATATCTTTTTCCTTTTAGCAAGAATACGCATCGTATATGAATATAAACGGGCTCCAAAATTATAGTAGCAGAGAAGAATTCTACCATTCTTTTTCCTTTCCCTGAGGAAAGTATTATACGAAAAGAAAAAAACGGTCTTACTCAATCAACTCTAAACTACCAGAATAACGAATAGTGAGTCGAGAATTTCCGTTTAATGTCATGTGCGCCTTTAAATTTGGGTATAGTTTTATAAATACCTGAAAGTTTTCGGAATTGCTTTTTGCTTGAAATGAGATATTATAGCTATTATCCTTGTTGTGAACAACTTCATAATCTTCAAAAACACCATTAAATTGTATGGCACTATCACCCCCATTATAAGCAACTTGCATCTGTCTTTCACCAAAATATGGCAAAAAAGATGAAATACTGTCTTTAGATATGGTTAAGAAATTATCATTACCAATCAAAGAAATGGCATTCGCTGAACTACCAGGTTGCATTAATCCAGAGTTAAGAACTTGTTGCATTGCGTTTGTTACTTGCGGATAAGCCCAATCTGAATCAATACGAAACATTTGTTTTTTCACAATAGTATTTAATGCATCAATCTCTACTTGAGTTGCGGCAGATTTTGACTTACATGAGAAAATCACCATGATACCAATGCCAATAAAAAAATAAAGCGGTTTCATTTAGACTAGATATTAAACAGTTCCTAATTTACGAAATATTATTAAGTAATGAAACTTCAAAACGATTCTAAAAAAAAGAACCACCCAAATTAAGGGTGGCTCCGAGTGTAAGTTTTATACTCTTTGAATATCATTTGTCAATATCTTTACGATTTTTTTCGTAAGAATTTAATAACATAACATTCCTTATTTAGAGTAAAAGTATGAATCAATTTCTTTTCCTAAAACGATATCTCTTGTAGCGACATACATGCCCTCTTTTTTATCCAATTTAAGAATTCTATCACTACCGTCCGTTTGTTTTATTTTTGAACGACAAGACTCCGTTAATAACGGATCGTCATCAAACAGATAAGTTTCTATCTTATATTCAGGTTTTCCTGGTTCTTTAACTATCGGAAGAATCTGTTTAAATTCGTTACCATAAATATATTTACCTGGAATAAAGGTATAGAATGTATAATGCCCATCAGCATCCGTTCTTATCCAACCTCTATGACGAACATAACGCTTTTTGTTAGCTCTTTTTAATTCGAAATTTCCGTTCTCATCTGCCTGATGAATAAAAAGAAGAACATTCTTTGCGGGTGTTACACCGTCACTTTCATAAATAGTTCCTGTAATCTTCAGTTTATTTTTTTTTGATGCAAAATCAGGTATGGTATCCGTGTTATTTAAACGCTTTTCCGAATAATCATAAATCGGACTACGTTTTTTATAGTTTTCTGGTTTTTCGTCTAAAACACTCGCAGATTCTTGCGCAGTGATAGTATCGCAAGGGTATATAAAACATACCAAGCAAAAAAGGGCTATTAGATTTTTCATAGGACTAAAACTTAATAATTTGTTTAAAATTAAGTTATTATCTCCATAAAAAATTAAAAATCATGTGAACTCTTAAATTACACGATGAAATGATTTTGTTGGTAAAATTCATCGACAAAATGACCAGTTTTTATTCAAATCTAAATTTTTATTTGAAAGTAAAAAACTACAATTATTATAAAAATTGAAACAATTATATGTATTCTTCAATATTTGTGGGTACTCCCTAGTTACTGGCAGTAGTTAAGCACAAGTTTTTGACCTTTCTGGTCAATATGTATAACTATGTGAACATAGTAGGACATCGAAAGAGTTAACTCCAAATGTCACGCAAGGGGTCATAACTTGCCATTAAAACCTCCTTTTAAAACTCTAACAATATATTAACATGCTTTTCTCTTATTTTTATCTAAATTCGGCAATCCATTTTTTATTAAACAATACCATTTTATTTGCATTGCCGAAGTTTTTAACATGAAATCTCTAACCTCTCTCTCTTTTTTAATACTGTCTGTTTTTTGTTTTGGGCAAGATAATCCTACTACCATTGAATTAACTGATTTTTCAGATTTCCCGTTTCTAAAAACAAATATAAAAATTGAGAATTCCAGAAATATTAGTGGTTTAAATGATAATCTCTTAGAGATAAAAAAAGAATACTGGGATACAACTGTTTATAACCCTTATAGACGTGTGAAAGTTAATTTTCCTGTCGAAATTAAGTTTGATGATAGTACATACACTCCACCAATAAGTTTTAAAAAAGTGGTAACATCTCGTTATGGATGGCGAAGAGGAAGAGCTCACAGAGGCATTGATATAGATCTTGTTACAGGCGATAGTGTTGTAGCCATGTTTGATGGTATTGTTCGTTTTGCTAATTATAATACCGGGCATGGAAGAACAGTTATTGTAAGACATTATAATGGGCTGGAAACTGTTTATGCACATTTATCAAAGTATGCGGTTAAAGCTAATGATATTGTAAAACAAGGTCAACTTCTTGGTTATGGTGGCGCTTCCGGTAACGCCAGAGGAAGTCATCTGCACTTAACTATTAACTATAAAGGTGTATCCATAAACCCTGAATATTTGTTTGATTTTAGCGAACAGAATAGAGTGCGATCTAAAAGTATTTGGGTGACAAATAACTGGGTACGGCCTGGGCTTCACAACTCTAAAAGACAAACAAAATTAACGGTTTTACATACCAAAGAAGAAGCCATTGCAAGTTTAGAAAAACGCAAAAAAGTTTATATTGTTAAGCGTGGTGATACGCTATCTGGAATTTCATCAAGAAACAATGTCTCCATTACTTCTATATGCAGGTCTAACTATATTAAAAGAACAACGCCAATAAAAATTGGTCAAAAATTGATTCTTGAATACACTTTTTAAAAACGTTAAACCACTTCTGTATTACTAACTATTTTATAATTTTTATACCACTCTCATTTTCAAATTTCCCAGTAATAAGCCAGCCTCCAAAATTTTCGGAAACGGCCATCAATAAAGTATTATTTCCTTTTTTTAAATTAAGATAAATACCGTCAAACAAACCAATGGTGCCTAAATAACGGTAATCTCGAGAACGCCAGCCATTAGTTCCTCTATAAATTGCGGTTCCGTTTAAAATAGCCACAACACGATCGCTATATCCAAAATTGAAAAGTTTGATCTGATCTTTATCGGAATGAATCTTAATTTTTGTAAAAACAGTTTCTCCAGGTTCTCCATTACGCAATAATTGTACTCTGGAAATATTTGCCGCGGTCCCCTCTTCTACTTTAATTTTCCCATTCCATTTTCTGTTTTCAATGACCGCATTTATTTTATTAGGATTGTCTAATAATTTTTCCTCAAACATATCAGACACATCCCATTCTTCAATAAGGCCAGCAATGGGGGTTCTTTTTATTGGATTAAAGTTCACTAGCTCATAATTTTTTTTATCAACTTTTATATCTGCAATATACATGGCTATACTACCACCTCTAATCATTAAACCACCTTCTTGCGGTTCATTAAATAACGTCCATGATAAGTTTGGTTTTTCAGAATAATCTAAAAAAACTTGGGCTTTGTCATTATTTACAACAACTTTTACATGCGTCCAATCATCATATTTATAGTCATAAGTAAAAGAATACTTAGGTCCAAAATAAAGTTGCCAAGGTGTTATGCCTTTAATGGCCGGAGCTGCCTGATTTCCATCTTCTTTACCAGATAAGTGAGTACGTATAAACCATTGTTCCCCGTCTTGAAATCGATTAACACCTCTAAAAAACACACCGGGGTACATGCGTCCTTCTTTTAGAAAGATATCAAACTCAATAGTACCATTCAAAAACTTTACGTCTTTTAAAAAAAGCCCTCCGTTTTGAATATAAATGGCCTCTTTCCCTTTGTAATTTTCAATAACATACGATTTTGCTTGAATATTCCAATGTGTAGTATCTATAGGAATGCTATTTTGTGACTGTATTAAATTAGGCAGCATTATTGTCAGAGTTATAAGAAGTATTCGTTTCATTTTATTGTTTTTTAATAAGCTATAAAGTTTATCATATAGGTTGAAATATTTTAATCAAACCTGTTCAATTGTGTTCAAATGTGTTAAGGTTTGTTAAAGCAAAATGTATGTAGAACTCATCTTGACTTTTTGTTTTTAACCGAAAATGAGATGAAATTTGTTCAGATGAGACCATTTTTGAAAGGCATAGTATCTCTAAGCATAAAAAAGTAACAAAATATGGGAGAATTTTAACCGTTCTTGAGCCCGCAGGCAGGTTTTAGGAAATAGAAAAAGTCAAGATGAGTTCTAAAATAGATTTTATATATTGTTCTATACAGAAAATAAAGAATTTTGATTCCCGTTTTTACTGAAACAAGTTCAGCACAGGCGCGAGAATGATAATTTTAAAGGAAACCCCAGGCAGAACCTCGGAGAATTCTTTTCGATTAAAAATCATTATAAAATAAACAACTAAAAACAAGTTGGTTCAAAACGAATCAATATTGTCCACATCATATTTTTTGAAGACTTTTGCTTGTATACTATGCGTAAATATCCTGAATATAAATTAGTACAAAAATGTTTACTTCTAATAGAAGACAACCTAGATTGGGGAACTTCTAATGAATGGCATAACGATGTGTTTAATGAACTAAGTGAAAACATTCATATAAAAACAAATGTATTATTAAGTACTACCACATTAAAACGTGTTTGGGGGAAGGTAAACTATGCTAGCGCACCGAGTATAAGTACTTTAAATGCATTGTCGCAATATGCAGGTTATGAAAATTGGCGTGATTTTAAAAATAAAGCAGGAATGAAGCCCCCTTCGTGGTTTGAAAGAAAAATAGCGTCCAATATGGGTATAATTGTTATTTCATCTGCTATTATGACTTTGGTTTTTATTTCGCTATTCTCATTAATTGGAATCAATGATACTTCTAGGGTTATTGATATATCAAAAATAGAATTTAGCTGCCACCCTGTTACTGAAAATATTCCTAATTCTGTCGTTTTTGATTTTGATATAAATTCTATTAAATCGGATAGTATATATATTCAACAATTTTGGGACGAAACTAAAACCATTAAAATAAAACCTAATCAAAAACAAGCAACGGGTATTTATTATTATCCTGGTTATTTTAGAGCAAAACTACTTGTTGATAATAATATTATTAAAGAAAATGATTTATTTATCAAGTCAAATGGTTGGTTAGGAACTATAGATTATGTTCCCATCCCAAAGTATTTAAAACGTCTTAAAAGACTTTCATTCCCACAAAATACAATAGAAGAAATACAAAGGAGTAATGTTCCCTTAACGTCTACTTTTCATCTTGTTAACGACTTTAAAGAAGTATCTGGTGACCATTTTATATTAAACACAACTATTAAAAACACTTATAATGATAAATGGGCGGTTTGCCAAAAAGCAACTATAATAATTGTTGGAACAAAAAGCGCTCATTTAATTCCATTTACAATTTCTGGTTGTGCCTCGGACATGAGTGTGATGATAAGTGATGTTTATTTAAACGGAAAAGAAAATGATTTATCAGACCTTTGTATCGATTTATCAACATATAAAAACCTGAAAATAGAAGTCATTGATAAACAATTAACTGTTTTTATAGAAGATAAAATACGTTTCTCTAAAGCCTACAATGAATCTATTGGAAATATTGTTGGTTTGCGTTATCGTTTTCTTGGTGCTGGAGACGTAAAAGAAATTAAATTATCAAATATCTCTGGAAACACCATTATTGTTGATGAAAAATTTTAAAGTTTAAATCACGACTTAAGTATTCTATCTATCTCTATAAACCAATCATCAATTGTTGTTTTATTAGTGTTTAAAGCAACACTCCCATTACCATAAGGCTCATATATGTTTTGGTTTGTTACCGAAAAGAAACCAACCGTAGGCGTTAAGGATGCACTTGCTAAATGCATAACGCCATTATCTGCGGCAATAAACACAGTCGTGTTTTTAATAATGGCTCCCATTTCTCGAATATCTTTGCTATAAAAACTTGGTGCTTTAAATGATATTTTTGAAATGTTTTCAATAGGAAGCATTTCTATAATATTATAATTAGAATATTCCTTTTTTAAACGTGTATAGAAAGTTTCCCACCAATCTTCAGAATAACATTTTGATCCAGTTGCATTGGTGTAGATACAAATGGTATTTTTATCATTATCTGCAATAGTGTCTAATATTTTTTTACCGTTTGCTATTTCAACTTCACTCAACTTTATATTTAAAACTGGGATTTCATTATTATTTTTAGAAAATCCTAACTTTTCTAAAAAATGTCTTAAAATATAAATGGGATATTTTGAAATATGCTCGTAATCCTTATAAGTATTCTGAATTTCTTCATCAACATCACCAAAAATTTTATATGTGGCTTTAGAAAATTGAGTTGATAACCTCCCGGATGATGAATTTTTATCACCATTAATGACCAAATCATAGTGCTTCTTTTTCAGTTTTAACCAACACCACCCATAATCTAACAAATGGCTAAATGGCTTTTTAGGCAATTGAATAATTTTATCGATTTGCTCATAATTTTCAAAAACTGGATAAGCAACACCTCCTTTAACGAATAAATCAATTTTACAATCAGGAAACGTATTAATAACTTCTTGTACTAATGGGGTTAGTAGTAATTGATTTCCCAATCTGTGATTGGGTCTGGAAATGAGTATACTTTTTATTTCAATTTTGCTATTTGGGTTAATTTTAGGAATAGAATATGAGTTTCCTATATTTTTAGTCAGCCCTTTCATCACCTTACTCCTAAAAACATTTACACTTCTAGGTATTTTCATTAAATTAGTTAATATGGTTAATATCAGAAATGCCCAAAATACAAATAAGCTAATAGCTAGCCTAATAGTTGCCAAAATAATATTATAACCACATTATTTTCTATAAAAAAAGAGGTTGAATTCCTGGTTTCTTAACTTGGAATTCAGCCTCTTTTATATAATACTAAAAACGCTTTCTAATAAGTGGTATAGCCTTCTGCTTCTGATGAATAAAACAAATCCATATTTGGAGGTACTAACTCTTTATTTAGCTTAATTTGATCAACAAAATTGGGGTTAGAAATGTATGGTCTCCCTACATAAACTAAATCGTATCCTTTGCTTAAAACGGATGCTGCTTTTTCCGAATTATTAATATCGCCACCAGTAATTACTGTACCTTTAAATCTCTCCTTAATTATTTTTTGAATATCTGAAGTGAAATCTGGAGCAGAAAAGGCAACACGCTGGTCTACAACATGTATATAGGCTATCTTCAATTGGGACAGTTCTTCTGCCAAATAAGTAAAAATACTTTCTACTTCGTTGTGATGGGCCTCCATATCATTAAATGCACCATAAGGAGAAAAACGAATCCCTACTTTTTCTGGTCCTATTTTTTCAACAACCTGTTTTGTTGTTTCTATTACAAAACGGCTCCTATTAACGAAGTTTCCTCCATAAAAATCGGTTCTTTGGTTGGATTTTGGGTTTAAAAACTGATTTAATAAATAACCATTTGCTGCATGAATTTCTATACCATCAACTCCAGCCTCATTTACCAATCTAAAAGCGGCATTGGCAAATTCATTTTTAGCAATCTCTATGTCTTCAAGTGTCATTTCTTTTGGAGTATCATGAGCCACCATGCCTGTTTCAGTAAAAATTTCTCCATCAGCTTGAACCGCAGACGGCCCTACAGTAAAAGCACCTTCCGGTAAATTAGCTTTTCCGGTAATACGGCCACAGTGCATCAATTGCACAAATATTTTACCATCTTTTTGATGTACAGCATCAGCTATTTTCTTCCAGCCAGCAATTTGTTCATCGCTAAAAGCCCCAGGTATTCTAGGGTATCCTAAACCGTTTGGAGACGGCGAAGTGCCTTCTGTGATTATTAAACCAGCTCCCGCCCTTTGTTCATAATATTCAGCCATGAGGTCGTTAGGGATGTTATTTATAGCACGACATCTCGTCATTGGCGCCATGACAACTCTATTTTTAAGAGTTGTATTTCCTAATTGATAGGATTCAAATACATTCATTTTCATTTAAATTTTTGTTTTATTTATTAAGAGTAAATGTGCAGGTTAAGCCCACACTTAAATTACTGTAAAGTTTATCTACACCAAATATGGCTCTGGAATGTGTCCCTTTATCATCTAACATATTTATAAATAAATCTGAAGCCCCATTAACTACTTTTGGTGCATCGTTCCAGTCATCGTGAGATTGATAATAGACGTCTAGGTGATTTAAACCTTCAATGTTATTAAAACCAACTTTTTTATCTATTTGAGCAATTACATTTAGTGCACACATTTGCATGGCCTTATAACCATCTTCTGTTGTTAGTTTTGCTCCTAGCCTTCCCTGATAATGTAATGTTCCATTTATAATAGGAAACTGAATGGCCACATATGCAATGTTTCCTCTAATATTCACTGACTCGTATGCCCCTCCTGGAGTTGATACATTTGGAAGCTCTAGATTTAAAGCTTTTAATTTTTCTTTAATATTCATTATTATATTTTTTAATATTAGACCAGTCGACTATTAATAAATCAAAAAAAAATCATAATATATATTCGTCCAGAAATTCAATATACACATCTATAGATTTACTAGATCTGGAAGATTTCATTCTTAAAAGAGATCCTTCCCAACCAGAAATTATAAAACTTGCCATGTCCTTAGATGTTTTTTCTTTTTTAATGACACCCAACTCTTGCCCTTCACCAATACATGTTTCGAAACTAGCATCCCAAAGCTCTAAACCCGATGCAATTGAAGTACGCAAGCTTTCTGATTGATCTGATAGTTCTAAGCTACAATTACCTAACAAGCACCCCTCTTTAAAACCATTCTTTACATACAGGTTTCTCATTTTACTAAAAAAAACAAGGATACGCTCTCTGGGGTTTAAATTATCGTCTTTTAAATAACTATCTAAAATACTAATCGAATGTTCTGAATGGTATTTTATTAATTGTAAACCAAAGTCTTCTTTACTTTTAAAATAATAGTAAAATGACCCTTTTGGAATAGCTGCAGTGTCCAGAATTTCCTGAATGCCAACATTATTGTATCCTTTCTTTAATACCAACTCTGCTCCTATAGCTAAAATATTATTTACAGTATCTTTTTTCATTTTAATATTAGACCAGTCGTCTACAAAAGTACATCTTTTTTCTATTTCGCAAGATATTTTTCATAAAAATATTTTTTTTTATGCTAAATGCAACCCTTTGCTTATTTTGTTGTCTATAATAGTAGCTAAAAGAATAAAACCATTTTTAAGGCAGTTTAGAGCTAGCAAAATAATTGGAGACCAATATATTATACACTCATAAATCACTTGTTGAAAAAAGCAAGTTAGGAGATAGAAATGCACAATACAATTTGTATGAACTTTATGTTGATGCTATGTATAATGTAAGTATGCGCATGATGCATATAAAAGAAGATGCCGAAGATGTTGTTCAAGATAGTTTTATTGAAGCATTTAATAATTTATCATCTTTTAGATATGAAAGTACTTTTGGTTCTTGGTTAAAACGTATCGTAATTAATAAAAGTATCAATCAATTAAAAAAGAAAAAAATACCAATAGTACCTATAGAGAACCAAATGTACCATATAAAGGAGGATACAGAAAATATGTCTCCTGAGGTAGATATTAAAAATATAATCAAAGGAATTAGATTGTTACCATCTGGATATCAACAGATTATAAACTTATACTTAGTTGAAGGTTATGATCATATAGAGATTTCAGAAATACTGGGAATAACCCCCTCTACTTCTAAATCACAGTATCACAGAGCAAAGAAAAAATTAATTGAAATTGTAAAGACATTATAAATGGATAATTTCGAAAAATATATAAAAGAAAACAAAGCGCTTTTTGATGTGCACAAAGCAGATAAAAGCAAACTTTGGGCAAACATTGAATCTGGATTAAATAAGCCAGAACCTAAAACAAAAACTATTAAATTATGGAGCAACCCCATATTTAAAGTTGCGGCAACCGTCATTATAGCTTTAGGTTTGTTTTCATTAATTAATATATTAATAGTTGGTCAAGCAAATAAAAATGCTCAAAATAACTTAGCATTACAAGAGCTTAACGATATTGATTCTCACTACAAAGGTTTAGTCGCTTATCAAGTAAGGCTTGTTAATAAAAGCACGCAATTATCATCCGAAGAAAAAAAAGAGTTTTTATCCTTTATGGATGAATTGGATGTTGAATATGAATTACTAAAAGTAGAGCTACAAAAAAATGTAGACAGTGAGCGGGTTTTAGAAGCTATAGTAATTAATTACAAAAAGAGAATTGAATTAATAGAGAACTTATTAGAACAAATTAATAGTTCTAAAAAATTGGACAATGATGATGTATATACTTTATAAAAAAATAACTCCAATCGCTTTATTGCTATTAAGCTTTTCAATGTATTCTCAAGAAGTTTTGACAAAAACTATTGAAGAAATATACGAAATGACAAATGCCGGAGAGTTCCATTTAAATAATAAGTATGGTAATGTAACTATTAATGGTTGGGAAGAAAACGATATTTCTATAAAAATAGATATTAAAGTAACTAATAAGAAAAAAGAAAATGCAAAAACCCTTCTTGATCGTATAGTTGCTAATATAAAAACAGTAGATGATTTTGTAAGCATTACTTCAGAAATTTCAGAAAAGAACACCAGTCTTTTTTCCAGGTATTTTAATAAGGTAAACCCTTTTGAGTTTGATAAAAGTAATGTTGAAATAAATTACACCATTTATTTACCAATAAATGCTGAAATTGATATTACAAATAAGTTTGGCGATGTTATTATTGACAATTGGACAGGACGATTAAAAGCAAACATAGAACATGGTGATTTGTGGATTAACGAAGCTATTACCAATGCAAGAGTAACAATGAAGTTTGGGAAACTAAGAAGTAAATCTATCGCTTACGGAACCATTAGCCTAAAAAATGGTGATATAGATATAGAATCATCTAATAAATTACTGCTAAAAACCAGTGGAACAAAAATTGAAATTGATCAGGTTAAAGATCTAGAAGTCATTTCAAGTAAGGACGAGATAATCATTCAAAAGGTTGAAATAATACAAGGAGAATTAAACTTTTCTAATGCCCAAATAGAAGCTATCGAAGAAAAAATCAGCCTTAGTATGAAAGTTGCAGAACTACGGGTTGCTAAAATAAATCAGCCCGATGCCTTTGTTTCCATAAACCAAGAATCATCAGATATTAATATCAATATTACGGGTTTATCTTTTAAGTTTAATGCTACATTGGAGCAAGGTTTATTAAGACTGCCTAAAACTTTTTATAATATTGAGAATAATATGATTGATAAGAGTAAAAGGATACGAGAGATTAATGGTACCTATGGAAAAACTACTTCTGGTGTATTCTCATTCACTGGAAAAAAAGGTGTTATCGTTTTAAAAGAATAAAAATCATTAATTATCTGAAAAAAAATTAAATAATTTAAAAAAAATCATTTTAGATGCAACCAATTATAAATTATGTTGTCTATAAATTATATAAACCTGAATATGACAAATATGAAACCTCGCAGAGCTTTTCTTTTATTAGCATTATTTTGCTTTATAAATAGTATTAACGCCCAAGAATCTGAAGATTATATTGAGTTTAACGATCGTAAAAATACCGTACATGGTGTGTATTTAGGATTAAGCTTTAATTACGGGACCATCGATAAAGCTGAAACGTTTTCGTCCAGTTTTAAGGTTGCTTATGTCGCAAATCAACAATTTGAAATTGGTTTTATAGCTACAGGGTTTTATTCAGACATGAATAAACTCGGTCTAGATAATAATAATAGAGATTTAGTAGGCGTCTATGGGGGCTTGCATTTAGAGCCTATATTTTTTAGTAAATCTAAAGTTAATCTTTCATTTCCTTTACTCATTGGAGCTGGTGGTGTGGCATTAGTGGATGATTACGTTGATGACGTTGAGATTATTATAGATGACGATGATTGGGAACGTGTTTTTGTTGTTGAACCAGGTATTAATGTACTTTATAATATTAATAGATATATACAAATTGAGGCTGGAATAAAATACAGGCTTTCTAGCAGAGTAAGTTTTCAACCTGAATATGATCTAACAAGAATAAATGGTATTTCTGGAGGCATAGGAATTAAAATTGGTGTATTTAACATGGGGAGAAATCGCTATAAAAAAAATATAAAAGATGACATTTAAGAAAAAATCAAATCGAGTGAATTCACAATATGTGCATTCTAAAAACAACAAAGTATATTTAAAGATGGATAATGAAAGTAATGAATGGTATCCTATTAATTTTCAATGGATTCCAATTATGGAGCTTAACAAAAATATGAATCAGTAGTATAAATTAAACATCAATCAATCAATCAATCAATCACAATGAAAACGAACAGACTATATATAACATTAACCTTTTTGGGTATTCTTATTTTATCATCTTGTAGTGTAGATACAATACACGTAAATGCAAATGATATTGTAACTTATAGGGATGTCAATATCACCGATTACTCGTCGGTTAAAATAGCCAATGGGTTTACTGCTTATATAACCTTTTCTAACACTGAAGAATCCATTAAAGTAGAAGCCAATGAAAATTTACACGATTATATTATAGCCACTAAAAAAAACAATGAGCTAATTATACGCTTTAAAAACAATTTTAAAATTAAAGGAAAAGAAACATTAAATGTATACATTACTACGAAACCTATTAATAACTTTTATGTAACTGCTGATTCTCAAATCTATTTAGAAAACACTTTAGTTGGAGATAACGCGAAAATAAAAATAACCGCTGATAGTTTTTTCTCTGGTGAAGTAGATGTTGACTACTTAGAGCTTAAAGCAGCAGCAGATGCTAATGCAGATTTATTGGGTTCGGTGAACGCTCTGAATGCAGATCTTTCGGCAGATGCTAAACTTTCAGGCTATGATTTACGGATTAAGGATCTAAAAATAAAAATGATGGCCGATTGTCAAGCAAATATAACGGTATCTAAAACTATAAATATTGAAGCTTTTGCAGACTGTACATTACGTTACAAAGGCAATGCAACTATTATTCGTGAAAATTTAAAAGCAGATTCTAGGATTATTAAAGTTAATTAAAAGCATATTATCTTACCCGTTGTTCATTTAAGGTTAAATTTGTCAACCTGCTTTCCAGCAGGTAGGTTCGAATAAATTTCATGGTTGGTATCGAGAATAAAATATTACGGTATAAAAAGTAGTTCTCGATTTTTTTGACTAGTCCAAGACTAGCCTTTCGAACTGACACATTTTTTGGTTTATAGATTTCAAAATGTTCAACGGGTTATTTTTTATAAATTGTATCATCAAAAACTTTAAAACCTCATTTGATACACTTATTTTACTTTTCCTTTATATAAGATATTCAAAACTAATCCTCCAATAATTAATGAGATACCTAATAAACTCCAAAAGGTATAAACTTCGCTAAAAATAAAAATACCAAATAAAACGGTGTAAATAACCTCCAAATATTTAAGTGGTGCTACTTGGTTTGTGGTCGCAACCTGAAAAGCCTTCGTCATGTACAATTGTCCAAAATACCCAAAAACCCCCAATCCAAATAACAGTAACCATTCTGTACCTACTGGGGTTATCCAATTATTTATAGATAATATCCCTCCTACTATAGCAGAAATTACCATAAAATAATTAACAACTACAACTGGGTGATCTCTTTTACCTATTTTACTAATAGTTATATAAACTAATCCACTAAAAATAGCAGAAATACAAGCTAATAAGAGTCCATAACTATTTAATTCTGCATCAAAACCTTTTAAAACCAAAACACCCATAAATGCCATTGCGAAAAAAAGCCATTGCCATAATTTTACTTTTTCACGTAATAAAAATACAGCAAAAATAGCTGCAAAAATAGGAGCCATATATCGTAATGAAACCGCTGTTCCAATAGGTAAATATTTAGTAGACATAAAAAAGAAGGTCATCGAAGTAACGCCTACTATACCTCTAAGAATTAGAAGTTTTTTTTTATTCCCAAAAATGGGAATGTTATTTTTTAGTAGAAAAGTAAACGTAAAAATTAAAGAACTTATCGACCTAAAAAAAACAATTTGAAAGGCACTAATATGCAGTAATTGCTTAACTATAGCATTCATACAGGCGAATGCTAATGTACTGATAAGCATAAACTTTATTGCATTCTTAACTTCCAATAGTTCTGGTTTTCATTCTTTTACGTGATGTAATAAAGAAAACACCTGTTAAAAGGATACAAGCGGCTATGATAGTTTGAGTTGTTATAGCTTCATCAAGTACATACCAGCCCAGTATAATTGCAACTATAGGGTTTACATAAGCTGAAGTAGCAGCTTTCTCTGTAGAAACAACTTTGAGTAAATAATTAAATGCTGTAAAAGCGATAACACTTCCAAATAAAATTAAAAGAATTAAAGACCATTGCACCTCAATACTCCAATCTATAGGTGAAACCCAATTTTCATTTAAAAGCAAACTTATTATTATTAAAAGTACTCCAGCAATAATCATTTGGTATGCTGTACTAACAAAATAATTTGAAGGCAAATCGGCTTTAGCTACAAAAACACTGGCATAACTCCAACTTAAAACACAAGTAAGGATCATGAACATGCCTAACAAACTTTCATCATTAGTAACTAGTTCTTTTTGGCTTACTAAAAGGTACATGCCAATAATGCCTAATGCAACGCCAATTAAAGATTTTGTTTGCATTTTTTTACCATCTAAAAGCCTCATCAATAATAACACAAAAAGAGGTTGAGTTGAAGCCTCAAGTGCGGCAAAGCCACTGTCTAAATACTTTAAAGCCCAAATAAAAACACCATTACCATATACCAAGAATAAAAAACCAACAATGGTGCAATTAATAAATTGTTTTCTACTAATAGCTAGTCTAAGTTTCATAAACTTAGCTATAATAAATATGATAAGTCCTGCAATAGTAAAACGGATGGCAGCCACAAAAAATGGTGGTATCTCTGTTACCGCAATTTTATTGAGTAGATAAGTAGATCCCCAAATAACATAAATGGCAAAGAATGCTAAAATAATAAGAATCGTTTTTCGCGATATACTCATTTATGCTAATGATTGAAATAATAAGATAACTGAAATACTATATTCAGAAAAGTTTAAAAAAGAGCTTTAAATCTTTTTCACTCGAACGGCGTTCATTCCTTTTTGACCGCGTTCTAACTCATAAGTAACTTTATCATTTTCTTCAATAGGCTCAAGCAATCCACTTACGTGTACGAAGTATTTTTCTTGATTTACACTATCAATTATAAAACCAAAACCTTTGGAATGATCAAAGAATGATACTTTTCCTTCTTTGTTTGCTGGTTCTTCTTCTTCCCTGTCTTCTTTCTTAGGAATTCCCAATTCAATACTTTCGGCTTCTACCTTTTCACGCATTGCCGGATCCGGTGGGGTGTCTGTTAAATTACCATTGAAGTCTACATAAGCAAATTGAATCCCTTGAGGATTTTCTTTTGCTTCAGCTCTACGAGCTTCCTTCTTTTTTTGCTTTTCTTCTCTTTTCTTTAAGCGTTTTTTTTCTTTTTCAATCTTATTAAAAGTTACTTGAGATTTTGCCATAGTTTATAATACTGTACGTGTTTAATGTGAATAATTGAATACAAAGATACGCCTTATTTTAAGTATGTTATAATAATTTAGAAGTAAAATACTATAAGCGCGCTCTAATCCTCTGGTGCATATCCATGAATGGCTTCAAAAACTTCATCAAAATTTGAACGCAAATAGGCGTTTAATTTTTTTCTATAATCTCCCTTTAACCACTCTACAAAATTATAAGTACTTTTGCTGATGCACTTAGTGTACCGCTGTATTCTAAAATCAATATCGTCCCCTAACATTTTTGCTAATCCTAAAGCATCATAGACATCTTCACTATTTTCGATACAAATTTTTGCGTGTTGCTCTATGGAGCGTTCTAAAACAACTTTTGAAGATTCACCTCCTCTAATAGACTCTATATAGGTTCTTTGTATGTCGAAATAGACTTCTTTAGATTTTGAGAATTCTTCTCGCAATTCATCTGGCATTTCATACCTGAAATTACTTTCTAATTCTTCATCACTTAAAATGGCATCTAAATAGTAATTTGGCGACTTAAAAATGCGTTGCCAATCTAAATTGTCTCCCCAAGGTCCAAATCGATGAAAATTATTTCCTAAGTCAATAACACTAAACGTATTCTTATCTTTTAAAATACGAGATCCACGACCTATCATTTGATAATAAAGTGTTAATGATTTAGTCGCTCTATTTAAAATAATACTCTCAACTGTTGGTTCGTCGAACCCTGTAGTTAAAATACTTACCGATGTTAAAATAGCATCAGGCGTCTTTTTAAACCATTGTAAAATAAGAGCGCGTTCTTTCTTAGTATTTGTATTATCCAAATGTGCTATAGGGTACCCTGCTCTTCTAAAGGTATCGTAAACATGCAACGAGGTATTAATTCCATTATTGAATATCAATGTCTTTTTACCTTTAGAGCGTTCTTCATAAGCTTGTACTAGCTTACCTAACATGTCGTTATCTGTATATAAATCTTCTGAAGACTTTACCGTATAATCACCATTTGCTCCAACTACTAACGAGGTTAATCCGACATTATAAGAAAACATTTCAGCACGAGACAAAAAACCATTTTCGATTAAAGATTCAATACTCTCTCCAACAATTAATTCATCATAATTATCAGTCATTGGTAATTCTATACTCGAACTTAAAGGTGTTGCTGTAACTCCTAAAATGAATGATTGACTAAAAAATTTAAAGAGTTTTGTAAAGGAGTTATAATGTGCTTCATCAATAATGACCAAACCTATATCAGAAATATCTAATTTATCATCATTCAATCTGTTATTTAAGGTTTCAACCATAGCAACAAAACAGCTATAATCTGCCTGATCGCTTAAATCTGCCTTACTATCTACAACCTTGTTCATCACACCAAATTCTGTAAGCACATTAGATGTCTGTCTACACAATTCAATACGATGTGTCATCACCAATACCTTCTTTTTATGATTTTTAAGATACTGCCTAACAATTTCAGAAAAAATAACTGTTTTCCCACCTCCAGTTGGTAATTGATATAATAAATGATAATCATGAGGTGATTCGTCAAAACTCTTAAATATTTTATCGATAGCACCTTTTTGGTAGCTATACAAATCTTTACCGGCTTTTCTTTCTTCTAATTCTGTTATTGAAATGGACATCCCTAAAATTTTGTGACGTGCAAAAATAACACCTTTGAAGGGTTTTTTACGAATGTTTAATGTGAAAATTACAAATGATTATTTTTTTTATTGAAAATGAATACGTTAAGTAGCCATTAAACTTATTTGTTTATTTTTAGTCATAGTAAGTGACAACCTGCCTTATAAATAAAATTTAAGACCAATGATTCGTTATATATTTGTTAGCATATTTATACTATTATTTGCTTCTTGTGATAATTCAATAGAAACTATTGATAATGCCGAAGAAGAAGCTGAAAACACACAAAATAACGCTCCAAATATTTTGCTCATTATAGCCGACGATATGGGTCTCGATGCGGCTCCAGGTTATGATATAGGAAGTACGAAACCTAATATGCCCAACTTACAAAATTTAATAAATTCAGGTATTAAGTTTACAAACCTATGGTCTAATCCAACATGTTCTCCCACCAGAGCGACTATTTTAACAGGGAAATATGGATTTAAAACGGGGGTACTGGAAGCTAGTGATATTTTGTCTACTTCTGAAACTTCTTTACAAAGCTATATGGATACAAATTCCAGCACATCATATAATCATGCAGTTATAGGTAAATGGCACTTGTCTAATAATGAGAATCATCCAAATAATATGGGAATAAATCATTTCGCAGGTCTTATAGGAGGTGGGGTTCAATCCTATTGGAATTGGAACCTGACAATAAATGGTGTCACAACAAAATCAACAGAATATACTACAACCAAGTTTACAGATTTAGCTATTAATTGGGTTGCAGAGCAAACAACGCCTTGGTTTTTATGGCTAGCTTACAATGCACCCCACACGCCTTTTCACTTACCTCCAAACGATTTACATTTCCAAGGAACTTTACCTTCAGATCAAGTGAGTATAGACAGCAATCCACTGCCCTATTACATGGCTGCACTTGAAGCTCTGGATACTGAAATGGGTAGATTAATAAATTCAATGTCTTCAGAAGAAAAAGATAATACCGTTATTATTTTTATAGGAGACAATGGCACCCCCAATCAAGTGGTGCAAGAACATCCATCTACAAGAGCTAAAGGCAGTGTATATCAAGGAGGTGTTAATGTACCTATGATCGTTTCAGGGAAAAACGTAACGCGCATTAACGAAACAGAAGATGCGCTTATAAACACTACAGATTTCTTCACAACCATAGCTAATATCGCTGGGACATCAGATACTGAAATTCATGATAGTAAAAGTTTTAAAAATTTACTTGTAAGCAGTGATAATACAGGTAAGAGAGATTATATATATACCGAAAATGAAGATTTTACTATTAGAAACGCCACTCATAAATACATTTATTTTAATAATGGCTCCGAAGCTTTGTTTAATTTAAATGTCAATCCGTTAGAAAGCCCAAATCTTCTAAATGCAAATCAATTGCCTTTAAGCAATAGCGATACTACCATTAAACTTGAGTTAACAACTAAATTATCTGAGATTAGAAATTGACCTTTTGTTAACATAGCATGATATTTTTAAACGAATTTGTAACAAAATTCGTTTTTTGTCTTCTAACTATATATATCATTACATTATGATACGGTAATTCGTGTTTAAAAATGACAATTCTTTAATCCATATCAATAAATGAAAACTATTATTTTAAAACTAAGTAGTGCATTATTATTTTTTTTATGCACGGTAGCTCAAACGAATGCCCAAGATATTGTTGGCTCTTGGAAAGGAAAATTATCTGTTCAAGGAACAGAAGTACCTCTATTATTTGATATTAAAAGTGAAGAAGATGGTTATGCCTCAACTATGGATAGCCCATCACAAGGTGCCACAGGCATACCTATGGATGAAACACTTTATTCAAACGATACACTTACAATTAAATTTAATCAGGCAGGCATAAAGTATGTTGCCTCCTTAAAAGAAAACACTTTATCTGGCACTTTTTATCAGGGTGGTAAAGAGCTTCCCCTTGTTTTATCAAAAACAGTAAAAACACTTCCTGGAAATACAGCGTTGCCAACTTCGGATATAGATCTGGAAAAACTAGCTAATTGGAATCCTACAAATTATAAATATGCTGTTAAAGATTATTTTGCAAGACCTAAAGCCAGATCGTTTAGTTTTTCACCTAACGGAACCTATCTATCATATCGAGAAAAAGACGAAAACACAAAAAATCATGTGTATGTAAAAAACCTTGAAACAAACGAAGTAACAAAGGTTATTGAAGAAAAAGATGAATTAATCCGTGGTTTTGGTTGGGCCAATGAAGGTCGATTGGTTTATGTCATGGACAAAGGTGGTAACGAAGATTATCATTTATTTGCTGTAAATATTGATGGTAGTAATGCTAAAGAATTAACCCCTTTTGAAGGTGTAAAAGTAAATATCTTAGAAGGGCTTAAAGAAGATAAAGATCATATGATTATTTCTATGAATCAAAATAATCCTCAAATATTCGAGCCTTATAAAATTAATATTGAAACGGGAGAACTAAGGCAATTATATAAAAATGAAGATGCCGCTAATCCAATCAATAGCTATGTATTTGATAAAGACGGGAAACTACGTGGGTTTGCTAAACTTCGTGATGGAGTAAATATTGATTTATATTATACTGTAGATGGCGAAAACTACGAAGTAAAAAAGCAGTTAAGTTGGAAAGATAACTTTAATATCGTTTCGTTTAATTACGCATCAAGCAACCCACACGAAGCTTATATAACATCAAATTTGGATAGTGATAAAGCTCAAATTTATTTATACGACCTCAAAGAAGATAAAATCATTAAAAAGTTATTTTCTAATGATGATTATGATGTCTCAGGATTAGGGTTATCCAGAAATAGAGGCTATGAGCTAGATTATTTTTCATATGAAGGCGAAAAAAGCTATGTTATACCTGTAAGCAACTATTACAAAAAATTGCATCATAAGATCATTGCTAAATTCCCTGGATATAACTATTCAATTCCAGATGTAACAGATGATGAGAGTAAATATTTAATCTTTCTTCAAAGCGATAAACTGTATGGTACTTATTATTCATATGACGCCAAAAAGGATGCATTTAAATTACTTTATAACCTCATGCCGAATCTTATTGAAAAAGATATGGCAGAAATGCGGCCTATTACTTTTAAAAGTAGAGACGGTAAAACAATTCATGGCTACATTACATTGCCTAAAGAAGCCCTTAATGGTGAAAAAGTTCCGGTTATCGTTAATCCTCATGGAGGTCCACAAGGTATAAGAGATTCTTGGGGTTTTAATCCGGAAGCCCAATTGTTTGCTAGTCGTGGTTATGCCACTTTGCAAGTTAATTTTAGAATTTCTGGTGGTTACGGAAAAGAATTTTTAGAGTCTGGGTTCAAACAAATAGGCAGAAAAGCCATGGACGATGTTGAAGATGGTTTACAATATGTAGTCGATCAAGGTTGGGTAGATAAAAACAATGCAGCTATCTATGGTGGTAGTCATGGTGGGTATGCCGTGCTTCGTGGTTTAACAAAAACACCAGATTTATATGCCTGTGGTGTTGATTATGTTGGGGTGTCCAATTTATTTTCTTTTATGAAAACCATTCCGCCTTATTGGAAACCTTATTTAAAGATTATTAAAGAAATATGGTATGATGAGGACATCGCAGAAGAAAAAGCCATCATGGAAGAAGTATCACCAGTATATCAAATAGATAAAATTAAAAAACCCCTTTTTGTTGTTCAAGGTGCTAACGACCCAAGGGTTAATATAGATGAGTCCGATCAAATTGTAAGTGCGCTCCGCGCTAAAGGTTTTGAAGTACCTTATATGGTAAAATACGATGAAGGTCATGGATTTGGTAAAGAAGAAAATCGAATTGCTCTCTACAAATCTATGATGGGTTTTTATGCTAAACATTTAAAAAAGGAAATCAAACAACCTTTAAAAGATTAAACGCCAATTAATAATATATTGGTAAAAATTATCGAATTAAATTTGAAGTCTAGTTGTAATTTTTTGTAAAAATTTCACAACTAGACTTCTTACTTTTAATGATAGGCTAGTACTGTTTGAATAGTTCTGCCCCATGAAGGCTCAATCACATTAACTACTGTTTATCAAATAGTTAAAAACAAGTCTTTATTCTTGGTTCTAGCAGCTAAGCGGTCTTATATCTTTAATCAGATATTAACGATATAATTTATACATTTACATTTTAATTATTAGCTACTCTAAATATGCAAATCAACGACAAATTCGGAGCAACAAACTATCAAGCTTCAAACCAAAGATATGATACCATGACTTATAAACGATCTGGGAAAAGCGGGGTGCTTTTACCAGCGATCTCATTAGGGCTATGGCATAACTTTGGCTTTGTTGATAATCTACAAAACGGAAGGGATATTATTAGATGTGCTTTCGATCTGGGTATTACACATTTAGATTTAGCTAATAACTACGGACCTCCATACGGGTCTGCCGAAGAAAATTTTGGTACCATCTTCAAAAAAGATTTTAAGCCTTATAGAGATGAACTATTTATCGCAACTAAAGCTGGTTATGATATGTGGCCAGGGCCTTATGGTGATTTGGGATCGAGAAAATATTTAATCTCAAGTTTAGATCAAAGTTTAAAGCGCATGGGCTTAGATTATGTTGATGTTTTTTATCACCATAGGCCAGATCCAGATACACCCTTAGAGGAAACGATGGGGGCTTTAGCTGATATCGTACGACAAGGAAAAGCGCTATATGTTGGGATTTCTAATTACGATCCAGAAGGCACACAAAAAGCTGCCGAGATTCTTAAAAGTTTAAATGTACCATTTATTTTACATCAAGCACGTTATTCAATGTTTGATCGTTGGGTTGAAGATGGACTTCTAGATACTTTAGAGCAAAATGGTGTTGGCTGCATTGCCTTTTCTCCATTAGCACAAGGTATGTTGACTGAAAAATATTTAAAAGGAATTCCTGAAGGTTCCAGGGCTTCTAAAGATCACTTTTTAAATGCCGATACTGTAAATACTCATATTGGAAAAATTCAACATTTAAATGCAATTGCACAAGAACGCGGACAAAAATTATCGCAAATGGCTATTGCCTGGATTTTAAGGCAGCCACAAGTTGCATCGGTGTTAGTAGGTGCTAGTTCACCAAATCAATTAAAAGAAAACATAAAGGCCGTAGATAATTTGGATTTTTCTGAAGATGAATTAAAGTTGATTAATGGGATAATTTCTTAAACTTAAGTCATAAATATTGACTAAATGATAGAAAATGAGTCTATTAAACTATTAGAAACTAAAGCAGAAAACCTTCTAGAGATTATTGAAATAGAGAAAAAGTACCCTCAGTTTGTTGGTCAGTATAATATAGATCGACATAAAGAAGTGCTAACTAATCAAGATGAGAAGCACCTCTCTATTTTTAATAAATCAGAGAACCGCCTTATTGGTTATATTATACTTGCCGGCTTATTAAGTAAAAATCATACGATCGAATTCAGGAGAATTGCATTATTAAAAAGAGGTATGGGCTACGGAAGCATGGCTATCAAATTAATAAAAACCATTTGTTTTAAACATTATAAGGCCAGCAAGATATGGTTGGATGTCTTTACAGATAATGAAAATGCCTTTAGATTATATATTAAAGAAGGGTTTATAAAAGAAAAAGAAATAAATAAAGGAACTCGTTCTGTATTTGTTATGTCAATAACAAAGTAGCCCCTACTCTATTCCTTCACAACAATAATGGTTGCTTTCACGCCTGTAGCCAGGTTCCAACGATTTGAAGACACCAAAGTGCCCGCATCGTCGACCACTTTAAATTCAGCTGTATTTGGTCCTGACTCCCCTTGGTTTAAGGCTAAGAAATCTATCTTATTAAAACCTGGTTGTAAATCGAGCTTAAAACCTTTAAATCCACCTGTTAAATATACTCTGGCATGAATAACGTCATCATTTACTAAAACTTGAATGATATCTCCATCAACATAGCCATGATCTCTGTATACAACATTCACAAACTTTGCTTTACTCTTAAAATCACCAAAATATTGATCTGTTGTACTGCCATTTTTTAATTCTAACTCTTGTTTACTTAGTTTTAAGGGATCTAAGCTTTTATTAAGTCGATTCTCATATAGCTCTCCCGGATTACCAAATTTCTCACCTCCAAACATAGAAAACTCTTTTTGGGGCATATTAAGGTTATTAGATACGCGAGGTGTGTTTATATTATTGATTGGTGTATTACTATTAGGTTTAGACGGTAAGAACAGGATAGCATCAACAGAATCTTTACTTTTTACAGCAGGAATAGCAATAGATTTTTTTTTCACATCAACCTGAGCATGAGTTGATAGCGAAAAAGTAAATAGTATAAAAAATGAAAAATAAAGTCTCATTTGTTTTTATTATTCTGTGGAATTAATGCAGATAATATACTTCAAAGATATTTTTTTATCTGAAAACATATCTACTCTTAAGTCATATTTTGTATTCATTTAACACAATAATCATTCCTAAAGTACTATAAAAGTCTAAAAAATGGGCAATTACTTACTACTTCCCTATCAAAATTGTTAAAAAATGTTAATTTATTACTTTGTTATGCATAGTACTGTAACATTTTTAATTTATGGTCGTCTATCTAGTATAAACCATTCAAAAAATAACAATTATGAGAACATTAAACAACAATCAATTAAGCGGAACATTAACTAGAACTAAAAGTAACCAATGGAATAGAAAGAGACGTTTTAGATAAGTCTTTTTAAATTATTAAAAATCATCAAATCAATTAATCAATCAAAATTAAATCAAAAGTCATGAGAACATTAAACAGTAATCAATTAAGTGGAACTTTAAATAATACAAAAAGTTACAATTGGAACAGCAAAAGACGTTACAGATAAGTCGTTTTGAATTATTAAAAATTATCAATCAAAATTAATCAGAAATCATGAGAACATTAAACAGTAATCAATTAAGTGGGACTTTAAACAATACAAAAAGTTACAACTGGAACAACAAAAGACGTTACAGATAAGTAGCGTCTTTTAAAACAAAAAACATTCAATCAATCTATGCTGAACTTCCTGAAATGTATTCAGGATACATGTTTCAGTAAAAATCAATCAAAATGAAATCAACTACTAAAATATCGAGATACTTAAATAGTATGACTCAAGAAAACTTATTTACGGATAGAATCATACCAAGCCTTAATAACTCGCATGAGGATGCTTGGAAACGGTTAAAACGTTATGCTTATTAAAAAGGGATGTTAATAAACTACATCCCTTTTTAATATTAGGTTTATTTCGTTATATTCTAATTTTTAGACAATTCCATTAATCATCACGAAGTATACGGAACTCCTACCTTTTATATTCTGAACTTCCAATAACAGAGAATACTGTAACTAGTAATGATAAATTATTCCCTAAGACAAAACCAATTAGCGTTTAATCAATTTTTTTCGTGTAATTTTTCCATTATTAGTTAGTTTAACAAAATAAACAGCTGTCTTTAAATTAATAGTTGAAACCTCTATTTTATTTTCTAAAGTATTTTTTTCATAAATAACTCTACCTGAAATATCCACAATACTAATATTAGAATTATTAGCCATATCGTCAAATTCAATAGTTAATATAGATGATGTAGGATTAGGGTACATCTTAAAAGTATTAACCGTAGGATTTTCCTCGGCACCTAGCGTTGCTGCAAATTCAGTGATTATAACTTGTCCGTTCCCTACTTTTCCTCCTTGAGTCATAACCCCTTCTATAACACCTCCAACATAAGAAGATCCTCCCGCGCCACTACTCCATGGGTGACCGCCGCCACCTCCATAGTAACCACCGCCGCCACCGCCGCCATAACGATATGTATTCCCATTAAAATTAGCATTTGACCCTCCAATGCCTAAAACACCGTTTTCACCTACATAACGATCAAAGGCTCCAGCAATACCTCCCTGAGTTTGTGTTCCTCCAGTGGGTAAAACACCTGTTCTTTTTCCATTTTCTCCAATATCTGCTCCGCCAGCACCACCTTTATCAAAACTAATTCCAATATCATCCATACCACCTCCCCCGCCAGCAACAATGACTCTATGATTTAAAGTATTTCCTCCTACTCTTACATCTGAAGCTCCTCCTCCAGAACTACCGTCTATACCATTTCCTCCTTGGCCACCCCCATTCCATCCTCCTGCACATCCTCCGGAAGCTAGAACTGTAAGAGTACCTTGTCCTCCCACATAAACATAAATTTGCTGGCCCGGTGTTACATCTAATTTACCAAAAGAGTACCCGCCTTCTCCTCCATGTACTGTAGCTCCTTGTGCTCCATAAGCTTCAATATTTATACTGTTAACTCCAGAAGGAACAGTATAAATCTGTTCAGCTCCAGTATAATCAAATGTTTTTTGTGCAAATGAACAAACAGTTAATAAAAGAAAGGCTTTAGTAAAAAGCATTTTTTTTACCCCATTAAAACATCGCAACAATTGCTTCATAATGATTGTGAATTTGGTTAGTTTATTTGGACATCTGTAATTATTCGTCACCCATTAAGCTTAGCAATAACGAGTCCATCAAAAATTTAAGTTCCAAAATATTTACAGTAGGATCTGTAATTCATTTAAGTATAACTGCAAGTATTTCTTCTTTATTTTATGATAATTACCTTCCGCTATGTTCGTCTATACTTTATCCCATATATCAGAAATCTAAATCAAAAGTAAGCCCTTGTAAACGAAAACTTGTGGTTAGTAACATGCTTGCTTAGTATAGGTTTATATATAAAAAACTTACATAAATATAGTTAATTTTTCTTACATAAGATTATTTATATGTTATTTTTCACTCAATGAATTTAGTAAGAAGCTAAAAGTAGACACCTTTTTAGAAAATAGCTTTCCTATGCGTATTAAAAAAGGGATGCCATTTATTTACATCCCTTTTATCACTAAATTATGTCGTTATACTCTAGTTTTTAGGTGATTCCATTAATCGGCCTGGGGTATATGGAGCTCCAACTTCTTTTAATAATTTCTCTAACGTTTTAATATCGACTTCATAAAGGGTATCTACTTTCGCTTTTATACCAGCAAACTGAGATTTTGCTATTTTAAAACTATTTAAATGTGTTTTTGTAGGTGATGACGTTGAATACTTTTGCTGATAAGCAATAGCTCCCAATCTACTTGAGGTAGGCAATTTTTGGTCAATATCTAAACGTGTTTTAAGAGGGTCTCCATAAAGTGAAATACGAATCTCTTTTAATTGTCCTTCAATATTTAAAACTGATTTTGTTAGTTTATCAATAGGATAATCAGCTATTTTAATAGCCTCTTTTATATGCTTTAACTTATTAGTTATTTGATTTATTTTATCACCACTAATACTCATTTCGGTATGCAAGGCATTGACTTCTCTTTGAAAAGCAACTTTAGCAGATCTATCAGCTGCAGGCAATACGGTATTATTTAATGCTTTAACTTTAAAGCTTTGTGGTGCTACTAATAAACTCATATCGCCGTCACTTAATAAATGCATTTCTACAGAATAAGTACCAGGATTCACTAAAGTAGCTATCTTTTTTCCTGCCCAGGGGTTGTAGTCATTTGACTGGTTCAAATCTATGGGTTTATCATAGTCATATCTTAAATCCCATTGCAAACGTTGAACGCCTTTTTTAGGTCCTTTTAGTATTTTTTTTACCACATTTCCTGCTTCGTCTTTAATAATAAAAACCAATTTAGGTGCTATTTCATTTTCTTCAGCTTTTAAAGTTTCATAGCTTGGGTATGGTGTATCGTTAAGACCTTTAATCAGTTCCTTTTCTTTTTCCTGACGAACTTCCTTTAAAGACTTATAAGTATCTTTATAAAAGTAAGTTAGTGTTAATTCTGGCCCTAAATTTTCAGCACTGAAAAAATTATGTCCGTTAAATGATTTTTCTGAAAGCCCTAAAGGATTACTTTCTTCCCACATAAGTGCATCACGAATCGGATAAATGATAGCTGTTTCTTGCTGTTCTGTGTTTTCAATATGTCGTAGCGACGTATAATCATCTAAAATATAAAACCCTCTTCCAAAAGTTCCTAAAACCAAATCGTTCTCTCTTCTTTGTATAGCTATATCCCTTACAGCAATTGTTGGTAAACCTGTTTCTAACTTTTTCCAACGTGCTCCAGAGCTAGGAGAAAAATAAACACCAAACTCTGTACCACAAAAAATTAAGTTTTTATCTACATGATCTTCTTCTATAGCATAAACACTTCCTCTTACTGGTAAGTTATTACTAATAGACTTCCATGTGTTTCCCTGATCGTTAGATTTAAATATATAGGGCTTAAAATCTCCATATTTATGATGATTAAATGCCACATAGATAACATTTTTATCGTGCTGGGACAGGTATACATTATTAATATATGACTGCTTTGGTGCCCCGGGAATATGATCTATTCGTTTCCATGATTGCCCCCCATTATTTGTTATTTGAATTAAACCGTCATCTGTCCCAGCTATCAATAAATTTTCATCAAGTGGTGATTCAGACAAAGCAACCACAGACCCATAAATAGAGGTTGACGCATTTTTAGCAACAGCATCAATACTCACAACACGGTCATAAACTCTAAGCGTATTTCTATCTAATTGACGTGTTAGATCGTCACTTATAACTTCCCAACTGTTTCCGTAATCATCCGATTTAAAAACCTTGTTGGCTGCAAAATATAATCGTTTTGGATTATGTGTACTAATGACCAAAGGGGCATCCCAGTTCCATGTATATTGATTTTCATTTTCTCTTTCTGTAGGTTTAATTCCAAGTTGTTCGCCACTAATCTTATCGTATCTAACGAGTCCACCGTATTGTGACTGTGAGTATACAATATTAGGGTTCGATGGATCAATTTGTGTTTCAAATCCGTCACCTCCTGTTGGAATGATCCAATCCTGATTGGTGATTCCGTGATTTGTAATCACACGCGAAGGGCCTCCTAATGTTGAGTTGTCTTGCGTTCCACCATAAACATTATAAAATGGCGCATCATTATCTACCGATACTTTATAAAATTGTGTTATTGGAAGGTTTTCTTTAAAATCCCAGTGTTTTGCTGCATCAAAAGTTTCAAAAATCCCGCCATCTGTACCTACTAACCAATGCTTCGTATTTGTAGGGTCTATCCATATGGAATGATTATCTACGTGCTTGTAAACCTCGCCTGTTTTCTTAAAAGATTTCCCGCCATCATGACTAACATGCAACCAGGTATCCATCGCATAAATAGTTTCAGAATCTAATGGGTCTGTCATTATTTCCTGATAGTAATTCCCACTAGTTACATAACTACTTCGCTTTTCCCAGCTAGAGCCTCGATTTGTAGATCTATAAAACCCACCTTTTTTGTTCGAAGCTTCTACGATGGCATAAAGAATTTCCGGATTAGATTGCGATATAGACAACCCTATCCTGCCTAATTCTACATCAGGTAATCCTTTGTTTATTTTTTCCCAAGTAGTACCACCATCAACACTTTTATGAATTCCAGAACCTGGGCCCCCGCTTACATAAGTATAAACATGTCTTCTTCTTTGGTGTGTCGTTGCATAAATAACGTTAGAATCCCGAGGATCCATAACCATATCACTAACCCCGGTATGTTCATCAACATGTAAAACACGATGCCATGTGCTTCCGCCATCCGTAGTTTTATATAATCCTCTTTCTCCTCCTTTACTCCATAACGGACCGATAGCTGCTACATAAACAATATTGGAATCATTAGGATCAACAATAATTTTTCCAATATGCTCAGAGCTTTTTAAGCCCATATTTTCCCAACTCTGTCCACCATCTGTAGACTTATAAACACCATCGCCGTAGGCCACCGAACGTTGATTGTTATTTTCTCCTGTACCAACCCAAATAACATTAGAATTATTAGGATCTATAACGACATATCCTATAGAGTATGAACCTTGACTATCAAAAATAGGCTGATAATCTACCCCTGCATTTACTGTTTTCCAAACCCCTCCAGATGCAGTAGCCACATAATACTCGAATGGGTTATTAGGGTTTACAGCTATTTCTGAAATTCTTCCCGAATTTACTGCTGGACCAATGTTTCTCCATTTTAATCCTTGCAAATTAATAGCATCTAAAGGTTGTTGTTTTTCTTTATTTCTTTTTTGCGCATGATTAAAATGCGTTACAAAAAATGCTAGCAAAAAAGCAACAATAATGTACTTTGTTCTCATTCTATTTATTGGTTAAAATTATAAACGATGTACAAGGTTATAAATTAAGAAAGGAATACATTTTTTTATAACATTTATTTAACAATTAGTAAATACTTGTCTCTCTTGGTAGTACATAATATTGTGGTATTGTTTTTGTGATTTTGTTAACATATTAACATTTAAACATATAATTATGAGACATTCAAAATTAATCCCTGAAGTAAATGCAGGATCTATGGCAGACATTGCATTTTTATTACTCATCTTTTTTCTTGTAACGGCAACCATATCTTCCGATGAAGGTATAAATAGACTACTTCCAAAAGAATGTCCTCCTGGTGAGGCTTGTGATGGTATAATAGCAGAACGCAATATACTGCGCATTCTAATAAACGATGATGATGAAATCATGATTGAGAATAACGTCATCGCAATTATTGAATTAAAAGAGATCACTAAAAACTTTTTAGATAATAATGGCGATAATACCTGTAATTACTGCAATGGTGTAAAGGCCTCAGATGCATCTGATAATCCTAAAGAAGCTGTAGTATCCTTACAAAACGGTAGACATACATCTTATAAACAATTTATAGCTGTACAGGATGAACTCTCGAAAGCTTATTACGAATTACGAAACACTTATAGTATGAATGTGCTAAGAAAGCCTTCAGACAAACTATCAAAAGAAGAGCTAAAGCAAGTGAAAGACGCCTATCCTTTTATACTTTCTGAAGCAGAAACGAAATAAAAAAAAGGTCTTTAATAGGTGTTATCTATTTTTCTTTAGGAATACCATAGGTTATAGACACTTTTTTCTTGCCCCAATTTCTTGCTGCTTTTACATCGGTTCCCATATAAATATCTATGCGTTTTTCCCAACGCGCATTCATTTTGTCTTTAACCAAATAAATACTATCAAAGCCTTCAATTTTAACAGGAGTATTATGCTTAAGTCCCATTTTTAGTAAATCTCTGGAGACGGCAATACATCTCATTCCAGGAACTAAACTATCGCCAAAAGCTCCTATACTTGGATTAGAATTTGTTTGATAAGCTAATGAATTGTAAGCTGATGCTGTAACATTTATAGTTTTCCACTCATAAAGACCTTCATCTCTTTCTCTTACTTTTTCATTTTCTTTACAATTAAAAAAGCCTAAAATGATAATTAGTATGATATATTTAGGTATAAACATAGAATAAAAACATATTGTAGGTTAATCATATAAATTGATAACGCAGAAGCATGAAAAAAGTTATTATAACCTTAAAATGATTGCTTTATATTAAAATTTATCGTTTTGAAATAAACTGGTTCTTACGCCTTACTTTGGTGATCTTAATATTGACACAATATTCAAGTCGTTGTTTTTTTAATAACTTAACTCAAATAACCTTGCCGCATTGAGTACTATCTTAATATTTTATTATGTTTTTGATCTACCTGCTATTCCTGCAAAAGCAGGAATCCACTGGTTTACAAAATCATCTCATGCAATAAAATCACATCTCTGGTTTATCTTTATGTATAAATAGTAATAACCAAATCAATGAATTGGCTTATTTACTCTTCAAGTGGATTCCTGCCTTCGCAGGAATGACAAACTTATGCCTCCTCTTTCTCCAGTTTAATCGTTTCTCTTAAATCCATAAAACAACTGCGCAAAAAAGTTCTTAGGCATTTTTGTATCATTAGTATAGCCCAAAACTATTTTCCCTCCAGCTTCTGGGATATAGTTTGTTTTAAAAATATAATCCCAAAGACTTAAACTAATACCAAAATTAACGCCATAATTATGTTCTTTTGGTAAAGTATATGCATGATGATACAAATGCATAACGGGATTGTTAAATATATATTTTAAGGGGCCATAGGTGAGCTTAATATTAGCATGGTTTAAATGCCCAATGGCAATGGCTATAAAATGTATAATGAAAGCTTGCTCCGGTTCAAAACCACCAAGTAACATCACAGCGAATATTTTGAGGGGTTTATAGAAGATATTTTCCATCCAATGGTAACGTAAATGAGCTGCAAACCCCATTTCTTTAACAGAATGATGTACTTTATGAAAACGCCATAAAAAATTAAATCTATGTAATAATACATGCGTAAACCATTGCACAAAATCTGATACCAAAAAGAAGATTAATAATTGACCCCACACAGGCAACTCTTTTAGGTTTAGCAAAGCGACAGATTTCATAGTAATTCCTATACTAAAAAAAAGTTGCTCTAAAACTGCATAAACGCCACTTATAATAATTGCAAAAACAAAGAAATTGAAGAACATATAAACAGCATCTAGCCAAAAATCTTTCCTGAAAACTGCTTGTTCTTTTCTCCAGGGAAATAGGATTTCTAATAGCCAAACAACTATAGATATAACAACCAATCCCCAGAAATAATTAGTATACCATGGAACCTCAAAAAGTATAGATTTCCATGTCCAATCTACGGTTCCTAAAAAGGCATTTTTAAAAGCTTCTATATAAGTATTCATAATTATTTAAATAAGGTTGTTATGGTGTCTTGTTTAAAAGGTAAATCTCTATTGAAACTCCATTCTACCCAGGAACCATCATAATTTTTTACATTTTTAAAACCTAATAATTCTGTTAGAACAAAGGTTGTATGGGCGGACCGGACTCCGGTATGACAATAAACATAAATTTCTTTCTCCCAAGTAATTCCTTTTTGCCGGTATAATTCCAACAAGTCCTTGTAAGGTTTAAACTTTTGGGAAGCATTAAAATCTATGGTATGAGACCAGTCTAATAATATACTATTTGGAATGTGGCCGCCTCTACTCGCTCCTCTTTTTTGGCGTTTTCCAGAAAATTCATCATCTGTCCTTGTGTCTAAAAGAATTTTATTATCATCAATTATAAGAGATTTTATATCTTCTAAATCTGCGTATAGAGACATATTGTTTTCAAGCGGAAATTTAAAATTTGAAGTATCATATTTTACAACTTTAGAAGTTAACCTTCCTTTTTTATGTTTCCATTGGGTTAACCCTCCGTTCAAAATTTTGACACTATGAAACCCATAATTTTTTAAAACCCACCATAAACGGGATGAATCACAACCCCCATTGTCATCATAAATGACAATTTCATCTCCATTTTTAATTCCCAATCTACTAAAAAGATCTTCAATTTTAGTTCTACCGGCCATAATTCCTTTATAAGGAAAGGAATCATCTTCAATATCAGTTCTCCAAATATTTACGGCATTAATAATATGCTCTTTTGAAAATATGTCTGGTTTTCTAAAATCAATTATTTTAATATTTGAAGATGCATGTAAAACTTTTAAGTCTTCACACTCCATAAGATGTTTTGTGCTATAATAATCAGGTTTGGTAATAATGGGAGCTTTTGAAACATCTTCAAATTGAGATTTTGTTTCTTTTTTACAAGACATGAAGCAAATTAGCAGAGATAGTATCTTATACCAAATAAAGAATTTCTTGAAACCAACTATCTTCAGGACAGAGCCACAGAGGTATTTCGCTGGTTTCATTTTGACCACAAGGTCAAAAATCGAAATTCTGTATTTTACCTCACCCAGAATTGCCTTTTTTGGCAATTCTGACCTCTCCAAAGGAGAGGCTAATAGGAAACCCCGACCCAAGGGTCGGAGAATTTTTAGATCAAACCTTAAAATAACATATGTAATTCGTGTCTGTTTCACTTATATTTCTTCATAAAAACATGTGCTCAGCTTCCTATCTGTAGGTAAACCGGGTATAGAACACAACTTTAACTCAATGTTATTAAGTTAAGGGAATTATTTTACTTTGTCACGTTGAACACAGTCGAAACACTATTTAAGAATAAGAATTTAAATATCTTCGACTGCGCTCAGACTAACATTTTTGCTTTTAATTTAATGACATTAAACTTTAGCTATGCTTAATTTTTTTTTTTGACTTATCTAAGCAAAAAATAATTGCTCACTTCATTCTTATTAGAAAGTATTGAGTTCGTGAAAGCCATAGAGGTATTTCGCTTGTTTCATACCCAATCAAGTTGAGTACAAAGTTTTGGTCTTTCTGATCAAAAATCGAAATTCTTTTATTCAGATTCCCATTTTCACGGGAATGACGATCCTGCCGGCAGGCAGGTTCAACGGAAACCCCGAGGCAGAACCTCGGAGAATTCTTTTCGATTAATTCTCTAAATCATACCATTCTACATCTTCTAAATTGTCACGCCTTCCTTTCTCCTCAGGAGCATAATTTTTAGCTAAATAGTTAACAATAATGGCCTCATTATTTCCTAAATCCCATAGGTTTTGAGTTTCTTGCATCCAGCGAATAATACTTATCCAGCCTTCTTTATTCGCTCTGTTTTGAGTTACTAATTTTGCTGAATGGCAAGGTGTACAACTTACTATAACGGTTTGAAGCCCTTCATCATCTTTGAAACCTGTTCCTAAATGGATGCCATTTTCAATTTTATCAAAATCCTCAGCTTCAACATAAGTTTCTGTTATTTCCTTTTTATCAAATATAAGAAATGATGGGTTTATCATTTTGTACATAATCCCTCCTGAGCCCATAATTAATATGCCAAAGAAAAGAGCTAATCCTAAATAAATCCGTTTTACTTTATTCCTAAATTCCTGATCTTCCATCATCATTTAACCTTAATAGCTATTCTATGACACGCATTATTTAAATACCCTTTTGGGTTCCACCCGGGTAATAACATAGGCTGGCTAACGCCATTAGCACCTGTAGCCTTCCCCCAAATTTCATAATAACCTTTCTTTGGGAATTCAATGGATGCACTAAAATGCTGCCAAGCTAAACGGTTTAAAGGCTTTTCTAACTTACAAGGATACCATGTAGCTCCAAAATCTATAGAATATTGCATACTTTCAACCTGTAATTCTCCTGCCCATGCATGGCCTCTAATATTAAGTGTTTTTCCTTCATCAATCATAGCTCCGGATTTAGGATAAGTAATTAAAGACTTTACTGGCATACTTTCGATAATGCACATATCTTCATCTTTTACTTTTTCTCCAGGCGCTACGGGCTTACAAGGCACTCTATATGCTGGTGCTTTCATTTTTGTACCATCATGTACTTTATCTCTAACACTTATTCTCTCTACCCATTTTCCTGAAGCTGATGCTGGCCAACCGCCAGCAACTAATCGTAATGGGTAGCCATGAGCAAGTGGGATGTCTTCACCATTCATCTTAAAAGCAAGTAAGGTCTCTTCCTGAAGTGCTTTATTCATTGGAACACCTCTTGAAATCGGTTCCTTTTCCGGATCTCCGCTTAAATGAGTATCTGCTGCATGATAGCCAATGTAAACAGCATCATCTTTAATACCAACATCTTCTAAAACATCTTTTAGTCTAACACCAGTCCATTCTGCACAAGAAACTGCTCCAACAGTCCATTGATTGCCTTTTGCCGGTGGATTAAACTCACTTCTACCATTACCGCCACATTCTAATGTTAATTGATAGGTATAGTTTTTAAATTTACTTTTTAGTTCTTGAAGTTTATATGTTTTTGGAGCAGAAACAGATTCGCCATCAATGGTCAACTCCCAATTAGCAACATCGATATTTTTGGGTATGATGCCATTATTTCTTATAAACATGTATTTATTGGGTGTAATTTTATCATCCAATAAATGAGCCTTTGCCTCTATATTCCATGGTTTATCATTCAACACCGTCATGCCTTTATCCTTATTAAAGAGCTTATATGGATCTGGATCTTGTAACACAATTGGTGTGTAATTTTTAGGCATTGAAGAAGAAAATACTATGTCTGTACCAATGAGTGATGCCGCAGTACCAAGAAAAGTATTTCTTATAAACTTTCGTCTTTTCATGTGTATATATCTATTGTTTTTTTAATTGTCATACTTCGACTGCGCTCAGCACAGGCATGTAACATCCATATAATCATTGTCCTTGAATATCTAACTTTTAGTTATGGATGTTTCATAAAAAGGAGTCATTAATTTTTGTAAAAACTACAATTAATAAATTGCTATGATTGTAACAAAAGTTACATGATGCTATTTTAAATTAGAATGTAATACCAAATAGACTTCAAAATAATCGATTAAATTTATTATCAATCATTTATAAATTCTCTTTGTATAAATAACGTTAATACTCTAAAAGCGTTTTCAATGCTTCTTCAAACGTATTTTTAGGTAGATATTGTGTTTCTAATTGACTAGCGAATGGTATAGGCGTTTCCATACTAGCGACACGCTTTACCGGGGCATCAAGAGATTCAAAACAGTGTTCCATAATTAATGCCGAAATATCACTTGCAATCCCACCAAACAAAGAGTCTTCTTGTAAAACAATCGCTTTTCCTGTTTTTCTAACCGACTCATATATGGTATCAGTATCTAAAGGCTGGAGTGTTCGTAAGTCTATAACATCTGCTGAAATTTCAGGGTTATTTTCCAAAGTCTCTAAAGCCCAATGAACAGCAGCTCCATAACTAATAATTGTAACATGATCCCCTTCTCTAATCACAGATGCTTTTCCAAAAGGTAATGTGTAGTAATCTGTTGGAACTTCCTGACGAATACTTCTATATAAACCTTTATGTTCAAAAAACAAAACAGGATTCGGATCATTGATTGCTGTAGCTAATAGTCCTTTTGCATCATAAGGAAACGCAGGATAAACCACTTTTAAACCTGGTGTTTTTGTAAACCAGGCTTCGTTAGTTTGCGAATGAAAAGGACCAGCAGCGACACCACCCCCACAAGGCATTCTAATAACTACATCGGCTTGTTGTCCCCATCTATAATGAGACTTAGCCAAATAATTAACAACTGGATTAAAACCTGAGGAAACAAAATCTGCAAACTGCATTTCAACAACACTTTTAATACCTGCTATAGATAACCCCATAGCAGTTTCCACGATGGCAGATTCACAAATAGGTGTATTGCGCACACGTTCTTTTCCAAATTGATCAACAAACCCATCAGTTATTTTAAAAGCACCTCCGTATTCAGCAATATCTTGCCCCATAATAACCAAATCTTCATGTTGCTCCATACTTTGTTTTAAGCCATTAGAAATAGCATCAATAAAACGTATCTCTTCCGAATTACTTTTTTTCGTAACTTCCTTATATTCATATTTATAGTACACATCATTTAATTCATTTGTTTTACCTGAAATAATATCAGATTCTGCAAAGGCAAGGTCTAAATGCTTATTGATTTCTTCTATTATAGTAGCTTTAATTGTAGTGTTTTCAGCATTATTTAAAATACCATTATCTTTTAAAAAGGTTTCAAAATTTAAAACGGGATCTTTTATAGCCCAGGCATCCATAAGCTCTCTGGGAACATATTTAACACCACTAGCCTCTTCATGCCCACGCATTCTAAACGTTTTAAATTCTAATAAAATCGGTCTGGGATTTTCTCTTACACTATGCGCTAATTCACTAACTTTTTTAAAAACTTCAACAATATTATTCCCATCAATGATATGAGATTCCATACCATAACCTAAACCTCTATCAGCAATATTCGCACAATTGTATTGTTCTTTTGTAGGTGTAGATAATCCATAACCATTATTTTCAACACAGAATAAAACAGGTAATTTCCATACGGAAGCTACATTCAAAGCTTCATGAAAATCGCCTTCACTTGTACCACCTTCCCCTGTAAAAACAGCTGTTACTTCATTTTTATTTTTCAATTTAGAAGCTAAGGCAATACCATCTGCAACCCCTAATTGTGGTCCTAAATGAGAAATCATTCCAACTATTTTATATTCTTGTGTTCCAAAATGAAATGATCGGTCTCTACCTTTTGTAAACCCGGAAGCTTTCCCTTGCCATTGTGCAAACAATCTATTTAACGGAATTTCGCGAGACGTAAACACTCCTAGGTTTCTATGCATTGGTAAAATATACTCGTCGTTATTTAAAGCCATTGTAACGCCTACAGCAATTGCTTCTTGTCCTATACCGGAAAACCATTTGCTTATTTTTCCCTGACGTAGCAATATAAGCATCTTCTCTTCTATTAGCCTCGGTTTTAATATGCTTTTATACAATTGTATTAATACTTCTTTATCAAGATTTTCAATATTATATTCCATATTAACTGAAGTCAATTCTGTATTCATAAATTAAATATATTACTTAATCAAATATAGTATAAAAAGACAAAAACAATATAAAAGTTATATAAATCCCAGTACACCAAACTTTACAATGTTTTTGTACATTTGTAATACATCTATAATTAAATTACAACTTATGACTAGTATACCAAGTGTAGATTTAAGTGATTTCATCTCTGACGACCCTACTAAAAAGCAGCAATTTGTAGATGCTATTGGGAAAGCGTATGAAGATATCGGTTTTGTAGCCTTAAAAGGCCATTTTTTAGATGATACATTAGTCGAAAACTTATACACGGAAGTAAAACAGTTTTTTAGTTTGCCAACCGAAACTAAGCAGAATTATGAAATACAAGGAATTGGTGGTCAACGCGGTTATGTGTCTTTTGGAAAAGAAAGCGCTAAAGGTAAAAAAGAAGGTGATTTAAAAGAGTTTTGGCATTTTGGTCAATACGTTGAAAATAATCCTAAACTTGAAGCAGAATATCCAGAAAACGTAATCGTTAATGAGCTTCCAAAATTTAATGATGTAGGTAAAGAAGCTTATAAAATGCTCGAAAAAACAGCTAAATATGTTTTGCGTGCATTGGCTTTACATTTAGGTATTGAAGAAACTTATTTTGATGGATTTATTCATAACGGTAATTCTATTTTAAGACCCATTCATTACCCACCAATTACAGAAGAACCTAAGGAAGCTGTTCGAGCGGCTGCACATGGAGACATTAATCTGATAACATTATTAATGGGAGCTCAAGGTCGTGGTTTACAAGTACAAAACCATAAAGGTGAATGGGTAGATGCCATTGCGCAACCCGATGAACTCATGATTAATGTAGGAGATATGCTCTCTAGACACACCAATAACAAATTAAAATCTACCATACATCGAGTTATAAATCCTCCAAAAGAACTTTGGGGAACATCACGCTACTCTATTCCATTTTTTATGCACCCCATAAGTGATATGAAACTAGATGTATTAGAAGGCTGTATTGACGAGAATAATCCTAAAGCATTTGAAGATATTACAGCTGGTGAATTTTTAAATGAACGATTAATAGAATTAGGGTTAATAAAAAAATAGTCAGCAATATTCAGTAGCTAGTTAGCAGTTTCTTACTCTGCTTTTTTTGACTATACACTGAAGGCAGAAGACTAAAGACAAAAAAATGGATTTACAAGACCAATTAAAAAACCTGTTTCCAGATCATGTTCAAACAGAATCTGTTGAAAACACTAGTGAAGCTTCTAAAATATGGATGCAAGACGATCCTATTATTTGCAAATATGAAAAACGCAAAGGCAAGCCAATTACTATATTAGAAGGCTATACTGGAGCTAATCAAGATTTTAAGGCTTTAGCTAAAGAGATTAAAACATCTTTAAGCGTTGGTGGTAGTTTTAAAGACGATAAAATTATTATTCAAGGTGATTATCGTGATAAAATAATGAAAATGCTTCAAGACAAAGGCTTTAAAGTAAAACGCGTTGGAGGATAATTATGAGCAAACAACCTCTTCATATTACTAATGGTAACGTTTTGACTGATTATCTAAATGAATTAGATATTGTTGGTAAAAAACTTACCTGGCAAGAAATGCTTTGTGAAGGACCAACTATTATAGAGGTAAATTCTAAAAAATTTTTAGATGCCAGAAAATCATTTTTTAGTGAGTTTTATGATATTGATTTGGATACAGACCAAATTAAATCTGAATTAAATAAACTGAATGATTACAAAGAATACTCTGAAATTATCCTATGGTTTGAATATGATCTATTTTGCCACGTTAATATGATTGCAGTTATCAATCTTATTCTACAAAAGAAAATCGACCTTCCAATATCTCTTGTTTGCAGTGGTAGAATAAAAGGCAGCAAAATATTAAAAGGTTTATCTGAACTTAATGCAGAGCAATTAATAGATCACTATAAAAAAAGAGTGAAACTAAATCATAAAGATTTAGATTTGGCTAAAACCTTATGGGGTATTTATTGTGGCAAAGATCACAACTTACTAAAGCCTTATATCGTAACAGAATCATCATTCGAATATTTAAGTAACTGTTTAAAAGCACACCTAGAGCGTTTTCCTGATTTAATATATGGTTTAAATGTATTAGAAAAAAACATCATGGAGATTGTTAAAAACAACAGTATAAAATCTAAGCATCATTTATTAGGCTATGTGCTTAACTATCAAGGATATTATGGCTATGGAGACCTTCAAATTTCTAGAATTATAGAAAAGTTGAGTGTGTTTTTCACAAATGAAGAACAGCATATAACTCTTAATAGGAAAGGTCATGAGGCATTATTAGGTCAGCATAATGTTGCCATGGAAATTGATAACAACATGGTTTATGGAGGGCTTAAAAAATTTGATTTCCAATTTAATAAGAAGCAAAATAAACTCGTAAAAACTGTACTAAATGCCTATTAAGGAATCCGAATTAATATTAAACCCAAATGGGAGTATTTATCATTTGAATTTAAAACCTGAAAATGTTTCTAATACTATCATTTTGGTTGGTGACCAAAATCGTGTCGAAAAAGTATCAAAACATTTTGACAGTATTGAATTTTCAACTCAAAAACGTGAATTTAAAACTCACACAGGACACTATAAAGGCAAACGCATAACTGTTATTTCTACTGGAATTGGACCAGACAATATAGATATCGTTCTAAACGAATTAGATGCGCTTTTTAATATTGATTTAACTACAAAAATCCCAAAACAGACCATTACAAGTTTAAATATTATTAGAGTAGGCACATCTGGTTCGCTACAAAAAGATATCCCTATAGACTCGTTTCTTTTAAGCACTTTCGGCTTAGATCTTAATGGTATGTTACATGCCTACCAAATAAACACCATTAACAATCCTGATATTGAAGCCGCTTTTATAAAGCAAACAAACTGGCATGAGCATAAAGCGAAACCAATCGTTATAAAAAACAGTGATTTGCTCGAAAAGCAATTTGAAAGTAATAAAACTCATAAAGGATTAACTGCTACGGCTGGTGGATTTTATGGTCCCCAAGGGCGTGTTTTAAGGTTACCTGTCCAAGATGCTAACCTAAATAATAAAATGGACACCTTTAATTTTAAAGGCACACGTATAACCAATTTAGAGATGGAAACATCTGCTATATATGGTTTAGCAAAATTATTGGGACACCATGCCTTATCACTAAATGCTATAATTGCCAACAGAGCTTCTGGAACTTTTAGCAAAAACCCTTCAGAAGTTATTGAAAACCTTATAAAATATACACTCGATAAAATTGCGGATTAATAGTATTGATTTAATGAAGAAAGTAAATATTGGTGGCGTACCAGAGCATTTTAACTTAGCATGGTACTTAACACTAAAAAACGGGGATTATAAAAAGGAAAATATTAATTTACGTTGGCATGATTACGCAGGAGGTACTGGAGCCATGTGCAAAGCGCTTCGAAACAAAGAGATTGATATTGCCGTTATACTTACCGAAGGTATTGTAAAAGACATCATAGATGGTAATCCTAGTAAAATTGTACAAACTTTTGTGCAAACCCCTCTAATTTGGGGAGTTCATGTCGCTCATAATTCATCTTATAAAACCATAGAAGATTTAAAAGGAATGAAGGCCGCAATAAGCAGATATGGTTCAGGCTCGCATTTAATGGCTTATATTAATGCTGAAAATAATAAATGGGATTTAAAAAAGGATCTAGATTTTGAAGTTATAAAAAATTTAGATGGTGCTGTAGAAGGATTAACTACCGGGAGAGCAGATTATTTTTTATGGGAAAAATTCACAACAAAACCGCTAGTTGATGATGGAATCTTTAGGCGAATAGATAATTGTCCTTCACCATGGCCTTGTTTTGTAATTGCTGTACGAGAAGATTTTATCGAATCTAATAAAGATGATTTAGCAACAATTTTAGAAATTATTAATAACACAACTTCAGAATTTAAAGAGATACCGAGTATAGACAAAACAATTGCAAATCGATATGGGCAGCAGCTCGAAGATGTACAAGAATGGTTAAATATTACTGAATGGTCTCAAAATTTAATTGACAGACAAACGATCATGAATGTGCAAAAACAATTGCATGCTTTAAATATTATACCCGAGATAGTAGATTATAAAAAATTAACTATTTCTTCATCCTTAAACGGTAAATAATTGAAATCAATTACATAACAAAATGTTAATAATTAACATTCTTTTGTATAAAAGTTTATTTTTGATTGAATAATAAACTAAAAAAATGAAAAAAATACTTTTTTTAGCATTTGCAGTAGCTATAGTTGCTTGTGAAAATGCTCCCAAAGACTATGTGACTTTCTCTGGTAAAATTACCGATAAGAATAGTGATTCCTTAGTAGTTAGAACACGAACATATTCAAAAACCATTAAAGTGAATGAAGATGGTACATTTAGCGATACTTTAAAGGTGGTATCTGGCGTTCATAATATTTTTGACGGCAATGAGTCTACAAATATGTTCCTTCAAAATGGGTTTGATATTAATTTAACTCTTGATACAAAAGAGTTTGATGAAACTGTTAAATATACAGGTACTGGTGCCGAAACTAGCAATTACCTAGCGGAAAAATCTTTATTACAAGAAAGCCTTTTTACACCAGATTTATTAGATTTAGAAGAAGCCGCATTTAAAACTAAAGTTGGTGAAATTCAAAATAAACTAACTGAGCTTGTAGAAAAAAATAAAAATATTGACTCTACAATTTATGCAAATGAAAAAGCAGGCTTAGAAAAACTTAGTGAAAGTCTTTTAGCTAGTTACACCCAACAAAAAAACAGAGCTTCCCAATTAGCTGATTTTATAGGTAAGCCATCTCCCAATTTTGATAATTATGAAAATTATAAAGGAGGAACAACATCATTGGCAGACTTAAAAGGAAAGTATGTTTATATCGATGTATGGGCTACTTGGTGTGGACCTTGCAAAAAGGAAATTCCTTTTCTTAAAGAAGTTGAAGGCAAATATCACGGTAAGAATATTGAGTTTGTTAGTATTTCTATAGATAACCAAAAGAGTCATGACGCCTGGAAAAAAATGGTAACTGATAAAGAATTAGGTGGTGTACAATTATTAGCTGATAATGATTGGAAATCAGAGTTTGTTCAAAATTATAAAATTCAAGGTATTCCTCGTTTTATTCTTATAGACCCAGCTGGCAATGTTGTTAATGCAGATGCACCAAGACCATCCAGCCCAAAACTAATCGAATTATTTACATCTCTAAATATTTAAATTACTGAATAATTAAATAAAAAAGGTTTGGAAGTCTTGTAAGACTTCCAAACCTTTTTTATTTGTTATTAATATTTTATTTGTCTGTCTAACCTCTCCGTTTACCTCTTATGGTTATTCCAAATATTTAAATAACTTAATAAAAGCCCTTTTTACTTTTTGCCATTACTATATAGTATTATGTGCTTTTAATTATATAATTCGTTTAAAAAACTCATATTCAATGCGAAAAACACAAAGATATGTTAAAATACAAAAGAAAAATATTAAATCTATTAGTTTTGACTAAACTAAAAGTCTTAAAATGAAAAAAACACTAGTACTATTATCTGCATTAACCATTGTGGCTTGTAAAGAAGAGCCTCCTAAGGATTATGCAACCTTATCTGGAAAAATAACAAATTTAAGCGAAGATAAACTTATAAAAATCCAAAGTAGAAATGGGTTTAAAAAAGAAATAGCAATAAATGATGACGGCATTTTTAATGACACCTTAAAAGTAGAAGCAGGTGATTATTACTTTAGTTACGGAGAGCATTATGGGCAAATATTTTTGAAGAACGATAATGAGACTTCCTTTTCTGTAAACACAGAAAACTTCAAAGAATCCTTGAAATTTTCAGGAGATGCTGCTAATAAAAATAATTTTTTTGTTGAAAAATCTTTACTACAAGATAAATATTTAACAGAGGATATCATGTATAAAAGTGAAATTGAATTTGAAAAGGCTTTCAGCGACTTAAAAAATGCATATACTGAATTAAAAGAAAGTCATAAAGATTTAGATTCTACATTACTCAATAGATTAGATAAAGATTATGAAGGAACATACAAAGGCTATAAAACGTTTCATAATAATAAGCTGGCTATTTTAAAAGCCTTTCCTAAAGGCAGTCCTTCACCTGTTTTCAATAGCTATGAAAACTTTAAAGGCGGAACGACATCACTGTCAGATTTAAAAGGTAAATATGTTTATGTTGATGTTTGGGCAACCTGGTGCGGTCCCTGTAAAAGAGAAATCCCATTCCTTAAAGAAGTTGAGGAAAAATACCATGGTAAGAACATTGAATTTGTTAGTATTTCTGTTGATGACGGTAGAGGTTTTCAAGGTGACACAAAAGAACTTAAAGCTTCGGCAGCAAAAGAAGGCTGGAAAAAAATGGTAACTGATAAAGAATTAGGTGGTGTACAATTAATTGCAGATAAAGGATTTCTATCAGACTTTGTTCAAGGATACAAAATAAATGGAATTCCTCGTTTTATTTTAATAGATACTACAGGAAATGTACTTGATCCGGATGCACCAAGACCATCCAGCCCAAAACTAATCGAATTATTTACATCTTTAAATATATAAAAATTAAAAATTATAGATAAACTAAAAGCCTATGAAACTTGTTTCATAGGCTTTCTTAGTAAATAGGTTTAACAATAAGTAAAGTAGATATATTTGCAATGACCTATAACACTATTTCTATCATTTTTAAATTCTCCTGGTATAACTTGATTATTACCATTCATCTGTGCAATAACTTGCAGAATTAGTCAAAGTCTCTTCAAGTTCTTTATTAGATTTTACCATAACCTCATCACCATTTATAGTAACTAAAGTTAAAGGATAGTTTATTGTTAAGTTTTCAAATTGGTCAAAGAAAGTTTCATTCAATTCACTATCATTGGTTATAGTTACTGGTATAATTTCATCTGTTTTGAGATTAATCTTGTTCATTACAAATGGATATTTAAAATTTATACAGTCGTTATCATTAATATCTCTGTCTAACTTGCAGTCTTCAAAATAATTAGTCATTTGAGATTTCCAGATAGCTTTAGATGCGGTTCCTCCTGGTGATTCAAACTCAACAGAACTAATTCTAACATCATCCAGAGTATATGTTGTATTATTAATTGTATTATACGATAATAAAGCCTCTTCAGCGGCAGCAATACCACCACTAAGCCACATTTGATCGCCGGTTAAGAAAACACGATCTCCAAATATTTCTACATGGTACTTTACCTTTCCCGAACAATTGTAATTAATATCTGACAATGCTAATGATTCATTCTCATAGGTAACTCTTACATCTCCTTCAAAGCTGCAATCATCAAAAAATTTAATGAAATTTTCCTCACCTTGTAATACAACTACAGACGTATCAAGTATAAGGTCTAAAAAATAGTCATCTGGAGTAAATTGAATCCCTGTATCTGAATAAGCTTTTGCTTTAGCAGCTGGAAATTGCTCATTCCATTTTGATAGTTCTATATTAACTGCGCCATAATAATCTCCTTGTGAATTCATAAAATGACCAACAAGAACTCCTTCACTACAATCAAAATTGATAAGATCCAGATCGTTAGTTGAAGCCGCCGTTGCAATTATTTTATTTGCTAAGCTTGATGAAATCTTTTCATCCGATGTTACTAGAGTTCCCGTTTCTACAGACGAGCAAGATTGGAAAACTCCTAAAAGTATTGTTGCAATAAATAATGTTTTAAAAAAATGTTTCATGTTGTTATATTTTGGGGTTATTTACTATGGAAACGATTGTAAACTGTAAAACCCTCTATGTGTTAAAAAAATTATATTAAAAATCAATGTTTAACGATACATTTGGAGTAAATTCTAATCCATATCTATCTAAAACCTCTATATCATTTTTGTCTTCTGTTAGCGTATAATAACGATTAAGAATGTTCTTCTTATTCCCAATATTAATTAGGCCCACTGTTAGTTTGTAATCTATTTTTTTTGATATATCAAAATCATAACTTATTGAAGCATCAAACCTCAAATAATCTGTAAATCGCTCCATGTTTGGTTCATTATAATTGATTTTATTAAAAGCACCTTTTATAATTGGCATTTCTTCATTTATAGAGGTGAAGGGCTTCCCGGAACTATATTCCATTCCTAAAGAAAAATTAAACGATTTACACCTGATATTTACTCCAGAAATTAGATTATGCCTCATATCATTATTATTATAAAAACGAGATGGATTAAGGTCTTTAAATTTGTACTCATTTGTACTATAATTATAGCTTAACCAAGTATTTAAATAATGACTTTTATAGTTATAATGAAACGTATACCCCTTTATGACGTATGATCCAAAAAGATTCTCAAACTGATTAAGGTTCTGAAAACCTTGATTATTAGTAGTAATACCTTTTACAGTTTTAACATAGATACTCGTATTAAGCATATGCCTTCTTTTTTTGAAACCAAAAGACAATTCTAACTGCTTACTTTTTTGCAAAGGCGCAATAGAATTGTTTGCTAGAAACCACCTTCGCTTTTCTATACCTAGAAAATTATTTTCCAAATTAACAACCTGAGAAATATTTTGTGTTTTTCTCTCTCCTCTAAGCTGAATATCTATTTCCGGTATAGGATTATATGTTATGTGAAATCTGGGTTCAATTTGAAATGATTTTAAGAACTCATAATAAACATTTCTTAGGTTTAGCCCTGTTTTTATTTTATTTTTATAATAATTAAGGGTTCCAAATAGCCCATAAATATTACTCTTTTGCTCTAATTTGCTTTGAAAAAACTCGTTAAAATTGTTGATATCATTTATAACTGTTAAGTGCTCATGTGAGATTCCGGTTTCATATGTTATTCCAGAAGTTTTAAGCCTCGAGCGGTATTTTAAAGTCGTTTCATAATTTCTAACACTATTACTTTGGAAGCTTGAAATATCTCTGGACAACAAAAAATTTCCGCCATCTAGTTTGTATTTAGAATAATTAATAACAGCCTCCATTTGAGAGTTATTAGAAAAAGTATGCTGCCAATTAAATCCCAAAGCGGTATTTTCTTGTGTTAACTTACTCTCTTTACTGGTATTAAGTGTTTTATTTGTTTCTATGTAAGACAAATTGTTTGCAAAAAGTAATACGTTTAATCCAATACTATTAGATTTATTTATAGCCAATTTGTATTGCAATTGAGAATCATGAAAATCAAACGTATTTTCAGCACTTACAAGACTTTTATTTGACGTATTGTATGTCCTAATATCTGAAGATTGAAAGGCTTTTTTAGCATAATTTAAATATGTCGGAGAATCCCAAACATCTGTCAACGATTTTCTTGTTGAAAGTAATAATTCAGATTTCTTATTTATTGGTATTTTCACATAACCATCTGCGCTTAAAAAATTAATACCAATGCCTCCTTTAATTTTTTTTGAACGCGTATTATTGTGCTCTAAACTAATAACACTACTTGTACTATTTCCATATTCTGCCGGTGTTGCATTATCATACAAAGTAATTGTAGAAAGTAAGTTCTCATTAAAGGCAGAAATTAACCCAAAAAAATGACTGTTTTGATAGACTTTTATATCATTCCAAACAAATAAATTTTGATCTTGGGTGCTCCCTTTAACGATTAAATCTGAAATAGATTCACTATTACTAGTCACTTGAGGTAAATTTTCTAAATTTTTAATAACATCATGAGATGTTAACCCTGCTAACGAACCTACCTCTTTAGTTTTTATAAAAAAAGTACCATCGTTTTTCTTATAAGTTCCTGTAGAAAAGAAAGGATAAATGAATAATGCTTCTAAGCCTTGGATTTGCTTAATAATATATACCTTATTAGTATTTAATTTATTAACATCAATATTTTGCTTCCCATAAATAAGGTGTGATATTGAAATTTTTTTTGGTATGACATCTTCAAAAAGCACTTGTCCTTCTTCATTAGTAATCCATGTTTTATGTTTATCTAAATCAGTTATTAATACATGTTCTAAAGGCATTTTATCTTCACTGTCATAGAAATATAACACCTTCTTTTTTAAAGGTTTTACTACAATTTTACTTTGGGAAATAACTGTAAAAGAAAGCATGAAATGGCTTTCTAAATACTCTAAATGAGTTTTTAAAGGTGCTTTTTCATTATAAAAACAATCTGCACATTTTTCGTTTTTGAGTAACGAAGATTCGTAGTTAAAAGATACTTTAAAGAAGGCTTCAATTTTTTTTAGATGTGTTTCAAGTGAAATGGTGTTTTTTTGAGCAAAGCAGTATGTTGAAAAAAGCAAAAATATGGTCAATAGATTTGCCGTACGTTTTTTTATAATCATCTATTTTTATTCAAATAAATACTTTTATCTTTTTTGATATACGTTAAGTCTAATGATTGACAAAAAACGTCTAATACGGTTTCTAATGAATCATCATAATGGTAACTTCCAGTATATTTTAAGTCTTTATTTAAATTATCATTCATAATAAATTTTATATCATATTGAATACTTATATCTGAGATTACATGATTTATTGGTGTATTTTCGAAAACGGATACTTTATCAATCCAATATGGCTTTGTATTAATAATATGTCCCTCCTGCATACTTACATCTAATGTTTTTGAATTAAAAAAACTGTTAGCTTTTAAAATGGTTTCTTCCCCCTTATACATAACAGATACAGTACCTTCATAACAATAGACTTCAAAAGAAGTGTCTCGTTGTTTTACATTAAATTTAGTTCCTAAAACCGTTACGGTACCTTGTGGTGTTTTAACCGTAAATGTTTTTCCTTTTGCTACTTCAAAATAAGCTTCTCCTTTTAAGTCTATAGCTCTTGTTTTTTTCCATGTTTTACTGTAGGCTACCTCAGACTTTGCATTTAACCAAACTTTAGAGGCATCCGGGAGTGAGATTTGTACAGACTCACCAGCAAGCGTATAATGTTCAAGATTGTTATTTATACTAAACAAAGCCACCGAAACAAATAATAATATGGAGGCCGCTATAGACATAGGCAGCCATTTTTTATGCAGTGGAATAATTTGCTTTTTATTTGCATCTGGTTTTAAACGAGCTGTGTCTAACCTTTCTAAAACACCTTCTTCATTATAATCAACAGCTTTAACGCCGTCAAACATCTCTATGATTTCTTTATATTCAGAATAAGTATCGGACTCCTTAAAAGCTTCTTTTTCTTTCTCTGAAGAGAATTCAAAATTCAAAAACTTCTTTATATTATTAGTCTTATTTTCTTCCATAATGATGGTCATTAAATATGTAACGTTTCAAACTGGAAAATCCCTCCATTAAAATCGTTTTTTATTAATTTGTAATTCTTTTTGTAGAAACTCCAAAGCATTAAAAATTCTTTTTTCTACTGATTTTACCGAAACACCCATTATTTCAGCAATCTCTCTATACTTCTTTTTATCTATTCTATTAAGCAAAAAAGGAACTCTATAATTTTCTGGCATATTATCAAGAACTTGATTTACTTTTTGATGAAATTCCTTTTCTTCAAAAATATATTCAGGTGTTTGTTTCTCTATAATGCTTGCGCCATTTTTTTTATAGTTCAATGCGTGATTAGCATTTCTAAAAGTGTCAATTATCTTATTTTTAGAAATAGTATACAAATAGGCTCTTACATTTTTTAAAGGCACATTTTTACAGTTCTTCCATAATGTTAAGAAGGCTTCTTGTATAATATCTTCGGCTAGTTGTTTGTCTCCATAATTGTACACTAAAAAGTTAAAAACTTCTTTAGAATGCTTTTTAAAAGCTATATTGTAATTACGTTCTTCACAAATAGAATCTTTAGATGAGTAATCATCACAATTCATTAATTTTAATATTTTTTGGGTTCCAAATTAAGTATCAAACGTTTCAAATTAAAAAAACCCTCTATCTAACACTCTTTTTTTTATTGTAAAATATTATTTATAAAAAAACAGCTTAAAATGTCCTCAAGATTGGACTATCAAGCTGTTTTAAAATTATTCTTGTTCTTCTTGCTCCTGTTCTTTTTCGACTACTTCTGTCGGTTGTTCCGGTTGCTTAAATAAATCAATAAAAGCGGCTCCTAAATAATCAATAACATGACTGGCAATTAAACTTTGATAACCAAAGTTTTCAACCGCAATATCTGCTGATCTTCCATGTAAATACACTCCAAATATGGTAGCTTGCAATGGATTATAACCTTGCGAAATTAATCCGGTAACCATTCCAGTTAATATATCACCGCTTCCCGCAGTAGACAGTCCAGGGTTTCCCGTAGTATTCACATAAATTTTATTATCAAATACTGTTATAGTATTTGCTCCTTTAATAATAACTATACAGGTATATTTTTTTGAAAACGCTTTTACTTTTTTCAATTTATCGAAATCGTCTTTCCACGTACCAATTAAACGCTCCAACTCTTTAGGGTGCGGTGTTAAAATGGTTTGTTCAGGTAAAAGTTTCAATAGGATTTTCTTTTTTGACAGTATATTAATCCCATCGGCATCAATAACTAAAGGTGCCTTATTTTTCTTTAAAAAGGTTTCAAAAGCGCTTATAGTTTTAGAGTGAGTCCCTACACCTATTCCAAAACCAACAACTGTAGGCTTTATATCAAATTTAATATCTGTAATTATTTCCTCATTGGCATCCGTTATAACCATAGCCTCCGGAAAAGACGCTTGCAAAGGCACATATCCACATTTAGGAATATATGCGGTGATGAGACCTGATCCAGCAAATAAAGCCGCCCTGCTCGCCAATGTTACTGCGCCAATTTTACCATAACTCCCTCCAATTATAAGACTATGACCAAATTGCCCTTTATGCGAAAATTTTTCTCGTGGCAGATATAACGGTAACACTTCATGCTTCCCTATTAGTTCTACCTCGGTGTTAGTTGTGAATAAAAACTCCTGATCAAGACCAATGTCTAATACTTCCCATTGGATGGTGTACTTGGCCGTTTCTGGTAAGAAGAAAATCAATTTAGGAGATGCAAAACTCAGTGTATAACCAGCCCAAACGACGCTATCTTCATCTTCTGGTACTCTTTCTGTGCTTAAACCCGACGGAATATCAATAGATAGCGTAAATGCCTTTGTACTTCTAAAATGCATAAATAATGACTTTACCCATTCATCTACAGCTCTATTTAATCCAATACCAAAGACAGCATCAACAATAATATCATCTTGATGAATTTCAGGAAAATCTTCAGTACAACTTAAAAGCGTTGGCCAATCTTTAGTAACATTTTTAATGCGATCATAATTAATTAAGAAATCTTTTGACCGCTTATCGCTACAATTAACCACATAGGTTTTAACATTATAGCCATCTAAAATTAAATGTCTGGCAAGCACTAATCCATCTCCTCCATTATTTCCAATACCACAAAATATATGAATGGGAACTTGAGCACCTTGCATACGCATATGCATCCAATTAAAAATTTGTGTACCCGCACGCTCCATCAAATCTGTTGAAGATATCTTTTGACGTTCGGCAGTTAGTTTATCACCTTGGTAAATTTGTTCTTTAGAAAATAGTTTCATAAATAGAAAGGTATTTATGTTTAATATAAATAATACATGTTTTATGTAGAAAAATAAAATCACAATTTAGGCAATAAAAAAACCCTTAGCTAAGTTTTGACTAAGGATTTCCATATATTTTATTTAAATTACTGTAAATAAATACTATATAAAGAGTTGTTATTTTTTAATAAATTTAACTACCTCAAAGTTTTCTAATTTTAGAAGGTACAACCCTTGGTTTAAAAATTTAATATCAATTCCATTACTATTATTTGTATTTGTTACTGTTCCTCGGGATACTTCTTTTCCTAATATATTATAAATTGTATAATTGTTGTCAGACTTGGTTAAACCGGAAAGGCTAATAAAATTAGTTGCTGGGTTTGGGTGTGTTTTAATTTTAGCTTTTAAGCCCGTAGTAGTATCGGATAAAGTGCTTGTGTCAATAGTACTCAGACTTCCATAAGACGTACCACCAGAATTTATGGCGTAAGATCTTACGTAATAAATGGTGTTACTTGCCAGGCTTCCTAATTGATTGCTAAATGTGCCTTCTCCACTTCCTGTCACAATTTTGGTATCGGAAGTCGTAGGAGGATTTACAGAAGTACTATAAACAAATCCCCTTTCTGTAACCGTAGCACCTCTATCGTCCGTTACTTCTCCACTCATATCTATTTCGCTAGTAGAATTATTTAATACTGAAGCTCCAATAACAACTGGCGCACCTTGCTCTATAATAGTAGCGCCTCCTTCAAGGTTAATGGTATAATTGTCAAAATTTGTAATTCTATGACCGCCAAAAGCAAAATAGGAGTAAATGATCTCAGAGTTTGCCATAGCTGTGTTCTGTACATTCCAGCTTTTGGTTTCTGTTGGTGTACCTGGAGTTATAAGTGTACCATCATTATTGGCCGGGTAAATCTGTATAGTCATGTCAAAATAACTATTTGCCAATAAATCAACAGTTAAAACAGCTAAATACCAATCATCAGGAGAACCACTGTTTAAAACATCACCACCATCCCAGCTACCTGAACTAGTCGTAGTGCCGCTAGTAAAAATATAACCGCCGCCATGTACAGAGATACCTAAACCATCATTAGGAGCCGCATAAAAATGATGTGTTGCACTCGGATTGGATGTAAAACCTATACCGCCATAACCACTATTAAACTCACTCTTAAAATACGTTTTAAATTCGTAATGAGCGCCTTCACCGGATATAGAGTAACCTTGCTTTGTTGTATAAACTTCGTTTGTATTTCCCGATACATTTACTGCTCCCGTACCATCTATTCCTGTGTTGGTTGTTTGCGTAATAAGTAATGAAGAGCCTCCTTGAGTAAATGATGTACTTAATTCGGCAGGGGTATTAAAATCAAAGACATTGGTCACTTGAGCTTGTATAACTAGTGTCGTTAAAAAAAGGAGTATTGTTAAACCATTTTTTGTAAGTAATTTTGTTTTCATTCTGTAGGTTTTTAAACATTAACATACACAAATGTAAGTTTTTTTTTCAAAAAATAACATTTAATCGAATAAAAATTACATTTTATCGATAATAGTGTCGATAAACTGTCATTTATACATGTCAAGAAAAAGATTACAAAACTTAATTAGGTCTAACTGTAAATAGTATATATAAAATTAAAAGGCTATACATATAGAACTCATTTTGATTGGGTATTTAGGAATTCCTCTATACTTCTATTTCGAGGATAGCTCGTTTCAAGAAATTCTTCATTATTAACATTTTTTTAACTTACAATCGAAAAAGCTAATTTTATGAAATGAAATGAACTACAATATAAGAATCCTGTAAAAAAAAATGTTTTAGTTTTTTTATAAAACTAAATGTAATACTTTTGACCAATATTTATATAGAATATAGTGAATCATTTAAACCAAAATATAGTTGTACTTATTTCTTCTTTAACAGAAGGGACTACTACTATTTTTGGAACTACTACAATTATTACAACCCTTTGGGGTTGCTAACTATATATTCTTCAGGCCATCGTTGTAATCTTTATAATTACAACATCTCAAATATTTTTTCAATTATTAATTCATTAAAAAATGAAGGTTTTAAAATTTGGTGGAACTTCGGTAGGTTCTGCAAAAAACATAAATAACGTCATAGATATCTTAACCGGATATTCTCAAAAAGATTCCATTATATGCGTCGTATCTGCCATTGGTGGCATTACAGACAAACTACTTTTGGCTGGTAAACTTGCTCAAAGTAAAGACACTCGTTTTAAAGAAACGTTTAGTACTATTAAAGATATTCATTTAAATATCATAAATGAATTAAATCCAAGCAATGCAGACATCATTATAGAATATACCGAGACTAGGCTAGGTGAATTAAAAAATTTGTTAGACGGTATCTATCTAATAAATGAATTATCTCCAAAAACATCAGATAAATTAGTGAGCTTTGGTGAGTTATTATCATCATACATTATATCGGAAACTATGAAAAATCGTAGTTTATCTGCAGATCGTAAAAATTCTCAAGAATTGATTATAACAAATTCAAATTTCACTAAAGCGGAAGTTAATTATAGCTTAACTAATAATAATATAATAGGCTATTTTAAAACAGCAACACAACAAATTACTATACTTCCCGGGTTTGTTTCAAAATCTTTAGTAGGGGAACAAACGACATTAGGTCGTGGTGGTTCAGATTTTACAGCGGCCATAGTTGCTGCTGCTTTAAAAGTTGAACAGTTAGAGATTTGGACGGATGTAAGTGGGATGTATACTACCAATCCGAAATTGGTAAAACAAGCCTACCCTATCGAAAAAATTTCTTATCAGGAAGCTATGGAATTATCACACTTTGGTGCCAAAGTTTTATACCCTCCAACTGTCCAACCTGTTTTAGATTTAGAAATTCCTATTCACATAAAAAACACATTAGAACCAGAAGCAATTGGAACTATTATTTCCAATGATGAAACAAACATTACATCACCCGTAAAAGGAATTAGCAACATAGGAAATATTGCCTTATTAACGTTAGAAGGCAGTGGTATGGTAGGTATCCCTGGATTTTCTAAACGCTTATTTGAAACCCTGTCACAAGAAAAGATTAATGTCATCTTGATTACTCAGGCATCATCTGAGCATTCTATTTGTTTAGGTATTGAAGAAAAAGATGCAGATGAAGCCAAAAAGGCCATTGATGTTGCTTTTGAAAATGAAATTGCTCTAAATAAAATAAACCCCATCATAGTTGAAAACAATCTTTCAATTATTGCACTAGTTGGTGATAACATGAAAAACCACCAAGGGATTAGCGGTAAAATGTTTAGTGCTTTAGGTAAAAATAATATTAACATTCGCGCTATAGCTCAAGGTGCCTCAGAGAAGAATATTTCTGCTGTCATATCAGAAAACGATATAAAAAAGGCTTTAAATACCTTACATGAGCAATTCTTTGAAATTGAAACTAAACAACTAAATGTATTTATTACTGGGGTTGGAAATGTTGGAGAGAAATTAGTCGATCAAATAGAGCAACAGAATGGCTATTTAAAAGAAAATTTAAAAATCAATTTACGGGTTGTCGGGTTGTCAAATTCCAGAACGATGATTTTTAACGAAGATGGGATTGATCTAAAAAACTGGAAAGATCAGCTTGTTTCAGGAGAAAAAGCAACTTTAGAAGGTTTTTTTGAAAGAACTAAATCACTTAATTTACGTAATAGTATTTTTGTTGATGTTACAGCAAATAAAGATGTTGCGAATTTATATGCTAATTATTTACGCCAAAGTATTGGTGTGGTAGCATGTAATAAAATTGCTTGCTCAAGTGATTACGAAAACTACAGTTTATTAAAGCGCCTATCTCTTAAATATAATGCACCTTATTTATTTGAGACTAATGTTGGCGCTGGATTACCTATTATCGACACCCTAAATAATTTAATTGCTTCTGGTGATAAAATTACGTCCATTCAGGCAGTCTTATCAGGAAGTTTAAATTTTGTATTTAACAATTTTAATGACACCACTAAATTTTACGATGTGGTTAAACAAGCTGCAGCAGAAGGTTATACAGAACCAGATCCAAGAATAGATTTAAGTGGTGTTGATGTGGCTAGAAAAATATTAATTTTAGCTAGAGAAAGTGGTATGCAAATGAATTTGGAGGATATTTCAAATACACCTTTCTTATCAGATTCAGGATTGAAGAGTGATTCGGTTGATGATTTTTATCAAACACTGATTGCCGATGAAGAGCATTATCAAAGCCTATACGCTTCTGCAAAAGCAAAAAACTGTCAATTAAAGTATGTAGCGCAATTAAACAATGGAAAATCAAATGTAGGTTTACAGGAAATTCCAGAAGGACATCCATTTTATAATCTTGAAGGCAAGGACAATATCGTTATGTTTTATACGCAACGTTACCCAGAACAGCCTATGATTATTAAAGGAGCTGGTGCTGGTGCTGAAGTTACGGCCTCAGGGTTATTTGCAGATATTATTAGAATGGGAAATAATTAAAAAAGATAAGAGAATAAAGAAAAGAGGTTAATGACTTAGCATTTAAAGTCTATTTTCTTTTCTCTATTTTCTTTTTTCTATAAGTTATGAAAAACGAAATAAAGATATTTTCACCCGCAACAGTTGCTAATGTAGCCTGTGGGTTTGATGTTTTAGGATTCTGTTTAGACGGTATTGGTGATGAGATGGTCATAAGAAAAACGGATAAAAAAGGCATTCATATTACTAAAATTGAAGGGTTTGATTTACCATATGAAACAGAATTAAATGTTGCTGGTGTTTCTGCATTAGCGATGTATGAAGCTGCAAAGCCAGATTGCGGTTTCGAAATTGAAATTTATAAAAAGATAAAACCTGGTAGTGGTATTGGTAGTAGTGCTGCAAGTGCTGTTGGCAGTGTTTTTGGAATGAATGCCCTTTTAGGAAGACCTTATAACAAAACTGAATTAACACAATTTGCTATTAAAGGTGAAGCCTTAGCCAGTAAATGTGAACACGCCGATAACCTTGCTCCAGCCATTTTTGGAGGTTTTACATTGGTTAAAAGCGTGTCTCCTCTGAAAATTTTAGAGATTCCTTCTCCAGAAGATTTATATGCGACTATTATTCACCCGCAAATAGAAATAAAAACATCTGAGGCTCGAGCGATACTTCCTAAAGATGTGCCTTTACAGAATGCTATAACACAATGGGCAAATTTTGGAAGTTTAATTCATGGTCTACACACAAGTGATTATGATTTAATACAAAAATCGCTACACGATGTCATTGTGGAACCCTATAGAAGCCAATTGATTCCTTATTATAAGGAAGTAAAAAAAGCGGTGCTGCAGAATGGCGCTTTAGGTGCTGGAATATCGGGTTCAGGTCCTTCAATCTTTACATTAAGTAAAGGATTTGAAAATGCTCAAAAAGTAAAAAGTGCTATGGAAAAAGTGTATTCTGAAACAGACATAGCATTCGAAATACATATGGCTAGGATTAATACGGAAGGTGTTAAGGTTCTTTAAGACAAAAGACGGATGACCGAAGACAGAAGGAACTATTAGTTAAAAATTTAACTTATGAATAAATTCAAATTTGAAAAACTAATCATTTGGCAAAAAGCAATGGATTTTGGTGAAGATATTGATGAAATTGCTAATAATTTTCCAGATAAGGAAAAGTATAATTTATCATCTCAAATAAGAAGAGCTGCAGATTCAATAGCATTAAATATTTCTGAAGGTTCTATCGGTCAATCTAATCCTGAACAAAAGAAATTTATAGGCTATTCCATTCGTTCTTTGGCTGAAGTAATTACCTGCCTGTATAAAGCGAAAAGAAGAAAATATATTTCTGAAGATAATTTCAATAAATTCTATGATGACGCATACACTTTAATGAACATGATGCATGCGTTTCGTAAAAATATTAATTAAACCACCATCAATGGAATTTTCGGTCTTCCGTCTTCCGTCAATGGTCTATTTTAAAAATAATGAACTATTACTCACTAAACAAACAAGCACCAAATACATCTTTTAAAGATGCTGTTATAAAAGGATTAGCGCCAGATAAAGGATTGTACTTTCCAGAAAGTATAACGCCTTTAAGTGATGATTTCTTTAAAAATATTGACGAATTATCACATACAGAAATTGCGTTTCAAGCCATTAAACAATTTGTATCTCCTGAAATTCCAGAAGCTATTTTAAAAACTATTGTAGAAGAAACCCTGTCTTTTGAGTTTCCGGTAGTTCAACTAAACGACCATATGTCAACTTTAGAGCTGTTTCATGGACCAACCATGGCATTTAAAGATGTTGGCGCACGTTTTATGGCACGTTGTTTAGGGTATTTCAATAAAGACAATACAAATGAAGTGACTGTTTTAGTAGCTACTTCTGGCGATACAGGTGGTGCTGTAGCTAATGGTTTTCTTGGTGTTAAGGGTGTAAATGTGGTTATACTCTATCCTAGCGGTAAAGTGAGTGATATTCAAGAAAAACAATTGACAACACTCGGACAAAATATTGCTGCTTTAGAAGTTAATGGTACCTTTGACGATTGTCAAGCCATGGTAAAAACGGCTTTTTTAGATGAAACGTTAACAAGTAGTATGCAGTTAACCTCTGCAAACTCAATAAATGTAGCACGCTGGTTGCCACAATTATTCTACTTTATGTTTGCATATAAGCAACTACATAAAAAGTATAATGACATTGTGTTTTCAGTTCCAAGTGGAAATTTCGGAAATATTTGCGCAGGTATGATGGCACAACAATTGGGTTTACCAATTAATCACTTCATTGCATCAAACAACGAAAACAATGTGGTAACTGAGTATTTAAAAACACAGTTATACACACCAAAACCATCTGTACAAACTATTAGTAACGCCATGGATGTTGGGGATCCTAGTAACTTTATCCGTATTCAGGAAATCTATAAAAACAAGTTTGAATCATTAAAAGACAATGTATCTTCTTTTAGTTTTTCTGACAATGAAACCAGAGAAGCGATGAAAGAAATCTATACGCAATATAACTATGTGGCAGATCCGCACGGTGCTGTTGGGTATTTAGGTTCCAAAGCTTATCTCAAAGATAATCCCAATGCACATTGTGTGTTTCTAGAAACAGCACATCCAACCAAATTTTTAGACGTAGTTGAAGAAGTTATAAAAGAAACACAACCACTTCCAGAACAAATTCAATCGGTTATGGATAGAGAAAAAGTCTCTGTTAGAGTTAATAATTATGAAGATTTAAAGAGTTATTTGTTGAAGTGATTTTTTCCTTTACTAAATCATTATGGATACCTTTTTTAAACAAAAAACGCATAGCTTTTCTACCTAAAAACTACAGTATAGAATAAATAAATTATGAATAATCAAAAATTAACAATTGTCGCAAAAATTCTAGCGAAAACAGATAAGAGAGAACTAGTAAAACAAGAACTACTAAAACTCATAGAAATTACTCGAGCCGAAGAAGGATGTATAAATTATGATTTACATCAAGATAATGACAACAATGACCTATTCTTATTTTATGAAAACTGGTCTAGTCGTGAATTATGGCAAAAGCATTCAGATAATAACCATATAGCAGACTATATAAAAGCTACAGATGGGGCTGTGGAAGAATTTACTCTAAACGAAATGTCTCATATTGGTTAAACTAATTTTTAAAATTCGTAGATAATAAAAATTGCTATAGAGTATTTTACTGCTATATACTAAAAACTTACCTCATATACACTGATAGTTTTTTACAAGAACTAAGTGAATTGGATGATTTTGGTATATGACTTCATTGATTTTATTTACATAAATTAACATTTCGATAACTGAATAGCTATATTATCTAGTGCATCTCTATTTTCAGTAGACCCAAAAAGTCCAATATAAATATTTACAGAAAATCAAAACGTTTTAAAGCTTAATTTTTGGATTAAAAAACAAATAAATCCAAATGGTTCTTGACAATCTAAAATTTACAGTACTAAATAAGATAGCGGACAGTATGATTCCAAAAAAAGAAACTAAAAGCGATAATCCAAAAACAAAATACGATATTATAAAAACACCAATGAATTCAGCTACGGCTAGCGCATAGCTTACAAACATAGCTCCAAAGAAAAACCCAGGCTCTTTTTCAAATTTAAAATCGCAATTTTCACACCTATCATTCATTTGTGGAATTTGAAATAACAACAAATTACCATTCGAATTAAAAATGTTATTTTTTTTGCATTGTGGGCATTTACTCCTTAAAATAGAAATTAGTTTCATTTTATATCATTGAAAATCATTTTGCAAATTTAGTACGACATCTAAAAATAGTATTCATAAATAACGCGCCATTTTTTGTACTTTTAGGACATAATTTCATTTCATGAAACACATCCCTATTTTAAACATTCAGCAATTTGAGCAAAATGTGCCCATGTCTGATTTTTATAGCAATGACTTAAAAAGTCATTTAGAGAAGAATAAAGACTTCTTTCATAAACCTCATAGACATGATTTTTTTCTTTGTGTTCTATTTTCTAAAGGTTCAGGTATTCATGAAATAGATTTTAATAGATATACTATAAAACCAGGTAGTGTATATTTTTTAAGACCAGGTCAAACACATTATTGGCAATTCGACAATCAACCCGAAGGATACATTTTTTTTCATACTCAGAACTTTTATGAGCTTCATTTTTCGAAAAGTAAATTGGAACAGTTTCCATATTACTATTCATATAAAAATACACCAACGCTACATATGGATTCTAATGAAACTAAGCGTATAGAATTAATATTTGGAAACATCAATGATGAATACCGTAAGAACTTGCCTTATAAAAAACAAAAAATAGCAAGCCTTATAAACATGGCTTATATAGATTTAGCCAGACATTATAGTACATTTGAAGCGACTAAAGACATAACATCTGTCACCTATATTGAAACATTACGATCTTTAGAAAGAAGTATTAATATACACTACAAAGTAGAAAAATCGGCAAAATTTTACGCAAGCAAATTAAATATCACCCCAAAGCATTTGAATAGAATTGTAAAAACTACTCTAGGAAAAACAACTACCGATTTAATTACTGAACGGGTAATACTCGAATCAAAACGTTTAATCGTTCATTCTAACAATTCTTTATTTACTATTTCGGAAACATTGGGATATCAGGATTATGCTTATTTCTCTAAAGTGTTTAAATTAAAAACAGACCTTACACCATTGGAGTTTAAAAAGAGTTATCAATAATCTTTTTTCAGAATTCAAATTAAAGAAGACTGGAATTTTGAAACAATGATTTCTATAAACGTCTTATTCGAATTTATAAATATATCCTACATTAGCAAACAACATATAATCGAAATAAACACAAAAAACAGTATATGACTATAGTTAGAGGTCTTAAACCCTCAATTGCTGAATTTACTAGTTTAGAACAAGAACTTATTACAAAAGTTGCTGAAAAACTAGAAAATAACGGATTCCCCATGAATCAATTAACAAGAGTTCATCTCAAAAAAAGAATTATTAATATTAAGGATTATTATTCTTATAACGAGATAACATTTTTTATTAATCCTGGAGTATACAAACTAGATGGTTTTGACTGGGGAATTGAAAATATTGGTATAAACTGGGAAGACCCTTCTGTTATAAGAACTCCAGATGGAGGTATTGAATTTGAAGTTGGCCGTAAAGTAAAATATGAAGACCTTATCATGACTCTTTATCGTTTAAAAGATTCTTATTCTTACGGCACACTTCTTAAAAATCATAATATAATATTAAAAAAAATAAATGATGTACTAATAACAAATGATTTAGAAGATATCAAATATTTCACTTCTAAAGGAATATTAGAATTGATTAAAAATTATCTTATTGTGTTAACTGCTTACAATGAAAACAATAATTTATATGAAATGACAATAAGAAGAATAGATTATAATCTTATAGATTTTAAATATTTTAACGAACTTTTTATGCAATATCGTTTAAAAATAAATCTAGAAACATCAAGAGTAGAAATATTAAATAGCTTTGACCCAACTTTCTTTCCAAACCCTGCCGCTCCCACACCTTTTAGTAAAAAGAAAAATTAGAAATAATAACGTAAAATAGGTTCTAAAAAACGAAAGCACAACAATGTCTAAGAAAACATTAGGACTTTTGAGTCTAATTAAAAGGTTTATTCTTCCTTGCAAAGTCTTCAAAATATAAAATTTGGTATTTATGAGAAAAAAGACAGCTTTTTTTTCACTGGAAACTGGGTAATGAGAATGCCAAGAATTAGTTTCCTTTGTCTAGTATTGAACAAAATAAATGTTCATAATTTACTAATGAAAAAGTATAAACTTTTATTAACCTTAATTATTATGTCAAATTTAGGAAACGCTCAGAACAGTCCAGATATAATAGGATTATATAATTTAGGAGCATCATCCCCAGAAGGAGGAAGTCATTTATTTGTTTTAGAAAATAATAACTATGCCATTACTTATTTTGGAGGTATCCTATCTGGAAAATGGAAAATTACAAAAGATAATATTTGTGAGTTTATGCCCATTAAAAGAAATGAATTTGAACTATTAGGGAGACACAATATAGGTTTAAAAGGCAGCACAAAAATTTGTTTCAACGGTTTTGAAAACTCCGAAACATTTATTCAACTAAGAATAGGAAAAGAAGAAGAAATAACCATGCAACGCGTATTCAATCCAGATGCTAACTGCTTTTCTTACAATCCCTATGTATACACCTTTAAAACAATTGCGAACAGTATTTCATTTATGGCTATTAAGTATGATGACTCAAGTAGATCTATAGTTACAATCGAAAACCCAGATGAGTATAATGATTTTGTTGCAAATTTTATTGAAATAGATAGTTTTTCGGCCAGACCATTTTTTGCAACGTTTAAAGATGAAAAGCTTTATTTTGAAGAGGAAGACTTTTCACATCGAACTCCTATAGATAAAAATGATGAGGATGTAGAATATATAAAAAATATGATCGATGCAGAAGCAAACAGAGATACCATCTACTATAATCCATCATATAATATATTTGGTAGGTCTCATAGAGATAAGGGTGAACAAAATATACATGAACATCATATATTTGATGAACAAAAAAATGCTTATATAAATACTCAGCTCTATACTGAAGACATAGAATATAAAAATTCTGATGAGTCGTTTGAAGATATGTCGATAATTTATGCTTATACGGCTTTAAAAGAGCATAGTCAAAAGTCCGTTAAATATAAAATAAACGAAAAACCATTGTTTCAAGTTAATTGTAAATAAACAAACTGAAACAATAAAATAATTATTAAAAATGGTGCTTGAAATATAAAAAAAATTAAGCAGTAGATGGCAAGAAGGTCATAAATGGTTATGGTATTCATTAGGCTATAAAGCTTATAATATAGCAATCAAGTTTATTGATAGTACACTTTACTTAGAAGGTGTTAATTTACTTTAATACAACCACTTATGTAAAAAAAAAAAAAAAAATGAAAAATAATTTAACTATTAGCGATAAAGAATTTACAAACTTAACTATAGAAGCATATAGAGATGGTGAGCTTGAGAAGATAGTCCCCTATTTAAAACAAGGTTATAAAATCAATCATGCAGATGTTGCTGAAGGTATGTTTTTTATCGATTTTGATATTGATAAAATGGAGAAATTCGCAGCTATGGGGTTTGATGTAAACACACCAGATAAATGGACAAAGAATCCTTATTGGTTTGATTTTTTTTATGATCTGGAAGCAGATATAGAATTGGTCAAAAGAGTACTTTCCATTAAAAGTCTTGATCTAAACGCTGGTTCAGAAAAAGGGTTTTCATTACTTTTCAGAACGGATTCACTTGTGAAATCAGTTACCCCTGCAAATATTATCCAACTGATTAAATTGTTGTTGGATAGCGGAATTAAGGTAGGTACTCTAGACAAGTATGAAAAAAATGCTTTACATTTTTGGGGTGATTATCCCGAGGTTTTAAAACTTCTAACATTACAAGGATTAGATATCAATAAACATGATAATAAAGGGTATACCCCCTTTAGTTGGTTTTGTTATTCTTGTGAGAATGAGGAAACAATGATTAAAAGTGTTGATGCTTTTGTTGAATTAGGTGCAAATATCAATTACGAAGTAATCCTTCCAAAGTCCGAAAAATTAGGTATGACACCTCTCTTTTTTGCTATTTCTAATAAAAAGCTTCCTCTTGTAAAACACTTATTAGAGTTAGGAGTTGATAAAAATCAAGTGAGTAAAAATGGCTTAACAGCATTGGAAGTTGCATTAAGCACACAAAATAGAGAATTCATCGAGTTGTTCTTTAATGAGGATAAAGTAGATTATAGCACGACAATAAAATCGCTGCTTGTCGGCTATAATATGGTGTCTCAAAATTGGGATGCCGTGTTGTATTGGGGATTGCAAATAAATGAAGATGAGTTGGAGAAATGGGAAGTAATACATCAACTATCTTATGCTTATAGAAAGAATGGTAACATTGATAAAGCCCTAGAATATGCTTTGAGAGGGATCAATAAGTTTGGATTAAACAATATGTTTTTCGATAATATAATCTATATCTACATTATCTCTGGGCAATATCAAGCAGCCATTGACTTTTGGAGGAAAAACAAAGCAAACTTCGATCCAAAAAAAACTGCTTCAGCAAATACCATAGGTCACATGATTGTAGCCTACGAACAATTGCAAATGTATACTGAAGGTATTAAAGAGCTAAAAGAATATGCAGACCAATGTCATGGTACATCTGAAGGGCGTAGTGGATTTTCGCAGTTTAACTTTGCATGTCTATATGGTCTTATAAACGATATTGAAGGTGTCATTCATTACAGTGCTGTTGCTATAGAGAATGATTATCATGCTTACGATTTTGAATGCGACAGTTCTTTTGATAATGTGCGGGAACATGAAGCCTTTGAGTTATTAATGGAATATAGCAATGAAAAAATCATTTATTTATATCTGAAAAAAGAAAACCAGAATGTCATATTTTACACAAGAACAAATGATAAATTTGAAATCATTGAGTTTGGTGAAGAAAAACAAAGTAACAACAAGGTTAATGTTGAATCTACAGCAGTTCTTATTAATTCAGTGTATCAAAAATCAAAGGAATATATTGATAAAGGGTATGCAGTAAGTGAATTCAACTATGCCGAAAAATGGGTTTCCGTTTATGATAATATTTTCAATCAAATAGCAAAAGAGACAATAACACCATTAGGTGAATTAAGATTGGAATGGGATTTTAATTTTGATTATAATGAGGAAGAAGGGAATTCTCTAGAACGCCCTTATTATGCTTATTCTGATAATAATTTTGAGATAGATCATTACGATTATATTCAATATATTCCTACTAAGCGTATTTTTAAAGAGATAATGCGAAAAGTGGTGAAGTTGGATTCCTTTAGTAATCTATCCAAAAAGGAGGAAGTTAAATTAATTCAATCAGAACACGATTGTGGGGATGAGTTTCATTTTACATGGAAACAGTAAGACTCATTCAAAGAAGGCTTTTACCTATATTTTGAATTGGATAAACGATGATAACACTCTACATAATAAATAGAGTTTCCTGTGGTTTATTTTTTATAAAGAAAAACCTTCTCATTTAATCCATAATAAAACTTAAATAACTATCTAAAGCTTTATTAAAGTTTTTTGGTACGGCATGTCCAAGATCTTTTATTTCTATAAATCGATGCTGTAATCTATATTTTTCAAATTGCTCTTTAATATTAAGCGTTTCTTTTCGGTATCGATAATCATTTTCACCCGTTAATAAAATAGCCTTTATATTACTTTTAGAGGCTTCCTTTATATTTTCAGGTGTAAAAAACTCGGTGGTACCCCCGCCATGATTTAAAGAAATAACCCCCTTAACTGGTAGTATTTGATTTAATGCCAAATCTACACTTAGCTTCCCTCCTAGTGAAAACCCACCAACATACACTATGTCATCTTCTACACTGTAGGTTTTAACAATTTCGGAATAATACTGCTTTATATTTTCGCGTTCCTTAGGTAGATTCCTCCAACCCCATCTATTTGGTGGATTGTCAAGCGTTGTCGCTTCAAAATAAGCAACAATAAATTCTTTAGTAAGCTTATTACTTGTCCACCACAACATCGTATTTTCCATACTACTATTACCGCCATGAAACACTATAAATAGCGGGTATACTTGCATCTCATTATAATTATCCGGTAAGACTACTTTATATTTTTTCTGGCAAAAAGCAACATTCACAAAAAATAAAAAAGCAACAAAAATTAAAAATTTATTCATTTTTAAATTTATAATTAAGAATAATGTATTAAAGTACTAACAAAACATCATGATATGGTATTTTTAACAAAACTTTGATAACCAAAATCAAGCAAAATTTATGTAGTTTTGCTCAACAAATTTTAAAGATTTCCGTCTACACGGAAAAAAAATAAAATATATTTTTCATGAAGAACACTGCTTTAACATCAACTCACGAAGCTCTTGGAGCTAAAATGGTACCATTTGCCGGCTACAATATGCCTGTACAATATGAAGGTGTGAATATAGAACATGAAACGGTAAGACAAACTGTCGGTGTGTTTGATGTATCGCATATGGGCGAATTTTTAATTGAGGGCGAACATGCTTTAAACCTCATACAAAAAGTATCCAGTAACGACGCCTCTAAATTAACTATTGGAAAAGCTCAATACAGCTGTTTACCAAATGATAATGGCGGTATTGTTGATGATTTAATTATTTATAAACTTAAGGAAGAAACCTATTTATTAGTTGTTAATGCTAGTAATATTGAAAAGGATTGGAACTGGATTCAGTCTAAAAATGATATGGGTGCTACCATGCGTAATTTAAGTGAAGACTATTCATTACTTGCTATTCAAGGCCCAAAAGCCATTGAAGCCATACAATCAATTACCAGTCATGATTTATCTGCTATAAAATTCTACAATTTCGTAGTTGGTGATTTTGCAGGAATAGAGCATGTCATCATATCGGCTACAGGGTATACTGGAAGTGGTGGCTTTGAAATTTACTGTAAGAACAGCGAAGTAAAGCAAGTTTGGGATAATGTATTCAAAGCTGGTGCAGATTATGGTATCAAACCTATTGGGCTAGCCGCTCGAGACACCTTACGTTTAGAAATGGGATATTGTCTTTACGGAAACGATATTGATGATACCACCTCTCCTATTGAAGCTGGTTTGGGCTGGATTACAAAATTCACTAAAGAATTTACAAATTCTGAGGCCTTAAAAGCAGAAAAAGAACGAGGTGCAGCACGAAAATTAATAGCTTTTGAATTGGATGAACGTGGTATTCCTAGACAAGGTTACGACATCGTTGATAACAACGGAAACAAAATTGGTGTCGTTACTTCCGGCACCATGTCCCCATCATTAAACAAAGGCATTGGCTTAGGTTATGTACCAACTGTTTTTGCAGATGTTAATAGTAAAATTAATATTCAAATACGTAAAAATGCTGTTCCGGCAACGGTCATAAAATTGCCCTTTTACAAATAACTTATGCCTGATTTTCAAGCCATTTTAGAAAATCTTTATCAAGATGCCATGAATACTTCCGATAAGGGTACGGTGGCATCTTACATTCCTGAATTGGCACATGTTGATAAAAATAATTTCGGTATTCATTTAAGAACTTCTGCCGGAAAAGATTACGGTGTTGGCGATTATAAAAAGCCATTTTCTATTCAAAGTATATCTAAAGTTTTGGCCTTATCTAAAGCTATGGAACTCATTGGAGAGGACATTTGGAAACGTGTTGATGTTGAACCTTCAGGGCATCCATTCAACCAATTGGCTTTATTAGAAATCGAAAATGGCATTCCTAGAAATCCGTTAATAAATTCTGGAGCTATTGTTATTGCAGATATTCTTGTTTCTAATTTAGAAAACCCAAAAGAAGACTTCTTAAATTATATAAGAGACCTTAACGGAGATGATACTATCAACTTCAACATAGACGTCGCTCATTCAGAAAAAGTGACAGGTTTTAAAAATTATGCAACCGCCAACCTTTTAAAATCTTTCGAAAACTTAAATAACCCTGTTGATGATGTTTTAGATTTCTACTTTCATCAATGTTCTATTGAAATGAATTGTGAGCAACTAACGAAAGCTTTTTTCTTTTTATCTAACAAAGGAAATTGTTTATCAAATAAGATCCGACTAACAAAAACACAGGCTAAACGCATTAATGCCATCATACTTACATGTGGTTTTTATGATGAAGCTGGTGAATTTGCCTTTGAAGTTGGTCTACCTGGAAAAAGTGGTGTTGGTGGTGGTATTGTAGCGCTTTTACCAGATAACTTTGTAGTGACGACATGGTCTCCTGGACTAAATATAAAAGGTAATTCATTATTAGGAATGAAAGCGTTAGAAAAATTCACTACAGAAACAAAATTATCTATATTCTAAAAAGTCTTTCGCGAGTTTGATAGTATGATGAAAAGGGAGGTAAAACATAGAGTTTTAATATTAGGTGCCAGTGGTTTTTTAGGTGGTGCCATTTATAAAGAACTCTGCTCCTACTTTAAAACATTCGGAACCTATAATACTTCAAATAAAGAACATGAAAAGAATAAACATTTCTTTCAATATAATATGGAGGAAGATGATGTTTATGAAATATTAGAAATAGTAAAACCTACCATTGTTATTTCTACACTCCGAGGTGATTTTTCAGCGCAATTAGTAGCCCATCAACATCTGGCGGAATATGTGTTTACAAACAAAATAAAACTCATTTTTATATCCTCTGCAAATGTTTTTGATGCTTACAGTAAATACCCAAGTTACGAAACCGATAAAACCTTAAGTAACAGTATTTATGGACATTTCAAAATTAAAATTGAAAATATGTTATTACGCATGCCCAAAAAGCAAGTCGCTATTTTAAGGTTACCAATGGTTTTTGGAGCACAATCTCCCAGAATAATAGAAATGCTTGAAAACATAAAAGAAAAGGAACCCATAGAAGTTTTTCCTAACTTAATAATGAATGTGACAAATGATATAAAAGTAACGCAACAAGTCCATTATATTATTAATAGAAATAAATCAGGCGTTTTTCATTTAGGTAGTAGTGATTTGGTACACCATGATGATTTTATAAAAGAAATTGTTGATTCCTTTGAGTTCAATAACAAAGTGACTTATAAAAATGTTTATACCACTAATGATGATAGATATTTAGCTGTATTACCAAAATACAATCTATTACCTAAACACCTTCAACTTGTCAGTCAACAAATAGTATCAGAGTTAAAATTATAGTTGATTTAAACCTTAGGAATCGTTAAATTAGTAAAATAACATTTATTAAAACATTTAATTCTATGAGCAAGCTTTCAGAACAAGATATAGAAAAACGATTATTACACTTTCCTGATTGGGATTATTATGATAATGCCATTCATGCCGAATTCGAATTTGAAAACTTTAAGGATTGCTTTAGTGCCATGAGCAGAATTGCTTTTGAGTGTGAGGCTTTAAACCATCATCCAAATTGGTCTAATGTATACAATGTGCTTACTATTTCATTATCCACCCATGATGCTGATGGCGTTACTAATAAAGATTTTAAATTAGCTGAGGCTATTGAGGCTATTGTAGAACCAGATGAGGAGTAATCTGGTCACAGTGTTCAATTAGCAGTAGACAGTCAGTACATTCTAAAAAATTAAAACAGACAACTATTATTTTGGTTGGTAGATTTTTTTAAATTTGTTGGCATAAATAACATCCTGTTAAAATTAATGAGATTTCCTCTTTCGAGGAAACTAAAAATAAAATATCGGTATTATGGGAAGAGCTTTTGAATTTAGAAAAGCAAGGAAAATGAAACGTTGGTCTGCTATGAGCAAAGCCTTTACTCGTATAGGTAAAGATATTGTTATGGCGGTAAAAGAAGGAGGCCCAGATCCCGCTAGTAATTCCCGTTTAAGAGCCGTTATACAAAATGCCAAGGCCGTTAATATGCCTAAGGATAATGTAGAACGTGCTATAAAAAAAGCAAGTGATAAAAGTCAAGGCGATTATAAAGAAGTTATTTTTGAAGGATATGCGCCTCATGGAATTGCCATTTTAGTTGAAACAGCAACCGATAACAACACCCGTACCGTAGCCAATGTACGTAGTTATTTTAATAAATGTGATGGTAGCTTAGGAACATCAGGCTCTGTAGTTTTTATGTTTGATCATACTTGTAATTTTAGAATTAATGGGGATGGTTTAGATCCTGAAGAAATCGAACTGGAATTTATAGATTTTGGAGCTGAAGAGGTTTTTGCTGATGAGGACGGTATATTAATATATGCACCTTTTGAAAGTTTTGGAGCCATTCAAGCTGAATTAGAAACTCGAGAAATTGAAATTTTATCTTCTGGTTTTGAGCGTATTCCACAAGTAACAAAACCACTTACTGCAGAACAATCTGTTGATGTAGAAAAGCTTTTAGAAAAGTTAGAAGAAGATGATGATGTGCAGAATGTATACCATACCATGGCTGAATAAGCCTCAATATAATCAATATATTTGGGGTGTTGTCAACGATATTAAAGGGTTCTCTAATAATTCATATTACTTTATAGATTATTTCCTTTTTCCGTTTTTTTATTCACTTTTAAGAACATTTTAACACATACACTATTCTTTTTTTTTCTATAACCAAAGTAATATCTATATATTTGATTTTTCCAAAATAAATCAGTCATTTTCATACCGTTTTAGAACCAGTTATATTTTTTTTTAAATATCAAACACATCAATAAATATAAGGTTTTCAAAGTATTATTGACGTATATAATGTGTACCATACTATGGAAGAAAATACAGAATAAATCTCTAACTATATAATAAAACCACATGGTCAATTCTCAAAAAAGCGATAAAACAATTAAATGGGGAATCATTGGATGCGGAAAAGTCACAGAAGTTAAAAGCGGACCTGCTTATAAAGCAACAGAAGGTTTTAAACTAGCAGCTGTTATGAGGCGTGATTATGATAAAGCAAAGGATTATGCTCAAAGACATGACATAAGTAAAGTTTATGCTAATGCTGATGATTTGATTAATGATGATGAAATCGATGCTGTATATATAGCAACACCCCCAGACACACATATGTTTTATGCATTAAAAGTAGCGAACGCAGGAAAAATTTGTTGTATAGAGAAACCTATGTCTCCCTCCTATAACGAGAGTCTGAAAATATATAACGCTTATAAGGATAAAGATTTACCATTATTTGTCGCTTATTATAGAAGATCATTACCTCGTTTTAATCAAATAAAAAATTGGTTAGAAAATAAATATATAGGGGACGTCAGACATATAAATTGGCATTTAAATAAACCTGCTAACGATATTGATAAATCAAAAGCATATAATTGGCGGACTGATTCTAAAATAGCTCCAGGTGGCTACTTTGATGATCTGGCAAGTCATGGCCTTGATCTGTTCACTTACCTACTAGGTGATATAAAAAGTGCACATGGCATAAGTCTTAACCAACAAGGTCTTTATTCATCAAACGATGCTGTAACTGCTTGTTGGGCACATGAAAATGGTACTACTGGATCTGGTTGCTGGAATTTTGGCTGCAATGATCATACAGATAAAGCTCAAATTTTTGGAAGTAAGGGAACCATTTTATTTTCTGTTTTCCATGATAATCCAATCATATTAAACAGTGATACAAAACATGAAGAATTGGTTATTGAAAACCCGAAACATATACAGCTTCATCATGTAGAAGGTATGAGAGATATGTTAATTAAAAAGAACTACATACATCCTTCTTCTGGAGGCTCAGCACTTCACACTAGCTGGGTTATGGATAAAATTCTGGGTAATTTTTAAAACGTGCTGTTATTCAGAGCGAAGCGAAAAATCTCATTGTTTTTATATCAAATAAAAATTAAACGCATTGTAGAGAAAAAAACTGTGTAATTTTAGTTTTCAACCCCTATTCACCATTTCTCTATGATGCTACCATTTAAAAAGATTCTTCTGTCGTTCCTCCTTCTGAATGACATGGTGACCTCTTTTTGTTTGTTTTAAAATTTACTTATTCCTAACAAAAATCAATTTAAATCGTCCATTACTTTGGTCGCGTTGTTCCATTTCAAAATGATCTAATGATTTAAAAAGAGGTGTTAACTTATCAAAGCCAAAATTTCTGGAATCAAAATTAGGTTGTTTTTTTAGTATTAGAGAACCAACATCTCCAAGAAATGCCCAACCATCATCATCTGCAGCATCTGACACTGAATTTTTAAGAAGTCTAATCACCTTAGGCGTAATATTATACAAATTAACCTTTTTAGATTTACCTTCTTTATCGTCTTTTTCAAGATCCTTTTTAAGGATTTCCAGATAAATAAACTTATCGCAGGCCACAATAAACGGATTTGGCGTTTTCTTTTCTCCCATCCCATAAACCTGCATCCCAGCTTCACGTAATCGTGTTGCTAATTTTGTAAAATCACTATCAGAAGACACTAAACAAAAACCATTTACTTTTTCAGAATATAAAATATCCATGGCATCAATTATCATGGCAGAGTCTGTAGCATTCTTCCCTGTTGTATAGCCATATTGCTGAATGGGTGTAATGGCATTTTCAAGTAGTATACTTTTCCACTTAGAGAGATGCGGCTTTGTCCAATCCCCATAAATTCGCTTTATGGTCGGTGTTCCGTATTTTGCTATTTCTTCCATCATTTCAGAAATATACTTTGATGGAATATTATCTCCATCAATTAATACGGCAATCTTAGTGTCTTTTGTCATAATGGTTAAAGATACTGATATATTGTCTACTAAGAGTCTCTAAAATATATATCATTGGATTTCTTTTAACATTTTATATAGATATAAGCCATTCTTTATTTTTAATTTTAACACGACTAATTCAAAATAATATTATGAAATTTAAAAATCTAAGGACTACAAAACTTATTTGTTTTGCATTAACGTTAATGCTTTTTTCTATATCAGAAAACGTTCAAGCTCAAAAAAGAAAAAAAGGTAAGAAAAAGAATCAGATAGAAGTTGTTGATAAACCTGCCAAGAAAAAGACAAAAGTAAAAACGATTGCTGAACTCGTTAAATCAAGTAAAAAAATAGACGGATTATTCACTATTTACCAAGATACCATAACAGGATCTATACAAATGATTATTTCTGATGATCAAATAAACAAAGAGTACATCTATTTTAGTCAAATTGCTGATGGTGTTATGGATGCTGGAAGAATTATTAGAGGCTCCTATAGAGGTTCTAAAGTGTTTAAGATTGAAAAATATTTTGATAAGATTGAATTTATAACACAAAACATATCGTTTTACTTTGACCCGGAAAGTCCCCTTTCAAAATCTAAAGATGCTAATATTAGTAATGGGAACATGGCTAGCATAAAAATTGAAAGCCATGATAAAAAAAAGGGGTTTTATCTAATAAAAGCTGATAATCTGTTTCTAGCTGAAACCCTATCACAAATTAAGCGGCCAAGATTACCAGGAGCAGCACCTAGCGCTTTTAAATTGGGTAATTTAAATAAGACAAAAACTAAAATAGATGCTATTCGTAATTATGACAACAATACAGATTTAGCAGTGGAGTATGTATATTCTTCTCCATCTGTTTTAAATGGTGGTTCTAATGCTGTGGCTGATGGAAGAAACGTAAGTATTAAAGTGTTTCATAGCTTAATAGCATTACCGGAAAACGATTATGAAGTTAGATACGATGACCCCAGGGTTGGCTATTTCATAACCCAGGTAGATGACCAAACGTCTACTAGTGCTACACCATACCGTGATTTAGTACATCGCTGGAATTTAAAAAAGAAAAATCCAAATGCAACTATTTCAGAACCTGTCGAACCTATTACCTGGTGGATAGAAAATTCAACACCATTAGAATGGCGTGAAACTATAAAAAATGGGGTTTTACAATGGAATGTTGCTTTTGAAAAAGCCGGGTTTAAAAACGCTATGGTTGTTAAAATTCAACCGGATGACGCACTTTGGGATGCTGGAGATATAAGATATAACGTATTACGTTGGACGTCCTCTCCACAGCCTCCTTTTGGTGGTTATGGTCCTAGTTTTGTAAACCCAAAAACAGGGCAGATTTTAGGCGCAGATATTATGTTAGAATATGTACACTTTACCAATAGAGTGATGTATGATAAATTATTTGATCTAACTTCATTACATAAGACTTTCGAAAATTCAAACATGGAAGAAGATCACAAAATGTATTGCTCTTTAGGACATATTATGCATGAAAATACACTTTTTGGAAATGCTGTATTGAAAGCTACGAATGCCTCAGATTTAGAAATGAAGCGTATGAAAAAAGAAGCGATGACTGCTTTAATCATGCATGAAGTTGGTCATACTTTAGGCTTAAACCACAACATGAAGGCAAGTCAGTTATTCTCTCCTGAACAATTAGCTGATGCCAATTTTATTAAAGGGAAATGCCTAACGGGCTCTGTAATGGATTATGCAGCTATTAACATAACAAAAGACCGAACAAAGCAAGGACAGTACTATGATACAGCTGTTGGGCCTTATGATGTTTGGGCTGTTCAATTTGGATACACCCCTTTTAAAACTAAACAAGAAAGAACAGAATTATTACAGCAATCAACCAAACCAGAGCTTATTTTTGGTAACGATGCTGATGATATGCGCTCTCCTGGAAAAGCTATTGATCCAAGAGTTATGGTTGGAGACATGTCTAACGACCAAATTAGATATTCTATTGATCGATTTGAGGTTATTAATACTATGATGCGTGGTATAAAAGATAAGTTTACTAAATCAGGCCAATCTTATCAGGAATTAAGACAAGCCTATTATATTTTAAGTAGTCAAAGAGGAAGTGCCGCCAATGTCATTTCAAGGTTTATTGGAGGTATCTATGTAGATAGAGCCATGGCTGGGCAAAATGGTGAAAAACAACCTTACACCCCAGTTAGCTTAGCTGATCAAAAAAGAGCCATGTCAGCTTTAAGTAAATATGTATTTGCACCAAATGCTTTTAGTGCTCCTAATGACCTGTATAACTATTTGGCTATGCAACGAAGAGGTTATAACTTTAGAACCCCTGAAGATCCAAAAATTCACAGCCAAGTCTTAGGATACCAAAAAAATGTGCTTAATCATATATTACACTACAATACATTACAAAGAATTACAGATTCAGAATTATACAGTAACGGATATAGTCTATCTACTTTTATGAGTGATTTAAACAAGGCTATTTTCAAGGCAGATATTTACTCTAATGTAAACTCTTTTAGACAAAATTTACAATTAGAATATACCAACATGCTTATAGACATCCTTACAAGGAAGCAAAATAGCAGATATACAAATAATGCAAAGTCTATGGCTTTGTATAATTTAAATAATATTAAAACAATGGCTTCAAATACAGGAAATATATCGTCTAGAGCTCATAAACAGCATTTAAGAACACGTATTGATAATGCTTTAAAAGAAGTAAAATAAAGTAAAAGCATCATAAAAAGTATTCCAAACAAAAAAGTTACCTTATTAAAACAAGGTAACTTTTAGTTTTAAGTGTTAGAAATGTTTCTTTTTAGGAACAAATAATTGTTTACTTTATGTTTCATTTCTTATACAATTATTATCTTTCAAATTCTATGCCACATTTACAAAACATTAAATAATGAGTTGGATTAAAGTTATTCCTTTTGAACAAGCTACGGGTAAGTTAAAAGCTATTTATAATAAAATTAAGGGGCCTAATAATCAAATTGATAATGTGCTAAGTATTCATAGTTTAAGACCGCATACACTTGCAGGTCATATGGCTCTTTATAAAAACACATTACATCACAGCAATAATACTTTTCCTAATTGGTTTTTAGAGCTTTTAGGAACCTATACAAGTTATATTAATAAATGTGATTACTGTTATCAACATCATTTTGAGGGAATGAAACGTTTCTTAAATGATGATAAGAAATCTGAATTATTAAAATCACATATTGAAAATGATTCTCTAAAAATTATTTTATCTAAAAAAGAATTTGCCTTAGTTAATTATGCAAAGCAACTAACACTTGAAGCAAGTTCACTTATTGAGAGTGATATAGCATATTTAAAAGAATTAGATATAAATGATGGTGAGATACTGGAAGTAAATCAAGTAGTTTCATATTTTAACTATGCAAATAGAACAGTTTTAGGTCTAGGCGTCAATACTAAAAATGAAATTTTAGGTCTCTCACCTAGCAACAAAAACAATGAAGATTCGTGGGATCATAAATAGTTAGGAAGCATCAGAAATTTTCCCTTTTACGCCCTTAAAAAACTCGTACATAAACTTAAAATCAGCTTCCACATCATCTGTTGGATAAAAGGGTTTTGAAATTTTATTTTGCTTATTTTCAAAATCAAGTGTAATCATTATGATTGGCACCTTCGCTTTTTTAGCTATATAATAAAACCCAGTACGCCATTTACCTACTTTTTTGCGAGTTCCTTCTGGAGCTAAAGTCATCCTAAATTCTTCTTTTCCTTCAAATAATTTAGCAATTAAATCTACTTTGTTTTCTTTAGTATGCCTATCAATTGGTATCCCTCCCAGTACTCTAAAAAACCATCCTATTGGAAATGTAAATAATTCCTTTTTACCTACAAAATGTGTATCTATATCTAATACTGAACGTAGCAAAATAGCCATATAAAAATCATGCCAGCTTGTATGTGGCACCGTAATTATTATGGCTTTTTTAACTAAGTTTTTTGAGATATGGGTATGATCTACAACTTTCCATCCTAATAATTTATAATAAATAAATTTGGCAAGCCATCGCATATTACATTTTTTGATAAAGCCCTCTTAATTTTTCACGAGTCATCGTTTTTTTCCAATTTTTTCCTAAAGCATTTTCCCAAAGTGGTTCTAAACTCAATGCAATATCAATCATTATATTAAACTCCTCATCTGCCAAATTAGCACAAATACCTTTGGGCAATTCAATATTGTGTTTTGCTTTCATTTCCTTAAAAAGCTTTACCCCTTCTGGATAAAACTCTTCTAAATGATCAAAAACGATACAATTACCAATGCCGTGCTTTGTACCCAGTAAATAAGATAAACCATAACTCATAGCATGTGCAACGCCTACTTGAGAATAAACAATACTCATACCACCATGCCATGAAGCCATCATCAATTTTTCTTGAGCTTCAACCTCTGTAAGATCATCACTTAAAAAGATCTCTTTACACAAGTCTAAGGCCATATCACCGTAACTTTGACTAAACGCATTTAAATAGGTTCCGTTTAATGATTCTACACAATGAATATAACAATCCATTCCTGTATAAAACCATTGATTTATAGGAACATTTTTAGTGAGTTCGGAATCTAATATAACTTGATCAAACGGTGTGAAATCTGAATTTATACCAAGCTTTTTACGTGGTCCTGTAAGGACCGTCGTTCTGGAAACCTCGGCTCCTGTTCCAGATATTGTTGGAATACCAACATGATATATTCCTTCATTTTTTACTAAATCCCAACCTTGATAATCTTTAGCTTCTCCATCATTGGTTAGCATTATAGAAACAGCTTTAGCTAGGTCTAAAACCGTTCCTCCTCCTATACCAATAATTCCCGACGGACGTTCTTTTGTTAATAAAATAATTTCTTCAACCAAAGTATCTACTTGAGACGTTTTTGGTTCTTCTTTTGAAGAAATAAAAATAATCTTATCATCATATGATAATTGTATTCTTGAAGTTAACCAAGAATTACTTTTAAAAACATCATCTACCAAATAAATAAATGGAGCACGGATGTTTAAACGTTTTGGGGCCAAAATTTCGTTTAACTGATTGAAACTACCTCTGCCAAAAATGACTCTTGGCACCATTGGAAAGTTCTTATAATTCATTTAACAGTTTTTTTTTACAAAAAGTAAAAATAGTATTTATTTTAAATATTATTGGTTTAAATATTCTTGAAATTTTTCTGAAAATAAACCAACGTGGTAACCATCAACTAATGCGTGATTTACGTTAACAGAAATATTCATCATTAATTCATTATTGACTTTGCTTACTTTACTAAATGCTATTTTTGGTACAGAATCCAAGACTCCAGAAACAGGTTCTTTCTGTCCGGAAAAATGTAACCAAGGCATTGCGGAACAATGTATACAGTTTAACCCATTTTGAGGTGGATATAAGTCTGTTGAATTTTCAATTCTTTCCTTTTCTATGGCTATATTTTCTATAAAAATATCCAAATCGTCGTTATATTCAATGAAAGAAAAACCAAACGTTTTATCACTTCGCATTATTGTAGCTGATGCATGAATAATATTATAATCCACAACATTTCCATCTTCAATTCTATACCTAAAATTATCAACCACATTTATAGCTTTCATACAATCGTGTAGATATTTAGCAAAAAAACTTTTATTGCTGTCTTTTGAAAATTTATATGCTTTAGTAACATTAAAAGGGATAGTTACAGCAAAATAAGGATCTTTTAATCTGCAAAAATGCTCGTAATGTTGTTTTCTATTCCAAGTATTTATATTTATTATCTTCAATTAATCCAATAGTTTTATAACATCTCGCAAACTATTTATCGTTTTGTATGTTTTTCCGTTTGTGTCTTTTTCTGTGACTTCCTCGTGCGCCCAGGTGGTATGAAAAGGTATATGGATCGCATGGGCGTTAATATTTACTAATGGTAACACATCAGATTTCAAAGAATTCCCTATCATTAAAAACTCAGATGGTTTAATGTCCAGATGGTTTAATAATTTAGAATAATTGACTTCTTTTTTATCACTTAATACTTCTATATGATGAAAATAACTTGTAAGACCAGATTTTTCTAGTTTACGCTCTTGATCCAACAAATCACCCTTCGTTGCAAGTATTAAACGATATTTTTTTGACAACACTTCCAAAACATCTTCAACACCATCAAGTAATTCCACTGGTTTATTAAGCATGTTTTTACCAATATCAAGTATCGCTTCAATTGTCTTATGTGGCACATTATAGTTAGATAATTCTAAAGCAGATTGAACCATAGATAGCACAAATGCTTTAACCCCATACCCATATATGGGTAGGTTGCTCATTTCCATTTTAAACAATTCTTGGTCTATTTTATTTGGGGTTTCATAATCTGATAGTAACCTCCCAAATGCTTCTTCAGCTTCACGAAAATAGGTTTCATTTACCCAAAGCGTATCATCGGCATCAAAGCCAATCACTTTTATATTGTCGTATTCTTTTATCAATTTATTTTCATTTTATAATTCAGTTCAGGAAGTTCAACACAGACTATTTCCATATTTTTTTAGCACGTTCCAAATCTTCTGGCGTATCAATTTCAACACCCTGAACATCAGTTTCTACCATTTTAATGCGTTTTCCATATTCCAAATAACGAATACATTCTATTTTTTCTGAAGCTTCTAATGACAACATTGGTAACTTATAAAAATCCAGTATGGCTTCTTTTCTAAAAGCATAAACGCCTTTGTGTTTATAGTATTTTACTCCTACCCTTTTTTCTCTTGGATACGGAATTGGACTTCTGGAAAAATAAAGCGCAAAATTGGATTGATCTACTATAACCTTTACGGTATTAGGATTGTTAATCTCATCTATATCCGTAATATGAACCATTAAAGACGCCAAATCAATACTTTTATCATGATCATCTTTAAAAACTTCAATCAATTTAGCCAACGATTCTTTATCTGTAAATGGTTCGTCTCCTTGCACATTGATTACAATATCTACATCCATAAATTCGACAGCTTCTGCTATTCTATCACTACCGCAATCATGCTCCTTTTTACTCATCATTGCCTTCCCGCCATTATTTACAATTTCATCGTAAATAATTTTGCTATCGGTAACAACAAATACGTCGTCAAACAAATTAGTAGCCTTAGTGGCTTCGTATGTACGCAATATGACCGTTTTTCCCCCTAGGTCTTGCATAAGTTTTCCCGGAAACCGCGATGCACTATAACGCGCAGGAATCATTGAAATTATTTTCATAATTATTATGGTCAGAATCTAGTTCAAAAATAGAATAATTATTATTAGGTTTTACCTTTATACCAAATGAATTTCTAAATGATCACCTCAAATTTGAATTATTTTTTATTCAGATGAAATAGAAAATTTAAGCATAGCATTAGCTACGGTTATGTTTTATAGTGAATTATGGAGGAAAAAGAAATGAAAAATTTCTTAAAACCAACTATCTCTGAGGCAAGCCTTAAGGAATTCTTTAGATTAAACCGGTTATTTAGATGTTTATTTGATATTAAATGATCTAAGCTTTTAAGCGACGTAAAAGTTATAAACAATATTAGCTGCAACTGATTACTAAATATGGAAATCTCGCAAAGTCGTTAAAGCACAAAGCGATGATAATGTGACTGATTACTAAATTAGTCTTCTTCAAAAAAATCATCTTTAAAACCTATAAGAAACAGTTTTTCTTTAGCTCTGGTTACAGCAGTATATAACCAACGTAAATATTCTTTATCAATCCCGTTTGGCAAATAAGGTTGCTCTACAAAAACAGTATTCCATTGTCCACCTTGCGATTTATGGCATGTAATGGCGTAAGAAAATTTCACCTGAAGAGCGTTAAAATGCTTACTTCCTTTTACTTTTAAAAACTTTTTATAATTACTGGATTCGTTTTCAAAATCTTTCATGACCTCTTGATATAATCTATTGGAATCATCATAAGATAATGACGGTGTTTCCGCTTCAACGGTATCTAAAAGTAAAACCGTTTCAAAAGGCCTCATTTTTGGGTAATCAACCATCCGCACTTTTACTTCTGCAAAACGAAAACCGTAAAGTTCCTGGATACTGAAAATTTCGAGAACTTCAATAATATCTCCATTAGCAATAAACCCAGCCTCTGTAGTTGTCTTAATCCAAAAGTAATTATTCTTAACCACCATTAAATAATCCCCAGTAGTAAGCTCGCTCTCATTAAATAATATCCTATTTCGTATTTGCTGATTATATAAATTTGCACGTTTATTGCTTCTTACAATAATGGCTGTTTCTTCTTTACCCAAATCGCTATAAGCATCATTAATAGCATCCATGATCTCGTGCCCATCTATTAACCTGATAATATCTTTAAAACCTGCTAAATCAAACTTAAAACTATCATGAATACTATGTGACAAAGCTTCGCGCAGTACAGTGGCATTTGCAAGAATACCAGAATTTTGTTCTTGTCTTACAACTTCATCTAATTCCATTCTGGTAACGTCCTTGTTGTAATTCAATCCAAGAGAATCTTCATTCAGAGCAGGACTTAAATCCAGCTTAACCGGTGGTAATTGAGCCGTATCACCAATTAAAAGCAGTTTACACTGATGGCCAGAATATACATATTGCATTAAATCATCCAGCAACGACCCATTTTCAAAAAGTTTTGATTCCCCAGGGGTATCTGGTATCATGGACGCTTCATCAACTATAAAAATGGTGTTCTTATGCTTATTAGGCTGCAAAACAAACTTAACGCCGCCATTCTTTTCTTTCTTCGGAAAATATATCTTTTTATGTATTGTAAATGCTTCTTTTTCCGAGTAATTAGAAATGACTTTTGCTGCTCTACCAGTTGGCGCCATTAGAACAGCACTTTTTTTTGCTTTCCATAAATTAGAGACTATAGTTCCGACAATCGTAGTCTTTCCCGTACCGGCATATCCCTTTAATAGGTAAAGTACATTTGGTGTTTTGTTAAAAATAAATTCTGAAAGTTGTTGTAAAACAATATTCTGTTTTAACGTTGGTTTAAACGGAAACTGCTGTTTTATAAGGGAATAAAATTCGGATGAGGTCATTAAAAGTTTCGACAAATTAAAAATTATTCAAAGATAGAATGATTTTTACTCTCTATAGGTTTTTACGATTAAAAAAAAATTGTAGATTTGCGAAAAGACTTTTAATTAAAAACATACTATGTTGACATTTATTCTTATTGCAATTGCAGTGATACTAGTTACAATTGGCTTAGTAAAGCTGGTTGACAAATTTATACCTTCTAAATTCAAACCTGTTTTGACAATTGCTCTTTGGCTGTTAATCGGTTTTTTAGGTTATCAAACCTATTTATCTATTTATGAGCCCATTCAATTTAACAAGCTTAAAAACAAACGTTATAAAACAGTTATTACAAGTTTGATTGATATTAGAGACGCTCAAATTGCTCACAAACAAGTAACTGGTAAGTTTTCTCGTAATTTCGAAAACTTAATTAAGTTTATTGATACAGCCGAATATACTATTACACAACGTAGAGATTCTACTATTATAGATGAAGAATTAACTAAATTATACGGTGTAGACACTACTAAAGAAATTGTTGTAATTGATACTTTAGGCTTTGTTTCTGTAAAAGATTCTTTATTTAAAAATTCTGATCGATACAAAAACATGATGAATGTACCAGTGGGTAAAGATGGTGCTAAATTCAAATTACAAGCTGGATATTTAGAACAAAATGATATACAGATACCTGTTTTTGAAGCTTCTGTAGAAAAGAACGTTATTTTACATGATCAAGACCCAGACCTTCTTATGCAAGAAAATCAGGTTGTTTCTGTAGATGGAGTAAACGGTAATATGTTGAGAGTAGGTTCTATGGACGAAGTTAAAACAATTGGAAACTGGCCAAAAAATTATGGCTCAGCCGAATAAAAATCCTAACAAACTAACTAATCTAGAATTGTCCATTCAAATAAGTTTGAGTGGACTTTCTTTTTGTATACTACATAAAGAATCGAATCGTATTTCTTCCTTAAAGCGCATTGATTTTAATAAAAAACAGAATCCTTTAGAGCTATTAGATTATCTTAAAAATATCTTTAATACAGAAACTATTCTGCAAGAAGCGTTCACTAAAATTTGTGTAATCCACGACAATGAATTATCTACTCTTGTGCCAAAACCACTTTTTGAAGAAGATAGTTTAGCTGATTATTTAAAATTTAATTCTAAAATTCTTAAATCTGATTTTATTACTTACGACGCTATTGTATTAAACGATAGCATTAACGTATATGTGCCCTATATAAACATTAATAATTTTATATATGAAAAGTTTGGCTCTTTTACCTTTAAGCATGTTTCTACTATTTTAATTGAGGAAATTTTACTCATCGAAAAAAATGCAAATACTCCCAAAGTATATTTAAACGTAAACAAAAATCATTTTGAAATAATTGTTACTGAAAAGGGTAAACTTTTGCTTTATAATACATTTGAATATGTAACAAAAGAAGACTTTATATACTACGTTCTATTTACCGCGGAACAGTTAAAACTAAACCCAGAAACATTATATTTAGTTTTTATTGGTGCTATTCACAAAGATGATGATTTATATCAAATAGCATACAAGTACATAAGAAATGTAAGCTTTGGTAAGCGAAATGACCATTACAAATATTATGAAAATCCAAAATACGATCATTCAGATTTCATTTTAATAAAAAGTTTTTAATGCGCATTATTTCAGGAATTTATAAAAGCAGAAAAATTGTTGCACCAAAAAATTTACCGGTGAGACCAACAACCGATATGGCCAAGGAGTCCTTATTTAATATTTTAAATAATCTGTTTTATTTTGGTGATATTTCTGTTTTAGATTTGTTTGCTGGAACAGGTAATATAAGTTATGAATTTGCATCAAGAGGCACCCAAAACATTACCTGTGTAGATCAGGACTATGGTTGCATCAAGTTTATAAACCAAACAGCTGAGTCTTTTGAAATGCCAATAAATACTATTAAAAGTGACGTTTTTAAATTTTTAGAAAAATCTAATTTACAAACCAATATTATATTTGCAGACCCTCCTTATAACTTTACAGAAGAACAATTTGCTAAAATTCCAGAATTGGTTTTTCAAAACAACATGCTACTTGAAGATGGCATTCTAATTGTTGAGCATTCTAAACACACTAATTTATCTAACTTAAATCATTATAGTTATTCTAAAAGCTATGGTGGTAATATGTTTAGTTTTTTTGAAGTAGTTTAAACTCACAGCCTCTTTTTTTGTTAATTCCTTTTTTTTCAGTACTTTAGATATCTTCCTAAGAGTCCCAGGCTCTATGCATAATTTATCTCATTAAAAAAGTACTTCTTTTCTTACTGTTGTTTGTGGTTAATTTAAACACTAACCTTAAAACCATTAATGAAATGAAAAAACTTCTTTTATTATTATTAGTAACGATTCTTTTTATCGCTTGTCAAAAAAAAACACAACGTTACTTTGCTGATTCTACCGAAATTGAAACATTAAAATCTGGTATAAAAGCCTACGAAACAGGTGACTGGGACAAATGGAAAAGTCATTTTGCTGATACAGCAAAAGTATTTGTTAATTCTACCAAACCATTAACTATTGAAAAAAGATTAGAAGGCTTAAAGGCTATGACCACTGCTATGTCTGCGTATGGTTTTAACCATGATAAAGAATACATTGAAATGGTTCTTGACAAAGAGGACGAAACTTGGGTTTATTATTGGGCGACACACAAAGGTACTTTTGCCGCAAATAATAAAGAATTGTCCATACCCGTTCATTTGGCTGTACAATTCGTTGATGGAAAAATTGTAGAAGAACACATTTACTTTGATGGCACAGCTATGAATTCTGAATTTGCAGCTATAGCCGCTGCCGCTGAAACTAAAACCGAAGTTTTAGAAGAATAAAATTACTAACCAACCAAAATAATAAATTATGAAAACAGCTAAAACAACTTTAGTACTATTATTATTATTATTATTATTATGCCTAACATGTAATATCTCTCAAGCACAGAAAATGTTCTCGGTACATCAAGACAATGTAAAACCTTCAATGGTTATGGAATATGAGAAAATTGCAAAAGAGTTTAATGCGGCATCCGTAGAACATAATGCGCAAGCCGAATGGTTTACAGCAGTATCAAATGACTTTAAATATTTTTATATTTCTCCTATTGAAAACTTCGCAGATTTAGATAAACGTCCTTTTGCTGATATGGCAAAAGCCATGGGTGATAAATTTGGAGATATATTTAACCGCTTTGATAAATGCTACGATTCTCATGGCAACTATATAGTTGTACATGATGAAGAGCTAAGTTATATGCCTGATGGTGCCCAGGAAGCTCAAGAAGGTCAAAATTATCGTAAATGGTTTTTTATGTATTACCCACCCGAAAATGCTAAAAAGGTAAAAGAAGGCATGAAAGCTGTTAAAGAACTCTTCACTAGCAAAGGGTCTAAAAGTTATTACCGTATTTACCGAAATGGTTTTGGATCCATGGAAAACTACTATATGGTGTCTATTTCTGCTAAAGATGAAGTAGATGGAGCAACACAAGCTAAAGCAAATGAAGAAGTTTTAGGCCCGGATCGCTGGGAAACTTTTAACAAAGTCATAAATTACATATCAAGAATGGAAGAATATAGTGGAGAAATGAGACCCGATTTATCCTATTCTCCTAAAAAAGAGTAATACCAAGTAAATGAGGCTGTCTAAAAAGCACTATATTTTTTCATTCAGAGCATAGCGAAGAATCTTATTTATAAATCAATACATTATGTTTTTAGAGATTCTTCACAGCTTCGCTGCTACCTTCGAAACAAAATATATTTTGCTTCTCGGTAATATTCAGAATGACACTTTTCAGACAGCCCCATCTACTTTATTATGAAACATGAGTACTATAGAAACAAATTATAGGGCTTGTTTTAATGTTCATTTGATATAATTACTAACCTATTATTTTTTAACAAAAAACCCTTCTTTAATTAAGAAGGGTTTTTATGTTAAAGTAAATCTATAAGCCGAATTCTGTATCACGCCAAAGCGTGATCCTTATCATTTATCTACGCGTATTGTTACCAATACGCTTTAGCTGCCTACCCTCCAGCATCGAGCGTGCAGCCCTCAAACACTGGTATACATGACATTGCACCGCATAGAGTTTACCCGGTTTCACTACAGCATGACCTGTACATACTTTCTGTTGCACTTTTCCTAGCCTCACGACTGGTGGTTGTTAACCACTATGTTGCACTATGGTGTTCGGACTTTCCTCCCAAGTGCTGAACTTGTTTCAGTACCTTTTCAATTTAACTTTTCAGTTAACGAAAAGAAATAATACTGAAACAAGTTCAGCATATGAGCGATAAGGCAATCTACTTGGTTACAAAATTACAATAAAGAACTATTAAATCTCAAAAAAATGGATATAACTGTTCCTCAATTTTAACATACTTTCTATTTTAGACACTTATCACTTAAAGTTGTTAATAACTCCTCTTAAATTTTATGTGCTTTATCTTTAATTTTAAGCTGAATTTTTAACTTTGTTATACACAAGCAAATTCAGTAAAATTGGAACACTTTGTAGTATCGGCTAGAAAATACAGACCACAAACATTTAAAGATGTTGTAGGGCAACAAGCTATTACAAATACGTTATTGAATGCTATAGACAACAACCATTTAGCTCAAGCCTTGCTTTTTACAGGGCCTCGTGGGGTTGGTAAAACGACTTGTGCACGAATTCTAGCTAAAATGATTAATAGTGATGGTACCGAAACTGATGATGAAGATTTTGCCTTTAATATTTTTGAACTCGATGCTGCTTCAAACAATTCGGTTGATGATATTAGAAGCTTAACAGATCAAGTTCGTATCCCTCCACAAGTTGGTAAATACAAAGTATATATTATTGATGAGGTACATATGCTATCTCAGGCTGCTTTCAACGCTTTTCTTAAAACACTGGAAGAGCCACCAAAACATTGCATTTTTATTTTAGCAACAACTGAAAAGCATAAAATAATTCCAACTATTTTATCCCGTTGTCAGATTTTTGATTTTAAGCGCATTACAGTAAAAGATGCTAAAGAATATTTAAAATATATTGCAGAAGAACAAGACGTAACCGCCGATGACGATGCATTACATATTATCGCTCAAAAAGCAGACGGCGCTATGCGAGATGCCTTATCTATTTTTGATAGGGTGGTTAGTTTTTCAGGTAAAAATTTAACCAGGCAGGCCGTTACAGAAAATTTAAACGTACTTGACTACGAAACCTATTTTACAAGTACCGATTTAATTTTAGAAAACAAGATTCCCGAATTGCTATTACAATTCAACAATACATTATCCAAAGGGTTTGATGGTCATCATTATATTGCAGGGCTAGCGTCTCATTTTAGAGATTTACTTGTAAGCAAAACCCCTGAGACGATTGAACTACTTGAAGTAGGCGAGCAGACCAAAACTAAATATTTAGAACAATCTAAAAAAGCTTCACAGCAATTTTTGCTACATGGCATAAATCTAGCAAACGATTGCGACCTCAAATATAAAACCAGTAAAAATCAACGCTTACTTATCGAGTTATGTTTAATGCAGCTTGCCTCTATCACTTTTGATGGAGAAAAAAAAAATAGCAGACATTACATAATTCCAGCTTCTTATTTTAAAAAGAAAGGGATTACTCCTATTCCCGTAACACCTCCTAAAAAAGAACAAAATAGTTTAGTTGCTTCCAATTTAAAAGAGGAAAATAGAGCCCCACAATTATCAGGCTCTAACTCTTCAGGAACTTTTCAAGTTAAAGCTCCTCCAAAAATCATTTTAAAAAAAGAAACCAAACGTGCTTCTGGTCTTTCTTTAAGTAGTATAAGAGCTAAAAAAGAACATCTCATTAAACAAATGGATGTCGTTATAGAAGAAGAGGATTTACCTAAAGAAGCTTTTACCGAGAAAGAGCTTATAGATGTTTGGAATACTTTTATAGAAATAATAAGAGGAAAAGGGAAACACAATTTAGCTTCTATATTATCTATTGATACACCAAAAGTTAAAGAAACGACCGTATATCTAGAATTCCCTAATGCTACAAATAAAGTAGAAGTGGAACGCAATCAATATGATCTTTTATCGTACATAAGAAAGTCTTTAAATAACTATGACATTAGCTTATCAATTAGTATAAACGACATTATGGAAAAGAAGTACGCTTATACTCCTGCGGACAAATTCGAAAAATTAAAAGAGAAAAACTCGAACATAGACCTCTTAAGAAAAACTTTTGATTTAGACATATAAATAATTAATTATGAATAAGTTATTGGTTTTGTTTTTTATCTTCATCATTACTTTAGCAAGTTGCGATGGTCGAAACAGAAAATATAAAACCAATGCAGAAGTTTTAAAAGAAAACAAACTTTTAGAGTCCTTTACTCAAGAAATAAAGTTTGTTCCAGAAGCGTATACTGAGATTAAAACAGATACTATTTTAAGCAGTGGATTTGAAGTTAAAATAAACTACCATTCTTTAGAGAGGGATTTTGTTTTAGAAACCAAAAAATTAAAAAATGATTCAACAACTAGAATTCACTACAAAAACTTTGAAGCACAACTACTGGTATTAAAAAATAATACTATTATTAACAGGAGTCTAATTAATAAAAAGTTTTTTTACGAATTTGAAAGTGCAGAGTTTTGGGCAAATGCCATCATGCAATTTATATGGATTGATTATGAGGCCTCAAATAAAAACACATTGCAATTAAACACTTCTTTTTGTACTTCTAATACGGATGAATGTAAAGATTTTACGCTTAAACTCAATGAACAAGGAGATATTCAAATTGAAGAAATAAACATTTCATCTAATACCATCTAATCATGCTAGGACTAAAGCTTCCAACTGACCCGCGCTGGGTTAATATTGTAGAAAAAAACATTGAAGAAATACTTACTGATCATGCTTTTTGTGAGCAAAAGGCAACAAGTACTGCTATTTCACTAATTGTAAGTTTTCCTGAATACACAGAATTAGTACAAGAAATGACAGCATTGGTGAAAGAAGAGATGAGTCATTTTAAAATGGTTCATGATAAAATCATAGAACGCGGATGGACTCTTGGACGTGATAGACGTGACGATTATGTCATTCAACTTGTAAAATTCTTTCCTAAAGGAGGAAGCAGAACTACCCAATTAGTGCATCGCTTACTTTATGCAGCGTTAATTGAAGCCAGAAGTTGTGAACGCTTTAGGTTACTTTCAGAGGAACTTAAAGACAAAGAATTAGCGACCTTTTATAGAAATTTAATGGTTAGTGAAGCAAACCATTACACCATGTTTTTAGGCTTTGCTCGCAAGTATGGAAATAAAAAAGAAGTTGATACCAAATGGCAACAACTTCTTGAATATGAAGCCGAAATTATGTCTAATTTAGGGAATACAGAAGCAATACACGGTTAAACCCAGGCTAAAACTTGTAACCTATACCTATTTGTATATTTGAGTTTTTAGCTTCAACGCCTAAATTGTCATCAAAAATGTTAGAGAAGCCATAGGTATATCTTACATCCGCAAATATGGCATAGTTTATTTTATATTCTAAACCAGCAACACCAGAATAAGCAAAATTCTTAATACCATCTTCTTCTTTATGTACTTTAAGCCCCGCTTGTGGTCCTGCTCCAATGTGAATTTTTTCACTTACTCTAAACTTTAAGAAAATAGGTGCTTGTATATAATCTAAATGGAGAGGTTCTGCTTTAGCTCCTTCTGCAGAAAACTGTATTTCTGGCATTATTGCAATAGTTTTAGACAAACCAATGTTTGCAAAAAAACCGACATAAATACTATTTCTATGCTTATTTGTAGGAACACTGTTAGTATCGAAATCTAAATTTGAAATATTCAAACCACCCCTTATTCCATATTTTACATCTTGAGAAAGGCCATAATTTGAAAAAGTAAATAAGGCTGCTAATAGTAATATTCTTTTCATAATAAATCAGGTTTGGGATATAATTTTAAGCAATTATATTGGGTACGAATATATATTATAAAATTAAAAACCGACAACTATAAAAGGTGAAGTGCACAATTTTACTGTGTATTGCTAGAAACTGTATCATAATAGATGCTTTTAATTATACCATCTGCCAAACCAATTTTTGGCACATAAATATTTTTCGCCCCACTCCATTTCATTGAAGAAAGATAAATCCGCATGGCAGGAATAATAACATCCGCTCTATCTTGATTCAAGTCTAACTCTGTAATACGTTCTTCATAAGAATAACTCTGAAGTTTTTTATAATAGGCCGTTAAATAAAAATATGAAAGCGGTTTTCCCATAGATTTACCAGATATTTTAAATATTTTATTAATATTTCCCCCAGAACCTATAACTTCTATTTTATGATAAAATTTTGTATGCTTTTTTATCCATGCCTCAAGCTCTTTCCAATATTTCTTTTTAACCATATCGTTAAGAAGCCTAACTGTGCCTATTTTAAAAGACTTTGAAGCTACTTGTTTACCTCTATGTATGACGGTGAACTCTGTACTACCTCCTCCCACATCAACATATAGATACGTCTTATTACTATCGATGTACTTATGTAAATCGGTTGCCGCAATTATTGCCGCTTCTTCCTCTCCATTAATAACATCTATACTTATTCCCGATTCTTTTAAAACTAGATCGACCAATTGTTGACCATTATTAGATTCTCTCATTGCAGATGTTGCACAAGCTTTATATTTTGCCACCTTATGCGATTTCATCAACAATTTGAACGCTACCATGGTATCAACCATTCGTTGTGTATTTTCTTTGGAAATTTTATTTTCTATAAATACATCTGCCCCCAAACGTATGGGCACACGAACCAATGAATTTTTCTTGAATTGTACAGGTCTTCCTTTTTGTTCAATTATATTTGAAATAAGTAACCTTACAGCATTAGAACCAATATCTATAGCTGCATATTTCTTTATTGTAAGCATACTAACTATCTAGCTTTTTTAAATAATAATTATACATAGCAAATTGAGACCTTACTTTTTCTTTATCATTTATTCTATAATTATTTTCTTGAGATTCATTTAATAGCCTGGCTTTAACATTATCACTCCAACTAATATTAAACGTCTCAATAATTTCTTGTTTAATCTCATCATCATAAATAGGGCAGCTTACTTCCACCCTATTATCAATATTTCTCGTCATCCAATCGGCAGAGGAAATATAAATTTTAGAATCCCCATTATTTCCAAATATATAAACTCTGGAGTGTTCTAAAAACTTATCTACAACGCTAATTACCTCTATATTTTCACTCATTCCTTTTACACCGGGAATTAAACAACAAATACCTCTAACTATCATTTGGATTTTCACACCCGCTCTACTTGCTTCATAAAGCTTATCAATCATTTTATAGCTGGAAATACTGTTCATTTTTAATCTTATACAACCCAGATTTCCATTTTTAGCACTTTCAATTTCTGCGTCTATTAATTTAAAAACTGCTTTTTGAGTATAATGAGGAGATGTTATTAAATGTTTATAGGTAAAAATTTTATAATTAGTCTCAAAGAAACTAAAAATTTTATTTACCTCTTTTAAAATGCGTTGATCTGAAGTAAACAACGTATAATCTGTATAAATTTTTGCAGTGGATTCGTTAAAATTTCCTGTACTTATAAAACCGTATCGCTTTAGTTTTTTTCCTTCCTCTCGTTCTATAATACACATTTTACTGTGCACTTTTAAACCTGCCACACCAAAAACCAAATTAATACCTTCATTTTCCATCTGTTGCGCATAATCAATATTTGCTTGTTCATCAAACCTGGCTTGTAGTTCTATAGAGACAGTAACAGATTTTCCATTAATAGCAGCATTAATAAGTGAACTCGCTATATGTGAGATTTGAGCTAAACGATAAATGGTAATTTTTATAGTTTTTACATTTGGATCTAAAGCTGCTTCTCTTAAAAACTTAACAACATAAGAAAAGGTTTGATATGGCGCCTGAAGTAAATAATCTTTTTTCTTAATAGCTTCAAAAATACTAGCCTCTAAACTAAGACCTTTAACCGGTAAAGCTTCTATTTTATCATAAAGAAGGTCATTCCTGCCTAAACTGGGAAACCCCATATAATCTCTTCTGTTATGATAACGACCTCCAGGTATAATACTATCTGTTTCATCAATACCCATTTTAGCCAATAAATATTGTAATGTCTCTTGATCTATAGTTTTATCGTATACAAAACGAACTGGCTCACCAATTTGTCTATGCTTAACACTATCGGAGATCTTTTCAATAAAACTTTTACTTAAATCACTCTCAAAATCCAATTCACCATCACGAGTAATTTTGATCATGTGAGAAGAAATACTTTTATAATCGAAAATATTGAAAATATCGCTTAAACAATGACGAAGCAAATCGTCAATCATTATAATATAACTCTTTTCGTTTTCTTTTGGTAATTCAACAAATCGATTAAAAGATTTTGGTATTTCAATTAATGCAAACTGTCTTTCATTATTAGACATTAACATTCTAACTGCTAAATAGGCGCCACTATCCTTTAAATTAGGAAGTACTACAGAATCATTTAAAATAATAGTCACCAAAGCTGGGCTAACTTTTGTTAAAAAATATTTTTTTATGAAGTCATGTTGCGCATCATCAATTTGATTTTCGTCAATGATATAAATATTCTCATCTTCTAACCTTTCATGAATAGTACTTAGTATTTCTAAACTTTTACTTTGTTGTTTTATTACAATTTGAGTTATAATTTCCAATAACTCTTTAGCCTTAATACCTCCTAAAGCATTCTTTCCTCCTTTTCCGGCCTCAACAATACGCTTAACCGTAGCATATCTAACTTTGAAAAATTCATCTAAATTATTGGAAAAAATGCCTAAAAATCGCAAGCGTTCTATTAACGGCACATTTTCATCTGATGCTTCTTGCAAAACTCTAGCATTAAATTGCAACCAACTTATTTCTCTATTTATATAATTATTATTCTGTAATTCTGGTTTCGTCATATAGGATGATTCATGATTTAGAAATAGATCCACAAATATATTCTATTTAAGCTTAATATTATTAATAAAAACTAATATGAAATAGGAAGGTTTAGAACGGGTTAATAGTTTAATAATACATTGAAAAGAATCTATCTACATACTTACATAAAAAGTTAAGTACAAGCGCTTTTTGTAAGTATCACTAAAAGCACATATCTGATTGGCATTAAACTATAAATGGCATTATTTTAAATCCCTAGGAAATAAAGTTCGTACGGTTTTTCCTTTATTTAAATTTTTCCAATTTGCAATATCAAAATCTATAACAACCACACCGCTAGTAGGGACGTTATCTATGTAGCTGTCACCATAAGTGTTTACAAAAGCTGTAATAGCATGATTGTGCCCAAAAAGCATGAGTGTATTAACAGAATCATCACATGCTTTAAGAACTTCAATGAGATTAGTTCCTGAAAAATCATATAACTCATGGTTTAAATGAACAATACCCGTATCAATTTTAAGGTTAGAAACAAAAATATTAGCCGTTGTTTTTGCACGCATGGCATCGCTTGACAAAACTAAATCAATATTTAATGGTCTTTCCTTTAAGTCATTTGAAACCAAATTTGCGTCTTTAAAACCCCTATCATTAAGAGGTCTTTCGTGATCTATTACGTTGTGTTTCCACGAAGATTTGGCATGCCTTATCAAAATTAATTTTTTCATAAAAAAGCGATTAAGCGATTATTTTCGTCGATTAAAAGTCATTTTTACCAACAAAATCAATCAATTTGTTTTATAAAGTTAGCTAAAATTACCATATAAGAAGACATTATAAACGCTAAAAAGTTAAAGATTAAAACAGACTAAAACTACTGTGCAGCTCGGAAACCGATAAAAAACTTATTATGACGACTAAAAGTTTAATAAAAGCTTTTAAACGAATTTATGAGTGATTTACCATATATTTTTGAAAACGTAGCAGTATATGTATTCTTTTGTACTACCTACTTAAGATATAAAGTTATGAACCTGAATCCAATACCATATATAAATATAGCATTGTTAAACAATGTTTTTCCCTCGCAGTTTTTTCCCTCGAAAGCTTTTTTATTAATAATTAACATGAATGTCTAATGGTGACTATTTTGGTTCATTAGTGTCTATAATATATATAGTTTTAAATAAAATAATTTTACTAAATCATGAAAAATAAATCGACTTTAACATTTTGTACTTTTCTATTTCTGTGCTGTATTTCATTGTTTTTCTCCAATAAGATCATAGCTCAAGAAAATGGCATATATGAACTAAGTAATAATAATTTTTCAAAATCAGTCGCAAAAAGCCAAGCTGATAACGGAAGAAGTGAGTTCAATAAACTTGTCAAGAATCTACACCCTACTGTCTATGTTGGAAATGGTATTGAAAAGACAACCTATGGAGAAGGCCTTCCAATTAAATTAACATTAAAAGACGCTAAATCTGTAAGTATATTAAATAGTGGAAATCCTAAATATAACAAAGTACAATTAATAACAATAAAACTCAATAAATCAAGCGATTTAAATACGAAGTTAGACTTATCTAGTTTATCTGGTTTAAGTGAATTAAAATACATCTTTATAAGGTGTAATTTTAAATGTACCGCAGATCAATTAAAAACATTTGTAAACGCAAATTCCGTAATAAGAATTTTTTACAGATCAGAAACACCATCTTAAATCAAGCATAAGGCCAATTTAAAAGATTAAGACATGAAAAAACTATACGCTAAGAAAACCTTCGCAAATATACCCTCAATAAAATTGATGTTATTTGCCTTTTTGCTTATAATAGCCTACTCGACTAATAGTTATAGTCAGGTTAGAGTGCCGTTTACACCAAGAACATCGGATCTTACTCCTACGCAAACCATATATAATATCAAAGGGGATTTTACCATGATGGGTAATACCAATCTCACCCTTGTTGATTATGATGAAACTAGCGCAAATGATGGCGACATGAAATATGTGGATGAAGATGGTACTGCTGTTCCCGGTAACAATACCTTTAACTCCTCTTCAGCTACATTAACTTTTTCAACCGAAAATGGCGCTATTCCAGATTGTTCAAATATTCTTTTTGCTGGATTATACTGGGTAGGTAGAGCTGGTAATGGTGTTGACAATAATGATGACGGAGATAATAACCCTCATACATTTCAAGTTACAAAAGACGGTATCACTAAAAGTTTTGATAAACGAAAAGTGTCCATAAAAGGACCAGGGGCTTCTGGTTATACCGAACTTACGGCAGATCCATCGGATATACATTACCCTACGGGTCTTGACCCTAGTAATAATTATGGTCTTGATAGCAATATTTTTACTGCTTACACAGAGGTAACACAATATGTAAGAGACAATGGTCTTGGTGAATATTTTGTTGCAGATATAGCATTAAATGAAGGATCTATCGATATAAATGGTTATTCCGGTGGTTGGGGTATGGTGATTGTTTATGAAAACGCCCTTATGAAATGGAGAAATGTGACTGTTTTTGATGGATATGCTTTTGTTGAAGGAAATAACGCTGATGAATTTGAGTTTGATATTAATGGTTTTAATGCTGTACAAACTGGAGATGTTAATGTTAAACTAGGCCTTATGGCTAGTGAAGGTGAGTTAAGATGGGATCTCGATTATTTTGAAATAGAAATATTAGAAACAGGAAACTATCAAAGGCTAGCTAATAATAGAGGGGCTACTAATAACTTTTTTGATTCTACTATAGAGACTGGTGGAAATGCAAGGCTTCCAGACCTGATTAACAATACCGGATTAGACATCGTCATGTTTGACATACCAAATCCTGGTAATAGTATTATTGGTAACTCTCAAACAAATACATCCTTTAGATATGGTTCTAGTCGGGATACTTTTATGATTTTTAATACAACATTTTCAGTAGATGCATATGTTCCTGAACCTGAAGGTATTTTAACAAATACATTGATTGATGGAAATGCACCTGGTGCAGGAAATACATCTCTGGAACCAAATGAGAATGCAGACTTTGCTATTCAAATTAGAAATAAAGGAACAGAAGCTACAAATAACACCGTTATTACAATTCCTTTACCCCCCTCTTTAGGCTCTATTGACCCTAACGATTTAAATATAAATTCTAATATATACCCTCCGCTTGTAAGTACGCTAGGGAACCCTACTTATAACCCAGCCATAGGTTCAAATGGAGCTATTGAATGGAATATTGGAACATTACCGGTACCGGTAGATCCAGATACTTTATTAGCAGATATCAGTTTTAGTTTAACTGTTACAACAGATTGTTCTATTTTAAGTGATCCTAATCTCGGAGCTAATGTAACTGTAAATGGAACTATTAGTGGTGTTGGTGCAATATCTAATTCATCGTTTAATAATCCATTAGTACAAGGGTACGAATCGACAGGACCATGTATAGGAGACCCTATACCAGTGCCAATTATAATACCTATTGAGTCTTCAGATTATGTTAATGAAGCGCCTGTTATTACTGCTCCTAGCCCACTAGATATTGAAGGTTGTGACGAAAATGATATCACAGCATTGAATGCTAGATACCCTTATAGTGCTTCACAATCTGTTGATATAAAAGACACCTATGTAACTACTGGTTACACAGCTTCTGATAATGGGACTATTGTTAGTATAACTTATACGGATGTCATTACACAAAATTCAAGTTGTCAATTAATAGTAACAAGAACATTTACAGCTACAGACGATTGTGACAATATAACAACTGCAGTACAGGTAATTAATATAAATGATACAATCCCTGCATTAGGGACAACACCTGCTGGAACTACTAATATCAATATATGTGCCAGTGAAACGGAAATTGATGCGATTGCAACTACTGCCGCTGACATCACTGCTTTGGAAACCGCTTATACGGATGACTGTGGTACGGTAACGGCTACTTTTGTAAGTCAATCACTTACGGGCGATGCCTGTGCTTGGTCTCTAGAGCGTACCTATAACATCTCGGACGGATGCCCTGCTAACGACTTCACCGTTACCATTACGCACTCTGGTTCGGATCAGGACCCTGCATCAGGGACTACACCTGCCGGAACTACTGATATTAATGCATGTGCCAGTGAAACGGAAATTGATACCATTGCAACTACAGCTGCTGACATCACTGCTTTGGAAACCGCTTATACGGATGACTGTGGTACGGTAACGGCTACTTTTGTAAGTCAATCACTTACGGGCGATGCCTGTACTTGGTCTCTAGAACGTACCTATAATATCTCGGACGGATGCCCTGCTAACGACTTCACCGTTACCATTACGCACTCTGGTTCGGATCAGGACCCTGCATCAGGGACTACACCTGCCGGAACTACTGATATTAATGCATGTGCCAGTGAAACGGAAATTGATACCATTGCAACTACTGCCGCTGACATCACTGCTTTGGAAACTGCTTATACGGATGACTGTGGTACGGTAACGGCTACTTTTGTAAGTCAATCACTTACGGGCGATGCCTGTACTTGGTCTCTAGAACGTACCTATAACATCTCGGACGGGTGTCCTGCTAACGACTTCACCGTTACCATTACGCACTCTGGTTCGGATCAGGACCCTGCATCAGGGACTACACCTGCCGGAACTACTAATATTAATGCATGTGCCAGTGAAACGGAAATTGATACCATTGCAACTACTGCCGCTGACATCACTGCTTTGGAAACCGCTTATACGGATGACTGTGGTACGGTAACGGCTACTTTTGTAAGTCAATCACTTACGGGCGATGCCTGTACTTGGTCTCTAGAACGTACCTATAATATCTCGGACGGATGCCCTGCTAACGACTTCACCGTTACCATTACGCACTCTGGTTCGGATCAGGACCCTGCATCAGGGACTACACCTGCCGGAACTACTGATATTAATGCATGTGCCAGTGAAACGGAAATTGATACCATTGCAACTACTGCCGCTGACATCACTGCTTTGGAAACTGCTTATACGGATGACTGTGGTACGGTAACGGCTACTTTTGTAAGTCAATCACTTACGGGCGATGCCTGTACTTGGTCTCTAGAACGTACCTATAACATCTCGGACGGGTGTCCTGCTAACGACTTCACCGTTACCATTACGCACTCTGGTTCGGATCAGGACCCTGCATCAGGGACTACACCTGCCGGAACTACTAATATTAATGCATGTGCCAGTGAAACGGAAATTGATACCATTGCAACTACAGCTGCTGACATCACTGCTTTGGAAACCGCTTATACGGATGACTGTGGTACGGTAACGGCTACTTTTGTAAGTCAATCACTTACGGGCGATGCCTGTACTTGGTCTCTAGAACGTACCTATAATATCTCGGACGGATGCCCTGCTAACGACTTCACCGTTACCATTACGCACTCTGGTTCGGATCAGGACCCTGCATCAGGGACTACACCTGCCGGAACTACTAATATTAATGCATGTGCCAGTGAAACGGAAATTGATACCATTGCAACTACTGTCGCTGACATCACTGCTTTGGAAACCGCTTATACGGATGACTGTGGTACGGTAACGGCTACTTTTCTAAGTCAATCACTTACGGGCGATGCCTGTGCTTGGTCTCTAGAGCGTACCTATAATATCTCGGATGGATGCCCTGCTAACGACTTCACCGTTACCATTACGCATTCTGGTTCGGATCAGGACCCTGCATCAGGGATTACACCTGCCGGAACTACTGATATCAATGCATGTGCCAGTGAAACGGAAATTGATACCATTGCAACTACAGCTGCTGACATCACTGCTTTAGAAACTGCTTATACGGATGACTGTGGTACGGTAGCTGCTACTTTTGTAAGTCAATCACTTACGGGCGATGCCTGTGCTTGGTCTCTAGAGCGTACCTATAATATCTCGGATGGATGCCCTGCTAACGACTTCACCGTTACCATTACGCACTCTGGTTCGGATCAGGACCCTGCATCAGGGATTACACCTGCCGGAACTACTGATATCAATGCATGTGCCAGTGAAACGGAAATTGATACCATTGCAACTACAGCTGCTGATATAACTGCTTTAGAAACTGCTTATACGGATGACTGTGGTACGGTAACGGCTACTTTTCTAAGTCAATCACTTACGGGCGATGCCTGTGCTTGGTCTCTAGAGCGTACCTATAATATCTCGGACGGGTGTCCCGCTAACGACTTCACCGTTACCATTACGCATTCTGGTTCGGATCAGGACCCTGCATCAGGGATTACACCTGACGGAACTACTGATATCAATGCATGTGCCAGTGAAACGGAAATTGATACCATTGCAACTACCGCCGCTGACATCACTGCTTTGGAAACTGCTTATACGGATGACTGTGGTACGGTAACGGCTACTTTTCTAAGTCAATCACTTACGGGCGATGCCTGTGCTTGGTCTCTAGAGCGTACCTATAATATCTCGGACGGGTGTCCCGCTAACGACTTCACAGTTACCATTACGCACTCTGGTTCGGATCAAATTAATCCTATCATAGACAACACAAACCTTGCTAATATAGAAATTGAGTGCGGTACAGGTGATACGCAGACAACTTTAACTGCATGGTTAAATTCTAATGCTGGAGCTACCGCTACAGATAACTGTAGTACGGTTACATGGGACAATGATTATGGCCTTAATACTTCTGTACAATGTAATAACGGTGCCATTACAGTAACATTTACAGCCGAAGATACCTGCGGTAATAAAAGTTCAACAACAGCTACTTATTTAATAAAGGATACGGTTGCTCCTAATATTACAACTCAAGCGTCTAATGAAACAGTACAATGTGATGGAGCTGGTAATCTTACTAATTTAAATGATTGGTTAGCCAACAATGGTGGAGCTACTGCTACTGATGATTGTAGTACTGTAACATGGTCGAATAATTTTAATTCCCTTTCTGATGATTGTGGTGCTACAGGTTCTGTAACAGTAATATTTAGCGCTATTGATGCCTGTAATAATACAAGTACAACTACCGCTACATTCACTATTGAAGATAATACGGATCCTCAATGGACCAACGCACCAGCCGATTTAACGGTTCAGTGTGACGGTACTACCGATCCTAATGGGGCCTTTGCTGCATGGTTGACATCGTTCTCTGGAACCGATACTTGTGGTACGGCTACCGTAACCAACAACAGTAATGGCTTGAGTGACCTTTGTGGTGCTACCGGTTCGGAAACGGTTACTTTTTTCCTTACAGACGAATGTGGTAACGATATTGAGCTTGATGCAACATTTACTATTGTAGATACTGCCGATCCTGAATGGACCAACCCGCCTGCCGATTTAACGGTGGAGTGTGACGGTACAACTGATCCTAATGGAGCATTTGCCGCTTGGTTAACGTCGTTCTCTGGAACGGATGCTTGTGGTACGGCTACCGTAACCAACAACAGTAATGGCTTGAGTGACCTTTGTGGTGCTACCGGTTCGGAAACGGTTACTTTTTTCCTTACGGACGAATGTGGTAACGATATTGAGCTTGATGCAACATTTACTATTGTAGATACTGCCGATCCTGAATGGACCAACCCGCCTGCCGATTTAACGGTGGAGTGTGACGGTACAACTGATCCTAATGGAGCATTTGCCGCTTGGTTAACGTCGTTCTCTGGAACGGATGCTTGTGGTACGGCTACCGTAACCAACAATAGTACCGGCCTAAGCGACCTTTGTGGTGCTACCGGTTCGGAAACGGTTACTTTTTTCCTTACGGACGAATGTGGTAACGATATTGAGCTTGATGCAACATTTACTATTGTAGATACTGCCGATCCTGAATGGACCAACCCGCCTGCCGATTTAACGGTGGAGTGTGACGGTACAACTGATCCTAATGGAGCATTTGCCGCTTGGTTAACGTCGTTCTCTGGAACGGATGCTTGTGGTACGGCTACCGTAACTAACAATAGTACCGGCCTAAGCGACCTTTGTGGTGCTACCGGTGCAGAAACGGTTACTTTTTTCCTTACGGACGAATGTGGTAACGATATTGAGCTTGATGCAACATTTACTATCGTAGATACTGCCGATCCTGAATGGACCAACCCGCCTGCCGATTTAACGGTGGAGTGTGACGGTACAACTGATCCTAATGGAGCATTTGCCGCTTGGTTAACGTCGTTCTCTGGAACGGATGCTTGTGGTACGGCTACCGTAACTAACAATAGTACCGGCCTAAGCGACCTTTGTGGTGCTACCGGTTCGGAAACGGTTACTTTTTTCCTTACGGACGAATGTGGTAACGATATTGAGCTTGATGCAACATTTACTATCGTAGATACTTTACCTCCTGTACTTTCATTACCTTCTAATGCAACTGCAGAATGTAGTGATGATTTAACAACAATAGCTTTTGGTACAGCTACAGCCACAGATAACTGTGACCCTACTCCAACTATAACTTTTGAAGATGATATAGAGGATGGTGCTTGTCCTAACACTTTTAAAATTATTAGAACCTGGACAGCAACAGATAGTTGTGGAAATAGTGTATCTGCAAACCAAGAAATTTCAACAGCTGACACTACTGCTCCTAAAGTATCGGGTACTATAGCTGAATTTGTTGTGGAAGGATGTAGTGTTACAGATGCTCCAGCTCCTGTTACTTCAATTGCTGAACTTGAAGATTTTGGGCTTAATATAACTGACAATTGTACAGACAATGCCAACCTTATTGTAACCAACTCTGATACGTCTGAAAACTCCTGCCCGATTGTAATTACCAGATCTTATACTATTAAAGATGCTTGTGGTAATTCCATTACGATTACGCATAAAATTAATATTGTTGACACAACCCCACCAGTATTTTCATCGTTACCGAATGATCAAACTGTTGAATGCAGTGATAATTTAACACCAAGCTCACTTGGTACAGCTGTGGCTACAGATGATTGTGGTACTCCTCCTAATATCTCTTTTGAAGATGTTAGAACAAATGGAGATTGCCCTAACAATTATACAATTGCTCGTACATGGACAGCTACTGATGAATGTGGTTTAGAAACTAAGCACACACAAATCATAACAGTTCAAGATACTAAAGCTCCTGAACCTACAACAACTTTTGAAGAGATATTAAACGTTAGTTGTACGGACATACCAGATATACCAGAATTGACTTTTGCCGATAATTGTTCAACTAATATTACGGTGGTATTTAATGAAACAAATTCATACGAAGAAAACGTGTTTGTTGATTATGAAATTGTTAGAACTTGGATAGTAAGAGACGAATGTGATAATGAAAAAACTTATACGCAAACACTTCAAGTAGCACTTGATGAAGTTATTACTGATTTAGCTGCTCCAGATTGGTGTTATGATGAAGGTGCTATAAATATGAATAATTTGTTACCTGACGATCTTAATACGAATGGTACCTGGGAGTTATTAGAAGGTGATCCTGCTGCAACGCTAAACGCTAATATATTTGATCCTTCTGGGCTTGAATTAAGCGTAGATTTCTTACCGGAAAGTGGTGGAATTGATTATAAGTTCAGATACACAACTACAGATGAAGGTTGTATAAGCATTACAGAAGTTACTATGAATGTACATGCAGATTGTGTGGTACTCCCTTGTGGTGAAAACGATATCACCATATCAAAAGCTGTAACCCCTAATGGTGATGCTTATAATGAATTTTTCGAAATCTCTGGTATTGAATTATGTGGATTTATATATGACGTAAAAATATTCAACAGATGGGGTGCTTTAGTATACGAATCTGATAATTATCAAAACGATTGGAACGGTGCAGCTAGTAGCGGATCAATTGGTACCGCTGGAAAAGTCCCCAACGGAACATATTATTATATCATTAAATTACAAAATAGTGGATTGAATCCTATAACAGGACCTGTTTATTTAGGAACCAAATAAAAAACATAACCTATGAAACTTATTAAATATAATATAATCGCTATTGCATTGTTAAGCTGTACGGTTGGAATTGCACAACAATTACCGCAATTCACACAGTATATGTACAATACAATCTCAATAAACCCAGCTTATGCAGGGAGTCGAGAAGCTTTAAGCGTCGTTGGATTACATAGAAGCCAGTGGGTTGGTTTTAAAGGAGGTCCTATAACACAAACGCTTTCTGTTCATACCCCACTAAGGAATGATAGAATTGGATTGGGATTAACTTTTATTGAAGATGATTTAGGTCCTCAAAATTACTCATACTTATATGGTGATTTTTCATATAGTATTCCTACTGGAAAAACTGGAAAATTAGCTTTTGGTTTAAAAGGTGGTTTTACTGGTTATACTTTTGATCAAGATTTTTTAACTGATCCAACAGTAACTGAAGATCCTTTTTTTAGTGGTACAGAAAATCGCTGGGCTCCAAATATTGGTGCGGGTGTTTATTACCATACCAACAGGTTCTATGCTGGGTTATCTGCTCCAAGAATATTAAACACTGATGAAAACAAACAAGGCGACTATAAAGCTTTAGAACGTATTAGTTACTATTTTACACTAGGTGGTGTACTTGATATAAGTAAAAGCTTCAAATTTAAACCTGCTGGTTTAATAAAGGCAACCAATGGAGCGCCTCTATCATTCGATCTTACCGCTAATTTCTTATACAATGAGAAATTCTGGATAGGTGGATCTTATAGAATTAATGAGCAAACTGCTGCTATTGGTGGTATTGCTGACTTTCAAGTTTCAAGACAATTACGTGTAGGTTATGCTTATGAAAAACCAATTTCTGACATAGCTAGCTACACGACAGGTACACACGAGATATTACTTATATATGAATTTAAATTCTTAAGTTCTAAACTAAAATCACCAAGATATTTCTAATAAGACTTTTTATATGAAAAATAAAAACTACATATTAGTCTGTATCGCTTTAATGCTAAGCTTTTCTGTCTTTTCTCAACAAGGAAAACAAAAAAGAGCAGATACCTTATTTAATAAATTCTCTTTTGTGAAAGCTGCAAAAGTTTACAGAGAACTTATCCAAAATAATTATAATAAAGACTATGCAACTCGTCAATTAGCAGATTGCTATGCTTATTTAAGAGACCCTAGAAATGCTTCCAGGTATTATAAAAGTGTCGTTAAGCAAAAAAATGCCCCTGTTGAATATTACTATAAATATGCACAATCACTTCGAGGAATGAAAAAATATGACGATTCTCAAGTTTGGTTAAAGCGTTATAAGGACTCTGGAGGTGTTGTAAATGCTAATGATTTCTCAAAAGACATCAATTTTATTACCAGTGTTTTTGGTGCAAAACAGCAGTATTTTTTAGATCGCGTGCGTTTCAATTCAAAATATAGTGATTTTGGTGCTTTTGAACATGATGGTAAAGTGTATTTTGCCTCTGCTAGAGATGAAGGCGTTTCCATAAAACGCCTGTATGGTTGGAATGAACAACCTTTTTTAGATGTTTATGTAACCGATGTTGGATCTAAAAGAAATGTTGATCATACTGGAAAAGTAAAAGGAGATGTAAACTCTATTTATCATGATGGTCCGATAACCATTACAAAAGATGGCCGTACTATGTACTTTTCTAGTAATAACTTTACAAAGGAAGCCGGTGAAGTAAAAGACAAAAAAGGGCTAACAAATATGAAAATCTACAGGGCTACTTTAGTTGATGGTGAATGGACTAATATTGAAGACCTATCCATCAATGGTGATAATTTTTCAACACAGCACCCCGCTTTAAATATTGATGATACTAAGCTGTACTTTACATCTGATAGACCAGGAACTAAAGGAGGTTCAGATATATGGGTTATAGATATACGTCCAGATGGTACACTAATGGAATTGAAAAATGTTGGAGATACTGTAAATACGGAAAGTGCTGAAGGGTTTCCATTTATAAATAATGAAGGTGTTCTATTCTTTTCTTCAGATGGACATACAGGTCTAGGGCTATTAGACATTTTTGCCACTATTAAAGGTGAAGATGATGACAGCATTGTAGACGTCATAAATTTAGGAGTTCCTGTAAATTCCAATAAAGATGATTTTTCATTTACTATGAACCCAAATGGCATTACTGGTTATTTTGCATCAAACAGAAAGGGTGGTCGCGGTAGCGATGATATTTACGCTTATCACAGAAAGCCTGTTTTGCATGTTGAAGGTGTTGTAACAGATGCTATTAATACCAACCCTATAGCTAATTCAGTTATTACGCTATACGATGATAATGACAACAAAATAGCCAACATGGTAACCGACGAAAATGGCTATTATCAAATAAATATTGATAGAAATAAAGATTATAAAATTGTTGCTAGTCAAGATAAATATATTGATGACTACAGAACATTTACATCAAAAAATATTCAAACCGAGCTAATAACTATTAATGCTAACTTGTTATTAAATCCAGTACAAGATGTTATAAAACTTGCAGAATTAAACAATATATATTTCGATTTCAACAAATATAACATTAGAGAAGATGCTGCTTTAGAACTGGATAAAATTGTTAGCCTGATGCAAAACGATTATCCTGAGATGGTAATCAGAATTGAGTCCCATACCGATTCAAGAGGTAATCTAACATATAATGATAAATTATCTATAGATAGAGCAAATTCAACTTATGAGTATTTAATTTCTAAAGGTATTACTCCTGAAAGAATTACAGAACATCAAGGTTTTGGTGAGCGTAGATTAACCAATGGTTGTGAAGATGGAGAAAACTGTGAAGAAGAAGACCATCAATTAAACAGACGTACTCAATTTATAGTTGTAAAAATGGAATAGCATACAGTTTAACCAACTGTGCCTAAATAAATAAAAACTATCACTAATTAGTATAAGTTTTTAATTAAAACTATGACCCCATGAGATTAAAAAATAACATATTAACTAGTATTATATTGTTTGCAAGTTTCTCTGCACTTGCTCAATACGGTTCTCAAAAAAAGGCAGACAATCTGTTTAACAAGTTTTCGTTTGTTAATGCTGCTCAAGTTTATCATAATCTTATAGAGAAAGACTTTAATGCAGATTATGCAACCAGACAATTAGCAGATAGTTATGCTTTCATGCGAAATCCAGATAGCGCTGTAGTCTACTATAAAAAAGTAGTAGAACAACCTAATGTTCCTATTGCATACTATTACAATTACGCACAAGCATTAAGAGGTATAAAAGCATATAAAGAATCTCGTGTTTGGTTGAAACGCTATAAAAAAGCCGGCGGAAAAATAGATAATGAAAAGTTTTTAAAAGACTCTGATTTTATTAATTCCATTTTTAACGCGAAACAACAATATTTTTTGACTGAGGTTAATTTTAATTCAAAATATAGCGATTTTGGAGCTTACGAGCATGATGGTCATATTTACTTTGCTTCATCCAGAAATGAAGGCGTTTCAACAAAACATATTTACGGTTGGAATGAAGAACCTTTTTTAGACATATATGTAACTGACAAAAGTGCTAATGATAGTATTGTAGATCACAAATCTAAACTAAAAGGAGATATAAATTCTATTTATCATGAAGGTCCAATTACTATAACAAAAGATGGGAAAACCATGTATTTTTCTAGAAATAATTATGCGAAAAATGTTTTAGAAAAAGACGAAGAAGGTATCTCAAATCTTAAAATCTATAAAGCATCCTTAATTGAAAATGAATGGACAAATATTGAAGAGCTTCCTTTTAATAACAATGACTTTTCTAATGGGCATCCTGCATTGAACAATGATGAAACAAAGTTGTTTTTTGCTTCTAATATGCCTAATGGCTTTGGAGGAACAGATATTTACCATGTAGATATAAATAGTGATGGCTCTTTTGGTACACCCCAAAACTTAGGAAATATAGTAAACACAGATAAAAATGAAAGATTTCCTTTTATTAATAATGAAGGTGTACTTTTCTTTGCTTCAGACGGTCATCCTGGATTAGGTCTATTAGATATTTTCGGAACCGTTTCAGACAAAAACAATAACATTATCAGTATTCTTAATCTCGGTGTTCCAGTAAACTCAAGTAAAGATGATTTTTCATTTTTCATGAATGAAGATGGGTTGTCAGGATATTTTGCATCTAATAGAAATGGTGGTGTCGGTAGTGATGATATTTATGCATATGACAGAATTCCACAGCTAAAAATAGAAGGATCTATAACAGATGTCACTACAAACGAGCCTATACCAAATGCCATTGTTACACTGCTTGATAGTAACAATGAACAAATAGCACGTTTAGAAACAGACGAAGATGGAAATTATGAAATAAATATAGACAGAGATACCGACTATGTATTAAACATCAAAAAAGATGATTATATAAACGATACTAGACACGTTACTTCTAAAGGTGTAGAAAATAAAGTGACGCGCATTACCGAAGACTTCAATCTAAATCGTGTTATAAAGGTGACACCTATTACTGAGTTCTACCCTATTTACTTTGACTTTAATAAGTTTGATATAAGACGAGATGATACCGTTGAATTAGATAGAATCGTTAATTTAATGATGAATATTTATCCAAATATGATCATTAAAATAGAATCGCATACAGATTCCAGGGGCTCCTCTGAATATAACAATAAACTGTCTCTAGATAGAGCAAAAGCAACGTACAAATACCTAATAGACAAAGGAGTCAACCCTGACAGAATTACTGAATACAAAGGCTCTGGTGAGCAAAAATTATTAAATAATTGTGATGGCACTATTAATTGTACTGAAGAAGAACATCAATTAAACAGACGCACACAGTTTATTGTAATTAAAATGGAATAATTTAAAAGCAATACTTCGTTTATTTAATCTTTAGACATATCAACCCTTTAAAAATAAAACAAAAATCCTCTCAAAAAATGAGAGGATTTTTTACCTAAAGCTAAATTCAATAACAATTAAGTTATCAATAAATAACCTATTTAATTCTACATTACATGATTAAACCATGCAAATTTCGCTAAAAATTAGTATATTAAATTAGGTTATGTTTTAATCGCTTTCTCAAAAGCAATCTTATTTCTTTATAAAGATGTTAGTAAAATACCACCTTCCATTCTCGTTTTTTTCTGCAGAAACATCAAAGTTTGAGAAATCGCCTTCTATAGTCCCTCTATGTCCATCGCTTTTAATCCAAGCTTTTACTACAGTTTGTGCAGAACTATATCCATATGCAACATTTTCAGATACTTTTTTAGCACCAGCATTAGCCTTTAAATAATTACTACGGGTAAAAAAATTATCGTGTGATACTTCATTTTGGTCTACCATATAGTCTGTATGACTATATGCTACAGATTTCACTACAGACATATCATTTAAGGCATTCAACTCTAATGACACTCTATACTCATTAATAAGCTTAAGTATCTCTATTTCAATGTCTTTTGATTCTTTTGTAACAAGGCTTAACTCCATAGCATCAGCCTTATCATCAATGCTGTCTGTTGAGCAGGAAGTAAATGTCAACACAGCAAACAATACCAATAATGGCAGTTTAATTAATGACTTCATAAGTAGGTAATTTAGATTAGGTTCTGTAAAATTAGCAGCCTACCCTGAAGTAAATGTTAATAAAATGTTAAAATCGATTAAAAACACGCATTATGTCGTATTATAATGCTTTTAATCGACAAAATGCAATTTGTAATAAAAATATTATAAATTTTAACGATGATTTAAGGAGATAACCGATCAATTCTCCAATTATAATCAGCCTGAAGTGTAAATCTAATTCTGTCGTGTAATCTATTTGGACGACCTTGCCAAAATTCAATTTCTGAAGGCTTTACAATATAACCACCCCAACTTGTTGGTCTTGTTATTTCTTTTCCTTCAAATTCTTTTTCTAATTTTAAAAGCTTTTTTTCAATGGCATCCCTATTTTCAATAACTTCACTCTGATTTGAAGCTATAGCACTTAATTGACTGCCTCTGGGCCTAGACTCAAAATAGCCATCACTTAAGTTTTCTGCAATCTTTTCAGCTTTCCCTTTTATAATAATTTGACGTTCGGCTCCATGCCAAAAAAAGGATAAACATACGTTTGGATTTTTATTTATCGCTTTTCCTTTTTCACTGTTATAATTTGTGTAAAATATAAACCCCTCGTATGTAAAACGTTTTAATAACACCACTCTATTCTTTGGGAATCCATCTAAACCTATTGTAGAAACCGTCATAGCATTAGTTTCATCTTCGATAAAAAACTTGTCTACTTCATAAAACCATTTTTGAAATAATTCCATTGGGTTTTCTGGTACATCTTTTAAAAGCAATTCGTGCTTTTCGTAAGACTTTCTATAATTGCTTAAATCTTTTTCCATAGATTACAAAATAACAAAAAAATAATGTTTTCTTAAACATTAAAATTATATGAAACATTGTAAATTCGTAGTGCCCTAAAATACATTTATGAAATTTGAAAATTCGACCTACTGTAATACATTAAATCATTATAAACTAGAAACGTCATTTGGGAATTTTTATTTCTGTGAAAAATTTTTCATCGCAGAATTGCACACTGGTGTGCACTTTGATTGGCCCAAGATAGAAGTACTAGCTAATGAAATTATAGCGTTTTATGGTAAAAACGTGAAATTAGATTATATCTCCAATAGAGTTAACTCTTATTCTATTGACCCACAAAATTGGATAAAAATCGAAAAATACAATGTAATTATGAGGAGTGCCATTGTATGTTACAACCATATGATGTACATGAATGCCTCTTTAGAAAAACGGTTTTCAAAAGGTAAAATCTATCCTTGTTTATCTTTAAACGAAGCTATAGAATGGGTTATGAAATTGGAAGAAGTGAATCCTGAAAAAAGTAAATTAAAATTTATTTTAATATAATTCTGTATTAGAACTCGTCTTAAGTTTTAGTGTTTAACCGAAAATGAGGTATAATTTGTTAAGATGAAACCATTTTTAAAAGGCAAGTCACAAAATATCAAAAAAATATGTTTTCTTATACATTAAACTTTTATAAAACATTGTAAATTAGTAGACGCTTTCAATAAGATTTTTATGAAATTTGAAAACTCTATCCTTAGCAAAACGTTAAGTTATTATAAATTGGAAATGCCTTTTGGCAATTTTTATTTCTGTGAAAAGTTTTTAATCTCAGAATTACATGCTGGCGTACACTTTGATTGGCCCAAGATTGAAATACTAGCTAAAGAAATTATAGCGTTTTATGGTAAAGGCGTTAAATTAGACTATATCTCCAATAGAGTTAATTCTTATTCTAATAACCCACAAAATTGGATAAAAATTGAACAGTTTAATATAATTAAGAGGAGTGCCATCGTATATTACAATTATGCCATGTACATGAATGCTTCATTAGAAAAAAGGTTTTCAAAAGGTGAAATTCATCCTTGTCTATCTTTGAATGAGGCTATAGAATGGGTTCTAAATTTGGAAGCATTAAATTAAAACTCAAAAGTTTTTCCATCTTCACATAATTCCACATTATTAAAAACTTCTTGAGCTTCTTCTTTAAAAGCATTTAAGCCATCATAACGCGTTGAATAGTGTCCAAGCAATAATGTACCTGCATTTGCCAATTTAGCTATTCTAGCGGCTTCTTTTGCAGTAGAATGCTTAGTTTTAGGACCTAAATGAGCATGTTTTTCCAAAAAGGTAGATTCATGGTATAACACGTCTACATTTTTAATAATAGGTACAATATCTTCTTTGTACATGGTATCACTACAAAACGCATAACTTTTTGGCTTTAAACCAGCTTTAGTAACTAATTCATTTTTTATAGTTTCTCCAACTTCATTTACAACATCATAACCTTGTGTTAGTTTTCGATAATAAGCAACATTGATGTTAGCGTCCTCAACCGCTCTAATATCTAACTTACGGTCGCCTTCTTTTTCTTTGAATAAATACCCATTGGTATAAACTCTATGATTTAATGGAATTGTATGTACTTGAACTTTATCATCTTCAAAAATTAATTCGGATTCATCTGAAGTTAACTCATGAAAGATAAGGTTAAAATTAGTCCAGGAATCGGCTAATTTCATTTGCAGTGTAACAACTTCTTTAATGCCTTTGGGGCCATAAATATGTAAATCTGCTTCTCTGGTAAGCAATCTAAAAGTTGATATTAAACCAACTAAGCCAAAAAAATGATCGCCATGTAAATGTGATATAAATATGTGCTTAATACGATTAAACTTTATTTTATGTTTACGAAGTTGTACTTGTGTACCTTCTCCGCAATCGATTAAAAACATATGACTATTAATCTCTAATACTTGAGATGTTGTATTATTTAGCGCTCTTGGTGTTGCGCTATAGCAGCCTAAAATTTTGAGCTTCATATTACAAAAGAGGTTTGTAATTTAATGAATCTAATGCTGTGAATTTACTTTTAAAACTAAAAGCATAAGGCGTATCTCCATGCCTATTTAAATAGTCTAATCTATTTTTAGCATCTTGAAATGTTGGTTCATAACCTTTTGGAATGTACCAAAATGCCATATGCATCATCTTCATTTTACTAAACCATTCTTTTTTTCGTTTAAAAACCTCAATATGGCCAGATTTATAAGTGTAATTAAATAATGTTTCTAAATTTTTCCAGACAGACATATTAATAAGTAGCGTATCATCCTGGAAAACTTGAGCTCCCAAGTCTTTATCTTCATCTTTTAAACGCCACACAAAACCTTTACTTTCATCAGCTAAAGCATTAATTCTGTCTAAATTGTTTACAAAATCTTGCATAATGGGGTCGTCCATTGGCGCCAATCTTTTTGCAATATTTACCTGTGCAAGATACAATTCCTTCATATTAAAACCCTAAGTCACGTTCCATTTCTTCCATCTCGATGATATCGTAAGCCTCTTGAATCGTTGGCACGACTACAATTTCATCCGGAATATTATCTATATTAATGTTATCTGAGACAACAACAAAGGATTGCTTTGATGCACGGTGGATGTTTGATACTTCAAGAAACTCAATGATATCTTGAAATCCCGGTTTATTTAGAGTTGTTAAAACAACAATAATATTATTGTTTTTAAATTTTGGATATAAAGCCTGTAGTTTTTTAACTAATTCTATAACCGTGGCTTTTTCTTGAGTGATTATAGAAGTGTTTCCGTTTTGGTCTAAAATCATAATCTACTGTTTTATTTTGGACGCTAATAAATATATAGCTGCCATTCTTATAGCTACACCATTTTGAACTTGATCTAGAATAATGGATTGTTTTGAATCGGCAACATCACTGGTAATTTCCACACCCCTATTAATTGGGCCTGGATGCATGATCGTAATCTCTTTGTCTAATGAATCTAGCAGTTCTTTATTGACACCAAACTGTTGTGTATACTCTCTGGTTGATGGAAAATAGCTAATATCCATACGCTCGTTTTGCACACGAAGCATGTTTGCTACATCACACCAATTGAGAGCTTTACGTAAATTCGTTTCAACTTTTACTCCAAGTTCTTTGATGTACTTCGGTAATAAGGTTTTTGGTCCACAAACCATAACTTGCGCTCCTTGAAGCTGTAGTGCAAATATATTTGAAAGCGCTACACGACTATGAAGAATATCTCCTACGATAACAACTTTCTTTCCTTTTACATCTCCTAATTTTTCTCTTATAGAATACGAATCTAAAAGCGCTTGTGTTGGATGTTCATGAGCGCCGTCACCTGCATTTATAATACTGGCATTAATATGTTTTGATAAAAATACACCTGCCCCGGGATTAGGATGTCTCATGACAACCATATCTACTTTCATAGATAAGATATTATTAACAGTATCGATTAAGGTCTCTCCTTTTTTAACTGAAGATTGCCCAGATGAAAAATTAATAACGTCTGCAGAAAGTCGTTTTTCGGCTAATTCGAATGATAGTTTTGTTCTGGTTGAATTTTCAAAGAAAAGGTTAGCAATGGTAATATCTCTAAGCGAAGGTACTTTTTTTATAGGCCTATTAATAACTTCTTTAAAATGATCGGCTGTTTCAAAAATAAGTTGAATATCTTGTTCTTTAAGATATTTTATTCCTAATAAGTGATTGACACTTAATTCGCTCATGTTTTTTAGTATTCTTTGACAGTTTTTGGTTGCCAGTTGTTTTTCTTCTAGCCTCTAGCCTCTAGTAAATTATTATTTTTCAATTAAATAAACGGAATCTTCATCGTCATATTCTTTCCAGTTTACTTTTACTTTTTCGTTATTTATAACATCCACTTGTCTACCTCTATAATCTGGTTGTATAGGTAAATGTCTACTAAAACGCCTGTCTATTAACGTTAATAACTCTATTTCGTTTGGTCTTCCAAAAGATTGAATGGCCGTTAAAGCGGCTCTAATGCTACGCCCGGTATATAAAACATCATCAATAAAGACAATATTTTTATCCTCAACTAAGAAGTTAATTTTAGTAGTGTTAGCTTCAAGCGTCTTTTCTCCTCTACGAAAATCATCTCTATAAAACGTAATATCCAGATGTCCTAGTTGAATGTTTTTAACTTTGTAATGATCTTCTAATATTTTTGCTAATCTATCGGCTAAAAACACACCACGTGGCTGTAAACCAATTAAAACGGTATCAGAAAAGTCATTGTGTTTTTCAATGAGTTGACAAGCCAATCGATGAAGAATGATGTTTACCTCTTTTGCGTTAAGTAAAACTTTTTGACTCATATATACTATCCAAACGTATTTGGAGTACAAAGATAATGCAAAATTTTAGAAGTAGAAACATAAAAGCTAACACTTCCGTAATCAATAATATAAAATAAAAAAGCCTTCAATTTCTTGAAGGCTTTAATTTTATAATGGATTTCCGTCTTCACGGAAGTGAAAAAGAATTTTTAATTATACTTTTCCGTCCATTTTATCTTTAAGAGCTTGTAAAGCGTCATTAGCATCACCTAAAGTTGGTTTAGCCTCTGCTGCTGCACTAGCTGCTTTCTTAACTGCCGCTTTAACGTTAGCAACCTCTTCAGCTTTGAATACAGCTGTATGAGACGCTACAACACGTTTAAATTCTTTATTAAATTCAATGATTTTGAATTCTGCAGTTTCACCTTTCTTAAGTTTGCTTCCATCTTCTTTTTCAAGATGACGAGAAGGTACAAATGCAACGATATCTTCGTTAAATTCAATAGTAGCTCCTTTGTCAACTATTTCAGCAATAGCTGCATTATGAACAGTTTCTAAAGCGAATTCTGTTTCATATTTATCCCAAGGATTATCAGTTGTTTGTTTATGACCTAAACTTAATTTACGTCCTTCAACATCTAACTCTAATACAATAACTTCTAACTTATCTCCTACTGCACAGAACTCAGATGGATGTTTGATTTTCTTAGTCCAAGATAAATCTGAGATATAAATCAACCCATCAATACCTTCTTCTAGTTCAACAAAAACACCAAAGTTTGTAAAGTTACGTACAACACCTGTATGCTTAGAAGCTAATGGGTATTTACCTGTAATATCTGTCCATGGATCTGGAGTTAATTGTTTAATACCAAGAGACATTTTACGATCTTCTCTATCAAGCGTTAAGATAACAGCTTCAACCTCATCTCCTACAGAAACGAAGTCTTGAGCAGAACGTAAATGTGTAGACCATGACATTTCAGATACGTGAATTAATCCCTCTACACCATCAGCTACTTCAATAAATGCACCGTAATCTGCTATAACTACTACTTTACCTTTAACTTTATCACCTACTTTCACCTCTTCTGCAAGAGCTTCCCATGGATGTTTGCTTAATTGTTTTAATCCTAATTGGATTCTTGATTTGTTTTCATCAAAATCAAGGATTACAACATTAAGTTTTTGGTCTAATTCTACAATTTCGTTTGGATGATTAATTCTAGACCAAGATAAATCTGTGATATGAACTAAACCATCAACACCGCCAAGATCAATAAATACACCATAAGAAGTAATGTTTTTAACAACACCTTCTAATACTTGACCTTTTTCTAATTGACCAATAATTTCTTTTTTCTGTATTTCAATATCAGCCTCAATCAGCGCTTTATGAGATACTACTACGTTTTTGAATTCGTGGTTGATTTTAACAACTTTAAATTCCATAGTTTTATTTACGTACTGATCGTAATCTCTAATTGGTTTTACATCAATTTGAGAACCTGGTAAGAATGCTTCAATTCCGAAAACATCTACAATCATACCCCCTTTAGTTCTGCATTTAACAAAACCATTAACGATTTCACCAGTATCATGAGCCGCATTAACGCGATCCCAAGCTTTAATAACACGTGCTTTTCTATGAGATAATACTAATTGCCCTGTTGCATCTTCACGAACATCAATTAATACTTCTACTTTATCACCAACTGCTAAGTTAGGATTGTAACGGAACTCGTTTAAAGAAATAACACCTTCAGATTTTGCATTGATATCAATAATTGCATCTCTATCAGAAATGTGAACTACTGTACCTTCAACAACCTCATCATTAAGCGTGTCAACGAAATTTTCTGCTACTAATTTTTCAAATTCTTTAAGCTGTTTGTCATCAACCTCATCAATACCTTCTTGGTAATTGTGCCAATTGAACTCTTTTAAGAATTTTTCTGGATTTGCTTTAGCTTCAGATACTACTGGAGCTTCTACTGCTGGAGCATCTGTTGCTTCAACTTCAGCTTGTTTTGCTTTTTCAGCCATTTAAGATTATTATGTCATTATAAAAAGGTTTCCATTTTTGCAGAAACGTAATTACATGACGTTTTGTATTCTGTATGTTTTGGAAAGTTTTATGCGATTAACACACAGAAGTGTTATATATAAATTTTGTTTTCATTCCCTTTATCTTTCCAATAATTCGCTAAAAGGAGTGCAAAAATACACAATTTCAATAAATTACCCTAATTTGAATAAATTATTTTAACCATCTGGTTTTTAAGTTAATAATAAAGTTAAAAAAAGACTTATTTTTGGCATTCATTTTGTTATATTTAAAAACTAACAATTATTAAATTATAACACTTATGACAATGAAAGCAAAATACCAGCCAGTATTAGATTTGGGGGAATCATTAAACATTCAAAACGGTGATATACAAGAAGAAAATGGCGTTTTAAAGGTTTGGGGAACTGCTAATACACCTTATGAAAAAAACCTTCTTTGGGATAAAATAAAGGAAATTGGTGGCGAAAACCCAACAGATATCATAGCTGACATCAAAGTAGCTGATGAGAGTGTTTTTCACAGACACACTGTTAAAAGTGGAGAAACTTTAGGAAAAATAGCTCTTCAGTATTATGGTAAAGCATCAAAATATCAAGATATTTTTAAGGCAAATTCTGATATTTTAAAGAATCCGGATTTAATATATCCAGATCAAGAATTAATTATTCCTAATGTATAAATCTTAATAATTTATAATTAGAAACAAAAAAGACTATTAGATATCTAATAGTCTTTTTTGTTTGCTTGTCTTATATTTTACGGTGTAAATTCCAATCATAATCCATATACACTATTTTGGTTTTTGCATTAATTTTAGCACCTCCCGAATGTTTATTAATAAAACTTATCATCTCATTTAAATTGGCAAAATCATCCTTGTACCACTGAAAGGTTTTAGATAATTTACTTAAACTTGATCCTATTTTATTCTTTGTTAGATCGTTTAAAAAATTACTGGTTGCTAATCCTAAATCGCGTTCTACAGATTCTGGCTTATACGCCGTTCTTTTTAATACAGGTGATGACATGGCTGTAGAGTAAAGGGCAAAATGAATTCTAGGGTCTTCTAATTTTCGTAAAATTTCATGCTCTATATCATCCAATGATACTTTTCCTCCAGCATAATCAATGACCTTTATGCTAAAGGCGTTTTGTACATAATTGATACTTTTAATAGGGTAATGTTCAACTAACAATTTTATAATATTAGCATTATAAAAATTAATCCAATACGCTTTTTTTTCACTTTTACTCCATCCGCTATTTGGAGATATTTTAGAAAAATAATGAGTAATTTTATTTAGCTCATCGACATTTTTTAAAACTTTATCAAAATCTACAATTCCTTTAGACGAAACATGATCTTTTAAAAACTCATTATACGCTGTTAAATCGATTGTTTGTGCAAATCCATTTATACAAATAAATAGTAATAGGGGCAAAATACTTTTCATTATAATTATAATTTGGTTAATATGAAACATTAAGTCGTCGTTTTACCAAAAACTAACAATTTCAACTATAATTATAGATTTATTCTCGTAACCATTTATCTTAAACCTTTAACCAATATAAAGAATGATGTAAGTGAAGTTTTCTTAAAATAAGCGTTTACAAAAAACGTTTATATAAATCGTTTTTAATTTATTAATAAAAAACTAAGATGCGAAATGACTTAAAAATATAAGTTTTATTCTATGCCTTCAAGTGTGATTTTTGCTAAGTTCAAAACCTTATCAAACTGTTCATCTAATGTCATATTAGAGTTATTAATTTCAATGGCATCTTCAGCTTTAACAAGCGGAGAATCTTCTCTATTAGAATCTAAATAATCCCGTTCTTGAACATTTTTTAAAACATCTACATATTTAACTTGATCTCCTCTATTAATAAGCTCATCATAACGTCTCTTTGCTCTGGTTTCTGCAGACGCAGTCATAAATATTTTAAGATCTGCTTTAGGAAAAACTACAGTACCTATATCTCTTCCATCCATAACAACTCCCCCATTTTTTCCCATTTCCTGTTGTTGCTCAACCAGCTTTTGTCTAACTTCAGAAATAGCTGCTACTTTGCTAACAAAACCTGACACCTCTAACGTTCTTATTCTTTTTTCAATATTAATGCCATTCAAATACACTTCAGCAAACCCCTCAGACTTATTAAACTTAAAACTTATCTCTATTTTAGGTAACTGATAAATAAGTGCTTCGATATTAAAGTCCTCACCACTAATAAGCCCATTTTCCATAGCATAAAAGGAAACAGCCCTGTACATAGCACCTGTATCAACATATACATAGCCTAAATATTTAGCAAGTTGTTTGGCTACAGTACTTTTCCCCGTTGAAGAAAATCCATCTATAGCTATAGTAATCTTTGACATAGATATTAAGTTTGAAGTGCCAAAAATACTTAAAATGCTTAAGGTGAAAAACTAATAATCTAAATTAAAAAGAAGTTAACTTTAAGTACTTATAATTTTAGCCACTTTAAATACTAATTATTGTAAATCTATTTGCAAACCAAAAAAGTTTGAATTAGCAGCACTTGTATATTTTGCATGCGTATAGCTAAAACGCATTTTATTCATTTTAATTGAAATTCCTGCAGATAATCCTGAGAAGTTACGCTGATCTACAATTCGCAATTCTTCACCTCTACGAAAGTTATAACCAAGCCTTATATTAAAACCACCTTCAGGAAATATTTCTGCTCCAAGAATGGTATGCCTTATTAATTGACCTAAAAAACCAACTTTCTCATCAGTTTGGTTTCCTCCTAAATCACTAACCGACCGAGCTGGGTTTGGTCTGGCTATTGGCCATTTCTGAAGATTTTCAAAAGTAACATGCCAACGAATTGGCACATTTTCCAACCTCTGGGACATTCCGAAATCGACTTCAAACGGAAGACGCTCATTAAGTCCTGCATACGTTGTAATTTGAGTTCCTAAGTTTCTAATAACTATCGCAGCATTAAAATCTAAATCTTCATTAATATACAGCACCCCTAAATCCGTAGCTACACCAAGCGAGTTGTATTGTTCTAATTTTGATGTAATAAGCTTAACATTGGCTCCAAAATAAAAATCAGAATAACCTATTTGAAGTGCATATCCCATGGAAAGAGCAGCTTCATTACCTGTAAATGTACCAGTACTATTACCGTTTTCATCATATCCATCAAATGTACCGTAGTTAATATACGTAACACCAGCGTGAAATGTTTGTGTACGCCTATCTACAGTATAGGCATAAGAAGCTGTTCCATAACCAATATCTCCTAAATAACTTGTGTAATTTACTGCTAGTTGATTATCCATTTCAACGTTTATAGTTGCCGGATTGAAAAGCCCTTGAGTAACATCATAATCAACATTGGTTAACACTTTACCTCCTAATGCTGCCTGACGAGGCGACGATATCAAATTAAGAAATTGATAGGTCGTTTCTCCTCCAACTTGTGCCATAGCTAGGGCACTAAGAGAAAAACAAAAAAAAGTGATAATTTTCTTTAGCATATTTACGATACAAAGTAAGTAAATCTATCTTAAAACGATAGCAAGTATCTTTTATTTTGTAATGAACTTATCAAAACAAAAAACCAATACAAGTTTTCATAAAAAAACCCCGAAGCGAATCGAGGTTTTATTTTATCTGATTTTAAAGCTTTTTAGCATTCTTGACTTTTTGATCTGTAAGCGCTATTTTAATAACATCACTCATGTCTGTTACATAATGAAATGTTAGCCCTTTTAAGTAATCTTCTTTTATTTCTTCTATATCACGTCTATTTTCTTCACACAACAAAATCTCTTTTATACGCGCACGTTTAGCTGCTAGTATTTTTTCTTTAATCCCTCCAACTGGAAGTACTTTTCCGCGAAGTGTAATTTCTCCTGTCATCGCTAAACTTTTCTTCACTTTCTTTTGTGTGAATAGGGATACTAATGATGTTAACATCGTTACTCCCGCACTTGGGCCATCTTTTGGTGTTGCACCTTCTGGTACATGAATATGCACATTGTATTTATCAAAAACAGTAGCATCTATTCCAAAATTATCCGCATTAGATTTGATATATTCCATGGCAATAGTTGCAGATTCTTTCATCACTTTACCTAAGTTTCCAGTAATGGTAAGCGTACCTTTTCCTTTTGATAAAATAGATTCAATAAACAGAATATCACCACCGACACGTGTCCACGCTAACCCTGTTACGACACCAGCCACATTATTGTTTTCATATTTATCGCGTTCTAATTTAGGGCCACCTAAAACTTCAATAATATCTTCATTAGAAATCTTAATATTATAATCTTCTTCCATGGCGATATTTTTGGCAGCATAACGTACCATTTTTGCAATTTGTTTTTCTAAACCACGAACACCAGATTCGCGTGTATAGCCTTCTACTATCTTCTCTAATTGCGATTTACCAATCTTTAAATGATCACCAGACAACCCATGTTCTTTTAATTGTTTTGGTAATAGATGACGTTTCCCTATTTCAACTTTTTCTTCAATAGTATACCCTGTTACGTTAATAATCTCCATACGGTCACGTAATGCTGGTTGAATAGTAGATAAACTATTAGATGTTGCTATAAACATAACTTTAGAAAGGTCGTAACCCATTTCTAAGAAATTATCATAGAACTCACTATTTTGCTCAGGATCTAAAACCTCTAACATGGCAGATGATGGATCACCTTGATGTGAGTTGGATAGTTTATCTATTTCATCTAAAACAAAAACAGGGTTAGACGTTCCAGCTTTCTTCAAACTTTGAATAATACGCCCAGGCATAGCACCAATATAGGTTTTACGATGTCCTCTAATTTCAGCTTCATCACGTAAACCACCCAGAGAAATACGCACATACTCTCTACCCAAAGCTTCTGCTATAGATTTACCTAGCGAAGTTTTACCAACCCCCGGAGGGCCATACAAACATAAAATAGGTGATTTCATATCATTACGCAACTTCAATACAGCAAGATATTCTATGATTCTACGCTTAACATCTTCTAATCCAAAATGATCTCTATCTAAAACTTTTTTAGCACGTTTTAAATCGAATTTGTCTGTACTAAATTCATTCCAAGGTAAATCTAGAAATAACTCTAAATAATTGCGTTGAATAGAATATTCCGCAACTTGCGGATTCATACGTTGCATTTTAGCAATTTCTTTATCGAAATGCTTAGCTACTTGCTCATCCCATTGCTTTTCACTGGCTCGCAGCTTCATTTCTTCAAGCTCTTCATCATGACTTACACCTCCCAATTCTTCTTGAATGGTTTTCATTTGTTGGTGCAAGAAATACTCTCGTTGTTGCTGACTCATGTCCATTTGAACTTTGGACTGAATATCATTTTTAAGTTCTAGCTTTTGAAATTCAACATTCATAAACTTAAGCGTTGCCAAAGCACGTTTTTTTAGATCATCCATTTCTAAAAGAGCCTGCTTCTCAGCTACCGAAAGGTTCATATTAGAGGATACAAAGTTTATCAGAAATGAATTGCTTTCTATATTTTTAATAGCAAAAGATGCTTCACTAGGAATATTAGGACTCTCCTTAATAATTTCCAGTGCCAAGTCCTTTATAGAGTCTATAATTGCTGAAAACTCTTTATTATTAACCGCAGGTTTTGCCTCTGCCATGTCTCTAATAGTCGCATTCATATAGGGGTCTTCGGTAAGAACCTCTGCGACTTTAAAACGTTTTTTTCCTTGAATAATAACTGTTACGTTACCATCTGGCATTTTTAAAACTCGCAGTATTCTTGCAACCGTACCTGTTTCATTGATATCTTTTGCTGTTGGATTTTCTACAGACTCATCTTTTTGAGATACTACACCAATAACTTTTCCGCCTTTATTAGCATCATTTATTAGCTTAATTGATTTGTCTCTACCAGCAGTAATAGGAATGACCACTCCTGGGAACAACACTGTATTTCTCAATGATAAAATCGGCAGTGTTTCTGGCAATTCCTCATTATTGATGGCTTCTTCATCTTCTGGTGTCATTAACGGAATTAATTCTGAGTTTTCATCAAACTCCTGTAATGACAAACTGTCAAGGGCAATAAAATTAGATTTCTTCATATATATTTTTAGGTCAATCTGTCATTAAAACAAAATTGAGCATTTATTATATTTATTTTTAAAAATGTTAAAACAATGAATACCAAATACTTAACAAATATTAAAGATATACATCACTACTATAAATTCAATAGCTGTGCCACAATACACAACCCAACTAAATATCTTTAATTTCAGTAGAAAATTCAAGTTATTAAACAAGGTTTTTCTCATGCAAACTATTAGATTTGTGCTTTCAAAAATCTCAAAAATATTAATTTAATTATGATCCAAAAAAGTACATTACTCTTTGCTCTATGCATGGTTCTTTTTTCATGTAGTTCTGAATCTACAGATAACACGAATGAACCAACTAACGATTCAACTTTATTAAAAAAAACTATTGAAACTGATAGTGATGGTGAAAAACTAACAACTAACTATACTTATGATGGCAATAAACTTACTAATGTCATTTACGACGATGGTTCTAAGAATACATACACATATGAAAATGATAAGTTAATTAGAGAAGATCAATTTCTTGAAGGTGAGCTGGCTGCTTATATTACTTTAGAATATAACGCTGATAAAAAGGTTGCTAGCTTCACAGAGTTTTGGCTTGAACCCTCTGGAATTGAAGGGCTAGTATATAAACACGTATTAACATATAACAATGACAATACCATAACAAATAAAGTTTACCGAGGAGACATTAACTCTCAAACAGATTTATCTGTCACTCAAACAATTACTCTTGATGGTAAGAATATTACAGAAATAAAAGATGATAATGCGGGTGAATACAAATTATTATACTCATATGACAATAGTAATGGTATATTTAAAAATATTCATGCCATAGAAGTATTAAATCTTTTGAGTCAAAATGAATTTGGAGCATATATTAACGGAAATAGTAATAACGTAACTAGTTTTATAGAAAGTTCTACTAGTCCAAATGAATTTAACAAAGAAACATTTGAATATACTTATAACAACAGCGGTTATCCAATTGCGGCAAAATCTTATTTTGATGGAGAATTAGATGGTTCTATAGAATACTTTTACGAGTAATCATTAAAACTGTCTAGTCCTAAATAAGCGATACAGATTATAAAGGATTAAATTTATAAATTAAAGCTGAACAATGGGGCATCATTGTTCAGCTTTTTTGATTTGTATTGTTTTCTTTTGAGTTCGTTTTGTTTGTGCATCTTTTCAGGAGTTAACATATGGTTTGATAAATGAGGCCTTTGATCATTATAAATATCAATTGCATCTTTGATCAGTTTCTTCTTTATATCCAGATCTTTAATACTTCTGGCTATATCAAATTCTTGTTTTAAAATCCCATTTACTCTTTCTGCGATTGCGTTTTCATAGGGGTCATATTTCTCAGTCATACTTGAACTTATATTATTGCTCATCAATAGTTGTTGATACTCATTAGAACAGTATTGCAAACCTCTATCAGAGTGGTGTATTAGTGGTTGGTTTTTATACATTCTATTCCCTAATGCCATATTGAGAGCTTGCAATGAACCTTCCATACTTAGGCTATCAGATATATTATAACCTACTATTTTCTTGGAGTATGCATCGGTGATCAAGGCCAGGTAAGAAGGGTTGCTCCTAGTTCCTACGTAAGTTATATCACTAACCCACACAGATTCTGGTTTTTCTATCTCCATGGTACTTATCAGGTTTTTGTGTTTTCTGAACCGATGGTGCGAATCTGTAGTGATATGGTAACTTTTCTTTGGGGTTATAAGCATATGGTTAGCCCGTAATATTTTAAATAACTTATCTCTGCCTACCTTTAGAGCTGATAGTTCTTTTTTTAACAAATGGTACAGCTTTCTAGCTCCTAGCTTGGGCATGACATTGCGTATACCACGAACTAGGGCGATCACTTTTTGAACTATGGCTTGTCTTTGGGCTTTTGATTTTATAGCCCTATAATAAACCTGTCTGTCTACCCCGAGTAATTTACAGGTAGAAACTAATGTTTCTTTGTGTGCTTCTTTGTAGTGTTCAATAACTCGGGTTTGTAATTTTTTCTGATTGGAATATCATATTCTTTCTCTGCCATATCAACAAGCATGTCAAAGATGATCACTTTCTTGTCAGCGCGTTCAGCCAAATGTTCTGCCCGAGCTTTTTGCTTTTCCAGCAGTTTGATTTTTGCTTCTAATTCAAGTATCTTTTGTTCCGGTGTTTTTGCCAAAGTAAAAGGGGATTGATCTTCCCAATCAAAGGTACCGTATTTTTTCAACCAATTGGTTACCGTAGAGTCTCCTTGAATGCCATATTTAGCTTTGGCCTGGCTTTTTGTGAGATTGCCTTGTTCTATGTCTTCTACTAATTGAAGCTTGAAAGAAAGCGAATAATCTTTTTGGGTACGCTTTAAATACCCTTTGTTTTCCGATGTTTTCATTACACTAAGCTTTTAGTGTATCGCTATTTTAGGACGGGACAAACCCTAAACAAAAAGAGCTATTTCTTAAATTGGAAATAGCTCTTTTTTATTCATAACTACCCAAATAGCATCACACCTTCCCCATTTTCTTCAAAACAAATAGCAAAACAATAGGTACCGCTAATAAACCAATCATAAGCAAATTGGTTTTAAATAATCCTGGTGATAAGATCAAAGTAATAAGATACCCTCCAATGGCACCTCCAAAATGCGCATCATGGCCTATATTACCTATTCTGTTTTTCATCCCGTAAATAGAGTATAACAAATACCCTACCCCAAAAATATATGCTGGTATGGGAACCGGAATAAAAAACATATATAAATCCATTCCTGGTCTCAATAAAATAGCCGCGTATAAAATGCCTGTTACTGCACCACTCGCGCCAACAGCACTGTAATGGTACTCATTTTTATGAAAGTACAGGGATAGTAAACTCCCCAATAACAAACTACCTATATAAATTAAGAGAAAATAAAGAGGACTTAAAAGTGTAATAACAACACCTGCAAAAAAATACAGGGTCAACATATTAAACAATAAATGCTGTGTATCTACATGTAAAAACCCAGAGCTAAACATTCTAATCTGTTCGCCTCTTTGAACGCCACCTACGTGGAACTTATACTTATCAAAAAAACTATAATCACCAAAACCCTTATAAGATATGATGACATTTGCTGCTATTATAATGATGGTAATTAAGTCTAATTTGCCCATGTAGTGTAAACGTTTAAAATCTATTTAGCATATATTTGCCGCTACAAATCTAAAATTATTTAATGCAATTTCTAATTTATATCATTGTTTATCCATTTTTATGGTCTATATCCAAACTTCCCTTCAGGTTATTGTATATAGTTTCAGATGGTCTTTACATATTACTTTACCATGTAATAGGCTATAGAAAAAAGGTTGTCAATAATAATTTAAAGCTTGTTTTTCCTAACAAAACAGAAAAAGAAATTACTACTATTAGAAAAAAATTCTACAAACATTTATGTGACATGTTTTTAGAAATGGCAAAAACCATGTCTATATCTAAAAAAGAGTTAAAAAAACGTTTTAAAATCACCAATCCGGAAGAACTTAAACGTTTAGAATCTTTAAATAAAAGTGTTATTTTAATATTTGGACATTATGCCAGTTGGGAGTGGTCTATAGTACTTCAAAATTATATAAATTTTAAAGGCTTAGCCGTATATAAAAAACTGGCAAACCAACATTTTGATAAACTGGTTAGAGACATTCGTTCTAAATTTAATACGCAGTTAATTAGCACCAAAGAGACCACAAGCATTATAAATCACAATGAAGCCAAGGGTATTAAAAGTATTACTGGCTTTTTAAGTGACCAGTCTCCCAGATTAAGCAAAGATGTGTATTGGAATCGTTTTATGGGAATCAAGGTACCGTGTTTCACAGGCGGTGAACGCCTAGCTAAAAAGTTAGATCTAACAACAGCTTATTTAAAAGTCAACAAGGTAAAACGAGGGTTTTATGAAGCAGAAATTGTAACACTTGCAGAAGACTCAAATAAGTATAAAGATTATGAATTAACAGATCTATTTCTTAAAGAAGTAGAAAAGCAAATTTATAAAGCTCCCGAATATTATTTCTGGACTCATAAACGCTGGAAACATAGAGAAAAGACTCTTTAAAAGTCTTCTTACAAACTTTTAAAGAGCATTTCATATTCTTCAAAACGATGCTCTCGAATTGGTCTTAATTTTGGATCTGTATTAAAATACAATAATAAGCAAGGTGCTATATTCTTGTATTTTTCAACATATTCGTATCTAACCAACTCATTATTGTTAATGCGTTGTTTTATTTTATTATGATAGGGATACAGTTAAGCCTGAATATTCGCAATAGCTCCTATCTCCTCAATAAATTTATCAGCCAAAGTATCCGCTGCTTCCTGGGACTTTGCTTCGGTATAAATCCTGATAATAGGCTCTGTATTACTTTTACGAAGATGTACCCAACTTTCAGAAAAATCTATTTTAACACCATCAATAGTGGTTAACTCTTCATTTTTATAACGATCTTCCATAGCTTTTAAAATCCCATCAACATCCAACTCCGGGGTTAACTGGATTTTCTTTTTACTCATAAAGTAGTTAGGGTATGTTTTTCTAAGTTCACTAACACTTATATTTTTATCTGCTAATAAACTCAAAAACAAAGCAACTCCCACCAAGGCATCACGACCATAATGAGACTCTGGGTAAATAATACCTCCATTACCTTCTCCACCTATAACAACCTTATTCTTCTTCATAAGGTTTACAACATTCACCTCACCTACTGCACTTGCTTCATAAGTACCTCCATGTTTTTCAGTAATATCTTTTAATGCTCTTGTAGAACTCATATTACTAACAGTATTCCCTGGCGTTCTACTCAATACATAATCTGCACAAGCCACTAAGGTATATTCTTCACCGAACATCTCTCCATTTTCATCCATAAAAGCCAAACGATCCACGTCAGGATCTACAACAATACCAAAATCTGCTTTATGTTTTTTTACTTCTGCAGATAAATCTGTTAAATGCTCTTTTAAGGGTTCTGGGTTATGCGGAAACCGTCCGTTTGGGTCACAGTATAATTTTATAACATCTACACCTAATCGTTCTAATAGTAACGGAATAGCAATACCTCCTGTTGAATTCACACCATCTACCACGACTCTAAAACGTGCTTGTTCTATTGGTTTTACAGTTACTAGTGGTAAATCTAAAACCTCAATAATATGTAAATCAATATACGCTTTGTTTTTTGTTATTTTCCCTAAGCTATCAACATCAGCAAAATTCATATGGTCGCTTTCTGCTATGTCTAAAATTTTCGCACCTTCTACAGCATTTAAAAATTCCCCTTTTTCATTTAACAACTTTAAAGCATTCCATTGTTTTGGGTTGTGGCTTGCTGTTAGTATAATACCTCCATCTGCATGTTCCATAGGCACAGCAACTTCAACTGTTGGTGTTGTAGAAAGCCCAACATCAACCACATGAATCCCCATACCCACTAAGGTATTCATTACTAAGTTCTGAACCATTTTTCCAGAAATACGAGCATCTCTACCAACAACAACACGATAATTTTCTTTTTCTCTATTCTGTTTTAACCAAGTACCATAAGCTGCTGCAAATTTCACAGTATCAATGGGTGTTAGGTTTTCACCTACTTGTCCGCCTATAGTTCCTCTAATCCCTGAAATTGATTTTATAAGTGTCATGTTATTATTTTGAAATTAAAAAAGCAAATATACAATTCCAAAACTGGAATTCTTAAAACGGAATTCGTAAATTTCACAAATGAATTATTTAGCTCATATTTACCTTTCTGGCGAAAACGATTTAGTAACTATTGGTAATTTTATTGCAGATGGCATTAAAGGGAAAGATTATAAAAAATATCCAAAAAACATTCAAACAGGTATTTTATTACATCGAAATATAGACACCTATACAGATGCACATAAAACAGTTAGACTAAGCACTAAAAGGTTGCACGAGAAGTATGGACATTATTCAGGTATCATTGTTGACATTCTTTACGATCATTTTCTTGCAAAAAACTGGAGCAAGTATAGCACCATATCTTTAGAAGAATATGTAAATACTTTTTATGATTCTTTAGAAGAACATTACAACATACTTCCTTTACGAATACAAAAAATGATGCCATATATGATAGCTGATAATTGGCTTTTAAGTTATGCTTCTATAGATGGTATTTCCAGAGTTTTGGAAGGTATGAATAGAAGAACTAAAAATAGATCCGGGATGAATGAGGCCATTGTTGAACTTGAAGCGTTCTATAAAGAATTTGAAAATGAATTTACTGTCTTTTTTAATGAATTAATTACCTTTTCCAAGCAAAAACTTAAAGAATTAAACAAAAAAGTGGTTTAGACTACCCTTATCCTGTCAAACTGAGCACATATTTTTATAATTGGCTCTAAAATGCCTTTTCATCTTCACATTTTGTCTTTTTATTACTCCGTAGTGATGTTATGCAGCTCTAAAAAACTTTAATTTGGGAATAAAATCACTATTTTTCGCACAAATCAAAAAAGTTTAAACTATTCTAAAGAATAAATCATGAAACAACTAATATATACGATCTTATTATTAACCCTTTATGTTTCTTGTAAAAAAACAGTTGAACCTAGCAAAACAGGTTTAATAACCAAAAATGCCATGGTAGTTTCGGCAAGAGTAGAAGCTTCAAAAATTGGTAGTGACATTCTTAAAAAAGGAGGTAATGCTTTTGATGCCATGGCCGCTACACAATTAGCTTTAGCAGTTGCATACCCCTATGCAGGAAACATCGGAGGAGGTGGTTTTATGGTATACCGAAAAGCTAATGGAGAGATTGGCGGGTTGGATTTTAGAGAAAAAGCTCCACTAGCAGCTACAACAGATATGTACTTAGACGAAGACGGTAATGTTATACCTGAAAAAAGCACTTTGGGGGCTATGGCTGTGGGTGTACCAGGGACTATTGCTGGGGTTTTTGCTGTGCATGAAAAATTTGGGAGCTTATCTATAGAAGACATTATTAAACCGGCTATTGAGTTAGCATACAGGGGCGTTATTGTCACAAAAAAGCAAGAAGAAAAGATTGCGCATTATATGCCATTGTTTAAACGGGCGAATAAATATTCTACTTTGTTTCACAAACCATGGAAAAAAAATGACACTATTAAATATGAGGCTTTGGCAAAAACACTAACCAGAATTATGACTCATGGGAAGGACGAATTCTATAAAGGTGATACGGCAAAGCGTTTAGCTAAGTTTATTCAAGAAAATGGAGGTATACTTACCGAAGAAGACCTAGCTAGGTACGAAGTAAAATGGCGAGATCCCGTAAGCTTTAAATATGATGATTTAAATATCATTTCCATGTCACCTCCTTCAAGCGGTGGCGTATGTTTAGCACAAATAATGAAAATGATTGAACCTTTTCATCTTGATGAGTACGGACATAATTCACTCAAAACCATTCAAGTCATTGCTGAAGCTGAACGACGAGCCTATGCCGACAGAAGCTTTTATTTAGGTGACCCTGATTTTGTTGACATCCCCATAGAAACACTTACCCAAAAAGCATACTTAAATAAAAGGATGTCCGACTTTTCTTTTAAAAAAGCCACTTTGTCCAGTGATGTATCACACGGAGACATCCAGGTTATTGAAAGCAATGAAACGACCCACTACTCCATTATTGATACTTTTGGAAACACAGTCTCGGTAACAACCACCATAAATGGGGCCTATGGTTCTAAATTATATTGTTCGGATTTAGGTTTCTTTTTAAATAATGAAATGGATGACTTTAGTAGTAAACCGGGAGTCCCAAATATGTTTGGGGTAACTGGCGGCGAAGCTAATAGTATTTTACCCGAAAAACGAATGTTAAGTTCCATGACACCAACTATAGTAGAAAAAGATGGTAAGCTGTTAATGTCTATTGGCACACCAGGGGGTTCAACCATCATAACGTCTGTATTACAAACTATTTTAAATGTTCACGAATTTAATATGACCATGCAAGAAGCAGTTGACGCACCACGTTTTCACCATCAATGGCTCCCTGACGAAATCCGAATGGAACCAAATTCCTTTAATGATACTTTGATTTTTCAGCTCGAAAAGCTAGGGTATTCCATAAACGAAAAAGATTCACCAGTAATTGGCAAGGTCGATGGAATACTTGTTTTAAATGACGAATTGTTAGAGGGAGGTGCAGATCATCGAGGTGATGATACAGCCGTCGGTTTTTAAAGTTTTCCTTTCTCTAAAACAATAGTATTTAATAATTTAGCTCTAAGTATCAAAAACTACACAAAGGTTTTATGACGAAGAAATCAAAAAAAATATTTAAGATAATATCTGGAGTAGTCATATTTTTAACACTACCTAGTTTATTGTTCTTTGGTTTTTTATTTTTCAAATACAACGAAAATTTACCTAACGGTATTCAAGGTGAAGAAGCAGATGCCCTAGCTTATAATATGCTCGAAGCCTTAGACTATAATGCCTTTAAAAATACGAATCATATAGAATGGACATTCAAGAAAAGACATCATTACAAATGGGATAAAGAAAATAATACTTGCGACGTTTATTGGAAAGAATTTAAAGTAAATTTAGATTTAAATGACCATACTCAAAGTAAAGCTTATGTACACAGTTTTAAAGTTGAGAGTGATATGGCTAAAGAATTAAAAACAAAAGCTTTAAAGTACTTTAATAATGATTCCTTTTGGCTGGTAGCTCCCTATAAGGTTTTTGATAAAGGCGTGGAGCGTCGACTTGTAAAGCTTGAAAATGGCGATAAAGCACTTTTGGTTACCTATACTTCTGGAGGGTCCACTCCAGGAGATTCTTATTTATGGCTGCTTGACGATTCTGGTAAACCAACAGCCTTTAAAATGTGGACATCAATACTACCCATTGATGGTCTAGAAGCCTCATGGAGTAACTGGACAACCACTGAAAGTGGTGCACAATTACCAACATTTCATAAAATGCTTGTTTTAGGTTTGGAGATAGGTGATGTTAAAGGAACCAATTAAGCTATTAGATGAATATAAAATAACATTTATCAAAGCTCATCATAATAATTTACCACCACTCCATGCCGGTCTCTATCAATGGCATAATAACCAATTGCGACACCTCTGCTTCTTTGTGTCATCATAGCCTGATAGTGCCCCCCATTTGGTCCTTCTTCATAAAAAAGTTTAGGCACCCACCAAATTGATTTTTCAACAGTCCCGCTCGAGGCGTCACCTCCACGTCCACCACCAGCTGCACCCTGTGATCTCCAGCCACATCCATCACTCCAATGATAAACATCATTTTCTGCGGCTAATCTAGCCTCACGGGCGGCACAAAGCTCATATTCAATAGCACGTACATATGGAGGCAGACCGTGCTTAGCACGATATTCATTAATCTGATTAAGACCATACTCACCCACATCAACATAGCCACAATAGGGATCATCTGTCATAAGTTGCATTTCACCATTGTTGCATAAGTTTTCTGGATTTCCGTCATCATCAGGTACCCTCCCTACTAAAGAGGCTGTTAATCTTGACAGAACTTCTTGCTCATCAATTCCTAAATCTATCATTGGCCCATGTTGTGGTGCATCCTCTTTAGAGCAAGAAAATGATAAAAAAAGAAGCTGGTAAAAAATGACTAACAGCCATTTACATGACTTTATTTGGAAAAGTTCCATAATGTAGTACGTTTTATAGATTTGGGAATCTTTAAAACGAATTTACAGTTTCAAAATTCTAAATTAAAATAAAACCGCATTAATTCGATGAACGCAACTATCTAAATATAAAAAACACTTATTTGCTTTTTATTTAATACAAACGTCACATACCAACAATACGAAACCTATTACTCCTTAGAAATAGTCTATTTTAACAAGTTCACGAAGTTGTAGACGTCCCATAGCCTAACAACTCCTTTTACTTACTTCCGCTGCCCTACAAAATTATGACTCTTAGACTTAAACAATATATTAAAACTAGTTAGACTACCGTAAATTCTGGTAATGTATTGCTGTAAATCTATTTTACCTTGTTCATCTAAATCACTAGAGTTTATACGTTGCTCCATAACCCGCAATCGATCCCTAACCATTGTTATTTTATGAAAAAAAGTATCAATTGGTAATTCGTAAGATTTTAAACCTTCATCAGCTGGCTCTAAAATTAACTTCCCCCCTTTATATTTATCTGCAATAGGCACAACCTCACTGGTATCACTCCATTTTTTTAAAATGTTTACCAAACTACTTTCAACATCAAAAAAGCTAACCGTATCCACATCTCCATCAGCAGCCTCAATAATCTCAAATTCACTATCTAAATCGATGGTTTCTAATCCCCTTTCTATAAAAGTTACCCAATAATGTTGTGTAGTCACATTGGTTACTACACCTTTTCCATATTCCGAATGATTAATCCTTGATCCTATTCCTAATAATTTCATTTTAATGTTTTTATTTTTTATAAAAGTGCAAAGTCACATCTTAGTTTCATTGACCAAATATGCTAATTTTTTCATGATTTTTTATTAAAATTGCAATAAAAACAGTTTTCGTCCCCCTTAAACAGAGTTGGCTCTTACAGAAATTTCAAGTACTCAAAAAATTCATAGTTTCTTGAGAAATGATTGAAAAAATAGCAATAAACATATATCTTTATCGCAACTTTTCATCTAACCTAAAAAGTATTTTATTTATGAAAAATTTAATTTTTATAATGTTTTCTTTAATTTTTTGTTTTTTAACAAATGCACAAAATAAACCAGAAATTGGAGACGAACTAGTTATAAACGCTCCAAGCAGAACTAACTATAATCATATAGATTTTCCAAAGCTTAATTTCCTAGTTAAAAGAGGCAAGCCAGCAAATTATAAAAGTGTTTATGGTAATAAGGTAGTTGTTAAGAACATTATTAATGATGACAACGGAAATATTTATGTTATTCTTGAAAAAAAGAATGGTAAAAAATTCTTTGGATTTCTTAATAAGGTAAAAGCAAATTACAATAAATCATTAGAGTCCAAGGAATTGACAGTAATAAAACAATAGTTCCGCAAGAGTTCTAATATTTACACCTTGTAAACATAAAGTATTGCTCTTTTAATTTAAATATTTTACTCTTCTTAAACCATACCCTTTAAATTGTTTAATAAGTCTAAATAAAGTTTACAAAAATTTAACTTCTAAAATCGTAACTTCGCAGTTTTGCAATTTTATGAGTCAATTTAATGATTTTATTGAAGTAAAAGGTGCCCGTGTGCATAACCTTAAAAATATTGATGTTTCTATCCCAAGAGAGCAACTTGTAGTTATAACGGGTCTGTCTGGTAGCGGAAAATCATCTTTAGCTTTCGATACTATTTATGCCGAAGGACAACGCCGATACATTGAAACATTCTCTGCCTATGCAAGACAATTTCTAGGTGGTTTAGAAAGACCTGATGTTGATAAAATTGATGGACTCTCTCCTGTTATTGCTATCGAACAAAAAACAACAAGTAAGTCACCAAGATCTACTGTTGGTACTATTACTGAGATTTATGATTTCATGCGTTTACTGTTTGCAAGAGCTAGTGATGCGTATAGTTACAATACAGGAGACAAAATGGTAAGTTACAGTGACGAGCAAATCAAAGAGCTCATAATTAGTGATTTTAGTGGAAAACGCATAAATATACTAGCACCTGTAGTACGTTCACGTAAAGGACATTATCGTGAATTATTCGAGCAAATTTCAAAACAAGGCTTTGTAAAAGTAAGAACAGACGGCGAAATCAAAGACCTCACAAAAGGCATGAAACTAGACCGTTATAAAACACACGATATTGAAATCGTCATTGATAGGTTAGTTATTGATGCATCAGCAGATAACGACAAGCGTCTTACCGAAACTATAAATACGGCAATGTATCACGGTGAAGACGTTCTCTTGGTTATTGATCAGGACACCAACGAAACTCGCTATTTTAGTAGAAATTTAATGTGTCCGTCTTCTGGGATTTCATACCCAAACCCAGAACCTAATAATTTCTCTTTCAATTCACCTAAAGGAGCTTGTTCAAATTGTAATGGTATTGGAGAGTTATATCAAGTAAACGAAAATAAAATTGTTCCAGACGACAGTTTATCAATAAAAGCTGGAGCATTAGCGCCTCACGGACCAGAAAAGAACAGTTGGATATTTAAACAGTTTGAAACCATTGCGCAACGTTTCAATTTTAAATTAACTGATGTTTATAAAGATATTCCCAAGGAAGCCAAACAAATGATTTTGTATGGTGGGAATGAAAAGTTTTCCGTAGAAAGTAAAACACTCGGGGTTACCCGAGATTATAAAATAGATTTTGAAGGCGTCGCTAACTTTATTGAAAATCAATACAGAACAGCCGAATCCACCTCTTTAAAACGCTGGGCAAAAGAATATATGGATAAAATTGAATGTCCGGAATGTCATGGCTCCAGATTAAAAAAAGAATCACTTTATTTCAAAATAAATAATAAAAACATAGCAGAACTCGCCAACACAGACGTTGATGAATTAGCAACTTGGTTTAATAGCTTACATGAGCATTTATCAGAGAAACAACTCAAAATAGCAGAAGAAATTTTAAAAGAAATAAGGTCTAGACTGCAGTTTTTATTAGATGTAGGATTAAATTATTTATCACTAAACAGAAGCTCTAAATCTTTATCTGGTGGGGAAGCACAACGCATACGTTTGGCAACTCAAATTGGCTCACAATTAGTTGGCGTATTGTATATTTTGGATGAACCTAGCATTGGCTTGCATCAACGTGATAATGAAAAACTAATTAACTCCTTAATATCGCTTCGCGATATTGGAAATTCGGTTATAGTTGTAGAGCATGACAAAGACATGATCGAACGTGCCGATTATGTTATTGATATTGGGCCGAAAGCTGGAAAACATGGTGGTGAAATAATTAGTATTGGTAACCCTGATGAATTAAAAACACATAATACCTTAACTGCCGATTATTTAAACGGTAATAAAGAAATTGAAATCCCTAAAAAACGCAGACAAGGCAACGGTGAGTTTTTAGTACTAAAGGGCTGTACAGGAAACAATTTAAAAAATGTATCTATAAAACTTCCTTTAGGAAAAATGATAGGAGTTACTGGTGTTTCTGGTAGCGGAAAATCTACATTAATCAATGAGACCCTCTACCCTATTTTAAATGCGCATTATTTTAATGGCGTAAAAAAACCAATGCCATATAAAAGTATAAAAGGTTTAGAGCATATTGATAAAGTGATTGATATCAACCAATCTCCCATTGGCAGAACACCACGAAGTAATCCGGTGACATATACAGGCACTTTTAGTGAAATTAGAGCTTTATATGCTAAAATTCCGGAAGCCATGATTCGTGGTTATAAAGCGGGGCGTTTTAGTTTTAATGTAAAGGGAGGTCGTTGTGAAACTTGTCAAGGTGGCGGTTTACGAGTTATAGAAATGAATTTTCTTCCAGATGTATATGTTGAATGCGAAACCTGTCAAGGCAAGCGTTTTAATAGAGAAACACTGGAGATTCGTTATAAGGGAAAATCGATTAGTGATGTATTAAACATGACTATTAACGAAGCTGTTAAATTTTTTGAGCACATTCCTAAAATCTATAATAAACTAAAAACCATTAAAGATGTTGGTTTAGGTTATATCACCCTAGGACAGCAAAGTACCACACTTTCCGGTGGGGAAGCACAACGCATTAAATTGGCAACAGAATTAAGCAAGCGTGATACTGGAAACACTTTTTATATTCTTGATGAACCCACAACAGGTCTACATTTCGAAGATATACGAGTGCTTATGATTGTACTTAACAAACTAGCAGACAAAGGAAATACTGTACTCATTATAGAACACAATTTAGATGTTATAAAAACCGTTGACCATATTATTGATATAGGCTATGAAGGCGGACAAGGTGGTGGCCAAATTATTGTTGAAGGATCACCTGAAGAAGTGATTAAGCATAAAAAAAGCTACACCGCTAAATTCCTTAAAAGAGAATTAAATTCAGTAAGCAGTATTCAGTAACAGTTAATAGTAAATCAAATAGATAAATAGTTTAGATTTATACAAAATTCAAATACACGAATAAACAGATAACCATATAAACATTTATATATGAGAAAAGAACAACATCACAAAGGATGGAATGAAATAAAAACAAACGATTCTTGGGCCATTTTTAAAATAATGGGCGAGTTTGTTAATGGTTTTGAAAAGATGAGCAAAATAGGCCCCTGTGTATCTATTTTTGGGTCGGCCAGAACGAAACCAGAAGACAGATACTATAAGCTGGCAGAAAAAGTAGCAAAAGGAATTGTAGAAGCTGGATATGGTGTTATTACTGGTGGTGGTCCTGGAATTATGGAAGCTGGAAATAAAGGGGCTCACTTAGGTGGTGGAACCTCCGTAGGTTTAAATATTGATTTACCTTTTGAACAACACGACAACCCATATATAGATTCAGATAAAAGTTTGGATTTCGATTATTTCTTTGTCCGTAAAGTCATGTTTGTTAAATACTCTCAAGGTTTTGTAGTCATGCCTGGTGGTTTTGGTACTTTAGATGAGTTATTTGAAGCCATGACGCTTATACAAACACATAAAATTGGAAAATTTCCAATTATTCTTGTAGGTACAGATTTTTGGGAAGGTTTGCTTGATTGGGTAAAAAAGACCTTATTAGATTCATTTTCAAACGTAAGCGCAAAAGACTTAGATTTAATTCATTTGGTAGATACCGAAGAGGAAGTTATAGACATTCTTGACGCATTCTATAAAGAATCCGGTTTAAGCCCTAACTTTTAGCATGACAACCTTTTTACGACTAAATGTTTAGGCACTATAAACATTGGTGAATTTTAAAACCACCATATTTTGTTATATTGTAACGCCTTACATGAATTATTAACCGTTAAATGTTTTATAATAAATTGAAATTACGCCTATTTAGTTACATCATTTTTACCCTAATATGCTTTACAAGCTTCAGTCAAAATAAGATTGATGTAAAGGCGGTTTTTGATATTGAGAACAAACAAATCAAAATATCACAAACTATTCAATATCAAAACACAACACAAGATGAACTACAAACTATTTATTTAAACGATTGGAGCAATAGTTATTCTACAAAAAAGACACCATTAGCTATACGAATTGCAGATGAATACAAAAATGATTTTCATTTAGCTAAAAACGGGGATAGAGGATATTCTGCTATCACTTCCATCAAACAGAATAATGAGGATTTAGTATTTCAGCAGTTAAAAAACCAAATTGATATTATTAAAGTTGAATTAAAAGCCCCATTAAAACCAAATGATTCTTATAAAATTCATTTAGAATATATCGTTCAAATCCCAAATGCTAAATTTACAAGTTACGGTATCACAGACTCTGGTAATTTAAATTTAAGATATTGGTATATAACGCCAGCTATATATAATGGTGAATGGCAATATTATAGCAATCAAAATTTAGATGATTTATTCATCCCTAAATCGGATATCACACTGGAAATTGAACATCCAAACAATTACACTTTAACTTCAGAATTAAATTTAAGTAAACAGATTCAATTAGCTGATAAACAAATTATTAAACTAGAAGGAAAAAATAGAAACAGCAATAAACTATTTTTAAGTAAAGGTTCAAATTTCAATACCATACAATCCGAAGATTTTTCTATAGTCTCAAACATAAGTGACGAAGGATTAGAAGTCATAGAGAAAGTTTTAATTACAGAAAAGGTAACAAAGTTTATCTTAAAAAACTTTGGAGAATACCCTCATAAAAAACTCTTACTAACAGAAATTGATAACGTAAAAGATCCCGTTTATGGTGTAAATTTTTTACCAAAATTTATAAAAACTTACCCGATTCATTTTCAATATGAGCTTAAATTATTAAAAATCGCATTACACAATTATTTAGAAAACACCCTACTTGTAAATCCAAGAAAAGAACAGTGGTTGTTAGATGGTATACAAATTTATTATTTAATGAATTATGTTGAAGAATACTATCCTAACATGAAGTTTCTCGGTGCCTTAGCTGACTTCTGGGGCGTTAAATCTTTTCATATTTCAGACATGATGTATAATGATAAATATACACTAGCTGCGATGTCTGCTGCAAGAACTAATAGAGATCAACCGCTTACCATGCAAAAAGACTCTTTGCTTAAGTTTAACACTAATATTGCCAACAAATATAAAGCAGGTATCGGGCTTAAGTATTTAGACGATTTTATAAACGAACAAGTATTGGAAAATAGCATAACATCGTTTTTATCCAACAATAAATTAAAACAAATAACAGCCAAAGACTTTGAAATCTATTTAAAATCCAAAACAAACAAAAACATAGATTGGTTTTTTGAAGATTACCTAACGACCCGGAAAAAAATTGATTTCAAAATAAGAAAGGTTCTTAAAACCGAAGACTCCATAACGCTTACCATAAAAAATAAGCGAGATAATAGCATGCCTATTTCTTTATATACTTTGAATAATGACAGTATTATCTCTAAAACATGGATAGAAAACATTACAAAAAGTAAAACACTCACAATACCTAGAAACAATGCTGACAAGCTTGTTTTAAATTATGAAAAAATTGTTCCGGAAATCAATTTAAGAGACAATTGGAAATCATTAAAAGGCTTCTTCTTTAATAACAAACCATTACAATTTAGACTTTTCAAGGATATTGAAGATCCTCACTACAATCAGGTGTTTCTCATGCCTATTGCAGAATTTAATAATATTTATGATGGACTCACTTTGGGTATGCGAGCCTATAATACTACTATTTTAAGAAAGCTTTTTAAATACAAAATTGAGCCATCATACGCTTTCAAGTCAAGATCCCTAACAGGCTCAGCTTCTTTATCTAAAACTCATTATTTCAACAACGATCTATTTGCTATCAACTATGGCATCGTTGGAAGTTATACATCCTATGCGGAAGACCTATTTGTTAGACAAATAAAACCATCAGTAACACTGTTATTTAGAAGAAATGACGATTTACGCTCAAACAAAAGGCAAACATTAAAATTTAGATATTTAGATATTAAAAGAGATGAAGATGTACTTAATATCTCCCCCACTTTTAGACCAAACTATAAGCTTTTTAATATCCGCTATCGAAATTCTAATGATAATCTTATAAACTTTAATAAATGGTATGCCGATTTTCAAATTGGAGAAAAGTTCAGTAAAATGTCCTTTAACTATGAATATAGGCGATTATTTCAAAGTAACAGGCAATTAAATTTACGCATGTTTGCTGGTGCTTTTTTAAAAAATAAGACAGATATAACTTCAGATTATTTCAGTTTTGCGTTAGATAGACCAACAGATTATTTATTCGATCTTCCTTATTTAGGTCGTTCTGAGGCTTCTGGGATCTTCAGTCAACAATATATAGATGCCGAAGGTGGATTTAAATCCAAACTAGAAACACCTTTTGCAAACCAATGGATTACCACATTTAATGCAAGTACGACATTATGGAAATACATATTAGCTTATGGTGATATTGGATTTGTTAAAAACAAGTTTAATGATCCCCATTTTGTATATGATTCTGGTGTAAGAGTTAATTTAGTTACTGATTATTTTGAAATTTACTTCCCCGTATATTCTAACCTCGGTTGGGAAATAGGACAACCAAATTACGATGAAAAAATCAGATTTAAATTTACCGTAGACCCACAAGTGCTTTTAGGCTTATTTAGAAGAAGATGGTACTAATATATTAGTGAATAATCACTTTTAACCTATTTTTATTACATAATCACCATTTTAATTCCTTTTTTTTGACTATTTTTATAAATACCTCAAATATTTAGGCGCTAATATAATTGCGAAAACGACAAATTTTAACTACTTTTGCACGAGCAAAAAGCACAGCTAAATGCAAACTATTCCAAATTTGAAGACCGACATATCATTTGATGATTTTAAAGCAGAAGTTCTAAACGATTTCAAAATAGCTATTAAAAGTCGTGAATGTAGCTTACTTGGTAGACGTGAAGTCTTAACAGGTAAAGCTAAGTTTGGAATTTTTGGAGACGGTAAAGAAGTACCACAATTAGCTATGGCCAAAGCCTTTCTAAAAGGAGATTGGAGATCTGGTTATTACAGAGATCAAACATTCATGATGGCTATTGGTGAATTAACTATTGAACAATTTTTCGCAGGCCTATACGCTAATACAAATTTAGAATTAGAACCTATGTCTGCTGGTCGTCAAATGGGTGGTCATTTTGTAACACATAGTTTAAATGAAGACGGAAACTGGAAAGATCTCACAAAACAATATAACTCAAGTGCAGACATCTCTCCTACAGCTGGACAAATGCCTCGTTTGTTAGGTTTAGCTCAAGCGTCAAAAATCTTCAGAAATGTTGATAACATTAATACAACTAATTTCTCTATTAATGGAAATGAAGTTGCTTGGGGTACTATAGGAAATGCAAGTACGAGTGAAGGTTTGTTTTTTGAAACTATTAATGCTGCAGGCGTTTTACAAGTCCCTATGGTTATTAGTATTTGGGATGACGAATATGGCATTTCAGTACATGCAAAACACCAAACAACTAAAGAGAATATATCGGAAATTTTAAAAGGATTTCAACGAGATAACGAGCATAAAGGTTACGAAATACTACGTGTTAAAGGTTGGGATTATGCCAATCTTATGGAAACCTACCAAGAAGCTTCTAATATTGCCAGAAACGAGCATGTACCAGTACTCATTCATGTATTGGAATTGACACAACCACAAGGTCATTCAACTTCTGGGTCCCATGAAAGGTATAAAGATGCTGAACGTTTAGAATGGGAAGCTCAACACGATTGCAACTTAAAAATGCGTGAATGGATTATAGAAAGTGGGATTGCTACAAATGAAACGCTTACAGAAATTGAAAGAACCATTAAAAGGGAGGTTCGAGAAGCCAAAAAGAAAGCGTGGAATACCTATTTAAAGCCTGTTTTAAAAGAGAAACAAGAATTAATTTCTATATTAACACAAGTAGCTTCGTCTAGTCCTAACAAAGTGTTCATATCTAAAATTAAAGAAGACTTAGCGCATATAGATGAACCGACCAGAAAGGACATTCTATCAAGCGCGAGAAAGGCTTTAAGATTTCTTATAAGTGAAACATCTAAAGAAAAGCAACAACTTGGTGATTGGATTGATAGCATTTTCAAAAAAATACAGCCTGATTTTAGCTCGCATTTATATTCTGAAACTGGTAGATCGAACATTCTTATAAAAGAAGTAAAACCGACTTACGATAACGATGCCATTCAAGTTGATGCGCGTATCATTCTACGTGATAACTTTGATGCCATTTTCAGCAATTATCCTGAAGCACTTATTTTCGGAGAAGATACAGGTAATATTGGAGACGTAAATCAAGGTTTAGAAGGTTTACAAGAAAAGCATGGTGAATTACGTGTAGCAGATACCGGCATACGAGAAGCCACTATTATCGGACAAGGCATAGGTATGTCATTACGTGGATTAAGACCTATTGCAGAAATTCAATATCTTGATTATATTTTATATGCATTGCAGATAATTAGTGATGATTTAGCAACCGTACACTACAGAACCAAAGGCAAACAAAAAGCGCCATTGATAATAAGAACCAGAGGCCACAGGCTTGAAGGTATTTGGCACTCTGGCTCTCAAATGGGAGGTATTCTAAATTTAGCTAGAGGCGTAAACATTCTGGTACCAAGAAATATGACTAAAGCTGCTGGTTTTTACAATACACTTTTACAAGGTGATGATCCTGCTATAGTTATTGAATGCCTTAATGGTTATAGGCTAAAAGAAAAAATGCCAAACAACCTAAGCACTATAAAAACACCTATTGGCGTCGTTGAAATCGTTAAAGAAGGTACAGATATCACATTAGTTTCTTATGGATCGACCTTACGTATTGTAGAAGAAACCGCCAAAGATCTTTTATCCATTGGTATTGATGCAGAAGTTATAGACGTACAGTCTTTACTGCCTTTTGACTTAAATCATGATATCGTAAAGAGTATTGCTAAGACAAATCGTGTTATGATCATTGATGAAGATGTTCCTGGAGGTGCTTCGGCATATATTTTAAACGAAATATTAAATACTCAAAACGCCTATCAGCATCTTGACAGTCAACCAAAAACACTTACAGCAAAAGCACACAGACCGGCATACGGAAATGATGGCGACTATTTCTCAAAACCCTCTGCCGAGGATATTTTTGAAGCTATTTACGACGTCATGCATGAATTAAATCCTGCTGATTTTCCTAAATTACGATAAACTAAAAAATAAAATATTTTTTAAAAGCCTTTCCTAATCAAATTGGAAAGGTTTTTCTTTTTATATTTATATACCAAACAACCTATCGTATGTTAACAAAACTAGATAAAGAACAATTTAGAGGTACCATTTTTAGACATTTAGATGGTATTGCAACAGCAACAACAGCCTATTCACTTCACAAAAATGGTGTGCTACAATATTTGTTGAATCATAAAAAATCTAGTATTGAAAACCTAGCTAAAGAATTTAATGCAAACGAAGGCTACCTCAATGTTGGTTTGCGTGTATTATCCTCTCAGGGTTGGCTAAACATGAATATTAACAATACTAATAATACTGTCCATTATGAAACGAATGCTAAAAGTGAAAAGGCTTTTAAATTAGTACCAATATATGCTGATGCTGTAAATTTACTGAACTACGCTGTCAAATTTCCAGAAGCTGGTATTGGAGCAGATGCCTTTAATGCCTTAGAAAAAGCATTTGTAAAATATGAGCAAAATTTTGGTCTTTCTATGGCTAAAGACGGCTCTATTGAACACCAGGTTCTAAAGCATATAGAAGGTGTTATAGCTGCACCCATAATTGTATTATTAGGTCTTAATGGTTTTTTTCATAAATACTTTATGGAAGCCTCTTTTAGGGCTGAAGAATACCATAAAGATCCTGAAAGTTTCAAAAAAATACTTGATTTTTTATCACATTTAGGTTGGTTTACTAAAAAGAAAAATACTTATCAGTTTACCAATAAAGGATTGTTTTTTGCCAAACGCGCTAGTGCATATGGCGTTACCATTTCATATTTACCAACATTTATGAAATTAGATGAGCTTATTTTTGGATATCCTTTAGTGTTAAAAACTAGCTCACCAGACGAAAAAGAAAAACATGTAGATAGAGAAATGAATGTTTGGGGAAGTGGTGGTGCACACTCTACTTACTTTAAAATAATAGATGATATCATTATCGAATTATTCAATAAACCTATTGACGAACAGCCAAAAGGAATTTTAGACATGGGCTGTGGTAATGGTGCTTTTATCCAACATATTTTTGATGTCATCGAATACAAAACTCTAAGAGGTAAAATGCTTGATGAATACCCATTATTGCTTGTTGGTGCCGATTTTAATCAGGCTGCCTTAAAAGTAACAAGAGGTAACTTAATTAAAGCAGATATTTGGGCAAAGGTCATTTGGGGTAATATTGGTAGACCAGATTTATTAGCTAAAGATTTAAAAGAAGACTATAATATTGATTTAAAAGATTTATTGAACGTCAGAACTTTTTTAGATCACAATCGTATCTGGGAAACACCAAAACAAATTTCAGAGCGCGTAAGTAATTCAACTGGAGCTTATAGTTACCAGGGCGAACGCATTAGTAATAATTTAGTTGAAAGTTCTTTGTTAGAACATTTACAAAAATGGAAAGGCTATGTGGAACGATTCGGTTTATTGATTATAGAATTACACACTATAAATCCCAAATTAACAGCTAACAATTTGGGTAAAACAGCAGCCACAGCCTATGATGCCACGCATGGCTATAGTGATCAATACATTCTGGAAGTTGATCTGTTCAATAAAGTGGCTACTGAAGCCGGTTTACATCCAGACCCTAACTATTTTACAACGTTTCCCAATAGCAAATTAGCTACAGTAAGCGTTAACTTATTAAAAGGAAACTAACATGAAAGCTGTTACATTAAGAGAGATTAAACAAGAATTAAATACGCTTTCAACACAAGAGATCCAAGAACTTTGTCTTCGTTTATCAAGGTTTAAAAAGGAAAACAAAGAACTCCTAACCTATTTACTCTTCGAATCTCATAATGAGTCTGGTTATATTGAAAGTGTAAAAAGTTATGTCGATGCTGAATTTGAATTAATTAATAGAGACAGCTACTTTTATATTAGAAAAAGTGTTCGGAAAATTTTAAGAAACGTCAAGAAATATATTCGTTATTCTCAAAACAAAGAAACTGAAGTAGAGCTCCTCCTCTACTTTTGTCAGAAACTAAAAGACTTCTCGCCTAGTATTAAAAGAAGCGTTCAACTACAGAATATGTATAACCGACAGATACTACTTTCTAAAAAGATCATCTCAAATTTGCATGAAGATTTGCAGTATGATTATAATTTAATGCTGGATGATATTTAAGACACATAAATAAGATGACATGAGATGTTTATTAAAAACATTCTCACAAAAAAACAAATATTATATAGTTAGACTATAATGTCTTTTTAAAAGCAATAGGAAGCCCATAAGACACCTTAACTGTTTGCCCTTGTTGCTTACCAGGTTGCATTTTTGGTAGCAATTTAATCATACGTTCAGCTTCTTCTTCCAAACTTTTATCCGGTCCTCTTGATTTGACATTAACAACATGTCCATTAGAATCTATATTAAACATAATGAATACACGTCCTTCAATATCATTTCTTAGTGCTTCTTCTGGATAGCGAAAATTGTTAGCTATATGTGATCGTATTTTCTTTTGAAAACATTGTTTAGATTCTCCTATTTCCTTTCTTTCGCATCCTGGAAAAATAGGACTTAGTTCAATCAAATCAAAAGGTATAGCAATATTCTTATTTATTACTTTGTTTTTTGCCTTTTTATTCTCAATTTCTGCTTTTTTTGCATCAGCAATAAATGTTTTTGAACGATTACCTACAGAAAGCATGTTTAAAAATTCTTTATTGGCATACCAATTTTCCAAAGCAGCATTGTTAGCATCATTCTTTGAAAACACATATCCTCTACAATTTTTGAAATGCATATCTGTAACCTTAATTTTTTCTAAATTTGGTTGATCTACTTGAATTTCATCTTCTAAAACAATTGCCGGCTTAAAACCAGAAATCATGCTTTTAGTTATGTTGAGCAAAGTATTATGTCCTACATAAACGCCTTCTTTTATCAATCCCGATTGAATATCAAATTCGAAATCCTTACTATTATTAACTAACGTTAAATTTTCAGCAACTAAGGATGTACCCTTTTTAGAAAAATCAATATCATCCTTTTTATCATAAGACCTTATATCTAAACATCTTGCGCCTCTGCTGTTGGATATATAAGGAAATCTAATAGCTAATGAATTAAGTAACTGAGATTGAGCACCAAAGTTAAGATTAAAATCACTTCCATTAGCTCTATAAGAAACCATATTTTTTAAATTGGTCTCTCCTCCCCAAACTTTAAAAGATTCTCCAGCAGAATAACTTACCATCACATTTTCTACAATTGTTTCGTTACCTACTCCTGCCAATAATAAACCACTAAAACTGTTTATTGTATATGTTTTTTTACCCGCATATTCTATTCTTACAAATCTTAAAATACCAGAATTACTTGTAACGTTTTCACCTCCATAATTTGTGTTTTTATAATATTCCGGGGATAATTCTGGATAAAAAGAAGAAACGGAAGCTCTTCCAAATTTGTTTAAGGGAGCATCGCCCAATAAAATTATACCTCCCCAATCTCCAGGTTTTTTAACACTTTTATTAGATGTAAAAACAATAGGATCTGTTACTAAACCGTCTGCAATTATGCTTGCTCCTTTGGCAATAGTTAAAGATGCTTTTGTCTCATGATCTCCAATTATTACTGTGCCAGGTTCTATAGTAAGAGTAACACCTTCTTTTACAAAAACATGTCCTAACAATAAGTAAGTTTCTCTTTTATAAAGTTGAATATCTTCAGCAATTTCACCTGTTAATATCTGTGTAGGCTCATTATTATCGGCTAAATTTGGTTTGAAATCTGTCCAATGTTTTAACCATTCATTCTTAGTTATTATTTCTTCTTCCTGTTGAGCATTCGTACTGTAAATTATCAAAAAAAAGACCCAAAATACTATGTAAAAATTTTTCATGTTAAATAATTGCTAATTATTATATGCTCTAAACGTACAATTACAGCCCATGAAATGCAAATTTTATCGACGAAATGCATGATTTTTTAAATACAACCCCTTATACTGTTTATATTTTCCTACTAAAACCAGTTGTTCGTTTAATTACTTCTATAACTTTAACATTACAAATCATACGAATTCAGATACTTAAAAAATTATCTGGTCGAGTACTTCGTCTTCGCTCCTTTAGGATAAACTAAAATCGAGACTTATTAAAACTTGAGATTATTTAAAGGTTATAGCCAAGAGTATAAAAGGGTTTTCAAATGAGATCGTAATTGTTGATAAAGAAGAATATGATGAATTAGCAGCGGATGGAAAAGAATTATTATTTGAAGATATTTAATAATATAATTATCAACAAAGCCTAAACATTGTTAAAACACAATTAGGTCCAATCATTAAACAAAATCCATAATCACTCATTCAACACCTCACCAACAAATGCCTCAAACTCCTTTCTAAAAGCAACGTACTTATCTCCAGTAGCTGGCCCATTAAACCCAGTATGAATCTTCCTTACCACTCTTTTTTTATCAATAAAAATAGTAGTTGGATAAGACAACACATGGTTAAGCATGGGTAGCTTCTCTTGTGCCTTAACCTTACTTGAAGAACCGTATTGTGCTAACAAAACAGGATATGCAATACCTGTTTTATCTTTTAAGCGTTTAATATTACTAAAAGCAGCATCTTCAGTTTTCACATACTCAAAAGCCAAAGCTACTATTTCTATATCCTTATCGCGATTGTTTTTATAAAATTCTGAATAAAACTTACTTTCATCTAAACAGTTAGGACACCAGGTACCCATAATTTGAACCAAAACGGTCTTATTCTTAAAACGTGCATCGTTTAAAGAAACCATCATTCCAGTTTCATCAGGAAATGAAAATTCAACTTTATCATAACCTTCTTTTAGAAAGGTAAGAGTATTGGCATCCGGTAACTCATAAGTGTTGTTACGTTTAGCCACAAAGGGTTCCTGAAAATGATCTCCAGAATAGAATGTACCAACCATGGAGCTATCGGTCACCATAGCGGAGAAAAAAAAGGCATGTGCACCATCAAAAGTTGATAACTTAAGTTGATTTCCATCCAATACACCTTCCAAATAGCGATAATCGCCTGTGGTTGTTCTAAAAGTTCCTGTTACCATATTCCCATTCTGACTAAAAATCCCTTTTGCTATGTATTTGTTGGCATCAGAATCCGGACTAAAAACTGTCTCCCAATTTCCAGAAATATCATGTTTAGCATTTTCTGAGGTATCAAACCGAGTCCTGTTTTTTTCAGCAGAGAACCCCATGACTCTGTTTAAGCCTGCTTTCACAAAACGCCCCACCAACTTATTGTTTTCAATTTTAGCAACTAAATAGCCTTCAAAAACGGGCATTCTTATAAATACTGAGTCATTTTTATAGGTAACATCATCAACTTCAATAACTTCTTCGGCATTTAAAATATGTAATTTATTTTCAGAAATCACCTTAAAATTAAATGGTAAATCGGCTGTCTCATTTACTTTTAATAAAGCACGGTATGTACCTGTCTTGAGCTTATTTATTTTAATGTCCTGTTTACAAGCAAAGACAAAAAGAGTTAATAGTGTTATGATGATATGTTTCATGTGTTTATATTTATTGTTTTTTATTTGTCACATGTAGCATCCATACAATCATTGTTCTTGGATATCGAACTTTTAGTTATGGATGTTTCATAAAAGATCGTTTGAATTACATTATTCGAAATAACAACTTAATACTAACAAATAAAAGATAATAATTATACTTTTTAAGCCCACAAATTACAAGCAATATTTGAATGCTAGCTTCAATATTTTATCTTTGCACTCTTAAAATGGTAAATTTTTTATGAAAATTTCTTACAATTGGTTAAAACAGTTTTTAAAAACCGAGTGGACACCAGAACAAACTAGCGAATTGCTTACTGATTTGGGGCTTGAAGTTGAAGGTGTTGAAACCTATCAATCTGTTAAAGGAGGACTGGAAGGTGTCGTTATTGGAAAGGTTTTAACCAGTGTTAAACACCCTAATGCCGATAAACTAAAAATAACAACTGTAAATATAGGAGGCGAATCTCCTTTACAAATAGTTTGTGGTGCACCAAATGTGGGTGTTGGACAAAAAGTACCCGTTGCTACTATTGGAACGACTTTGTATAATGAAGAAGGTGACCCCTGGACTATAAAAAAAGGCAAAATACGTGGTGAAGAAAGTCATGGAATGATTTGTGCTGAAGATGAGCTAGGCTTAGGGAAATCTCATGATGGCATCATGGTTTTAGATGCCGCCGTTAAAGTGGGAACACCAGCTGCCGATCTTTTTGATATAGAAAACGATCAGGTATTCGAAATTGGGTTGACCCCCAACAGAGCAGATGCTATGAGCCATTTAGGAACAGCACGTGACCTAAAAGCTGGTTTAGTTCAAAAAGATATCAATTTAGAGCTTATCACACCATCAGTAAGTTCTTTTCGTATTGATAATCGTACACTTAAAATTGATATAGATGTAAAAAATAAAGATCTGGCACCTCGCTACTGTGGTGTTACTATATCTGGACTAAAAGTTAAAGAATCTCCTGCCTGGTTACAACACCGGTTAAAAGCGATCGGTTTAAGCCCAATAAATAATATCGTTGATGCTACAAACTATGTATTACACGATTTAGGACAGCCATTACATGCTTTTGATGCTGTAAAGATCTCTGGTAATAAAGTTGAAGTAAAAACTTTAGCTGCAGGAACAAAGTTTACGACCTTAGATGGTGTAGAACGTGAATTACACGAAGATGATTTAATGATCTGTGATGCCGAAAAACCGATGTGTATTGCTGGAGTTTTTGGAGGTATTGATTCTGGAGTTACCGAAGCTACAACCAGTATCTTTTTAGAAAGTGCTTATTTTAATCCTGTTAGCATCCGTAAGTCTGCTAAAAGACACGGATTAAATACAGATGCTTCTTTTAGATTTGAACGCGGTATTGATCCTAATATTACAGAATATGCATTAAAACGTGCCACCTTATTGATTCAAGAAATAGCAGGTGGAGAAATTACCAGCGATTTAATTGACCTATATCCGAATAAAATTAAAGATTTTGAGGTTCGGTTAAGCTTTGAGAACGCTAAAAAACTAATTGGAGAAGAGATTCCTAAAGAAGTTATTAAACGTATTTTATCATCATTAGATATAAAAGTAAACAATGTTACCGAAGCTGGTTTAGGTTTAACCGTACCTGCTTATAGAAATGATGTACAAAGAGAAGCTGATATTATTGAAGAAATATTGCGTGTGTATGGATACAACAATATCAATACGACGAAAAAATTAAACGCTTCTATTTCGGGAACATCAAAGTTTGAAGATTATAAAATACAAAATACCATAGGAAATCAATTGGTCTCACAAGGTTTCTATGAAATCCTTTCTAATTCATTAACGACTCCGGATTACACAGCCTTAAGCGAACAATTGAAGGAAGAACACAATATTAGTATACTAAACGCTCTAAGTAATGATTTGTCCATTTTAAGGCAATCTCTATTATTTTCTGGCCTGGAAGCTATATCGTTTAACATTAATAGAAAACGTGCAGATTTAAAGTTGTTTGAATATGGTAAAACATATCATGGTTTTGGTGACAAAAGAGAAGAATTAAAACATTTATCACTTTTTGTAACTGGAAACCAAATCATAGAGAATTGGCATAGTACGAGTAAAAAGAGTGATTTCTTTTTAATTAAAGGGTACATTATTGCTGTACTTCAACGCTTAGGTATTTCGAGATTTAATGAAACTCCTGTCAAAAATGACTTTTTTAGTGAAGGTCTTGAATTTAACCAGGGAAAAACTAAATTAGTTGACTTTGGATTAATAAAAAAACCAATCCTTAAACATTTTGATATTTCTCAAGAAGTATTATTTGCAAATTTTAATTGGGATGCCATTCTGGATTTAGTTAAGCATAACAAGATTAAATTTAAGGCGATTCCCAAATACCCGGAAGTACGTCGTGATTTTGCTTTATTATTAGATAAAAAAGTCACTTTTGAATCTATTTATAAAATAGCAAAGCAAAGTGAGAAACAATTATTAAAAAATGTCAATTTATTTGATGTTTATCAAGGGAAAAAATTGCCAAAAGGTAAAAAAAGTTACGCTGTTAGTTTTACGTTACAAGACGAAAACAAAACCCTTACTGATAAGCAAATTGATAAAATAATGAACAAGTTGCAAACTAATTTTGAAAAGCAGCTTGGTGCCGAGCTGCGATAATATGACATTGCAAAAAGTTTTTTTTCTAACCTTTATATTCTTTGCCTCATTTAAATTGAGCGCACAGAAAATACACTTGAAAAAAACTAAAGACACAGCTTCTGTAATTCAATTAGCTGGCTACGATGCTAAACAAGCTCTTTTAGGTATTAAGCATTCTTTTACCCGGCCTTTTCATTGGAAAAAGAAAGATTTTACAACTTTAGGAGCAATAAGTCTGGGGCTCTTTGGACTTTCTACTATAGATGATGAAGGTAGTGCTTTTTTTATTCGTCAAGAACCCTATGTGCCAAATGTATTTCAGGAAGCAGGCACCAGATTTGGCAGCCCGCAAGTTTATTTTATTGCAAATGCCGGATTGTATGGTTTTGGTTTATTGACTAAAAATGAAAAGATTAGAAAAACAAGTGTATTAATTATTTCATCTTCATTTACCACGGGACTCATACAAAGCTTTAGCAAAACTGCTTTCGGTAGAGTCCGACCTAAAAACGGCTATAAAAGCACAGAATTTCGATTTTGGTCGAAAGAACCTCAATTTCATTCATTTCCATCCGGACATACTGTTTTATCTATGACCATGACTCATGCTATCGCGAAACAATTTGACAATGTATGGTCTAAAGTTGGTATATATACACTAGGTTCTATAGTTCCTATTTCAAGATTGTTTGCAGGTGTACACTGGCTTACAGATGTTGCCTTAGGAACTGTAATAAGTATTGCTGTTGTTGATTCTGTAGATAAATTTCTATTCAATACAAAAGCTTATAACGATTCTGTAAAAGAAAAGAATCGTATTTCTTGGAAACTCCATTTTACAGGAAATAAAATTGGGATTATAGGTGTATTTTAACTGTTTTGTTCTCAATATTATTCTACAACGTGCGGTTACATGACCTCAAAAGCATATCATAAGATCTCTTAAAATAGCTTTTCTGAGTTGAGATAAAAGGTTTAGAAAGTTAAAACTAAATACTGGACACGAATGACACAAATTCACACGAATCTAATACTTTATGGCGTAGATTGGACCCAACATGTACACAAATCCCTAACTGTACAGGTTTGAAATCTGTCGATAGACAGATTAATTAGTGAAAATCTGTGGTATTCGTGTCTTTTTTAAAGATGTGTACACACGGCAGTTTTCAAAAGGGAGGAACAAGTTTGGCTTATATTAATGATAATTACTACGTCGCTCTTAAGCATTATTCGCCTATAATACTAAAAAGTAATCAATAACTTATTTGATGCTGCATTTAGCTTCTCTTGTGCTGTCATATTACCAGCTCCTACCCAATTATCAATATAAGAACCAATTTCTACACTATTTGTTGATCCTAAAAATGAAGCTGCCAAAACTTTCACCCGAACAGTATAAGTTCCTGCATCCAGATTAATAGCATGCGAAAATTTAGAAGCATTCATTAAAAGTCTATAGTTACTACCTCCTGGATTATGAATCATAGGAAAATAATTAGAGGATGCCACATCATTAACACCATTAACTTCAAGAATAGTAAACATCTGTGCAAAACCAGAAGATGATGATGAATTAGCCTGACCTGCAAACAAGGTCCAATCTATTTTTACAATTTTATTTTCTGAAACTGTAAACGTAGTAGTCAAATCCGGTACATTAAGCCATTGACTATCACTTGAAGCATTAATTTCTAAGGAATTATTAGAAATAATGACGGTTGGTAGGACTACATTATTACTATTTACACTATCAATATCTGATACTAACGAACTACCTGATGTTATAGTGCCAATACCAACTTGAGTGTAAGCAATAGAAATAAAACAAAAAAGAATAAAGGTTAGAGTAGGTTTTTTCATTTTAGGTTTTGGTTTAATTAGGGAAGGGCAAGTATACATAAAAATGAAACAATCTACAACTAACTGATTACAAATACGTTAAACCACAATAGTTTCATTAAAAACGTTTACCTATCTTACACATAAACAAGGAAAATATACAACAATAAATAACGTATTTACATCAAAAATATAACACTAATATTTACAAATAAAAGATTTAAATTCTTACCAAATCTGATTTGTAAAGACTTCTTTTTATATGGCATTAATACTTAAAACAGTTCGGAAATATACCCCAACAGTTCTTCTAATTTTATGTAATACCAAATAAACTTTAAAATAACGCTAATAATTCATTTCTATCGCACACATATTTCGTAATAAAATCTAAGCATAGCTTAAGCTACGGTTCTGTTTTATTACGAAATATGTGCACGCTATATTCTAAACTATTTTAGCACTATTTTAAAATCTATTTGGTATAATTAAAATTTCGTATATTTAATAGAACTCATAAAACCGATATATCTATGACAGATTCAAATTATATAAAAATATTTACTGGGGATTTTATAATTGTTCAACGTATTACTAATGAGTTAAAATCTATTAATATCAATGCCATTGTTAAAGATGCAACCGAATCTGCTCGTTTAGCTGGTTTTGGAGGTGGTATCGTTCCAGGGTTTCAAGAGGTTTTTGTAAATAAAGATGAGCTTGATAGAGCTGTACTTATTGTTCAAAACATAACTTCTGAATCACAAGCATAAAAATTAAAGAAAAGGAAGCTTATTTTAATATTTGCATTAAAATCCCTATTATACCAATAAAAAAGCATAAAGGCGAGTAGACTTTAGTGTCTAACTGTCCAAAGGCTGTATGCTTTATTTTTTTAAAAAAGCCTATATATTTAAATTCGCCAACCGACCTTAGAATAAATACAGTTGGAATTAACCAACTTCCATATTTCAAAACCCAACTTGGTAGATCAAATCTTATAAGATCAGCTTTTATTAAATAAAAAAAGGAAAAACACATCAGGCATAATCCAACGATAGCACTATCCAACTTTTTTGGATTTAACACGCGTTCTCCTGTTTCTTTTGTAGGTAAGGATTCAGCAAATCCAAATGTGCCACCTATCACCCAATTTAAATGAATAATTCCCAGAATAAAAAAGATAAAACTCAATATCAATGGCAACGTTATCATGCGCTAAGTTTAAGTATACTCGCTAGCTAAACAGAAACAGCATACATTTTATTACGTAATTCCTTAATTTTAGAGTCCTGCATATATTCATCAAATGTTGTATATCTATCGATAACACCATTTGGTGTTAATTCCACTACTCTATTAGCTACAGTTTGTGCAAATTCATGATCATGCGTAGTGAATAAAATGGTGCCTTTAAAGTTCTTTAACGAATTATTAAAAGCTGTTATACTCTCTAAGTCTAAATGATTTGTGGGTTCATCCAATTGAAGTACATTGGCTCTCGTCATCATCATTCTAGATAACATACAGCGTACTTTCTCTCCTCCAGATAAAACAGACGATTTTTTAAAGGCCTCTTCCCCACTAAAAATCATTTTTCCTAAGAAGCCCCTAATATTAACTTCTTCCCTTTCTTCTTCTGTTTGTGCCCACTGACGTAACCAATCAATTAAGCTTAAATCATTATTAAAAAATTCACTGTTATCTAATGGCAAATAAGATTGCGTGGTTGTAATACCCCAGGCAAATTTACCGGCATCAGCCTTTTCTTTATTATTCAATATTTGATAAAATGCCGTTGTAGCTCTAGAATCCCTAGAAAAAACAACTACTTTATCCCCTTTTGCCAGATTTAAATCTATGTCTTTAAATAAGGTTTCTCCATCCGCAGATGCTGCTAAACCTTCAACATTTAAAATTTGATCCCCCGCTTCTCTATCTCTTTCAAAAATAATAGCAGGATATCGGCGTGATGTTGGTTTTATATCATTAATGTTTAACTTATCAATCATCTTTTTTCTACTAGTAGCCTGCTTGCTTTTTGCCACGTTGGCAGAAAAACGTCTGATAAATTCTTCTAATTCTTTCTTCTTTTCTTCAGCCTTCTTATTTTGCTGTGCACGCTGACGAGCGGCTAATTGAGATGATTCATACCAAAAAGTATAATTCCCCGAGAAATGGTTTATTTTCCCAAAATCAATATCAGAAATATGAGTACATACAGCATCTAAGAAGTGACGGTCATGCGATACGACTATGACACAATTATCATAATTTGCCAAGAAATTTTCAAGCCATGAAATGGTTTCATAATCCAAATCATTTGTTGGCTCATCCATAATTAAGACATCTGGATTACCAAATAATGCTTGTGCTAATAAAACACGTACTTTTTGTTTACCGTCCAAATCACTCATTAAGGTATAATGAAATTCTTCTTTAATACCCAAATTAGATAACATGGCAGCCGCATCACTATCGGCGTTCCATCCATTCATTTCTTCAAACTGTACCTGAAGTTCTCCTATTTTTTCAGCATTTTCATCAGAATAATCTGCATAAAGAGCATCCATTTCAGATTTAATCTTATACAAAGGCTTATTACCCATTAAAACAGTCTCCAAAACAGAATGTTCATCATACAAGTTATGACTTTGTTCTAATACAGACATACGTTTTCCAGATTCTAAAGAAACATGACCAGATGTTGCGTCTTGCTTGCCAGAAAGAATCTTTAAAAATGTAGATTTTCCAGAACCATTGGCACCAATAATTCCGTAACAATTACCATTATTAAAGGTTGTATTTACTTCATCAAAAAGAATACGTTTTCCAAATTGAACTGAAAGATTTGATACTGATAGCATAAAAGTCGTTTTAATTTACTCAGATATTTTTATTTTATTAAATAAGTCTTTACAAACTCACAAATTGATACGGTTTACTCCTTGACATAGACCTTAATTGTAAGTTTTTGCAAAAGTAGAAAATTCAAATGGCACAAAGAAACTTAGATGTGCTCTTTTTAAACTACTTCAATAAAAAAGATTCGTTTTTTCTAGCTATAACAATATTTAACAACGCATTAACAGCAGTTTATAAATACAACGCATATTTTTGTATAGTAATTTGTATTGATTAAATACTATTAGGGGATTTTTATGAAGTTATACTTTTCAATAATATTAACATTATTAGCACTTTTAAGTTGTAAAGAGGATAAAAGTGGTATGGAAATTAATTACGCATATATTGGTGGAGAAATTATTAATCCAACCACTAATTATGTAGTATTATTAAAGTCCGAAGTAGCCATTGACACTATTAAACTTGACGGCAGAAATAGGTTTTTATATAAAGTTCATGATTTAAAAGAAGGTTTATATTCATTTAGACATGGTGATGAATATCAAATGATATTATTAGAACCTCAAGACAGTATTCTTTTTAGATTGAATACTTTAGATTTTGATGAATCACTTGTTTTCACTGGTAAAGGAGCTAAAAAAAATAATTATTTAATAAATGAGTTTTTAGAAAACGAAATTGAAGAGAAATATATACTTAGACTTTGTCAATTAACCCCAACCGTCTACCAAAACCATATAGATTCATTAAAAACAATAAAGGTTAAAAAATATAAGACTTTTATAAGTAAATATGAGACGTCTCCTTTATTTGAAAAAATTGCACAAGCGAATATAGATTATAACTATTATTCAAGTAAAGAAGTGTATCCATTTGTACATTATGGTAAGAATAAAAATGCCGTCTTAAAATCGCTTCCAGAGGATTTTTACGATTACAGAAAAAATATTAATTATAATGATGACTTTTCTGTTCATTACTATAAATATAATAAATTTTTAGAGCATAGTTTTAGTAATATTTCCTTAAAAGAGCATAGTGCTCATTCTGATGACAAACACTTCGATAGATATTCACTATGCTATAATCTGGATAGATTAAAGCTTATTGATAGTTTGGTAACAAATACCTCTGTTAAAGATGAATTGCTTTATGAGTTTGCAATAAATTATATATCAAAAAATAAAAATATAGAAAACAACAATATCGTTTTAAAATCTTATTTAGATAAAACCAAAAGTGAAAAAGGCAAAGAGAAAATGATAAGCTTCACAAATTCACTAAATAATTTAAAAAACGGTTCTAGCTTACCTAATATTAAACTTATTGACTATGATAATGTTGAATTAGATATCAATTCAATTATAGACGCTACTACCGTTATAAGTTTTTGGTCTCATACATTCCATAAACATTTTAAAGACAATCATAAAAAGATAAAAGAACTAAAGATAAAATATCCAGAAGTTGTGTTCATTACTATTAATATTGACAATTATGGATTAGAAAAAACAAAAAAATCATTAAAAAGAAATAAATTCGTTTTTAAAAATGAATATGTATTTAAAAACCCGAAAAAAGCAGCTAAAACTTTTGTTATTCATCCAATGACAAAGGCTTTAATAATAGATAAAAACAAAAAAATAGTAAATAATCATACTAATATTTTTTCTATAAAATTCGAGAAACAACTTTTAGATTTAATAAATAGATAACAAAAATCTTCTATTTAATAGCTAGAACGTATGTTTTAGAAGTATTATCACTACATAATGGTCCATTAATGTTTCCAAATTCATCATCGTGAGGTATGACCTCTAAAAATACTTTAAAAGAAAATCGACCAGATTCTTTTGGAACCCCTTTAAATATGACCTCTCTATGTCTATTATAAAAAACATCTATCCCTTCTGGTAACCTACCCGAAACATCGAAATAATAGTCATAATCATTATCATGTACTTCGTTCTTAATTTCCGCAGTTATATTATCTGAATAATACTCATCAACAAATCCAATCGCTAAGGTTTTTGCATGTAATTCTGGTCTTACATTGATAATACAATCTAATACATCATCACAACCATTAAAAGAAAAAAGAGAAATTAAAAGAATTATAAGTAAATATCGTTTCATCATTTTAAGTTTAGAAACAATAATTATCAAATAATATGCCGAAAATATTTTAGACCTGTATTATGCGGGTTAAAGTTTATAATGATTCATTAATAGCTTTTCATAAACCTTATCTGGTAATATTCTTTTTAAAACAATTGAGAACTTTTGCATAAACTCTCCTACCTTATAATGCACCTTCGGGTTGCTTGTATTTATAATTTTATGTATAGCTTGTGCCATTAGGTTTGGATTACTTCCATTATCTACATGGGCATCCATTAAATTTAATGAATCTCCGTATGATTTCTTATAAGGAGACATTTCAAGAAGTGGAGCATGATAACGACCTGCAGCAATATTTGTCGCAAAATCACCAGGTGCGACATTGGTCATTTTAACATTAAAACCTTTAAGTTCCATTCTAAAAGCTTCTGTTAAAAGCTCTAAAGCACCTTTACTCGCACTATAAACACCACGATATGGCAATCCCATATAGCCTGCAATAGAAGTTACATTTATAATTAATCCAGATTGTTGTGCGCGCATTTGTGGTAATACCGCTTTAATAACATTAATGGGACCAAAAAAATTAGTTTCAAAATTATTCTTGATTTCTGCTTCTGGTATTTCCTCAATAGGTCCAGTGATACCAGCTCCTGCGTTATTTATAACAACATCTAACTTACCCTCTTTTTCTATAATAGTATTAACCGTTTTTAATATGGTCGCATTCTCTTTAACATCTAATGCTAAAATAGGGAACTTGCTGTTTTCATACCTATCTGGATTTCTACTAGTACCATAAACTATATAGTTTTTTTGAATTAAATATTCTCCAATAGATTTCCCGATTCCTGAAGAACCGCCTGTGATTAAAACAACTTTAGACATATATTTTAAAATAATAGAAGTATCAAAAATACAATTAAAATTAAAAGATTCCCATCTGCATGGGAATACATTAAACTAAAAAATCTTGATTCGCTAAAGCTTTCAAGATTTAAGTTTATTGCACAAAAAAAGGCAAGCTACCTACATCACACCGCTACGACCATTTACCTTTGCTTCGTTCCCGACCTGGAGGATTCAACAGGAGCTGGTTGTGTAGGACTTGCCGAGTGCAAAGATACAATCTTTTAAAATTTTCACAATGATTTTTTAAACTGATTTTAAATAAATATCTTGCTTCAAATTAAAAATAAACAATGAATACTTTTAAATATCTATTAATCATATTTTTAGGCGGATTAATTATTTCTTGTGGCTCTAATTCTGGTAAAAATAAAAGCGGTTTTTTTATTAAAACTAATGCAATTAAAGGGGATATTTCTAATAATAAGACCTTA